>PAOI01000025.1 GCA_002707985.1 Sphingomonas sp. | reverse complement strand
GCCTATCCGGTCGAGGAAAAGTCGGGCGTCATCTGGGCATGGTATCACCCGGAAAATGTTGCGCCGCTGTTCGATGTGATCGACTATCCTGAATTCACCGACCCCGACTGGGCCGAGCCCACCAAGCGCGAATGGCGTTTCGCCAGCAACCCGCAGGAAATCGCCGAGAACGGCGTCGATGTGGCGCATTTCGCCTATGTCCACTCGATGGATGCCGTTCCCGAAGGCGAGACCAGCTATAGCGGTGTCCAGCGCCAGAGCATCGCGCGGGGCCATCGCACCGTCACTGTCGATGGCGAGGAAAAGCAGGTTCCGAGCAACGTCGTCACGGTGCAGAACGGCGCGGGCCAGAAATATACGCGGATCAGCGGTATCGTCGACCTGAGCCTGCTCGTCATCGCGACGCCGGTCGAGGCGGATGACGTGGAACTCCGCTTCTATTTCACCCACCCCAAGGTCGAACCCGGCACGATGCAGGAATTCGCAACCCTGTCGGCAATCGCGCATGTGTGCGTCCAGACCGGGGTCGAAGGCGATATTCCGATCTGGGAAAACAAGATCCACCTGACCCGCCCGTACCTGTGCGACGGCGACGGCCCGATCCTGCGCTTCCGCAAATATTTCGAGCAATTCTACGCCGACGGACCGAACGGTCAGCGGCTGGTGGAAGCTGCCGAATAAAACGCCACTGCGCCCGTCGGCTGCGGCGGGCGACGCCAATCATAACAACATCAGGAGAATGCCATGTCACGCCTTCGCTATCGCCAGGGTCCCACGCCCGCTGGCGGCCCGGAAATGCTGCGCAATTCCGTTTATGGAATCCGCGCCACCTATAATACCGATCGCGAAGTGATCGAAGCGCTGCTGCCCAAGCCGCTCGAGCCGGTGGAAAACCCCGAAATCTGGCTGCAGATGATGCACGTCACCATGCATGTCAGCGAGACCCAGGCGATCGAAATCGGCGCGCTGACCATGGCCGCCACCTGCACCTATGAAGGTGCGCCGGGCGGCTATTGCTTCCATATGGCGATGGAGGGCGAAAGCATCGTTACGTCGGGTCGTGAGCGTTTCGGCGAGCCCAAGAAGATCGCGCAGACGCATTTCGAACGGAACGGCGATACGCTGCGTGCCACCTGCACGCGCCACGGCATCCCCTATTTCGAAATCGAAGGCACGATCGGCGACAAGGTCGACGCGCCGCTCAAGTTCGACGAGCATCTCTTCTGCTACAAGGCGCTGATGGCGATCGAAACGCCCGGAGAGTTTGACGGCGACGTCTATCTCACCCGGCTCAACTGGGAACGCAATTACAGCGATCGCCGCGACATGACCGGTGGCAAGATCACGCTGCGCGAATCCCCGTTCGATCCGCTGGCCGATATTCCGGTCCGCGAACTCACTTCGATGAACTATGTCGAAGGCGGCACGCGTACCGGTGGTCAGATCCTGCGCGCCGTACCGGGCGAATGGATCGCCGAACATTGGGTCGGCCGGTTCGACAATCCGACAAATGTCGGCCTCGAACTCAAGCAGCTGCAGGACGCCTGATGCAGGATTTTTCCGGAAAGGTAGCCGTTGTTACCGGCGGCGCCAGCGGCGTGGGCAAGTGCCTTTGTTCGGACCTTGCCCGTGCCGGTGCGCATGTGATCATCGCCGATATCGATCCCAAACGGCTTGAGGCGGTGCGGGACGAAATCGATGCGCTCGGTAGCGGTCGGGTGCTCGCGATCGCCTGCGACGTCACCAAGGAAGCCTCGGTGCAGGCACTGGCGGACGCGGCGTTTGCCGAGTTTGCGACGGTGCACCTGCTCTTCAACAACGCCGGAGTGGGTCTGGGCGAATCGCAACGCAAGGTCTGGGACCTGCCGCTGAGCGATTGGCGCTGGGGGCTCGACGTCAACGTGCTGGGCGTCGTTCACGGCATCAAGGCCTTCGTGCCCAGGATGCTCGAAGCGGGTGAGGAAGGGATGGTGATCAACACCTCCTCGGCCAATGGCGGGCTGTATTCGCTGCCCAACACGCCGATCTATGCCGCGACCAAGGCCGCCGTGACCAGCATCACCGAAGTGCTGCACCAGCAATTGCTGCGCGAAGGCGGCACGCTGAAAGCCGGTGTCCTGTTCCCCGGCCCGCACACCGTCAACACGGGCATTCTCGCTTCGGGAGAAGTGCGCCCCGACGACTATGTCGAGAACGAAGCGCAGAAGAAGGTCGCCTATCGTTCGATGGACGACCTGCTCGAAGCGACCGGCCTGAAAATGAAGCTCACCCAGCCGGAGGAAGTGTCGGAATTCGCACTGTCCTGCGTCGCTGAGGGGCGCTTCTGGATGGTACCGGCCAGCGAGGATACCGATCGCGCCGTCGGCGCACGGACCGATCAGATACTCGCGCGGGAAAATCCACCCTCGGCCTGGTGAGGGAGACGGCACGGAAGGGCGGCGGAAACGTCGCCCTTTCTTTTTGCGCTACAGGAAACCGAGCGTCCGCTCGATCACCCAGAAGCCGCTCAATCCACCGATCAGCAGCAGCAATACCTGCTCGCCGCGTGCGAGAAAAATGTCCGGATGCGGCAAGCGAAACCGCTCGGCGAGCACCGGCCATAGCCGCTGCCCCGCCGCGATCGCCGCGAAGATCAGCAGCACGACCGCGACCTGCCCGATTTCCACCCCGATATTGAACGCCGCCAGTCCGGTGAGCAGATGCAGCTGCGGCATCCCCGTTTCGCGAAGCGCCGCAGCGAAACCCAGCCCGTGGAGTAGCCCAAACAGGCTGGAAACCAGCATCGGGTGGCGCCATGTCAGCGATTCCCGCCGTCCCACAGCGATTTCGCGTGCCAGGAACATGATCGAGAGCGCGATCGCCGCTTCGACCGGCGGCACCGGCACGCGCACGATCGCCAGCGCCGACAGGATCAGTGTCACCGAATGGGCAAGCGTAAAGCCGGTCACCGCCTTCAGCACGCGCCCGGGCGTACCCGCGATCCAGATCAGGCAGAATACGAAGAGCAGATGGTCATATCCCGATAGGAGATGATGGATCCCCATCGTCAGATATTGCCACGCAACGGCGGACCAGCTTTCGCGATCGGGCACCAGTATCTGCGTTTCGCCGGGTGCGGCCAGGATCGTGCGCTCCTCCCCGGTCAGCCTTTTGACGCGCACCAGCGTGGGAATGGCGGGCGTCTTCCCCGGAAAGGTCCAACGTACCTGCTCTCCGCTCAACCCGCCTGCGCACCGATAGATGCCGGAGCCTTCGCCGCGATTGGAGCCTTGCATCCATGTGCAGCTTTCGGGCATTGCGAATTGCGGCCCCTGCCCCCGCTCGATCGCAGGCGGCAATTGCTGTCGCAGCGCGAAAATGTCGGGCGCCTGTTCCTCGATGACGACCACCAGCGGCAGGCTTTCATGCGCGGCGGCGGGCCAGGCACAGAGCAGCATCACCAGCGCCAGGATCGCACGCAACATGGCTATTGCGCGGCCTTGTCGGTCATCATCCCGCGAACATCGGGCGAAACGCCGATATCATATCGCTCGCGCAGCCGCGCATAGCCCGCATCGGCCCGCGCCTGCTTCTGCGCTTCCACCCAATCGCGTTGCACTTGTGCGACCACGGCCTCGAACGGCATCTGTTCTGCGCTGTCGCGTTCCTCGATACGCACCAGATGCCAGCCGCTCGTCGATCGGAACGGCCCCTGCCATTTGCCGATCTGCGGAGCGACCGAAAAGAGCGTATCGGCCATCGGCGCGCCGAAATGACTGGCGATCAGCGACTTGTCGCGCTCGGCATAGTTGAGCTGATAGACGAAGCGATCGCCCGGCCAGCGCTGCCCAAGCACGGCATCCTCGCCCTTCGCCCGAAGGTCGCGCAGCGTCTGGCCCGCCAGCCGCTCGGCGCCGTCCCATCCATGCAGATCGCTGCTGTAATAGATATGCGAGAAGGTGATCGCGGGCGGCGCGGCATAGCGGCCGATATGTTGCGCATAATAATCGCGCAGCTGCTGTTCGGTGGGCTTGGGAACCCCCTCCATATTGCGATAGAGGAAGTCGAGTGACTGGGCGAGGCGGCGGCGGATCATATAATCCTCATCCGCCAGCCCCAGCCGTTCGGCCTCACGATACATCGCCTGTTCGCGGACATATTCGTCGACCAGCGCGCGGACCTCGGCCGGCGTAAGATTTTCCAGCCGCTTGCCTGCGCTGTCATCGACCGTCGCCTGTCGCGACTGGACGAAATCGAGCAACCGCTGCCGATCCACCACGATATGCTCGCCGGCATCGGCTCCGGTCGGATTGGCGAAGGCATAGAGGACGAACAGCAACAGCCCAACCGCCAGGAAATGAACCAGCGGTTCGCGCTTCATCGCATGCAAAACCCGGCGGAGACGACCGCCCTTTTCCGAACTGGTCATGCCGCTACCGATCGCCTGTCTTCCCCTGCCCGCCGGCCCGATCCGCGCGGATCAGGGCGTGTACCAGATCGGCGAGGTGTAGGCGCGTTCCTGAATCACCATCGGCACTTCGTCCGGCATGGTGATGTGGAAATAGGCGGCCTCATAAGCGGTCCAGCGCGGCGTCGGAATTTCGAGCACGCGGACATAATAAAATGCCCGGCAATCGGGATCGAAATCGGGATCGGTCCAGGTCGTGGCAAACTCCGCCGAACCGATCGTGTTGCGATAGGTTGCGTTGGCGACATCGACGGTGTTGCCGACGGCGGGCAGCTTGCCGGTCTCCGCATCCGGCTTCCGGTCGCCCGACCAGGCGACGTCATATACCCGCTCGTGCAACTGGCCGTCCTTGCCCAGCCAGCCCTTCACAACCTGCACCCGATCGAGATTCGCGCCGATCGGATCCTTGGATGCGGCAACCATGAAACGCGGTGCCCCGCCCTGCCGCTGGCGCAGCAGATCGCCGCCCATCGGCACGCCCTTGGCATAGCCGATCTGCGCATAATCCGGGCGCGCTACATCATCGGAGGTAAAGTTCCATCCGCCGAAGAAGCGCACCTGCATCCGCGGACCGGTGGTCGCATAGACTTCGCGGCGTTCGAACGCGTCGAAGATCGCCTCGCGGGTGTTCTCCGGCGCCCAGACGGCAGTAATGCCCGACGCGACCAGCCCCCAGTTGATCGGCCCCATCCCGGCCATATGCTCCATCGCCCGCGTCGGCGAAGGCTCACCGTTCGAGAATTTGCCGATGAAATTATCTTCCTCGATCGCCGACAGCGACGTGTGAGAATCGGTGCCGCCGACAATGCCGAACTTGAACGGATTTACCCCCAGCCGGCTTTCGTGCTCGAGCCCCAGCTTGAGTGCCGAGCGGACATATTCATATTGCAGCATCTCTGGCTTTTTGGGCACCGTGCCCATCAGATTGCTGTCGTCCCAGGTTTCGAAATCGGCGAATTCGTCTTCGGGCGAGAGATAGGGATGCGCTTCGCCGTCTCCCTTGATCTGCGTGGCTTCGACCAGCGGCTCCCAGCGCGCACGGCGGCGCGCATAATCGGCGGTAAAGGGATTTCCGTCCGACATGGTCGGCGCAAACATCCGCCCGTTGCTCATATTGCCGTTGTGCGGGATCGCCAGAACCTTGGTTCCGCTGACGCTTTCATAGCGTTGCAGCGCGTTCCACAGATCCTCGGGCTGGCGGCTGTCCTGTCCGGTAAAGGGGCGCGTACCCGCCAGATCGGCGGCGTTGCCGCGAAAGATCACGTTGCGGTGGAGATTGTCTCCCGACACCGTCGCGCTCCATTCATAGCCGATCAGCGCAGTGAAATGTCCCGGATCGTTATAGCGTTCGGCGGAAGCCATCGCATCGTGCCACACGCTTTCGCGCACGCCATCCGGCAAAGCGTCCTCGGGACGATTGTCCTGCAGCGTCTTGAGCATGTCGAGCAGATAGAGAACGCGATTGCCCTGTGCGAGCAGATCCGCCCAGCGCTTGCCCACCGGCCAGTCGGCAAGCGCGGGATCACGTTCCGCCAGCCGGACATGGATGCCCATATATTCGGAGTGATCGGTAACCGCGAGGAAATCGAGCGGTCGCCCGAGTTTGACTTTCAGCCCCGACCCGGTCTGCACTTCCTCGCCGCGCGCGAAGCGATATGCTTCATCGGGCGACATCACCGTATTGCCGTTGATATAGGCGTCGGGCGAATAGTTGGTGTGCAGGTGGGTGTCGCCCCAATACAGATTGGTCCTGGTCTGATCGGCCCGACCGGGCGGATAGACGCGCAGCACCGGCGAAGCGGATGGCGACGCCGCGGGTGCAGGAACGTCCTGAACCCGCGCCGCCGTCTTCGGCTCCGTACCTTGCAATTGGGATGTCAGCAGCAGGGGAGTGAGACAGACGGGAGCCAGAAGGAGCCATACACGCTTCAGTTTCATTCTTTGCTCTCCCGTGCGGGCCGAACGCGCCCGTATCTTTCCTTTCTCACTATCCCCTGCCGGGGTCCGCCTTCAGGCTCAATATGCTTCGTTTCCGAAGCGATAGCCGAGACGGAAACCATACATGCGCGGCGCACCATAAGTGAGCGTCGAAACGCCCAGCGTATTGGTGAGCGGCAGGCCGCCAAGCACATATTCCTTGTTGGTGGCATTGGTCATGAAGAAGGACAGGTCGAACGGCTCGCCGCCGACGTTGCGCCAGCTGGCGCCCAGCGTCAGCAACCCATAGGCATCCTTCAGACCGAAGGGATCGTCATAGGGCACGACCCGCGTCTTGTCCTGCCAGTCGAAATTGGCCGAAATCGAAATATCGCCGATGCTGCTCGGCAGCGGCAGGCGATATTGCGCGCCCACGCCGAACTTGTACGGCGGAACCGTTGGGTAGATCGGCAGGATCACACCCGGCGAGAATTTGGTATAATCGAAATCGGTATAGGCGAACTGGGCGTTCAGCGTCAGGTCGCCGATAAAGGCCGTCGCTTCGAGTTCGATGCCGTCAATCTGCGCCTCACCGGCATTCTTGACCACGGTGACGGGACCCAGCGTGATGGGCGAGGTCGTCGTTTCCTGAAGCTGGATATCGCGATACCATTGGCGATAGGCGGCAATGTTGGTGGTGAAGCGGAAATCGCCCGAACCGAAACTCAGCTTCGCGCCGAATTCGAGGTCGGTGACGGTTTCCTTGTCGAACACCTGATCGGCAACCGGCACGTCTCCGGCCAGGTTGAACCCGCCCGAGCGGAACCCCCGACGCGACACGACATAGAGCAGCGTATCGCGGTTCGGCGCGAAGTTCAGCCCGATCGTCCAGGTTGGAGCCTGGAAATCGCCCGAATTTGCCAGCGTGCAATCGGTGCCGGCGAAAGGCGAGAAGCACGCGCCGCTCAGCAGCGTTTCCTTGTTCTTGCGGCCGATCGTTTCCCATGTGTAGCGCGCGCCGGCAGTCAGGCTGAGCGTGCTGGTGATGTCGAAGTCACCCTGGGCAAAGACCGCACGGGAGGATTCGAACTGCTTGAAACCCACGTCGCGCGGACGTCCCATCGTGACGTTCCGGTGAAGCGTGAAATTATCTTCTTCGGGCTGGTTCAGGTAGAAGAAGCCGGCAACCCAGTCGAGATCCCCGCCAAAGCTGGTGCCCTGCAGCTGAATTTCGTTGCTGATCTGGCGCGTGACATAGGGGATCGACTGCGACTGAATGGGGTCGAACACCGGATAAATGGTGCCGTCGCCATCGATCGTCTGCGCATATTTCGAACGGCTATAGGCAAAAATGTTGCGCAGCGTGATCGAATCGCTGAGGTCGATGCTCGTAGTGTTGGTGACCGACCAGCGACGCAGAAAGCCGCTCATATCCGCGCTCAGCGGAACCTGCCGGCGGATGCCCAGTGCATCCTGTGCCGCCACCTGCGCGGCCATGCCCGGGAAGAACAGGTTGACCGGGTGCAACGGCGACGGGTTGATCGATTTCAGGATCGACGAGACGCCGTTGTGATCGACCTTCACATAATCGGCGACCAGCAGATTTTCGACGCCACCGAACTGCGCGAGCAGCGAGCCGCGAACCGAGAAATGGTTGGAATCGTCAAGATCCAGGCCGTTGGGATGCGACGGCGTGCTCTGGGTGATGGTGAAGCCATCACGCTTCTGGGCATTGGTCGCGATACGCAGCGCGAGGCGGTCGGCGACGAGCGGAATGTTGATCGCCGCATCGATTTCGCGGTCACCGTAATTGCCGGCGGTCGCTGTGACATGCCCGCCGAAATCCATCGTCGGACGGCGGCTCTGGATCAGAATCGCGCCACCGGTCGTGTTGCGGCCGAACAGGGTGCCCTGCGGCCCTTTTACCACCTGCACGTTTTCAAGGTCGAAGAACAGTCCGTTGGCGCCGAGCGCACCGCCCGGCGATCCTGCCTGCGCACTGGTCGGCAGCGGCACTTCGTTCATGTACATGATCACCGCAGGGATACCGCCGGGGGTGAAACCGCCCTGCCCGCGAATGCTAATGATCGGCGTGTTGCGATACGGCCCCGTTGCACTGAGCGAAGGCGTCGACGCCTGAAGATCGGTGACCGATTCCAGATTGCGGCGCGTGAGCTCTTCCTGCGACACGACGGAAATCGCGATCGGCACGTCCTGCAGCGTTTCTTCGCGACGGCGCGCGGTGACGACGATTTCGTCGGACTGGCGCAGCCCGGCCGGCGTTTCCTGCCCGGCAGTCGCGCGATCCTGCGGCGTCGCGCTGTCCTGAGCAAAGGCGATCCCCGGCTCGAGCAGCATTGCGCCGAGCGGAATCGCCATGAATCGAATCATACGTGAATTTGCCATTCCATCCCTCCCATTTGGCCGGGGTCCGACTTGAAATGTCGTGACCTCTCACGGCTCATCGCTACGCTTATGTGATCATGTTTTTATGGATCGCAGTACGATTCGTAGCGCGAGCACTCTATTTTTACGTTTGCTTCAGGTCAATCGCCCGCGTCCGCTGCCTTTGCGTTTTTCATAAATCGCCCGGGCACGGATCACGCATACGCAGTGGCGACGCGCTCCACTGCGCACCCATCGCCGCCTCGCATCCCAGCGTCGATGCGCAACACCGCGCGCGCGTCTCTACCAGCCAGGCAGAGAGGGGTGCCCGACTGTGTCGCAGCTATGCTGGTGACGAAATTACAGGATTCGCGCCACGCGCAGGTCGTATTTCACGGTCGAAATGGCGATCGCCGTTTCAACATGGTGCACGCCCGGCAGCGAAAGAATCTTGTCCGACGCCATCGCATGCAGCGAGTCGAGATCGTTGAAGATCGTAATCGCCAGCAGATTGAAGCGCCCCATCGTGACGATCAGCGCGCCGATATTGGGATCGGGCTCGAGCACTTTGCAGATATCTGGAATCTTTTCGAGCTCGGCCTGCACGCGGATGAAGGCGATACGAAACCGCTCCCCCCGGCTGAGCGTCGTGATCGCCGTGAAGCGGATCAGATTGTCGCGCTCCAGCCGCTTGATACGGCTGCGCACCGTGCCTTCGGTGACGTCCAGATCCGCCGCGATCTTGCGGTTCGAAATGCGCGCATCTTCGGCAAGCAGGCCGATCAGCTTCTTGTCGAGCGCATCGAGATTTGCGTTGGTCATCGCGGTTATCCCGTAATCGCGTGGTCGAAGCTGTATTTGAGGATATCCACCGAGATCGACGGAGTCATCGAACGAATGCCGCGCACTCCGGAAAGCCTTTCGAGCATGAAGCGCTTCAGCGCATCGAAATCCTCAACCGCGATCAGCAGGTCGATGTCGTAATTGCCGTTGACGATATGCGCTGCGAAAACCTCCGGAAATCCGGCGAGCTCCACAGCGGCTTCGGTCGCCGAGCGATTGTCGAGCTGGATCGCCAGCTGGATGAGGACATTGTGCCCATGCGCCGCGAAGTCGGACACTGCGATGACGCGCAATTGCCCCGCCGATTCCATCTGGCGAATGCGCGAGGATACGGTGTTGGCCGTCAGGCCCAGTTCCTCGGCAATTTCGCGATTGGTGGCGCGGCCGTTGCCCCGGAGCTTTTCGATGATCGCGCGATCGGTCGCGTCGAGTTTGTTGTCGTACCTGTCCGACAAGTGTCAGGCTGCCCCAGTTGAATTGAAGCGCCTTCTCTCGACCCTTTCAGCCTGAAAGGTCAATGAATTTTCGAAAATAGATGCAATCCGGCCACGACAGGCGCGGATCGCGTAGTCGAACGCCGCCGAAACGGGAGGAGGCAGCATTTCGCCTCCTCCCGCAAAAACCGTCAGGCGCCGGCGCCGGCCATCGCCTTCATCCACGCCCATTCATGTCCCCATTCGCTTGGGGTGTCGTGGCTGGTCGTTTCCCAATTCGCGGGATCGATCACCAGCCCGTCATAGCCGATCTCCAGATCGAAGCCCGACGGCGTCTTCATGTAGAAGCTCGTGACCTTGTCGTTGGGGTGCTTGCCGATCGACGCCGATTCCGCGACGCCGAATTCCGACATCCGCGCATAGCAATCCTTCACATCCTCAAGCGTGGTCATTTCGAGCATCAGATGGACACAGCCGCCCGGCATCGGCGGCAATTGCCCGAACGCGACCGAGTGATGCCGCCCATTGTCGGCGTGCAGGAACGCGAACGGAATGCCCGGATCGTCCGGCGTGCCCAGAAAGCGGAAGCGCGGCAGGTCGGTCGGGTGGAATCCGATCACTTCGTTGAAGAATTTGTATGACGCGTCGAAATCGGGCGCTGCGAACACGGCATGTCCCATGCCCAGTTCTCCGGTCACGAAACCCTTCACGCCGATCGGCGAGACAAAGGGTTCGTCGCTCACCGAATCGCCGACATAGAATTCGAAACCGTTGCCGGCAGGGTCGGCGACCGAGAAAAAGGCATCTACGCCGCGAATCTTCGCATCATCGTCTGCGCCCCAACGGACAGGATGGCCCGCCGACTCAAGCCGCCCGGCAAGCGCATCGAGCGCGTCGCGCGAATCGATGCGATATCCTGCTGCGGTCAGCCTTTCGCCTTCGCCGCCCGCATCGACAATGCGAAAACGGAACGGGCGGGCATCGACGCGATAGTGATCCGCGCCGGAATCAGGCGCCTCGCCCTTCATCGCGCCCACCACCTTGCAAAGATAGGTCTCCCATTCTTCGCGCTTGTCGGTTTGCACGATCACATAGCCCAGACATTCAATCGCCATTGCTCGCTCCTCGCAGGTCGGCAGGCTCCCCAGTGCCGGAGCCGCTTCTGTTTCTCTCCATCGCCGGATCCTGGCGACGCCATTCCCGCAGCGAGGCCATCGCCCACGCTCCCTATGGCTGCCGCTCGCCCGGCAGGATCACGATATGCACAAGAATCGCGTCCGCAATAACGTATATGTTCGGGCATTTTCATTTTCAATTGACGATTTGCGTAGTTTATATCTATTCAAATTTCGCGTATGTATGATATCGACGCGGCAAAGCCGTGAACTGAGGAGGTCTGAATGGCAACGTTGGCTGAGGCGCACGCGCCGGTCGAAGCACCTTCGGCGGAAACGCTGATCGCGCGTGCTAAGGCAATGATTCCGTCGCTGAAGGCGCGGGCAAAGCAATGCGTTGCCGAACGCAACGTCCCCCGCGAAACGATCGCGGAAATGACCGAAGCGGGCTTCTTCCGCGTGCTCCAGCCGAAACGCTATGGCGGCTATGAAATGCACCCCAACGTGTTTTTCGAGATTCAGAAGAATCTCGCTGAAGGCTGCATGTCGACCGGCTGGGTCTATGGCGTCGTCGGATGCCACCCCTTCCAGCTCGCGCTGTTCGACGACAAGGCGCAGCAGGAAGTGTGGGGCGACAATCCCGACATGCTCGTCTCATCCACCTATCAGCCGGTGGGCAAGGTCGAGCGGACCGAGGGCGGCTTCTACCTCTCCGGCACCTGGGGCTTTTCGAGCGGTTCGGTGCATTGCGGCTGGGTGCTGCTCGGCGCCTTCGTCCCGCCGGAGGAAGAAGGCGGCACGGTCGACATGCGCACCTTCCTGCTGCCGCGCGAAGACTATGCGATCGACCAGGACCAATGGCACACTTTCGGGCTTCAGGGCACGGGCAGCCATCACATCATCGTCGATCGCGTGTTCGTTCCCGAACATCGCACGCACAGCGCTGCCGCGTCCTTCTTCGGCAACAATCCCGGCTATGCCGTCAACGACGGCGCGCTCTACCAGATGCCCTGGGCGCAGCTCTTCGTCCGCTCGGTAAGCTCGTCGGCATTCGGCGGCGCGCGCGCGGCGATCAGCGCGGCGATCGACATCATGCAGAGCCGCGTATCGACCAATACCAAGAAGGCGTCGAAGGACGATCAGGTGCTGCAAGGCGCGATCGCCGCAGCGCAGGCCCAGATGGTCGAAATGGAAATCGCGCTGGAGCGCCAGTTCAACGAAATCATGGACCTGATGAACCGCGGTGAGCGGATGACGCTCGAGCAGCGGGCATTGTACGTCTATCAGTCCTCGACCGTCGCCAAGCGCCTTGCGCAGCTGGTCGATGCCATGGTCGAGCGGCTCGGCGGCCGCGCCATCTATTTGTCCAGCGACATCATTCAGCCCTGGCTCGACCTCAAGGCCGCGCGCGCGCATGTCGCGAACGATCCCTATAATCGTTCCCCCGATCTGGTCGGCGTTCTCGTCGGTCAGCCGCCCGCTTTCGCGTTTCTGTAAGGGGGGCGACAGATATGACCGATCTTGTGCGCCGCAGCCATACCGGCTCGAGCGGCTATGAAATCAGCTTCGCCGTCGCGGGTCCCGAAAACGGGCCTGTGTGTGTCTTCCTGCACGGCAGCGGCCCGGGCGCATCCGGCTCGTCGAACTTTCGCGGAAACTATGCCGCGTTCGTGGCGGCGGGCTATCGCGTCGTCCTGCCCGACCTGGTGGGATATGGCGAATCCGAAAAGCCCGAGGGCATCGACTATACGCTCCAGCTTTTCACCGATTCCATCTACGAAATGCTGATCGCCGAAGGCGTCGACAGCGCCGTGCTGGTCGGCAATTCGCTGGGCGGCGGCATCGCGATGCAGATGACGCTCGATCACCCGGAATTCGTCAGCGGCCTCATTCTGATGGCGCCCGGCTGTATCGAGGAGCTGCCCGTCTATTTCGCGATGCCGGGCATCGCACTGATGGGTCAGGCCTTCGCATCGGAGGAATTCACGATCGAGAGCCAGCGCGCGGTCGTAACCGCCCTCGTCCATCCCGATTTTCGCGACCAGATCAGCGACGAACTGGTGGCCGAGCGGTTCGAGGTTGCCAAGGCACAGCCCAAGGATGTGCTGATGCGGATGCGGACGCAGAATCTTTCGTCGCGGCTCGGCGAAATCAAGCAGCCCATTTTCGTGCTGTGGGGCGAAGAGGATAAATTCTGTCCGGCAAGCGGTATCGAGCATTTCTTTGCCGCCAGCTGCGATGTCCGTGCCATGCGTTTCGCCAAGGTCGGCCACTGGGTTCAGGTCGAACGCCGCGATGAATTCAATGCCTATGCGGTCGCGTTTCTCAATGGCCTCGGCTGATCTCTACGCGGCCGAGCTATACGAGGCGCTGCGAGCCGGTCGCACATTGCTGCCGCTGATGGGGCGCGATCCGGAACTTACCATTGATGATGCCTATGCGATCAGTTTGGGGTTTCTGGAGCGTCGTCTGGAGGATGGCGAGCGCGTTGTGGGGAAGAAGATCGGGGTCACCAGCAAGGCGGTTCAGGAGATGCTGGGGGTGCATCAGCCCGATTTCGGGTTCCTGACCGATGCGATGTTCGTCGAGGGGGACATTGATGTTGCGGCCCACCGGCTGATCCAGCCGCGCGCCGAGGCGGAGATCGCGTTCCTCCTGCGCGAGGGGCTGAAGGGTCCGGGCGTCACGCCAGCCGATGTGGTTGCGGCGACAGAGGCAGTCGCGCCGTGCTTCGAGATTGTCGACAGCCGCATTACCGACTGGAAGATCGGGATTATCGATACGGTGGCGGACAATGCCTCGTGCGGGGTGTTCGTGCTGGGCTCCGAACGGCTCGATCCGGCGGAGCTCGACCTGCCGAACCTGCACGTTGCGGTCCGCAAGAACGGCGAGCCGCTGTCGGAGGGGTTCGGCCATGCGGTGCAGGGCGATCCGGCGATGGCAGTGGCATGGCTGGCGAACACGCTGGGCGAATATGGCGTCAGCCTCGATGCGGGCGACGTGATCCTGTCGGGCTCGCTGGTCCCGCTTGCTCCGGCAGTGGCGGGCGACCGGTTCGACATGATGCTTTCCGATGCGCAGGGCGCCGCGATCGGATCGTGCACCGCGCAGTTTATCTGAAGGAACAGGACATGGAACGGGTGAAGGCCGCGATCATCGGCTCGGGCAATATCGGCACCGATCTGATGATGAAGATGATCAAATATCCCCGGAATATGGAGCTGGTCGCGGTGGTCGGCATCGACCCTGCTTCCGAAGGGCTGGCAATGGCGCGCGAACATGGCATCGCCACCACCCATGAGGGGATCGAGGGGCTGAAGCAGCTGCCCTGCTATCCCGATATCGGCATCGCGTTCGATGCGACCAGTGCCTATGCGCATAAGGTGCATGACGAAGCGCTGCGCGCCGACGGGATCCAAGTGGTCGACCTGACCCCCGCAGCGATCGGTCCGTTCACGGTGCCGCCGGTCAACATGCACGCCAATCTCGATCAGCCCAACGTCAACATGGTGACCTGCGGCGGACAGGCGACGATCCCGATGGTCGCGGCGGTCAGTCAGGTCGCGACGGTCCATTATGCCGAGATCGTCGCGTCGGTCTCGTCGCGTTCGGCCGGGCCCGGCACGCGCGCCAATATCGACGAGTTCACCCGCACCACCGCGAATGCGATCGAGAAGGTCGGCGGCGCCGCGAAGGGCAAGGCGATCATCATCCTCAATCCCGCCGAACCGCCGATGATCATGCGCGACACGGTGTTCACTCTGTCCGAAGGCGCCGACGAAGAAGCGATCCGTGCCTCGGTCGAAGCGATGGTGGCAAAGGTGCAGGATTATGTCCCGGGCTATCGCCTGAAACAGCAGGTGCAGTTCGAACGCTATGGAGACAACAACAAGCTGCACATCCCCGGGCGCGGCGACTTTACCGGCGTGAAGACCTCGATCTTCCTCGAGGTCGAAGGCGCGGGCGATTATCTGCCCAGCTATTCCGGCAATCTCGACATCATGACCGCGGCGGCCAAGGCGACCGGCGAACTGCTCGCCGAGCGGCGCATGGCAGCGGCAGCAGCGTAAGGAACGAGAACATGGCCAGGTTCGACGTCGCTTCGGGCGACAAGCTCTATATCCAGGACGTGACGCTGCGCGACGGCATGCATGCGATCCGCCATAATTACGGGATCGATCATGTCCGCGCGATTGCCGCCGCGCTCGACAAGGCCGGGGTCGATGCGATCGAGGTCGCGCATGGCGACGGGCTCAACGGCATGAGCTTCAACTATGGCTTTGGCGCGCATACCGACTGGGAATGGCTCGAGGCTGTGGCCGACGTGCTCGAACGCTCGGTGCTGACCACGCTGATCCTGCCCGGGGTGGGCACCGCCGAAGAGCTCAGGCGCGCTTATGATATCGGCGTACGATCGGTGCGTGTTGCGACGCATTGTACCGAAGCGGACGTATCGAAGCAGCATATCGGCATCGCCCGCGACCTCGGCATGGACGTGTCGGGGTTCCTGATGATGAGCCATATGATCGATGCCGATGCGCTGGCGAGCCAGGCGCTGCTGATGGAAAGCTATGGCGCGCAATGCGTGTACGTCACCGACAGCGGCGGCGCGCTCGACATGGATGGCGTGCGCGACCGGCTCGCCGCATATGATCGCGTTCTGAAGCCCGAGACCGAGCGCGGCATCCACGCGCATCACAATCTCTCGCTCGGCGTCGCCAACTCGATGGTCGCCGCGCAAATGGGCGCGGTACGGATCGACGCCAGCCTCGCCGGCATGGGCGCAGGCGCGGGCAACGCCCCGCTCGAAGTGTTCATCGCCGCGGCAGACCGCAAGGGCTGGAACCATGGCTGCGATGTCATGGCGCTGATGGACGCAGCCGAAGACCTGGTCCGCCCGCTCCAGGACCGCCCGGTCCGGGTCGACCGCGAAACGCTCAGCCTCGGCTATGCCGGCGTCTACTCATCGTTCCTGCGCCACGCCGAAAAAGCATCCGAAACCTACGGCATCGACACCCGCGACATCCTCGTCGAACTCGGCAAACGCAAAATGGTCGGCGGACAGGAAGACATGATCGTCGATGTGGCGCTCGATATGCTCGCGGCGCAAAAGGCGTAAGCGAGTGCCCGTATCGTTTCTGTCGATTTCAGCGATGGTACGGGCGGTCGGACTCGAACCGACAAGTTGTTGCCAACGGCGGATTTTGAATCCGCTGCGTCTACCAATTCCGCCACGCCCGCGCGGGGAGGCAAGCCTATAGCGCGTCCCGCGCGGCTCGCAACCGGAAACGCCCTGTTCAGGCGGTTTCGGTCGCAATATCCCACCAGCCGCGCCCATGGTTTTCAAGACCCGCAAGCTGGCGCGTCAGTTCATCTGTGACGATGGTATCATCGGCCATCGCGGGCGGGAATATCTCGGCAATCGCAAGCAATCGCCGGACGCGCGCAGCAGCGTCCTGCGCGCCCGCAAGCGCCGCAGCGGTACGCTCTGCCAGCGGGTCGTCCACGACAAACGTTATGCCGCTTTCGTCCACACCCGACTGCCACTGCATCCATGCCGCCACGGCCAGCGCCAGCCGGGCAAAATCCTGCCCCGCCGCACGCCGCGCGGCGATGGTGGCGAGCAGCCGCTGCGGCAGCTTCTGCGATCCGTCGATCGCGATCTGTCGCGTGCGGTGCGCCAGCGCGGCATTGGCGAAACGTGCCATCAGCTCGGTGCGATAGGCTGCGATATCCAGGCCCGGTGGCACAATAAGTGTCGTTTCCGCTTCGGCCCACAGGGCTTCTACGAAGCGGCGACCGGCGGCAAGCGCAACAAAGCGATCGACGGTCTCGATGCCCGCCAGCCCACCAAGATAGGCGATGCCGGAATGCGCGCCGTTCAGCATGCGCAGCTTTGCCGTTTCCCAGGGTTCGACACGTGGCGTGAGCTGCACGCCCAACGCCGCGAAATCGGGCCGTGGTCCCGCGAAGCGATCCTCGATCACCCACTGCGTAAACGGCTCGGTTTTCACCATGCCGCGATCCTCGACACCCAGATGCGTCTCGAGGCGAGCCACATCCTCCGGCGTGGTGGCGGGAACGATGCGATCAATCATCGTTTGCGGAAATGCGCCTTGCGCCGCGATCCATTCGGCGAGCGCCGGGTCATGCGCCTGCGCGATTGCCAGCACCGCCGCACGCAGTCGCTGGCCATTATGCGGCACATTATCGCACGAAATCGCGGTAAAGGGCGCCAGCCCCGCCGCGCGACGCTTGGCCAGTCCCGCCGCCAGAAATCCGGGCGCGGTGCGCGGCGCATTCAGACTGGCGATATCCGCCGCCACCTCGGCATCGCTTTCGCGCAACGCGCCGGTAGCCGGATCGAGATGATAGCCCTTTTCGGTAATCGTCAGCGTGACGATGTGCGTGTCGGGCGCCGCCAGCAGGTCGACGACCCGCGCCGGGTCTTCGGGTGCGACCAGCACGTCGCGCACCGCACCCATGACGCGGAGCTGTTCGTTGTCGCCATCACGCGTGACGAGCGTGTAGAGCCCGTCCTGCGGCGCCAGCTGGTCGCGCACACCGCCCGAACGCAGCGATACACCGGTGATGCCCCAGCGCAGGTCCCCCGCCTCCAGCGCGGATTCGAACACCACCGCCTGATGCGCACGGTGGAACGCGCCGATACCAAGATGCACGACGCCGCCGCGCACCGCCGCGCGGTCATAGCCCGGACGTGCGACATCGCCGGGCAGCGCGGCCAGCGTTTCCTGCGACAGCCTCAAATCCGATACGCCTTCTTGACGAGGTCATAGGTAAGCGCATGTGCAACCTCATGCGCCTCATCCTCGGGCAGGCGATGTTCGGCGACCAGCCGCGCGAGGAAGCCGCAATCCATCCGCCGCGCAACATCATGCCGCGCCGGGATCGACAGGAACGCGCGGGTATCGTCGTTGAACCCGACCGTGTTGTAGAAACCAGCGGTTTCCGTCGTTGCCTCGCGGAAACGGCGCATCCCTTCTGGACTGTCATGGAACCACCAGGGCGGGCCGATGCGCAGCGCCGGATAATGGCCCGCCAGCGGCGCCAGCTCGCGCGAATAGCTGTCTTCGTCGAGCGTGAAGAGAATGATCGTCAGCGCCGATTCATTGCCATAGCGATTGAGCAGCGGCCGCAACGCACCGACATAATCGGTGCTGCTGGGGATATCGGCTCCCTTGTCGCGGCCAAAGCGCGCCATGACGGCATCGTTGTGATTGCGGAACGCGCCGGGATGGATCTGCATCGTCATCCCGTCCTTCAGGCTCATCCCCGCCATTTCGGTAAGCATCTGGGCGCGGAACAGTTCGGCCTCCTGCGGCGTGAAGTTGCCCGAACGGATGCGGGCATAGAGCGCGGCGGCATCGTCGCGCGACAGGTCCGCCGTTGCGGCACTGGGATGGCCGTGATCGGTCGCGGTTGCGCCGCCAATGTCGCGGAAATAGGCGCGGCGATTTTCATGCGCGGCGAGATAGCCCTGCCAGCTCGACACATCTTGACCGGTGATCGCGCCGAATTGCGCCAGCTTGTCGGCAAAGCCTTCGAACTCGGGATCGACCACCGGATCGGGGCGATAGGTGGTGATCACCCGCCCGCCCCATCCGCTCGCCGCGATCGCGCGGTGATGGTCGAGTGGGTCGAGCGGTCCTTCGGTCGTCGCCAGCAGCTCGATATTGAACCGTTCGAACAGCGCGCGCGGACGGAAGTCATCGGTGCGCAGCGCAGCGTCGATCGTGTCGAAATAGCGATCGGCATTGTCGCTACAGAGGATTTCGTCGAGCCCGAAGACTTCGGCAAAGACCCAGTCGAGCCACATACGCGACGGCGTGCCACGGAACAGCGGATAGCGATTGGCAAAGCGCCGCCAGATCGCGCGCGAATCCGTCTCCACCACGCCACCATCGGCGCGCGGCACGCCCAGTTCCTCCATGCTGACGCCCTGGCTGAAGAGCATACGGAAGACATAATGGTCGGGCACGATCAGCAGTTGCGCAGGATCGCCGAACGACGCGTTCTCCGAAAACCAGGACGGATCGGTATGGCCGTGCGGGCTGATGATCGGCAGGTCCTTCACCTGCGCATAGAGCCGCCGCGCAATGGCACGGACATTTTCCTCGGCGGGAAACAGCCGGNCGGGGTGGAGCGTCAGCTTGGTCATCAATAATCCTGTCGGTACGCGGATACTGGGTCAGGCAAATGCCTCGAAACGGAAATCGCGGAANANNGCTTCGCCGGGCCGGGCGGCATAAAGCCCGGTTCGCGCNACTTCCAGTTCATCAGGTCGCGCAAATGCCGGATCAGNAGGCCCGAACAGGCGNNGAAGATGGNACCGGCCCCTGCCCTNTCCGCNGCGGCGCGCGGCGCGAGCAGCAAGNCNCCCGCACCGGCAATTGCCTGTCTGCGGTCGATCATGCTCANCCCANCCCGGTATTCCGCGCCCAGGCGCGCCACAGATCGGGCCATGCCTCCACTGGCTTGCCGATCGCCTTGCGCAGGCCAAAGCCGTGGCCGCCATTTTGGAAGAAATGCGCCTCGACACGGATGCCCTGCGCCTTCAGCGCGGCGTGGAGCAGCAGCGTATTGGCAACCGGCACGACATCGTCATCCTCGGCATGGAGCAGGAAATGTGGCGGCGCGTCGGCGGGCACATTGCGATCCGGCGAATGCGCTGCCTCAAGCGCCGCGCTCGGGTTTGCGCCGAGCAACAGCGTGCGCGAACCGGGATGGGCAAATTCCGGATCCATCGACACCACCGGATAAATAGGCGCCGCGCAGATCGGCCTGGCCGACAGCGTATCGGCGTCATCGAACGGATCATAGGTGCGTGCGGCGAAACGCGTGCTGAGATCTGCGCAGAGATGCCCGCCTGCCGAAAAGCCCATGACCGCAACTCGCTCAGGATCGAGCGCATAGGTGCGGCTGCGATGCCGTATCAGGCGGATCGCCCGTTGCGCGTCGGACAACGCGACATCGGGGCCCGCTGCCCAGCCGTCCCCCGGCAGGCGATAGAAAAGCACGAAGGCTGTGAAGCCGCGCGCGGCCAGCCAGCGCGCCATTTCATAGCCTTCCTTGTCGACGACGACGTGACGATAGCCGCCGCCGGGAAACAGCAGCACCGCCGCGCCATTGGGGCGATCGGGACGAAATACCGCCATGCGCGGATTGGTGATGCCCCGCACCGCGCGATCGGTGACGAGTTCGTCGGTCGATCGTTCGGTCGTCACTTCCTGCGGCGGATTGCGGGGCATTCCCGGCGCACCGCCCGGCCACAGATCGATCGTTTCGGTCGGCTGGGGAAGGCCCGGCGGATCACCCCCATCGGTATGCGGCGGCGCCGTCTGGGCAAGGACGCCGCCGCCGCCAGCCATGGCCACAAAAAAGCCCGCGCCGAGCAACGATCTGCGATCCCAGTTCATGCGCGGGCTTCCCCCATTTGTTTTATCGGCCAGACTACATCTGCACCCGGACGCCCGCCATGAACACGCGTCCGAAGTGGTTATACTCGTAATTGCGCTTCGACGGCTCGTTCACCCAGCGCTTGCGATAGGTGTCGAGCAAATTGGTCCCGTCGATCGACAATTCGATCTGCTCGGTCAGCTTGTAGCGGATCGAGGCATCGACGTTGGTGGTATCGCCATAGCCTTCGAAGATATTGAAGTTACCGCTGGTGCTGTCGGCATATTCACCGCGATAGGCTACCGATGCGCGGATCGAGAGACGACCATTGTCGTAATAGATCGTGCCGTTGGCGGCGGTCTTCGCCAGGTCGAGCAGCGGTCGCGTATAGACAGCAGTCCCGCTCGAACTGATCGATCCCGACGCGTTCACGCTCGTCCCGGGCAGCGACATCGTATAATCGACATTGCTGTCGACCAGCGTGACGTTGCCGAGCAC
This sequence comes from Sphingomonas sp., assembly GCA_002707985.1. Taxonomy (GTDB): domain Bacteria; phylum Pseudomonadota; class Alphaproteobacteria; order Sphingomonadales; family Sphingomonadaceae; genus Sphingomonas. Next base: position 87,929 of record PAOI01000025.1, on the reverse strand, counting down.
ACCGAAATCGCCAAGCGATTCGCTGAACACCGAGAAGGGCAGCTGCACCGAAAACTCGACGCCCTTCAGATTGGCGCCCGGTCCGTTGACGCTCGTCTTGAACGTGAACGGAATATTCGGGTTGTAGCTTGCGCTCGTCGTATCCACGACTGCGTTATACGCCGGCGTACCCACCGTCAGCAGCGACGTCGGCAGGCCGCTCGACGCATAGGTTCCGGTAAACGTGCTGGAGATCGGGAAGCTTTCGATCTGCTTGGCAAACAGCGCCACCGACACGATTGCTCCCGGTGCGAAATACCATTCCAGTGCGGCATCGAATGTCGTCGCCCGATACGGATCGAGATACGGATTGCCCGAGCTGATCGAGTAGTTGAACTGATCGACCGAACCGCCCGGCGTCAGGCTGCCCAGCGACGGACGCGTGATGACCTTGGCAATCGCTCCGCGCAGGAGCAGGTCGTCGCGCAGATGCAGGTTGAGGTTGAACGACGGCAACACATCGTCATAGCTGCGTTCGACGGTGACATAGCTGCCGCTGTTGAACCCGCTGGAAAGCTGCTCGGTGTGCACATAGCGAACACCCGCATTGCCGGTGATCCGCATCCCGGCCAGCCAGGTTTCAAAATCGACCTGACCGTAACCGCCCGTCACCTTTTCGCTGACATAGCGTTGCTCGCCCTGCTGAAGGCTGGGCGTGCGCGAATAGAGGCCGACCGCATCGGCGGCGGCATCCAGATCCGGCTCGACCCAGCTGGTGGTCGTTCCCGACGGCTGACCGGCATCGCCCAGGTTGAAGATATTGGCGATGCTGCTCGTCACCGGCATGCCATATTGGCCCGCCGCGCAAGTGAACGCCGCGCAATAGGTGCTGTCGCGGCGATAGCCAATCGTATCGAACTCATATTTGCGATAGATGCCGCCAGCCTTGAACGTGAAGCCTTCGACCACGTCATAGGCAAGGTCCAGTCCGACCGTCTGGAACTTGTTGGTCAGCGACGAAGGACGGTCGCGGAATTCGGCCAGCTGGAACGCCGTGGGATCGTCGATTCCCGCGCCGAACGACAGGACCGGCTTATACATGTCCGAATAATCGAAGCTGTAACCGGTCGCGTCGCGATCGTCGAAGATCAGCGTGGTCTCGACCGGGATATCGGCGTCCGACCGCGAAAAGCCGCCGCGCAGTGTCGCGCGGAAGGAATCGCTGAACTCCTGATCGATCTTGCCCGAAATCTGATAGAATTCGGTTTCGCTTTCGCGATGATAGCGCTCAGTACGGACCCAGGCATTGTCCACGGTGCCGGCGATCATGTTGCCGGCCGAATCGAGCGTATAGCTGGTCAGCGAAATCGATTTCTCGTTCGATCGGAACAGGACTTCAGCCCAATGTTCGTCCCGGTCTTCCTTGAAGTCCGAATAGAGCCCGTCGATCGAGATATGGGTGCGGTCGCTTGGCGCCCATTGAATCGATGCAGTCGCACCCAGGCGTTCGCGATCATGGCTGACTTCGCCATAACGCGGGATGCGCGGGTGAAAGGCGAGCGCCGCTTCGTCGCAATCCGGGCTGGAGACATAGGCACCGCCCGCATAGCAGGACGTCCCGTTGACCGAGCCGAACGAAGCCTGTTGCCAGCGCACCGTGTTGTTGCCCAGCTCCAGCGTCGTATATTTGCTCCACGCAACCGACGCCGACACGCCGAACGTCTGGTCCGCATTGGTCCAGCCGATCAGGCCGGCAAGACGCGGCGCGATGTCATTACCCAGATCATTGTACCGCGCCTGGGCCGACGCCACGAAGGTGAAGCCGGGATCATAGGCAAGCGGATTGCCGGTGTTGAGATCGACCACCGCGCCCAGCGAACCCTCATCCAGCGATGCTTCAGCGGTCTTGTGCACGACAATCGAATTGAACAGTTCGGAAGCGAACACATTGAAATCGAACGCGCGATCGCGGTTCGCCGATGCACCATCGGTCGACGTCGCGATCGTTTCCATGCCGTTGACCCGCACGCGCGTGAACTGCGCACCCAGACCACGCACGGTAATCGCACGGCCTTCGCCCGCGTCGCGCTGGATCGAGATGCCGGGAATGCGCTGCAGCGACTCGGCCAGATTCTGGTCGGGGAATTTCGCGATATCCTCGGCCAGGATCACATCGACCTGCGACGTGGCGTCACGCTTGGCTGCGACAGCGGCGTTGAGGGACTCGCGATAGCCGGTGACGATGATTTCTTCGCCATCGACGACTTCCTGTCCGGACGTTCCCGTTTGCGGCGCGCTGTCCTGCGCCCAGGCAAGCTGCGGCAACATAAGGGCGCTGCCCACCAGCAGCGCCGACTTCAGTGATATTTGAGAAACCTTGCGATTCATGGAACCTCCCCGTTTTAACTCTTTTCAGAGTGACACCGGTGTCCATGAAATTTGCAGGCGACGCGATCTTTGCCTGTCGCTTGCGCTTCCAAGGCCACCTCAACCCTAATCCGGTCTTATTGGTAACCGGTGTCATTAGTTATTGCCCAGCTGGACGCCTTCTGTCAAGAAAAGCGGGAGAGAGGAGCAAAACCATGCGAAAATCAGCCATTCGCGCCATGATCGGCGCCTTGTCCCTGCTCGCCTTCGGCCTTGCCGCGCCCGCCATGGCCGCGCAACGCGATCCGACTCAGGGCGGCCAGGGCGGACGCATTATCCGCGTCACCACGCTCGCGAAAGATGGCCCGGGCAGCCTCGCCGCAGCGCTTGCCGAACAGGGCCCCCGGATCATCGTTTTCGAAGTCGCCGGCACGATCGATATGGCCCGTTCGACGTTCGACATCGAAAACCCCTATGTCACTATCGCCGGCCAGACGGCTCCTTCTCCGGGCATCACCATCATCCGCGGCGGCATCGATGTGCGCACGCATGATGTGAAGATCAGCAATATCCGCGTCTTTACCGGCGCCGATGGCGCGCCGCATCTCAGCGACTGGGAAGCCGACGCCTTTTCCACGGTCGCGGCGCATCATGTCGTCGTCGAAAACTGCACCTTCCTGTGGGCGGTGGATGAAAATATGTCGGCGTCCGGGCCACGCTTCGGCGGCGGCGACACCGTTGAGGAATGGCGTGCCAATACCAGCCACGACATCCTCTTCCGCCGCAACCTTGCCGCCGAAGGATTGGCCAATGCCAGCCACCCCAAGGGCGAACACAGCAAGGGATCGCTGGTCCACGACAACACCACCAACATCGTCTTCGATCGCAATATCTGGGCACATAATGTCGAGCGGTCGCCGCTGGTAAAGGGCGGCGCGCAGGTGCTAATGATCAACAATCTGATCTATGACCCCGGCCATCGCGCAGTGCATTACAATCTGATGGATCTCGAATGGGCGGGCCACGAGCCCGTGACCGGCGAGATCACTGCGGTCGGCAATGTCATGCGCGCGGGCTATGATACCGACGAAGGCCTCCCCTTCCTCACCATCGGCGGCGTCGGCGACCTGAAATATTATGGCCGCGACAATATCGCGGTCGATCGCTGGGGCAATCCGGGGCCGATGTTCGGTCGTTATGGCGTGACCAAGGCGAAGATTCTCGAATCCGATGCGCCGCTGGCGAGCCTTGATGGCTACGACATCCTGCCCGCGGCTGAAGTCGAAACCACGTTGCTGGCCACGGCGGGCGCGCGGCCCTGGGATCGCGGACCCGAGGAACTGCGCGTGCTCTATTTCATCGCTGAAGGACGCGGCGAAATCCTGGACGATGAAAAGGAAGTCGGCGGCTATCCGCAGATCGCCGAAACCCACGCCCCCTTTGTCGAGGCCGATTGGAATCTCGACACGATGACGCCCAAATCGGGAATCTATCCGGGGCAGAAGCCGGGCGCGCAGGAGCATCTGTCGCCGCGCGACCGCGAAATGCGTAGCGGCCAGCAATAATGGCTGTTGCGCTGATGCTCGCATTGGCGCTGGCGGGGCCGGAGCAGGATGCTTCGGCCCCGCAACCGGCACCGCCGATGGTGGTGATCGATCAGGCGGACACCGTTCGCCGCGAACCGCCGCCACATGGGCAGATCGGCATGTCCACGGCCTATCGTATCAGCGATTTCGCGCCCCAGCCGCGGCGGATGGAGTTTCGCCGGCGCGATCTGGACCCCGGCAGCGCCATCGGCGAGCATCGCATCGCGCATGACGAGGTCTATTACGTCCTCTCCGGCACCGGCGTGGTGGTTTCCGATGGCGTCGAAGCCGAGCTGCGCCCCGGTATGGCGGCCTATCTGTACGACGGCGCGAATGTCGGCATCCGCCAGACCGGTGAGGAGCCGCTCTCGCTGATCATCGCCTATCCGGTCGCGCAAAGCGCCGAATAACAGGCTTCAGCTACCCGGCTGGATATAGGGCGCCGTCGCCCAAAGTTCGCGCTGCCAGCGGCGCGGATCATCGGCCATCGCCAGCCGGTCATCGACCACGAGAGTCGCGCGCCCGGGCAGACGATAGGGCGTCCAGCGTTCCAGCCCCGGCCGCCCGTCGCGTGCCATACCGGCAAAGGCCCGCATCATCGCATCGCGCACCCCGCGCGCGGTGACGTCGGTTCCCGAATAGCTGCCCGGCGCATCGAGCGTGCCGAACACATAAGGGATGTCGTCGGTATGCGCCGCGCCGCGCAGCGGATCGACCGGCGACTGGCGATCGAACTGATAGACCCAGGTCTTTTCCGCCCCTGCTGCGGCACGCGCATCGGCCTCGATCACTTGCCCCGGCCAGCTGCGCCCTGCCGTCGTCGCTGCATAGAAGACGCGCTTGACGCTCCAGTCGGGATATCGCGCGCGATATTGCGCGACCACCCAGTCGGGATCGAGGTCGATCTTGATCTCACGCCCGATCCGCTCGGCAAGGTTGCTCCAGTCGATCCCTGCCAGCTTCGGCCCGCGCGGGTCGATGAACGCGCGCGTTTCGTCGCGGGTGTTCCCCAGGATCATCGGAATGCGCAGCGATTGCGGCGCCGCATCCGGCCAGAAAGGATGGCGCGGCAAATTCGTCATGTCGAGCACGGGACCGAAGTAAACGCGCCCGCCCAATATCGGATCGGTGGCATCCAGCGCGTCGGCCAGTTTCTCCCACGGCATGTCGAGCAACGGCGAAATATCGCTGCCATCCAGTCCAAGCTGCGCCATGAACGCCCGCGTCCGCGCCCAGGCATTGCCCGGGCCGCTGGCGGTCACTTGCTGGCCGCTCATCGTCGCAGCGCTGTGGAACAAGCCATCGGCGGCGGGCATCGCCATCAGCGTGGCGATCTTTGCACCGCCACCCGACTGGCCGAACACCATCACGCGTTCCGAATCGCCGCCGAACGCCGCGATATGATCGCGCACCCATGTCAGCGCCGCGATCAGATCGAGCTGGCCCAGATTGCCGCTATCGGCAAAGCGCGCGCCAAAGGGCTTCAGCCAGCCATAGCCGAAGACATTGAGCCGCTGATTGACAGTGACGACCACGACATCGCCGCCCGTGGCGAGATGCGGACCGCGCGTCAGCGGATCGGTGACGCTGCCCGCCAGATATCCGCCGCCATGGAAATAGACCATCACCGGTCGCTTCGCGCGCGGGTCGGCCTCTGGGGTCCAGATGTTGAGGAACAGGCAATCCTCGCCCATCGGCTGATCGCGCAGCCCCAGCTGCGGCGCGAGCGGTCCGAACGCCGTCGCATGCACCGGTTGGCCGGGCCAGAGTTCGCGTACCGGGCGCGCGAAGCGTTCCGCCCGGGCATAGCGGATGCCCAGAAACGCCAGCGCATCGCCATCGCGAATGCCGCGATACGGCCCAACGACCGGCTCGCGCGCAAATGCCCGAACCGGCGACGCCGTCAATGCAGCGGCGCCACTCGCTGCCGAAGCTGCCAGAAAGGTGCGACGTCCCAGTTTCTCATCGCCGGACATCGCCCCCTCCCGGATGAAATTCCGTCAGATCCCGCTCGCTCGCCAGGATCATGTCGCCCGGCACGCCGTGCATCAAGGTCGCCAGGGCCAGGCCAGCTTCCGCCATTTCGCGAACGCCTGCCCCGCCCAGATAGCGGTGCAGCACACCCGCCGCGAACGCGTCGCCCGTGCCGATCCGGTCGACGATTCCGGTGATGTCGATCTCATCGGTCTGCCAGCCGCCATCGCGAACATCGATCCGCGCCGCCAGCTTGTGATGCTGGGCATCGATTACGTTACGCGCGGTCGATGCCATCAGCTGCAGCTTGGGGAAGGCCGCAAATGCCGCCTCCGCTGCCTCGCGCCGACGAACCTCGCCGTCGCCGCTGAATTCCGATCCCAGCAACAGCCCGACATCGCGGTGATTGCCGAACAACACCGTCGCCTCGCCGATCAGTTCGGTCAGCACCGCCCGCGGATTGCTGTCCCATGCCGACCAGAGATTGCCGCGATAATTGCCATCGAACGCGATCGGCACGCCTGCGTCGCGCGCTGCCGCGACCGCTGCGCGCGCGAGATCGCATCCGCGTGGCCCGAGCGCCGGCGTAATGCCCGACATGTGGAGCAGCCGCGCGCCCTTCAGCGCATCAGCAAAGCCGAGTACCGACGCATCCGCTTCGGCAAAGGCGCTGCCGACGCGGTCATAAGTAACACGGCCGGGTCGCGGCCCGGCTGCGGGTTCGTAGAAATAGAGGCCCATCCGCCCGCTGCGCGTAACCAGAGAGCTGACATCCACTCCCGCCGCTGCCATCGCCCGGCGCGCAGTGACGCCCAGATCATTGTCTGGGAGCACGCTCAACATGCGCGACGGCGTGCCCAGGCTCGCCAGCGCGGCGGCGACATTCGCCTCTGCTCCGCCGACATTGACATCGAGCGTGCGCGTTTGCGCGAGCGGAATGGCGGCGGGCGGCGACAGCCGGAGCAGCATTTCGCCAAAGCACACGACCGGGCCGCTGCCCGGGCCGGTGGCCGCGTTCATCGCGCCAGCCAGCCGCCGTCGACTGCCAGGATATGCCCCTGAACATAATCGGCGGCCTGGCTCGACAGGAACACGGCGGCCCCGCCGATATCCTCAGGCGCGCCCCAGCGCCCTTCGGGAATACGCTCCATGATCTGGCGATTGCGCGTTTCATCCGCCTGCAACGCAGCGGTGTTGTTGGTCGCGATGTAACCCGGCGCGATCGCGTTCACATTGATATGTCTGGGCGCCCATTCGTTGGCGAGCAGCTTCGTCAGCCCCGCGACGCCGCTCTTCGACGCGGTATAGCTCGGCACCCGAACCCCGCCCTGAAAGCTGAGCATCGAGGCGATGTTGACGATCTTGCCGCGCCCGCGTCCGGCTTCGACGCCCGCGATCATCTGCTTCGCGGCCGCCTGACACAGGAAGAACACGCTCTTCAAATTGGTATCGATCACGGCGTCCCAATCGGCCTCGCTGAATTCCAGCGCATCGGCGCGGCGGATGATGCCGGCATTGTTGATCAGGATATCGAGCCCGCCGAGTTTCCCGACGGTTTCGGCGACGACATCATCAACCGGGGCAATCGACGACAAATCGGCTCGGATAATCTCGCATTTGCGACCAAGGCCGCGGATCAGTTCGGCCGTTTCATCGGCGGGCGAGCGCCCCACCGCCGCGACATCGGCACCGGCCTTTGCCAGCGCGACTGCGATACCCTGACCGATGCCGGTATTGGCCCCGGTCACAACCGCAACGCGGCCAGACAGGTCGAAAACACTCATTTCAGGCAATTCCTCCGCCAATTGCCGCCCCGCTCGATCGGCGGGGCTATGCAATCAGGATAGCGTCGTTTCAGGAAAGCGCAGCTTCGGCACCCGCGACTTCGCGCAGATAGGCCTTGATCGTCTCGTCCTTGGCATTGGCCTCGAACAATTCGGCGAATTTCGGACCCGCGATCGCGCTCTTGAGCAGCGCCGGATCGACGCGCTTCAGCACATCGATCATGTCGCGGCAGCTGGCGGCCTTGAGATCCTTCAGAATGCCGCGATTGGTGCGCATGATCTCGGCGCGTTCGCGCGGATAACCCGCACCCGGTTCGCCGCTGAACAGCTTGGTATAGCAATCCTGCAGATTGAGTTCGGCGGCCCAGCCAAACCCCTTGGCATAGGGCATCGAAATCGCGTTGCCGTCATTGATCTGGCTGAACAGGAACGCATCGGTGGGATCGATCACCAGCCCGCAGAAAACGCCGGGCATCGAATTGCAGGCGAGCATCGAACCCATGCCCGTGCCGCAACCGGTGACCACGAAATCGGCAGCCCCCGAATTGAGGAGGATACCCGCCAGCAGCCCGTTCATCACATAGGTGAGCGAGGCGTCGTCATCGGCACCATACATGCCGTAATGATGCACTTCATGGCCCAGCGGCTCGGCGACCGAAGTCAGCGCGTCGTGAATGATGCTGCTCTTCGCGGCCTGGCTGTTTTCGATAATCAGGGCGATCTTCATGGGTGCCTCTCTCCGCCACTACGGGCGTATCTATATGCTGTCGCTGTCCGGAATGGTAACCGGTGTCAGAACGGGTATATCGTGACTGACCCGTCAATGGCAACCCCGTCAGGGCGGCGGAGCCACCGAAGCGCGCCGGACCAGATCCGACAGGAAATGCGCTGGCTGTTTCTCGGCATCGAGCGGATGGATGAGCTTGAGCGCCGCTGCACGCGCCATCGACACGATCGGCCAGCGCACTGTCGTCATCGGCGGCCAGATATGCGCAGCGATCGGCGTGTCGTCGAATCCGATCAGCGACAATTCCTCCGGCACCGATATTTCGCGTTGGCGAGCCGCCTGCAACACGCCGGCGGCCATTTCGTCATTGCTGGCAAAGATAGCCGTGGGGCGCGGATTGGCTTCGAACAACCGTTCGGCCGCCGCCCGCCCCGTTTCGAACGTATAGCTGCCGCGCGCGATCAGTTCCGGCCCGCATGCCAGCCCGTGCTTCGCCATCGCTTCCAGAAATCCTTCCTGGCGTTCGCGAGCGGACCGGAACCCGTCCGGCCCCGCGACCAGCCCGATCCGGCGATGGCCGAGCTCGATCAGATATTCGGTGGCGGCGCGCACGGCATCGCGATCGTTCGATGCAACGATATGCGAATCGTCGTCCAGCTGCGCCGACCCCATCCGCACATAGCCGCAGCCCAGCTCGCGGCAGAGTTCGGCCAGCGCGTCATTTTCCGAAATCGGCGGCAGCAGCAGCACGCCGAACAGCCGCTGCTGCTCCAGGAATTTGCGGACATCCTCCAGCATGTCGGGCGAATGGCGATCGACCGGGCGGACGACCAGTGCGAATTCGGTATCGCGAATCGCCTCGAGCACGCCCTCCTGAAAATTAAGGACCATCTGCGCATTCGGGTTGTCGTGCAGCAGCCCGATCAGGAAATTGCGGCGGAGCGCCAGCGCGCGCGCCTGCGGATTGGGAACATAGCCCAGCTCCGCAATTACCGACTCGACCTTCTTGCGCGTCTCTTCGTTGAGCAGCGGCGAGCGGTTGATGACCCGGCTGACCGTCTTCTTCGAAACGCCTGCCACGCGTGCGACATCGTTGATCGTCGGCTGCGGGTCGCGCGTCCGGCCGTTTTCGCGGCCGCCGGATAATGCCATCAGGGTGCTCCTTCTGCATTGTCGATTGCAGACCGGGGCGCGCCACGGCAAGACAAAAAGATGACACCGGTTACTGAAGGCGTGTTGCACGAGGCATTGATCCGCATCGACCCGGCGGACGGGATAGCAGTTGCGCTGCGCGCCATCGCGCGAGGCGAATCGCTGGGTCCGGGGCTGGCGGCGAGCACCGATATCCCGATCGGCCACAAAATCGCGCTGATCGCGCACGCGCCGGGCGACGCGGTGCGCAAATATGGTCAGGTTATCGGCAAGGCGGCGGCGCCGATCGCGCCGGGTGATCCGGTCCATACGCATAATCTGGCCACCGCGCTTGCTGGCGAACTCGCTTATGACGCGGGGCGCGTCGACGGGTACGAGGCCGTCGCTGCGCCGGCCCAGGGCAAATGGACAGGCTATCTGCGCAAGGATGGCCGCGCGGCTACACGTAACGAGATCTGGGTCATACCGACCGTGGGCTGCGTCGCGATGCTTGCCGAAAGCGTCGCGCGCGATGCGGATATCCGGCACAGGGGCCGCATCGACGCCGTGGTGGGATTCGCGCATCCGCACGGCTGTTCACAGCTCGGCGACGATCTGGCGGGAACGCGCGCGATCCTTGCGGGCCTGTGCGACAATCCCAACGCTGCAGGGGTGCTGCTGCTCGGGCTCGGGTGCGAATCGAACCAGCTCGATGCACTGATCGCCGCCGTCCCCGAACGCAGCCGCGCCAAGATCCGCACGCTGCGCGCGCAGGATAGCGAAAACGAAATCGAGGCCGCTGCCAGCGTGATCGACGAAATGGTCGCCGAATATGGCGATCGGCATCGCGTCGAACTGCCGACCTCCGCGCTGGCGGTGGGCCTGAAATGCGGCGGATCGGACGCCTTTTCCGGGCTGACCGCCAATCCCCTGCTCGGCAGGTTCAGCGACTGGCTGGCAGCGGCGCGCGGCCGATTGATCCTGACCGAGATCCCCGAGATTTTCGGAGCGGAAACGGCGCTTCTGAACCGCAGCACCTCGCGCGAGGTGTTCGACCGCGCGACTGGCCTGCTCAATCGCTTCAAACGCTATTTTCTCGATCTCGGCCTTCCGGTTTCGGAAAATCCCTCCCCCGGAAATATCGCCGGCGGTATCACCACGCTTGAGGAAAAATCGCTCGGCGCCGTGCAGAAAGCGGGACATGCACCGCTGGTCGACGTGATCGACTATGGCATGCAGGCCTCCCGCCCCGGTGTTACGCTGCTCGAGGCGCCGGGGAATGACGCGATATCCTCGACCGCGCTGGCGGCGGCGGGCGCGACGATGATCCTGTTCACCACCGGTCGCGGCACGCCGCTCGGCTTCCCGGTTCCGACCGTAAAGGTCGCTTCCAACATGGATCTGGCCACACGCAAAAGCCACTGGATCGATTTCGATGCAAGCCGCGCCCTGCGCGAACCCACAGCCGCGGTGGACGCCGATTTTCGCGCGGAATTGCTGCGTATCGCCAGCGGGAAAGCAACCGCCGCAGAACGCGGCGGCCAGCGCGCCATCGCCATCTGGAAACGCGGCGCGACACTCTGAATCCACGGCCGAACCCTGGAAAAAGACTCACTGATTCGTGCGCACACTTGCCAATGACACCGGTTTCCAATAACAGCGGTTCCATAAGAGTTGGGTGGGATGGGATGGATCTGAACAAGGTCGATAATGATGTGGCGCAGGCATTTGTCGATGCGCGCCGAACCGCAAGCGCGCTTCCCGACTATCCGGGAACCCGCCCGCTGAACCTCGCGGCAGCCTATGCGATTCAGGATCGCGCCATCGCGATCGCCGGACGGACCATCGCGGGCTGGAAAGTCGGAAGGATCAACGCGCCGGACGATACACGGCTGGGATCGGACCGTCTGGCCGGACCGATCTATGCCGATTCGGTGATCGACCTCCAGCAGGCCGATGGCGCGCAGATACCCGCGATGCCGGTATTCGCCGACGGGTTCGCCGCAGCGGAAGCGGAGTTCATGCTGCGGCTGAAAATTCCCGCAACTGCGCCGCTTCCCGGCAATGATGCAGACACGCTGGAGTGGATTGACGATGTCCGCATCGGCATCGAAATCGCCAGTTCGCCTTATCCCCGGATCAATGACGACGGGCCGTGCGTCACGGTTTCCGATCACGGCAACAATGCGGGCCTCGTTCTGGGCGCCAGCATCGCCGACTGGCGAACGCGCGACCTGAATTCGATTCAGGTCGAAACCGAGATCGACGGCCAGGTCGTCGGCAGCGCCAATACGGCAACGATGCTCGACGGGCCGCTTGGCGCGGTACGCTTTCTCCTGCGCAACCTCATCGAACGCGGCATTTCGCCGCAGTCGGGATGGTGGGTTTCAAGCGGCGCGGTAACCGGTGTCCATCCCGCGGCGCCGGGCCAGCGGGTTATCGCGCGGTTCGCGGATATCGGCGAACTGTCCTGCACCATCGCGGTCGCCGGTTCGGAAGACTAGAGTTTTGTCCCGGCCGCGCGCCGGGACCGCAACAGATACCCGCGATCCGTAACGACGGACGCATTGGAAACAGGAGGGCGAGTTTATGGCCGAAGCCGCGAGTGCCACGGATCCGATCGGAGGCGCAACTGCACGCGTAGGTCGCTATCGCTGGGTCATCATCAGTCTGCTCTTTGCAGCGACGGCGATCAACTATGTCGATCGCCAGATGATCGGCGTGCTGAAGCCGACGCTGCAGGCTGAATTTGCGTGGACCGAAAGCGACTTCGCGCACATCGTCTTCTGGTTCCAGCTCGCCTATGCCATCGGCTATGTCAGTTTCGGCGGCGTGGTCGATCGGCTCGGCGCGCGGCTCGGCTACGCCATCGCGATCGTCATCTGGACGATCAGCCATATGGCGCACGGGCTTGCCAGCGGGGTCACCAGCTTTGCCGCTGCCCGCTTTGGCCTCGGCATCGGCGAATCGGGCAATTTCCCTGCCGGTATCCGCGCAGTCACTGACTGGATGCCGCAGCGCGAACGCGCGCTCGGGATCGGCATCTTCAACGCCGGCGCTAATGTCGGCGCGATCATCACGCCATTGCTGGTGCCGTTCCTCGTCATCCACTTCGGCTGGCGCGCTGCCTTCTTCCTCACCGGCATTTTCGGCATCGTCTGGCTGATCGCATGGTGGACGCTTTATCGTCACCCGCGCGAACATAAGCGCTGCAGCAAGGAAGAACTCGCCTGGATCGAACAGGACCCTGCCGATCCGGTGACCAAGATCGGCTGGACGCGGCTGCTCACCATGCGCGAAACCTGGGCTTATGCGCTCGGCAAGTTCCTGATCGACCCGATCTGGTGGTTCTTCCTCTTCTGGCTGCCGGGCTATCTGTTCGAACGCTATGACATGGATCTCAAGACGTTCGGGCTGCCGCTCGCTGCAATCTATCTGATTTCGGACTTTGGCAGTGTCGCAGGCGGATGGATGTCCTCGCGGATGATCAAATCCGGACGCAGCCCCAATTTCGCACGCAAGGCAACGATGGCCTTCTGGGCCGCCTGCGTCCTGCCGATCTGGTTCGCACAGAGCATCGACAGCGTCTGGATCGCAGTTCTCGTCATCGGTCTTGCCACGGCCGCGCATCAGGCCTTCTCGGCCAATCTCTACACGTTGCCGTCGGACCTCTTTCCGCGTGGTGCGGTGGGTTCGGTGATCGGTATCGGCGGCACCGTGGGCGCGCTCGGCGGCATGGGTATGGCGCTGTTCACCGGCTATCTGCTCGATACGACCGGCAGCTATGAACTGCTCTTCGCGATCTGCGCCAGCGCCTATGTGCTCGCGCTGCTGGTCGTCCACCTGCTTACCCCGAAGCTCAAGCCAGTCGAAATCCCCGCCTGAGCTTATACCTGCCTGAGCGTCCTGGCGGGTCCGGGACGCTCAGGCCCCTTCCCGCCGCTGGCGGGAAGCGTTTCTCTGCGGCTATGATGCGCGCGCGACGGCATGTCCGTCGCGCAACGCCATGGACCGCTTTCCGACCCGCCGATGCGCCCGCTTTCCTTCATCCCCGCCGACCGGATCGATCCCTCGCGCGAGATGCCGATCTATATGCAGATCGCGCGCGCGATCATTCATGAGGTCGAGCGCGGACGGCTGACGCCGGGAAGCTATCTGCCCAGCACGCGCGACGCCGCGCAATCGCTCGGCGTCAATCGCAAGACGATGGTGCTCGCCTATGAAGAGCTGGTCGCGCAGGGCTGGCTCGTTTCGCACGGCACCCGCGGCACAGCGGTGTCGCCCTCGCTGCTCGGCCCGGTGGCGCAAACCGGCGACAGCATGCCGCGCGCGGGCGACGCGACACCGCGCGCCGAATATCCCTTCCTGCCGCCATCGGGCCCGCCGATCGCCATTCCCGTTGGGGACTGGATCAAGCTCGACGAAGGCTCCCCCGACGGGCGTCAGTTCCCGCCCGACCTGCTGATCCGCGCCTATCGTTCCGCGATCCGCAGTGCTTCGGAGGAAAACCGCCTGCAATATCGCGATCCGCGCGGATCGCCGCTGCTGCGCGAGAGCATCGCCGCGATGCTGAAGAGCCAGCGCGGGCTGATGGTTACTGCCGACAACATCTGCGTCACGCGCGGCAGCCAGATGGGTATCTCGCTCGCCGCACGCGTGCTGATCCGCCCCGGCGATACGGTACTGGTCGAGGCGCTGACCTATGAACCCGCCGTTGGGGCATTCCGGGCGTGCGGCGCCAATATCGTGACGATCGGTCTGGATCGATCGGGCGCCGACATCGATGCGATCGAGCGCGCCTGTCGCCGGCACAGGGTGCGCGCCATCTTCCTGACGCCGCACCACCAGTTTCCGACCACTGTATCACTTCCGCCCGAAAGCCGGTTGCGCGTCCTCGATCTCGCGCGCCAGTTCGGCTTTGCCGTGCTGGAGGACGATTATGACCATGAATTCCAGTTCGGCGCCCGCCCGCTGCTGCCGATGGCGAGTTATGCTCCGGGCCAGGTGATCTATGTCGGGTCGCTGTCCAAGCTGCTGCTGCCTGCACTCCGCGTGGGCTATATCGTCGCGCCGCCGGACGTGATCGATTCGATTGCCTATCAGGTGTCGTTGACCGATGGCATGGGCAATACGCTGACCGAGGACGCGGCGGCCGACCTGATTCTGTCCGGCGATGTGCGGCGACATACGCGCAAGGTAACGCGCGTCTATGGCGCCCGGCGCGACGCCTTTGCCCAGGCACTGGCGACGACGATGGGCGATATCGTGGAATATGCCATTCCCGACGGCGGCCTCGCCTTCTGGCTGCGGTTCCGCAACACCGGCGATCTCGACCGGCTTGAGGAAAATGCCGAAGCGCACGGGCTGCGATTTGCGTCCTCGCGCTCCTTCATGGCCGATCCGTCGGCACCGCGCGGGCTGCGCATCGGCTTTGCGAGCCTTACCGAAGACGAAGCCGTCGAAAGCCTCCGGCGAATGCGGAGCGCCATCGGCCGCTGAACTCGCCGCGCATTTTTTACGTCACAAAACCTTCATTGGACCCGTCCGGAGGGTCATTGTTGGATGTTTTGGGAAACCAATGCCTGCGGGAAGCTGGGCGAATGGTCGATGCGACTCGCGCGCCGGCCAGGGTGGTCCACCGCGCCTCTGTCACGACGGGATGAAGCGGATGATCATCGGATGAGATCGAAGGATCAGAGGCCGAAAACGGCCCGATGCGGCTCCGGGGAGGGGCTAAGAGAACGCAACAGCGCGGAGGTTCGAAAGGCACCGCGCGAGAGCATAAAGGGAAGCACATGACGAGTATCCGCACCACCCTGATGCAGGGCAGCGCTCTTGCCGCCGCCCTCCTCCTTCCGGCCACGATGGCCCATGCGCAGGACGCCACCAGCGCCACCACCGCACAGCAAGCCGGCGAAATCGTGGTCACCGCCACCAAGCGCAACGAGACGCTGAGCGACGTTCCGCTCGCGGTCAGCGTCGTGACCGACGAGGATCTGCAGGCGATGAACGCCCAGAGCCTGTCCGACTATATCGTCCGCCTGCCCGGCGTCGTCTTCAACGATTATCAGCCCGGCGTGTCCGAAGTCGTGATCCGCGGCGTCTCCGCGACGACCTATCATGAGCAGGGTCAGACCACGACTGGCTATTATCTGAACGAAACGCCGATGTCCGAACCGGGCTTTCCGATCGGGATTCCCGATGTCGACACGTTCGACCTTGCCCGCGTCGAAGTGCTGCGCGGCCCGCAGGGCACACTTTTCGGTTCGTCTTCGCTGGGCGGCGCGGTCAACTATGTCGTCAAAACGGCGGATCCGACCAAATTCGACGCTGCGGCTTCGGGCCTGATCGGCGAGACCCGCAACACGCATGGCGACCTCAACTATGCCGGCAAGCTGATGGTCAACGTGCCGATCGTCGCCGACACGCTGGCGATCCGCGCAGTGGCGAGCCAGCGCTATGATGCCGGCTATCTCGACAATTTCCAGTCGGGTGTCGAAGGGTCCAACGATCTGCGCACGCGCGCGCTGCGCGGATCGGTGGTGTTCACGCCGTCCGCGGCGACTACGGTGACCTATCTGTCCGCCTATCAGGACACGATGCTCGACGATCAGACCTATCTCGACGTCACCAATCCCTATGTCCGCAACACGCCGCGGCTGGAACCGCAGAGCACGGGCTTCTGGCTCAACTCCTTGAAGCTCGAACAGGATCTGGGCTTTGCGTCGCTGACCGCGTTCGGATCGATCGTCGACAAGGACAATACAACCGTATTTTCCTATCCCTATGCCTATGTCACCGGCGTGACGACGGGCGACGACGCGGCCTATTCGCTGGGCGAAGCCGAAGCCAACATCAAATATGGCGAAATGCGCCTTGCCTCGAACGGCGACGGCCCGATCAGCTGGCTGATCGGCACCAGCTATATGTATTCGACCAAGAGCAGCTACGACCAGATTTTCCAGAACGGCGCCGAAGCCTATATCGACGCCAATCCGGGCAGCTTCGGCGGCGTCGCCGGATCGGTCCTGGCGCCGGGCGACCGTATCTATGGCTATATCTCGGATTCGGAGACCAAGGATTTCGGCGTGTTCGGCGAAATCGGCGTCGAGCTGATGGACGGACTGACGCTCACCGTCGGCGGTCGCTATTATGCCAACAGCTATGAAACGACGATCGTCAATCAGGCAGGCGCGGTCAGCGGCAACACCACCGACACCGCCGCAACGGTCAGCGAAAGCGAAGACGGTTTCACGCCCAAGGTGACTCTGTCGATGCGGCCGAACGACGATTTCATGGCCTATATGACCTATTCGCGCGGCTATCGCATCGGCGGCATCAACCCCAATGCGGGGCTGCTGGCGACGATCCCGTCTTCCTATGACAGCGACACGGTCGACAATTACGAAGCCGGCGTGAAGATGTCGCTGTTCGACAAGAAGCTGTACATCGACGCGACGGTATATTCGCTCGACTGGACCGGCATTCAGGCGCGTCTGTTCGGTCCCGCACCGACCTATTATTCCTATGTCACCAATGCCGGCAGCGCGAATGTCGCGGGCGTCGAATTCGCTGCGACGTTCCAGCCGATCCATTATGTCTCGCTGTCGACCAGCATTTCCTACACCGACGCGAAGCTGACGGATTTCCTGCCCGATACCTTCGCCGCAGGTGGCGGCTATCCCTCGGGCACGCGCTTGCCGGGATCATCGGAATGGTCGATTTCGAACACGGTGCATTTCAACCTCGGCGACAGCGAAACCGCGCCGACGCTGGAATTCTCGCACCGCTATCTGTCCGAAGCACCGACGGCTTTCAACATGGCTTATGGCCGCGGCGATTTTAACATCGTCGATGTCCGCGCGACCTTTGCCGTGTTCGACAAGCTGAGCATCATGGCATTCGCGAACAATCTGTTCGACGAATATGGCATCCTGAACGCGCCGTTCGCGGACTCGTTCACGCCATCGGGTTCGATCGTGCGCCCGCGCACGGTGGGTCTGCGCTTCGACTGGTCGCTCTGACCGGTAGCGCGCATCAATCGCCGGCTCCCATTTTGACGGGGAGCCGGCGGATACCCCCGCATGTTGCCGGAGTCCGCTACCGTGTCGAAGTCGCTGTTTCCGTTCTTGCTTGCACTGATCCTTCCCTGCGCGGGCGCGGCTGCACAGGACAGGGAGGGCTCGGGCGCGCTGCCGCTCGAACCGGCACGTACGATCCACTTCAAGACCGACGAAGCCACCTGGATGGCGCCCGATATGGCGCCGGACGGCCAGGTCATCCTGTTCGACCTGCTCGGCGATATCTACGCGCTCGCTCCCGGCGGCGGCCCGGCGCGCCCCGTCCTGACCGGCATGGCGTTCGAATTTCAGCCGGTATTTTCGCCCGACGGAAAGCGTTTCGCCTTTGTCAGCGATCGTTCGGGCAGCAACAATATCTGGGTCGCCGATGCCGATGGCAGCGACCTTGTCCAGCTCTCGCATGAGGGCGGCGCGACCATTTTCAGTTCCCCCGCATGGTCGGCGGATGGCCGGCATGTCTTTGCCTCGCGCTTGGTCCACCATGTGCTGGCGTTCGAACTCTATCGCTATGACGCATCGGGCACCGGCGAACCCGAGCAGATCACAAAGGCCCAGCCCAATGGGGAAAGCTGGGACGATCGCCACAACGCGCTGGGCGCCGTCGCCTCGCCCGACGGACGCTATGTCTATTACTCCAGCAAGACGGGAACGACCTGGAGCGACAAGCCGCTGCCGCATTGGCAGATCGTCCGCCGCAATCTTGCGACCGGCGTCGAGGAACCGGTCGTCACCTCGCCTGGCGGGGCGATGCACCCCGCGCTCAGCCATGACGGACGCCTGCTCGCCTATGCCAGCCGCCGCGGTGCGGGGACGGGCCTGCGCCTGCGCAATCTGGAAACCGGCGAGGATCGCTGGATCGCCTTTCCGATCGATCCCGACGGACAGCATGGCGGCTATTATGCCGATCTCACCCCGCGTTTCAGCTTCCTGCCCGATGATCGGGCGCTGCTCGTGCCGGTCGATGGTCATCTGAAGCGGCTCGAACTTACCGACGAGAGCGTCTCCGACATTCCCTTTTCGGTCGATGTCGAACTGGGGCTTGGCCCACAGACCCGCGTCGATCAGCGTGTCGAAACCGGGCCGGTGCGCGTGCGGGTGATTCAGACGCCGCGTCAGTCGCCCGATGGCAGTACGCTCGTCTTTTCCGCGCTCGGCAGCCTCTATCGCATGGCGCTGACACCCGGCGCCACGCCCGAGCGGCTCGAGACCGGCGATCTTCCGGTCTATCAACCGAGCTGGTCCGCGGACGGCACGTCGATCGTCTATGTCAGCTGGACCGCAACGGACGGCGGACAGCTGTGGGAAATTCCAGCAGCAGGCGGCACGCCGCGCCAGTTGACGCAGCTTCCGGCATATTATTCCAATCCGGTCTATTCCCCTGACGGGCGCCATATCGCCGTCATGCGCGCCAGCCAGACCGACCGCCTGAATGCGCAGAACGAGATTTGGGGAACGCTTCCCACCGATCTGTTGCTCGTTTCGGTCGAGACCGGAGAAACCCGGCGTATTTTCTCGCTGTCGGGCATCCGCGAACCGCAATTCGATCCCGATGGCACGCACATCCGCTTTCGCGCGCCCGATGGCGTCAAATCGATCGCCGTCACCGGCGATGCAGAGCCCGAGCCGCTGATCAACATCATCGCAGTATCGCCCAATCGCTATTTCAACGCGCACACGCCGGTCGATGGCATCCGGCTCAGCCCGGACGGCCGCTGGGCGCTGGCGAGCGATGCGTCACAGCTTTACCTCGTACCGGTGCCGCCAGCTTCGGAAGCGGCAAAGCCAGTCGATCTCGATACGCCGGGCACCGATTTCGTGCTGCTTACCGATGTCGGAGCGGACGATTTCGGCTGGGCGGACGATGGCGCGACCATCACCTGGTCGCTCGGCGCCACCTATCATCGCATCGCTCTCGACCGAATTGATCGCAGCGGCACGCGCCGTGCCGAGCGCGAGGCCGGCAATTTTACCGCTCAGGTCGAACTCCCGCGCGATATTCCCGAGGGCAGCGTCGTGCTGCGCGGCGGCACCGCGATCACGATGCAGGGCGACCGGGTGATCGCCGATGCCGATGTCGTGATTACCGGCAACCGCATCGTTGCGGTGGGACGGCGGGGCAGCCTGACCATTCCCGAGGGCGCCGCCATTCGCGACGTACGCGGCAAATATCTGCTGCCCGGCTTCATCGACGTGCACGACCACTGGTTCGATATCCGGCGCGGCATATTGGAGCGCAACGACTGGGATTTCCTCGCGACGCTCGCCTATGGCGTGACGTCGGGGCTCGATCCCCAGACCTTCACCACCGATATCTTCGCCTATCAGGACATGATCGATGCCGGGCTGATGGTAGGCCCGCGCGCCTTTTCCACCGGCCCCGGCATCTTCATCAACAGCGACATCACCAGCCTCGCGCATGCCCGCGACGTGATGACGCGCAACCGCGACTATTATCGCACCCGCAACGTCAAATCCTATCTGGTCGGCGGGCGGGCGCAACGGCAGATGATGATCGCCGCGTCGGCGGAACTGGGCATGATGCCGACCACCGAGGGCGCCAGCGATCTGACGCTCAACCTTACCCATGCGATCGACGGCTTTGCCGGGAACGAACATGCGCTTCCCGTCGCGCCGATCCATGACGATGTGATCCAGCTCTTCGCGCGCAGCGGCACGGCCTATAATCCGACGCTGATCGTGCTCTATGGCGGCCCCGAAATGGAGCATGAGCAAATGGGTCGCCACGACATGCTCGGCGACGCAAAGCTGCGCCGCTTCATCCCGCAATCAGTGCTGGAGGCGAAGGCACGCGGCCATCGGGCGACCCCCGATTTCGACCGCGCCTATCCGCGCTTTGCCCATGCCGCGCTGGAGATTCAGCGTGCGGGCGGTCTGGTCGGGCTCGGCGCGCACGGCGAATTGCCGGGGCTTGGCTATCATTGGGAGATGCTGGCCTTTGCATCGGGCGGGGCGACGCCGCACGAAGTGTTGCAGGCCGCGACCATCGACGGCGCCCGGATCATCGGTCGCGCCAGCGATATCGGCAGCATCGAAACGGGCAAGCTCGCCGACATTCTGATCCTCGACGCAGATCCGCTCGCCGATATCGCCAATATCGGTTCGCTGGTTCAGGTGATGAAGAACGGCCGTATCTACGACGCAGATACGCTTGACGAAGTCTATCCGCGCCAGCGCCCGCTGCCGCCCTTGTGGTTCACCCAGAACATGCCGTCCGTGCCCGCGCTGAGCACGCCGGAAGGCGCACAATGACGGTGCAGGTGAACCGTTTCGTGCCGCGTCGTCAGAGCGATATCGCCGATCTGATCGCGGCCTATCCGCTGGCATGGGTCGTGTCGGAGGGGGATGCAGGCCATGAATCGACTCCCCTCCCCCTGCTCGCCGAAACCGATGGCGACGGCCGCATCGTCTCGCTGTTCGGGCATTTCGCGCTCCGCAATCCGCAGGTCCGCGCGCTCGAACGCCGCCCCCGCGCGACCTTCCTGTTTCAGGGGCCGCAAGCCTATGTGTCGCCGCGCCTGGTGTCGCAGCCGCAATGGGGACCGACCTGGAACTATGCCGTCGTCAAATTCGAAGGCGAGGTAACCTTCGTGCCCGATGAGACCGAAGCATCGGTGCGGCAGCTGACGGACGCGATGGAAGCAGGCGCCGACACCCCGTGGCAGGTCGAACAGCTTGGCGAGCGCTATGATCAGCTGATCCGCCACATCATCGCGTTCCGCGCGACGGTGGGCGAACCGAACGCGCGCTTCAAACTGGGTCAGGACGAGCGCCCTTCGGTGTTCGACGATATTCTGGCCAATCACCCCGATGCGGCGCTGACCGACTGGATGCGAAGGACGAAATGACCGACACGGTATCGATGACGACGAAGATGGCGGCGGATCAGGCGTGGGAAATCGCCCGGCAGGACGGCTGCGGTCAGGCCGAGCTGGTGCGCTCGGGGGAAATCCCGCCGGAAGCGCCGGTCGAAGCGGCGATCGCGCGGATCGCGGCGCTGGACGGCCCCGTCAACGCNGTCAGCCACCGCGCCTTCGCCCATGCCCGCGCCGCATTGACCGGCATTCCCGCNGACGCNCCNCGCGCGCNCGTNCCCTATCTGCTNAAGGCTTCGCTGGAATATCNCGGCTTCCCCACCGTTTCGGGCTCGCGTGCCAAGCGCGATGTCGTCGCGACGCGCGGCTGGCCGATGNCCGATCGTTTCGANGNTGCGGGACTGGTGCCGGTCGGCATGTCGACCATGCCCGAATTCGGCCTGCTCGCGACCGGCGAAGCGCTGCTCTACGGCCCGACCCGCAATCCATGGGACACCGATCGTTCGGCGGGCGGGTCGAGCAGCGGCGCAGCCGTCGCGGTGGCGATGGGCATGGTTCCCTTCGCACACGCCAGCGATGCAGCCGGGTCGATCCGCATGCCTGCCTCCAATTGCGGGATCATCGGGTTCAAGGCGAGCCGTGGCTTCAATGTCCGCGCGCGTGCGCAGCATTGGATCGACGATACGCTCTGTTCGGACGGGCTGTTCGCGCGATCGATGCGCGACACGGCCTGGGCCGCGCGTTTCCTGCGCCCTGCGAACGCAGGCGCACTGCCCGCGCCCGACCGGCGGCTGCGCATCGCCGTCGACCTCGATGCGATGCATGGCGGCGCGGCAGAGCCTGCGGTCGCGGACGTGATCCGTTCGGTTGCAGCCAAGTGCGCGCAACTGGGCCATGAAGTCGAAATGCGCCCGGTTCGCTATGATCGCGGCGCGGCGTTCGACGCGCTGGGCGTGCTCTGGCCCTATCTGGGCGGCGACCTTTGCGATCATTATGCTGCGGCCAATCCCGACACGCCGCTTTCCGATCTGCTCGAACCATGGACGATCGGGCTTGGCGAACGCCGCGCGACGATCTCGCCGGACCAGCTTGCCGCCGCGCTCGGCACGATCGGCAGCGTTCGGCAGGAGCTGACCGAGTTTCACGCCGAATTCGATGTCGTTCTGTCGCCGGTCAATCGCACGGTTCCGCCAAAGCTCGGCCTGCTCGCTCCGGATCGCGCGTTCGACGATCTCTGGGACGCGCTGTTCGATTATATGAGCTACACGCCGCTGCATAATATGGCGGGCACGCCCAGCATCACCTTGCCGGTCGCCGCTGCGCCGGGCGAATTGCCGGTGGGCGCGCTTTTCTCCGGCGGACCCGGCACGGACGAGATGCTGCTCGCATTGGGCATGGAGCTGGAAGCGGCATGCCCATGGGGCGATCGCTGGCCGCCCGCCGCGCGTCCGCAACGGGGCTGATGGCGATGAAGCGGGAAACGATCCGGGTCTGGTTCCTGGTCCATAAATGGACGAGCCTGATCTGCACGCTGTTCCTGCTGATGCTGTGCCTCACTGGGCTGCCGCTGATCTTCCATGACGAAATCGACCTGGCGACCGGCGATCATGTGCCGCTTTCGGGACCGGCATCGTCAAGCGACGACCCGGCGCTGCTGCCGCTCGATACCATGCTCGAAAAGGCGATTGCGCTAAGGCCCGGCGAAGTACCGCTGTTCATGGCCTTCGCCAATGACAGCCCGTTGCTCACCGTCACCACCGGGCCGACTCCCGACGCGGCAGAGCGCGACATGACGCTGCTGCTGTTCGATCGCGCGACCGGCGCGACGATCGGCGATCCGGACAGCAAGGGGATCACCGATTTCCTGCTTCAGCTTCATACCGACATGTTTCTGGGCCTGCCGGGCATGTTGTTCCTCGGCGCGATGGGCGTGCTGTTCGTACTGTCGCTGGCGTCCGGTACGGTGCTCTATGCGCCGTTCATGCGAAAGCTCGATTTCGGGACCTTGCGGCTGGGGCGCAGCCGCCGCCTGATCTGGCTCGACTGGCACAATCTGCTCGGTATCGTCGCGCTGGCATGGATGTGCGTGGTCGGCATTACCGGCATTCTGAACGCCTTCGCGACGCCCATCGCCGACAATTGGCGCACCACTGCGCTTGCCGACATGACCGGCGCGCATCGTGGCGAAGCCGCGCTCCCGCCCGAACGCTACGGCTCGCTCGATCGCGCCATGGCGTCGGCGCGCAAGGCACTGCCCGGCAGCAACCCGCAATTTATCGGCTTTCCGGGCGGCAGTTTCAGCACCGACCGGCATTATGCGGTGTTCTTTCAGGGCAAGTCGGCGCTGACCGAGGAATTGCTGACCCCCGCGTTGATCGACGCGGAAACCGGCGCACTGGTCGATGTCCGCCCGATGCCGGTATCGATGAAGGCATTGCAGCTCAGTCGCCCGCTGCATTTCGGCGACTATGGCGGACTGCCGCTCAAACTGCTCTGGGCGACGCTCGATATCTTCCTGATCATTGTGCTCGGATCCGGCGTGTATCTCTGGCTGGGGCATGGCAAGCGACGCAGCCCGCCAGCCGCACCGGGCGCTGCGGACAGGGCAGTCCCAGCGGAGCCGGCGCCATGATGCGCAGCGTCTTCGCCATACCCGCGATCCTGGCCACGACATCGCTGTTCGGCCTGATCGTCGCACTGACCGGAGAGGGCTGGCGCGACATTCTGGGCATCTGCGCACTCAGCCTGCCGTTGCTTGCCGTCGCCCGCGCCTGGTCCAAGGCCGCTCATACACGTGGTTCGATGCGCACCCGCGAAAGCCAGCGCCGATAGACGGATCTGAGTAATATCTAGCTCGCTGGCAGCGGCTGGCCCACCGCTAGAGCTCGAAAATATCGTCCTCGTCATCCGGATCGGGATAGATAACCGGCTTGTCCCCGAAATAGCGCGCCAGCACCCGATCGCGACGATCGAGCGACATTTCCTCGGGATCGATCTCCTCGGGATAGACGAAACGCGCATCGAACCGCCCGTCGCGGACGAAATACTCGATTTCCCGCCAGCGCGGCTCCGCCGTCTGCGCTTCCCACAGCGCAAGCAGCGTGTCCCCCAAGCGATCCAGATCGGGGTCGCGATAGAGGATATGGCTACCCAGATCCTTGAAGATGGAAGGCGCCACGAAATTTCGGGCAACTTCAGCATGGAGCAGCGTGTTGTCGAGAGGATATTCGGTGTCTTCGGCCAACTGCCCGCCGCGCGATATAATGCCCGCCATGATCGGTCGGGCGCCGATCGCTCCGCCCGCCGTCACCACCGCCAAAACTCCCGCCGCCACCGCGGCCGGTGACAGAGGGCGCTGGGGCGCAGCGGATTGGTCGCTCAAATAGGGGCGAAGGCTAGGCCGAAGACCTGCAATTTGCAGCGCTCTGGCGGTTGTCCCTTGAGGGTTTCAGGGACCTGCTAACAATCGGCGACGATCTGCGCCGTGCGTACCAGGTCGGGAACCGTTCGCAGACTCAGCTTCTTCATCATGCTCGAGCGATGGAGTTTGACGGTGATTTCGCTTAGCCCCAGCTCATACGCGATCTGCTTGTTGAGAAGACCTCGAACCACTCCTGCCATGACTTCGCGTTCACGGGGCGTGAGGCGTGCATGTTGCTCGCGAACCTGCCGTACGATGTCCCTTTGCGCGCGACGCGCGCGATCCCCTGCCAAAGCGGTCTGCACTGCATCGAGCATGTCCTGATCCCGGAACGGCTTGGGCAGGAAATCGATCGCCCCCGCCTTCATGGCGCGAACGCTCATCGGGATGTCGCCATGGCCGGTCACGAACACGATCGGCACCTGGGCGCCTTGTTCGCTCAGGCGTTGTTGCAACTCAAATCCACCCAGATGCGGCATGCGTACATCGACCACCAGGCAACTCGCCCCATCGGGCAGTGGTGCCTGCAATGCATCGATTGCCGAGGCGTGGCTGCGGGCCGCCAGTCCAACCGAGCGGAACAGCGACTCCATCGAACCGCGGACCAGAGGGTCGTCGTCGACGATGACCACCGTTTCCGGCTGTGACCCCCTTGATAGTGGCTGTGCCTGCATGATCGGCCTCCTGTCATGCCATCCAAGCAAAACCCGATGAGTCGGTACAATCCCCCCATTCGGGTCAACCAGGCTTCAAGCGCTGGAAGTCAAATCCGCGCCCACCCGAACGGGGGGCTGTTACAGCCGCTTTCGCCGACCCATTTGCACGCAACTGAACAAGGAGCGCAGACCATATGACCGCAGCCACCGAAGCACCTGCTCTCGCTCCGCCAAAGCGGGGGCGTATCTTTGCGATGGCAGCCGCAGCCGGTGTCGCGGTCGCGAACATCTACTATAATCAGCCGATGCTGGCGGTGATGGAGCGCGAGTTGCCGGGCCCCCTCACGCCGTTGATTCCCACTGCCACCCAGCTGGGCTACGCTGCGGGTCTGTTCCTGCTCGTTCCGCTCGGCGACCTTGTGGAGCGCAAGCGCATAATCATCGTTCAGTTCGCCGTGCTCGCGGCGGCATTGGTGGCAGCAGCGACTGCGCCTTCAGCGGCAATGCTGCTTGCTGCGTCACTGGCGCTCGGCATCGCGTCCACCGTGGCGCAGCAGATCGTGCCGTTCGCCGCGCATCTCACACCGCCGGAACGGCGTGGCGCGACAGTCGGCACGGTGATGGCGGGTGTGCTGTGCGGCATCCTGCTCAGCCGCACGCTCGCCGGCTTCGTTGCCGCGCATGCGGGGTGGCGCGAGATGTTCTGGCTCGGCGTTCCGCTCGCGCTGGGCGCCGGTGCGCTGATGTGGGCAACGCTTCCGGCCAGCCGGCCGGATGCCCGCATAGCCTATCCCCGGCTTATTGCTTCGCTGGGCAGCCTGTGGCGCGAGTTTCCCGAGCTGCGCCTCGCGGCAGTGACGCAGGCGCTGATCTTCGGCGCGTTCACGACATTCTGGACGATCCTTGCGTTTCAGCTGGAGCAGCCGCGTTTCGGGCTGGGTGCAGAAGTGGCGGGTCTGTTCGGTGTCGTAGGGGCGGTGGGCATTTTCGCCGCCCCGATCGCAGGGCGTTTTGCGGATCGACGGGGCCCACATCGCGTGATCGCGTTCGGCGCGCTGCTGACGCTCGTGTCCTGGCTGATCTTCGGCTTCTGGGTCTCGATCGCCGGTTTGATCGCAGGCGTGATCCTGCTCGATTTCGCCGTCCAGAGCGCACTCGTTTCGAACCAGCATATCGTCTACGCGCTTCGGCCCGAAGCACGCGCCCGCCTCAATACCATCTTCATGGGCTCGATGTTCCTCGGCGGCGCGTTGGGCTCGGCAGCGGCGACCCAGGCGTGGGCGATCGGCGGCTGGCCAGCCGTGTCGCTTTTGGGAGGCGGATTCGGTGGCGTCGCCGCTCTCCTCCAGCTGCGCAGCGCCGCACGCAGGGGCTAGCCGCGGCGCGGTCGCACACGGACGTGCATCATCCAGGTCCAAGTCGCGTTCGATTTCGACAAGTTTCCGCGCGGCGGCAGGCGCAATTGCATCCCGTAAGTCGCCGGGAAGGAACGTGATGCAACGAAGTGAAATACCGGCGGAGTACGCGAAGAGCGAATGCCGCAATGGATGACGATCAAGTTGCAGCAACCGCTGGAGTGCCGGAGACGAGTGTCACCGTGGGCGAAGTCCATGGAGTTCGCTTCACCGTTGCGGGTGAAGACTCACCGGATGCCGAAGCCGAGCTGCTCATCACCGGCTTGTTCGCGCATCATCCGCCCGATCAACGATATGGCGGGGCGTTGGGCCGACTTGACGAAGCGCTGCGCGGCGCGCTGCACGGCCTGGGTCGGGACCATCTGTTTGCCGGCCAGCGTGGCGAGACCCTGCTTCTTTCCGCTCCGCCCGCTTCGATCGCAGCGCGCGCCGTGCTTCTTGTCGGGCTTGGAGAGCTTGATGACTGGAACACCGAGGCAGCTGCTGCGGTGGCCGCGTCGGCGATGCGCGAAACGCTTCTGCTGGGAGTGGCGAGCGTGCGTTTCGCACCCTGGCTTCAGGACGGGGGGCTCACGGCCGCCGCTACGCGCGGAACGGCTGCAGCGATGCTCGCGGGCGCGCGTCGCATGCTGGAAGCGCGACCGCGCGGCGCACCCCCTCCCATATTACGGCAGTGGATCTTCGCACCCGGGCTCGAATGGCGCGATGTAACCATTCAAGAACTACGGGGCGCGCCCGCGGCGTAAACCCGCCCTGCCCTGCCCCGCCGCTCTGACTTGCCGCCGCCGCGACGAACCGCGTATAGCGGTGCCGTCGGCGGAAATAGCCGCGCCGACATCCGCAAAGTTTGGGAAGCTGGCTTGTGCCGAATAATACCGGGCAGAGCATCCGCATCGCCGTGGTCGACGATCACCCGCTGCTGCGCGAAGGCGTGCAGGCTGTGATCGACGGCCAGGCGGACATGACGCTGGTAGGCGAAGCAGGCACCGGCATCGAAGCGATCGCGCTGTATCGCGAGACCCGCCCCGACATCCTGCTGATCGATCTCCAGATGCCCGACCTGGACGGGGTCAGCGCGATCAAGCGGATTCGCGAGGAATTTCCTGCCGCACGCATCATCGTGCTCACGACCTATTCGGGGGACACGCGCGCGCTGCAGGCGCTTCGCGCGGGCGCGTCCGGGTATCTCCTCAAGAGCAGCCTGCGCCGCGAATTGCTCGACGCGATTCGATCGGTGCACAGTGGCGGCAAGCACCTCAACGCGGAGGTTGCGAGCGAGATTGCGCTGCACATGGAATACCAGCGACTTACTCCGCGTGAGCGCGATGTGATCGAGCTCGCTGCCCAGGGAAATTCGAACAAGCAAATCGCCGCACGACTCTCATTGTCCGAAGATACGATCAAGGGTCACATGAAAGCGATCTTTGCCAAGCTCGGGGCGCTCGATCGCACGCACGCTGTGATGCTCGCGGCCCGGCGCGGCATCATCGAGATCTGATTTTTCCAGCGCCACCCCATACTTCCGTATGATCGCGCCATGCGGTGGGCTGCGACGGCGCCCCCAGCGTTCGATACCGGCCGATCCGGCAATCGGCGAAAATGCCTGCGGAATGAATTCGGAGGCAATCGATGCTGCACCAACACGCGCTGCGCGCAGCCCCCGGCATGCCGCTGCCCAGCATGCCGGGGCGCGAACTACGTACAGTGCGCGAATTGCTCGCCAGCGCGCGCGCTTCCGTCGAAAGCGATCCGGATCGCGTGATCGTCTGCCTCGATCGCATCGCGGGAATGTTGCAGACGCCCGACGAGGAGGCCACGTTCGAGAGCCTGCTGCTTCCGCAGGCGCATCCGTTGCAGCTCGCAGGCGCACCGCGAAAGGGCGGCCTGGCACCGTGGCAGCTGCGCCGCGCGCTGACTTTTGTGCACGAGCATCTGTCCGGACCGGTACCGGTGGAAGCGCTCGCGGGCGTCACACGGCTGAGCAGCGGCCATTTTCGCCGCGCGTTCAAGGTAAGCGTGGGCGAAACCCCGCACAACTTTCTAACCCGTCAGCGCGTGCGCCACGCCCAGCGGCTGATGCTGACCACCGACGACACGCTGAGTCAGATCGCCTGCGCATGCGGCCTTACCGATCAGGCACATCTGACGCGGCTGTTCCGCAAACTGATCGGCGAGACACCGCTGGCGTGGCGGCGCGCATGCCGCAGCGGATGAACGAGTCATTACGGGAGACGAAGGAATGGCTCCGATACAGCTTCCCCCACCAGTGCCCGGCCTGATCGAGACGCGCTGCGACCGGATCGCATCGCTGGAGCACGCGCTGCGCCAGCGCAATCTGCTGATGGCCACAATGGGGCACGACCTGAAGCAGCCGTTGCAGATCATCCTGCGCGCAGTCGAGCGGCTCGCGCCCGAAACGCCAGGCACGATCGAGTGCTTCTGGGCGGACGCCGCGATCGACCAGGTGATGCGGATTTCGGACGGCCTGACCCAACTCGCCGACGTAGCGGCGCTTGCCGAATTCCATCCCGGCCCCGACGTCAGAAAGCGCAATCTGTCCGATATATTCGCCGATCTTCAGCGCAACTGGAGGCTCTTTGCTGCAGAGGCGGGAGTCGATTTACGCTTCGTGCCGCGCTCCGGCCGAGTGCACACCGACCATGCGCTGGTGTGCACCATCCTGGGCAACCTGATCGGCAATGCGCTCAAGCACGGTGCCGGCGCACCGGTGTTGGTGGGCGCGCGTCGCTGCGGCGCCACAATGGTCTGCGTGGTTCAGGACCGGGGGCCGGGCATCGAAGAAGAACTGCAGCGCCGGATGTTCGCGCCGGGGGTGCGCGGTGCCACCGACTCTTCCGGCATGGGACTTGGGCTTGCGCTTGTGCGCCAGCTTGCCGATGAATTGGGCCACCCGCTTTCCTTCACCTCGCGGCCCGGCGCTGGCACGCGCTTCGCCTTGGCGCTCCCATGTGCCGATTAGTGCGCCTCCGTCTCGCCTGCCCGCAGTGATCGGGATCATCGACGACGACCCGCTCGCGCGTGCCGCGACGGAGATGCTGGTGCGTTCGCTCGGCTATATCACGCGAAGCTTCGCCAGCGCCGAAGCCTTTCTTCTGAAGGATTGCGGAGCAATCTGTATCGTATCCGACGTGCAGATGCCGCGAATGTCCGGCTTCGACCTGCAACGCGCGCTCAACAGGCAGGGAAACAAGGTCCCCGTCATCCTTGTCACCGGCTTCGCCGATGACGCGGCTCGCGCCGTCGCGATGCAGCTGGGCGCAGTGGCGCTATTGCCCAAATCGGATACGGCGGAACATCTCGGCGGAGCGATCTGCGCCGCGCTTGGATAACGCGATTTTCAGCCGTCGAGCGCGTGCTCCAGCCGACTGTCCGGGATCAGCCAAAGTGCCGTTATCACCACGTAGCCGCCGATCGCGAGAACGCCGTCGGTAAAGGCTTCGAGGCGGTTGGTGGACATTGACGATCTGTGGCGCGTGCCGGGGCCAACGACAGCTATACGATGGTAGGGGCCCCGATGCGCGAATGCGCTGCATCGCAACCGAATCATACAAGAACTTACCGGACGAACCGACCACGTTCGCGCATCATCGAGACGCGCAACGAGGAGCCGCGCATATGCCGAACGCAACCGCCACGCCGGGTAACACCCTGCTCTCCCCCACCGATCACACGCTGATTCTGATCGATTTCCAGCCGCAGATGGCATTTGCCACCCGCTCGATCGACATCGGCATGCTGCGCACAAATGCGTCGCTGATTGCGAACGCCGCCAAGATATTCGACGTGTCGACGATTCTCACGACCGTCGCCGCCAAGGCTTTCTCTGGCCCGATGTTCGACGAGATTACCGCGCCCTTCCCTGGCAAGGCGCTGCTCGACCGCACTTCGATGAACACCTGGGAGGACGCTGCGGTGATCGAAGAGGTCAACCGCATCGGCAACAGCCGCGTGGTCATGGCGGGCCTGTGGACCAGCGTCTGCATCGTCGGCCCGGTGGCATCGGCGATCGATCAGGGTTTCGAGGTATATTTCATCGCCGACGCTTGCGGCGACGTGTCGCCCGAGGCGCATGAGCGCGCGGTGCAGCGCATGATCCAGCTCGGCGCGGTGCCGATGACCTCGCTGCAATATCTACTCGAGCTTCAGCGCGACTGGGCGCGGACCGAAACCTATGACGCGACCACCGGCACGGCGAAAAAATTCGCCGGCGGCTACGGCCTGGGCGTCACCTACGCCAAGTCGATGTTCGGCGCTCAGGAAGGCGGACACGGCTGAGCCGCGCTGCGCAGACACCCCTCCAATTCAAGGACCAAGGCCGTGCCTTATGTGACCGCCAGCGATGGCACCCGGATTTTCTACCGCGAATATGGCGAGGGACGGCCGATCGTCTTTTCGCACGGCTGGCCGCTCAACGGCGACGCGTGGGACGGGCAGATGCTGTTCCTCGCCAACAATGGCTTTCGCGTCGTCGCGCATGACCGGCGCGGCCATGGCCGCTCGGATCAGCCCGCCGCGGGCAATGACATGGATCATTACGCCGACGATCTGGGCGCCGTGCTCGACACGCTCGACCTCAACGACGCAGTGCTTGTCGGCCATTCGACCGGCGGCGGCGAGATCGCGCATTATGTCGGCCGCCACGGCACCGCGCGTGTCGGCAAGATGGTATTCATCGGCGCCGTGGTGCCACTGATGAAGCAAGGGCCGACCAATCCGGACGGCCTGCCGCAAGCGGTATTCGACGGCATCCGCAAGTCGGTGCTCGACAACCGCTCGGGCTTTTACCTCAGCTTCCCCGACGTGTTCTTCGGCTTCGACAAGGGGGTGCCGAAGGACGAGGGCTTCCGCTACGCCTTCTGGCAGCAGGGCATGGCCGGCGGCGCGCACGGCCAGTATGAGTGCGTCGAGCAGTTTTCGGGCGTCGATTTTACCGACGACCTCAAGGCGATCGACGTGCCGGTACTGATCGTTCACGGCGATGCCGACGATATTGTCCCGATCGACATCACCGCCCGCAGGGCCGCCGAAATCATCGCCGATGCGACGCTGAAGGTTTACGAAGGCGCGCCCCATGCAGTGCCGACAATCTGTCAGGACCGCTTGAACGCCGATCTGCTCGCGTTCGCGCGCAGCTGAATAAGCGCCGGGGAGGTTGTCGATGAAGCCCTATCTTATCTCGCTTTCCGCGGGCTTGCTGATCGGCGTGATCTACAGCCTTCTCGGCGTCCGTTCCCCCGCCCCGCCGATGATTGCGCTGCTGGGTCTGCTCGGCATCCTGATCGGCGAACAGATCGTGCCGGCGGCGCGACATTTGTTCGCCGGGCGCGAGGTGAGCGTGTTCCTGCGCAACGAAGGTGCCGAGCATGTTCTCGGCAAGCTTCCCGACAACAAGCGCGGTGACGGGGGCACGGCATGCCCCGCCTCACCCGCCGCCAGACCGTGGCGGGTGCCGCGCTTCTGCCCGTAGCCGCGCCCCTGCTCGCTCATGCCCGGAGACCCCAAATGGCACCAACCGACCTTCTGATCGTCAATGCGAAGATCGCCACCCTCGACCGCGAAAACCCTCAGGCCGAAGCCGTTGCGATGCGCGACGGCAAATTCCTGTTCGTCGGATCGGAACAGGAGGCCCGCGCCGCCGCCACGCCCGACGCGCGGGTGATCGACGCGGGCGGGCGCCGGGTGATCCCGGGGCTGATCGACAGCCACATGCACATTATCCGCGGCGGGCTGAACTATAACCTCGAGCTGCGCTGGGACGGCGTGCCGAGCCTTGCCGATGCGATGGACATGCTCCGTGCACAGGTCGCCCGTACCCCAAGCCCGCAATGGGTGCGCGTCGTCGGCGGCTTCACCGAGCATCAGTTCGCCGAAAAGCGACTGCCGACGATCGAAGAGCTGAATGCCGCCGCGCCGGACACGCCGGTATTCATCCTCCATCTCTATGACCGCGCGCTGCTCAACGCCGCCGCGCTGCGACAGGTGGGCTATACCAGGGACACGCCCAATCCGCCGGGCGGCGAGATCGTGCGTGACGCCGCGGGGAACCCCACGGGTCTCCTCCTCGCCCAGCCCAACGCAACGATCCTCTACGCCACGCTCGCCAGGGGGCCGAAGCTGCCGCCCGACTATCAGGCCAATTCGACGCGGCACTTCATGCGCGAGATGAATTCGCTCGGCGTCACCGGGGTGATCGACGCGGGCGGCGGGTTTCAGAACTACCCCGACGATTATGCGATCATCGAGCAGCTACACGACGAAGGGCATCTGACCGTCCGGATCAGCTACAATCTGTTCACGCAAAAGCCGAAGGAAGAGCTCGCCGACTTTTCCGGCTGGGTGAAACAGGTGTCGCCGGGGCAAGGCGACGACCGCTATCGCCATAATGGCGCAGGGGAGATGCTGGTCTATTCCGCTGCTGATTTCGAGGATTTCCGACAGCCCCGCCCGGACATGCCCCCCAGCATGGAGGGCGATCTCGAGCCCGTCATTCGCCTGCTCGCCGAAAATCGCTGGCCATGGCGGCTGCACGCTACCTACGACCAGACGATCGGCCGCGCGCTCGACGTGTACGAGAAGGTCAATCGCGACATTCCGCTGACCGGAATCAACTGGTTCTTCGATCATTGCGAGACGATCAGCGACCGCAACATCGATCGCATCGCCGCGCTGGGCGGGGGCATCGCGGTGCAGCACCGCATGGCCTATCAGGGCGAATATTTCGTCGAGCGCTATGGCGCGCGCGCCGCCGAGCGCACCCCGCCGATCGCGCGGATGCTTGCGGCAGGCATTCCGGTCGGCGCAGGCACCGATGCGACGCGCGTGGCGAGCTACAACCCCTGGGTCTCGCTGAGCTGGCTCGTTACCGGCAAGACGGTCGGCGGCATGGGTCTCTACCCGGTCGCCAATCGCATGAGCCGGGACAAGGCGCTGGCGATGTGGACGCACGAAAACACCTGGTTCTCGAACGAAGTCGGCAAGAAAGGGCAGATCAAGGCGGGCCAGCTTGCCGATCTGGCGGTGCTGTCGGGCGATTATTTCAGCGTGCCCGAGAGCGAAATCGTCCATCTCCGTTCCATGCTTACCGTGGTGGGCGGCGAAGTCGTCCATGGCGAACGCGATTTCGCCGGGCTGGCCCCGCCGCTGCCCCCGGTCATGCCCGCCTGGTCGCCGGTCGCGACCTTCGGCGGCTATCACCGGACGCCGGAAGCACAGGCCAGGATCACCGCCGCGTGCGGCTGCGCGCATGCCTGCAACGTGCACGGCCACGACCATGCCGCAGCACTGGGCACCGATGTGCCCACTGCCGACGTCCAGACGTTCTGGGGTGCGCTCGGCTGCGGCTGCTGGGCGGTATAATGGCCGAGCCGGTCCCCGTGCCCGCCCCCGCCGACGAACCGCGCTTCGTTCATCGAATCCTCGACTGGCGCTGGACCTGGTTCCTCGCCCGGTTCGCGCTGGTCGGCGCATACATCCTCGGCGGGCTGGTCAAGCTGACCGACTGGCCGTCAGCGGTGGCCGAGCAGGCGCATTTCGGGATGCACCCGCCCGCGCTCTGGGCGGCGATCACGATCGCGGTCGAACTGGTCGGGCCGGTGCTGATCCTTGCCGGGCGATTCGTGTGGTTCGGCGCCGGGATGCTCGGCGTCTTCACCGGGCTCGCCGCGCTCGTCGCAAACGACTTCTGGAACCTGCCCGCCGGGCACGACCGCTTCATGGCAACCAATGCGTTTTTCGAGCATATCGGGCTGATCGGCGGCTTTGTGCTCGCCGCTCTGGTGGCGGAACATGCGCGCCGCATTCGCGCTTAGCCTCGCCTTCTGCGCCGCGCCCGCCGCCGCGCAGAATGCGCCCACGCCGCCCGAACTCACGACGCTGCGCTATGACGAGGACTGGTCGGTTCTTGCCGACCCGGGCGCGCGCACAGGATACTGGGCGGAGCCACTCAAATATCAGCCGATCGGCGATGGCGCGTGGATCGGCACCGGGCTGGAGATCCGTGCGCGCGTCGAGCACTACGACGGCAATCTGTGGGGCGACGCGCCGGACCAGACCGACCGCTACCTTCGCCTTCTCCCCTATCTCGACGTCCATGCCGGACCATTGCGCGCCTTCGTGCAGCCGA
The DNA here is from genome assembly GCA_002707985.1 of Sphingomonas sp. Classification (GTDB taxonomy): domain Bacteria; phylum Pseudomonadota; class Alphaproteobacteria; order Sphingomonadales; family Sphingomonadaceae; genus Sphingomonas. Next base: position 52,832 of record PAOI01000025.1, on the reverse strand, counting down.
TCGTCACCCGCGCAGGCGGAGTGAAGCCTGAGGCGGGTGGGACAGACACGACCGGAGCCGATCTCCTTCAGGGATTTGTGGAGGTTTCGCTGGGCGGCGCGACGCTGCGCGCCGGGCGCCAGATGATCATCCTGGGCAGCGAGCGGCTGGTCGGCACGCGCTATGGCGTCAACGTGCCGCGCGCGTTTGACGGGGCGCGGCTCGACGTGAAACAGGGCGATGCGACAATCACATTGCTCGGGTTGCAGCCCGTCGCTCCCGATACAGGCGACTGGGACGATCGTCGCGCGCGCGGCGAGCGGCTGTGGGGCGCCTATGCCGCCCTGCCCGCGATCGACGTTTATTATCTAGGCCACCACGCCCGACAGTCCCGCGCGCTCGACGCAACCGGCACCGAGACGCGGCACAGCGTGGGCGCACGCTGGCACGGCGGTCGCGACGCGTGGCGGTGGAATGTCGAGGGCGTCGCACAATTCGGGCGCGCCGGTCCGGACCGGGTGCGCGCGTGGACGATAGCGAGCGAAGTCGACTATCGCTTCGCGTTCCGGCGCGTTCCGCTCGAGGCCCAGCTTCGCTTCGACATGGCGAGCGGCGACGGGCAGCGCGGCGACAGGCGGGTCGGAACGTTCGATGCGCTGTATCCCAAGGCCAAATATTTCGGCGAGCTGACCCCGCTCGGCCCGTACAATCTGATCAATCTGAATCCGAAGCTCACCGTGGCGCCCGGAAACGGCCTAAGCGCCAGCATCGCGGCGAACCTGTACTGGCGGCAATCGCGCAACGATGGCGTGTACGGCATTCCGGGCAACCTGCTGCGCGCACCGGGCGAGAGCCGCGCGCGTCATGTCGGATCGCAGGCAGAGGCGGTGATCGACTGGCAGGCGACACCCGCGCTTGATCTGATGCTGTCGGCGTCGCTGTTTCGCCCCGGGGCCTTCCTTCGTGAAACCGGCAGCGGACGCACCATGACGATGCTCGCGCTGGAAACCAGCTTTCGTTTCTGAGGGGAATCTTTCGTGTCACCTACCAATGCACTTTCGCCGCTCGCTTGGCTGATGCTCGTGCTCTCCTTCACCACCGGACTGGTCGACGCGGTCAGCGTGCTGGGGCTCGGCAAGGTTTTCACCGCCAACATGACCGGCAACATCGTATTTCTGGGATTCGCCATTGCGGGCGCACCCGGTTTCGCCGTCGCGCCGTATCTTGCAGCGCTGGCGAGCTTCCTGCTGGGGGCGCTGCTCGCAGGGCGGTTGGGCGTGGCGCATCGCGGCAAGCCACTGCGCCGGTGGCTGCTCCGATCCGCGCTCATCGAGGCGGCGCTTTTGTGGATCGCTGCCGCGCTCGCGCTCGACTATGACGTCGCCAGCCTCTCGCCGGCACCGCGCCTGTTCATGATCATCGCCCTGACCGGGATCGCGATGGGATATCGCAACGGCACCGTGCGGCAGCTGAAGGTGCCGGATCTCACCACCACCGTGCTGACGCTGACGCTGACAGGGCTGGCCGCGGACTCGCATTTCGCACGTGGCACTAACCCGAACTGGGGGCGGCGCATGGCTGCGGTTGGCGTGCTCTTCCTCGGCGCCCTCGCGGGCGGGACGCTGGTGCTGCAGTTCGGACTGGCACTGCCGCTGGCGGTCACCGGCGTGGTGATCCTTGCAGCCACGATCGGGTGCAGCGCGCATCCGGAATTCAACAAGGTGCCCTGAGACGTTCGCCTAAGGCTGCGGAGCGAGCCGGGTGTCGATCGGCAGGCCGGACTTCAGCGTCAGCGTGACCGGGGTGCGCTCGGCAATGTCAGCCAGCCGCGCCTGCTGATCGGCATCGAGACCGTCGATCGCAAGCGTACGCTTGATGCGAAGCGTTTCGCTCACACCCAGCAGCGACAGTTCGATCCCGAGCCCTTCGAGCGGCCAGTTCTTTCGCGCGGCGTACATGCGGAGCGTGATCGACGTACAGGCGGCGAGGCTTGCGAGAAGCAGGTCATAGGGGGCAGGCCCGGCATCGCCACCGCCTCGCGCATGAGGCTCGTCGGCGACGAGCGCATGGCCGCCCGCCGTGATTTCGGTGCGAAACTCGGGCTGCGCCATGCGCGCGGTGCATCGCATCGTTCGTGTCTCCTGAGGTTAGCGGCAAGCGGCAGACAGGGGAAGAGCTTGCCGCCGCCGCATTGAACAAGAGCGAGCGCTCAGCCGCCGTGCCGCGTTGCTTCGAAGAGAAACCAGCGCCGCCGTTCGGCCTGATCGATCCAGTTTTCCAACAGGCTGGCGGTGGCGATGTCACCATGCTCGTCGCACAACTCGTGCAATGCGCGCATGCGCCGGGCGAGCTCGCCATTATCGTCGCGCAGCTCGGCCAGCATGTCGCCAGCGTCGACGAACGGCGCATCGTTATCGAGCACGCGCGATTTCGCCGCGATATCCCCAATCGACCGGATCGTCGTGCCGCCGATCTTGCGCACGCGCTCGGCGATCGGATCGGTGGTGGCGAAGAGCTCTGCCGCCTGGTCGTCCAGCATCAGATGATAGTCCCGGAAATGGGGGCCGGAGACGTGCCAATGGAAATTCTTGGTCTTCACATAGAGTGCGAACATGTCAGCCAGCAGCGCGGTAAGCCCGCCAGACAGGTCGCGCGTCGCATTGTCGCCAAGGCCGCTGGGTGTGGCTAGCGGCGCTTTGAGGCGCCGGGAAAGATCGTTGGACAAAAGAGTGCTCCCGCAGAGTGTCTTTCCAGCGGATCGCGCAGCGACGGCGGCAGGTCTTGGCGGATACGCACGTGATTTGGACACGCAGATGCCGGCGGTATCGCTACCGCCGGCATATTTACTGCTGAAGCCGATCAGCGCCGGTCGATGCTCAATCGGCCGCCGCCGAAGGCGACGATCTGAAGCAGGCCGCCGGCCATCGCCAGATTCTTGAAGAAATGAATGAACTGATTCTGGTCGGCGAGGTCGGAATGAAAGCCGAGCGCGGCGACCACCGAAAAGATCGCAAGCGCTGCAGCGACGATCCGCACGCGATAGCCAAGCACCAGCAGCACGCCGCCGCCGAGCTCGACCAGGATCGCGAGCGCAAGCGCCACCTGCGGCAGCGGCAGGCCCGCCGACGCGATATAGCCGATCGTGGCGCCGGGCGCGGTGATCTTGGAAAAGCCGCTGAGAAGGAAGATCGCCGCAATGGCGATTCGGCCGATCAGCGCGACATAGTCCCGGGAACTGGTATTGGTGCCTGCGGCGATGCTGGCCGCGGCAGGGGTGTCGGATTGTGCAAGCATATCAATTCTCCCTCGGCGAGTGGCGCCACCAACGCGTGGCTCTCGTCATGCGGAGAAGATGGGGCGCATCCGGACTTCTAAACAGAAGAATAAATTCATTCGTAACGTTCCATAATATCGAACAGTCATCCTCGCGCCTCTGAGCCGGGCATGCTGGCTTCTCCCGTCTCCACCAATCGATCGCGCAGCCACGCTGCCCCCGGCCCAGGAGGCGTGGCGCGACAATGAATTGCGTGGAAGCGATAGAGCTCCCCCGGGTCGTCCGGCATGCGCAGCCGACTCGGCGTGCCAGCGACGAGATCGGCAAGCCGCCAGATAGGCGCACTGCAAGGCGTATCTTGTGGGGTGGCGACCATCGGCGCCTCTCGCGCGGAAAGCACGCTCCAAGGCGCTTTTCGCTTGCAGCTGCCGGGCCGAGTCCGCCAGATTCCGCTGCCCGGATCAGGCGAGCGACAGGAAGATGACGCGTAGAGTTGAGACACGGCTGGTCGCGTTGCTTGCTGCGGTGCTGCTTCTCGCGTCCGCACCCGCGAAGCCTCAGCCGGCGCACGCCGAGCAGCCCATCTTCGCGCAATATAATCATCGCGCATGGCGGCTGGTGGATGGAACCCCGCCCGATATATGGTCCCTTGCCCAGGCACCCGATGGCTTTCTCTGGATCGGCAGCGGCGCGGGGCTCTATCGGTTCGACGGAATCAGCTTCGAGGAAGTGACGCCGAATGTCGGCAGTTTTCCGTCGCGCAACATTACTGCGCTTGCGTTCGAGCCGGATGGCACACTCTGGATCGGCTACTTCAGCGGCGAAGTGTCACGTCTCCGCCGCGGGCGGCTCGATACCTTCCTCAGTCCGGGTGCGACCGTGGAGCAGATCGTGCGCGACCGCGACGGAGCGATCTGGGTCGCGCGCTCGGCCATCGGCGGCGGACTGTTCCGCTTCGCGCGCGGTCGTTGGCAACGCATGGCAGGATCCGTCGGCGTGCCGACCGGGTCGGCATTCGCTGTATTTGCAGCGCGCAACGGCGCGATATGGGCCAATGTCGAAGACAGCATCGTCGTGCGCCAACCCGGCGCTGCCCGGTTCGAGATTGCGGCCCGCACAAACGGCGTCTCCCGGCTGAGCGAAGGGCCTGACGGCCGGGTCTGGGCGTCGGGCGAGGTCTTCGATATCCGTTCCCCCATGACGCTGGCGCAAGTGCCGGCGCCGCCGGGCGAAGCTCCTTCCTTCGCCGACCGAATGATCTTCGCGCGCAACGGCACCTTGTGGCAGACCCCGTTCAGCGGCGGCGTACTGGCAATGCGGGGGCTTTCGGAGTCGACGTCGCCGCCGGTACGTGTCGAGCGCTTCGGCCTGCAGGAAGGGCTTACGTCGCGTCGCGCGGTGCCTCTGCTCGAGGATCGCGAAGGCAATATCTGGGTCGGCACCAATCTTGGCCTGAACCGATTGCGCCCGGTGAGCGCCGTGACGAGCCTGAGCGTGGCACCCGGGGCGCGCGGCGGGTTCGAGCTCGCCGCGCGCGGCGACGGAACCGTGTTCATCGCCGAGGCCGGCCTCCTCTACCGCGTGCGCCCGGGCGGCGAGCCCGAAATAATCCACCGCTTTTCCGCCGACATCGCGATGATCGAGGCCGACGGCGACGACGTGATCGTCGCGCTGCCCGACCGTCTGTTTCGGCTCGAGGAAAACGGCGCGCTTCGTACCCTGACCCTACGCCCGCCCGGCGAGATCGCATCGTGGAGCCGGGATGCGCACGGCGTCATCTGGGTCAGCGCTCTACAGCGCGGGGTCTACCGCCATGTGGACGGAACCTGGCGCAACGTCTCGCCATCTGACCAACAGACATACCGAGGCACTTTTCACACGCCTTCCGGTCCCGGTGGCGGCGAATGGCTGTATGCGGGCGACCGGCTGTACCGGCGCGAGGGCGACCGTCTCCGCCTCATCCCGCGCGAGCGCGCGCCGCGGGTGGGACATATCGCGCTGGTGTCGATCGGCCCCGCTGGTGTGCTGGTAGGGGGCGAACTCGGGATAGCGCTCTTTGACAGGGGGCGGTTCCGCGCGGTGGATCCGCGCGTTGCACCCGACCTTTCGGGCATCACCGGAATCGTGCAGTCCCCGGACGGCGCTTTGTGGATCAACGGTGTGCGCGGCCTTGTTCGCACGACCCGCACCGCGCTTGTGACGGCGCTCGATAATCCTCAGATGCCGCTGCGCTACCATCTGTTCAGTGCCGGCGACGGATTGCCAGGCGTCGCGCAGCAGGACGAACATAAATCCACCGCCGTCCGCGGCGGCGACGGGCGTATCTGGGTGGCGAACAACAGCGGCGTCGGCGCGATCGATCCATCGCGGCTCGTTTTCAATCGCGTACCGCCTCCCGTCGTTATTCGAGGCGCAAGCGCCAATGGCCGAAGCTTTGCCGGCTCAGACGCGCTTTCGCTTCCTGCCGGGACGCAGAACCTGCGCATTACCTATACCGCGCTGAGCCTCGCTGCGGCGGAGCGTAATCGCTTCCGCTATCGACTTATCGGCGTCGACAAGGATTGGGTCGACGCGGGATCGCGGCGCGAAGCATTTTACGCGAACCTGCCGCCTGGCGATCGGCGATTCGAAGTGATCGCAGCGAACAACGACGGCGTCTGGAACAAGGAAGGCGCGTCGATCGCGATCACCATACCGCCGATGTTCTACCAGACGTGGTGGTTCCGGCTGCTGTGCGCGGCAGCGCTTCTGGTGCTGGCGTGGCTTTTCTATCTTTGGCGTCTGCGTGAAAATACCGCGCAGGCGCGCGCACGGATCGAGGCGCAAATCGGCGAGCGGGAGCGCATCGCACGCGAACTGCATGACACGCTGTTGCAGGGTATGCAGGGGTTGATGCTCCGCTTTCAGGCTGCGGCGAACGCGACGATGCCCGGATCGAAAGCGCACGCGCTACTGGAAAAGGCGCTGGAGCGTGCGGACGACGTGATCGTGCAGGCGCGCGACCGCGTAAGCGGGCTGCGCGGGATCGGCGAAGAGGCTGATTTGATGGCCTCGCTGGAGGCGTTGGTGGCACGCTTCAGCGAGGATGGGCTGGCGGTCTCGCTGCGCGGGCGGGGCGCAGCCCTGACTTTGGCCCCGCAAAACGCCGACCAATTGCTCGCCATTGTCGAGGAAGCGCTGGCCAATGTGCTGCGGCACGCGGGGACGCGGGAAGCGACCGTGGATGTCGAGAATGCCGACGGCACCCTTGTGGTGCGTGTTCGCGACGATGGCATTGGCCTGCCTGCGGACGTGCTGAGAAATCGCGAGCGACCGGGGCACTTCGGCCTTCGCGGCATGCACGAGCGTGTCGCGGTGCTGGGCGGAGACATTGCCTTTGCTGCACCGCCAGCAGGCGGAAGCGAGGTTACCGTCCGCATCCCGGTTGCCGGCAAGCGGCGGTGGAGGATGCCGCGCCGCCGGAAAATGCGGGAGTTCGGAGGGCAGCCATAGCCGCCCTCCGCCCGAGCAGACTTACTTGCGGACAAATGCCAGCAGGTCGGGATTGATCACATCGGCATGGGTCGTGAGCATGCCGTGCGGGAAACCCGGATAGATCTTGGTTTCGCTGTTGCGCAGAAGCTCACCCTGCCGCACCACTGCGTTCTTGTAGGGAACGACCTGATCATCGTCGCCCTGCATGGCAAGCGTCGGCACGGTAATTGCCTTGAGATCCTCGGTCTGATCCGTTTCGGAAAAGGCCTTGATGCCTTCATATTGCGCCAGCGCGCCGCCCATCATCCCCTGGCGCCACCAATTGTCGATGACGCCTTGGTACACGGTCGCGCCCGGGCGGTTGAAGCCGTAGAACGGCCCGGTCGGGAAATCGACGAACAGCTGGGCGCGATTGGCGGCAAGCCCGGCGCGGATGCCGTCGAACACCTCCATCGGAAGCCCGTCCGGGTTTGCCTCGGTTTTCAGCATCAGCGGCGGCACCGCGCTGACCAGCACCGCCTTGGCCACGCGCCCCTGCGGCTGACCATGGCGTGCGACATAGCGTGCGACTTCGCCGCCACCGGTCGAATGGCCGATGTGCACGGCGTTCCGCAGGTCGAGATGCTCGGCCACTGCCGATGCATCGGCGGCATAATGATCCATATCGTTGCCGGTGCTCACTTGCGACGAGCGCCCGTGCCCACGCCGGTCGTGCGCGACGACACGATAGCCGTTCGCAAGGAAGAACAGCATCTGGGCGTCCCAGTCATCGGACGAGAGCGGCCAACCATGGTGAAAAACGATGGGTTGCGCGTCGCGCGGCCCCCAATCCTTGTAAAAAATCTGGGTGCCGTCCTGAGTCGTGACAAAACCGCTGCTCATGCGCGTAACTCCATTTTGAAATGAGGAACCGACCGTTATTCCGGCCAGTACCGAACGAGGAAGGCAGGCCACCGAAGCAGCGACCGCCGAACCGGCGATCAGGCCGCGGCGCGATAGGAGAAAGTCGGGTTGAGTCATCTTCGTGTCCCTTTGGCTGTCGCGGCGGCGGACCCGGGCGGGATGCGTGCTGGTGCAAGCGCATCCTGGTGCCCGTTCGATACCGATCTAAACCAAAGGACGACTGCGGGTTACCATACGAAGGGATGCCATCGAGCGCCCGAGACGGCACGCGCCCGCGCCGGAGGCGCGGGAGGCGCGCCATTGGAACGGAAACCATCGTATAGTCCGGCTGCTCGGACCGAAGCGCGCTCAACCATCGTATGATATACACGCCGGCTGCGATCGGCGATCACCGACCGCCGAACCGCCTATTTTTCTTCCGGGGCGCCAATCTCAAAGCGGTTCGGGCATCACCTCCGCAGCCGCGGCGCAGATACATGCAATGCTCTCAACAATTCCAGGATTTGGGAGATCCCAATGCCCTGCACACACATCGCCCGCATCCGAGATGTCGCCCCAAGTGCGCGCGGTTGCGAAGAATGTCTTCGCATCGGCAGCCCCTGGGTGCATCTCAGGCTCTGCCGCGAATGTGGGCATGTCGGATGTTGCGATGATTCGCCGCATCGCCACGCGCGCGCGCATTTTCAGGCGACGGGGCATCCGATTATCGAGGGATATGATCCGCCCGAAGGCTGGGGCTGGTGCTATGTCGATGCGACCGAGGTGGCGCTGCCCGATCAGACGCCGCAGCGGGGACCGATTCCGCGTTTCGTCTGACCGCGCGAACGCGCTTTCTAAAGCTCCCGACGCAGCCCGATAAATCCTTTCCGGGTCGCCACGATAACGGCCTGCGTACGGTCTTCCACGCCCAACTTCGCGAAGATCTGCTTGAGATGGCCCTTCACGGTTTCCGGAGAAAGCGAGAGCCGCCACGCAATGCACTTGTTCTGCTGCCCCGCGGCGACCAATTCGAGTATGTCGATCTGACGCGCGGTGAGCCGCCTGCTACCGGCACCGGCGTCGGGCTCGCGGATTTCCGGACTGATCACCGGGCGACCCGCAAACACGGTGCGAATGGCGCCGACCAGATCCTTGCGGATGCAACTTTTCAGAACATATCCCGCGGCTCCGGCGCGAAGCGCACGCGTCGCCTGGACCTGGTCGGCATAGGTGGTCAGCACAAGGATCGTCGCGTCGGTCGCTTCGGCGCGAATCTGCTCGACGGCTGCGATGCCATCGAGCTGCGGCATCTGAAGATCCATCAGCACGATGTCGGGGCGTTGCTCCTTGAACAACCGGACGGCTGCCGCACCGTCCGACGCCTCGGCCACGACGGTCATATCCTGCTGGCGTTCGATCACTGCGACAATTCCCTCGCGCAGGATGGCATGGTCGTCGGCGACGAGGACGCGGAGGGTTGTCTGCTCAGTCACGTCGGCGAATCCGGAAACGCCGACGGGGAGCGTCGGCAGATCGATAGGCAAGCGCGGCGGGCACCGCGAACGTCACGTCGGTCCCGCCGCCCGGTGCGGCCTCGATCGCCAATTCGCCGCCCACGCCCCGAGCACGTTCACGCATTCCGGCAAATCCGAAATGCCCGGTACGCCCACCGGCGCGGAGCACGTCGGGATCGATGCCGATCCCATTGTCTCGAACGCGCACAACGAACTGATGCAGGTCGAACCAGACCAGAACTTCGACACGATCGGCACCTGCATGGCGCAAGACATTGAACAGCGCTTCGCGTGCGATGTTCACAGCCTCCGCTCCAAGAAGCGGATGCAGCGGGCGCGGCTCACCGGAAATTACGACACAGCTTTCGACGCGAGAGTCGAAGTTCTGCCGCTCAATCAAGTCGCGCAACGCTATTTCGATCGCACTCGCCTGTCGGGACGCACGCAGATCGTGCAGACGCTCGCGACCCTCTGCCATCACCTGATCCGCCTGATCGAGCGCATCCTCAAGCGCGCCGCGCGAACGGGCGCCGCGCGGGAGTTCGTCAACGGCAAGCTGGACCCGCAGGATCAGCGCCTGAACCGATTGCAGAAACGTGTCGTGCAAATCGCGCGAAATGCGCTCGCGCTCCCGCAGCCGCTCGGTCATGCGCAGCCGCACCCGCGCGGTGACGACCTGCATTCGAAGCGAATATGCGAGCCAGAGCAGCAGAACCGCGCCGAGAAGCAGCATGAAATGGAAGATGCGGCTTTCAAGGAAGGTCGGCGGGATCGTGAAGCTCGCCACGGCTCCTTCGCGATTCCACACGCCGGTATCGCTCGCGGCAATCACCTGGAACCGGTATGTTCCGGGCGAAAGGTTCGCGTAATAGGCTTCGCGCCGCGCGCCGGGATCGACCCAGTCGTCGTCGATACCCTCCAGCCGATACCGGAACCGCACGCGCTCTGGCACCGCGAGACTCAGGCCCGAATAGGCAATCGTCACCGTCCGCGTTCCTTTGGGCAGTACCGAACTTTCCGGGTCGCGGATCTCCATTCCGCCGCCGGAAAGCATTCGGATCGCCACCGGTGGTGGCGTTCGATCGATGTCCCCAGGACGAACGACGCGGACGAGCCCCGACGACGTGGCGAACCAGCGGGTTCCGTCGCTGCTCGCCGCAAGCTGTCCGCCACGAAAACCAATATGCTGCGGCCCGCCGGGCAACCCGTCACGCCTGTCGAACAGTCGCCGGGTCATCACGGCCGAGGGATCGTCGAAGCCGCGATCCAGTTCCGCACTGGACACAACCGAAATACCGTCCTCGTTCAGAACCCAGGTCTCTCCGTCGGGTGTCCGCATCATCGCGCGCGCATCGGCGAGCCATGGCGCGCGCGCGGCATCAATCCTGGCAATTCGATTGCCCCGAATCCTCAATATACCCCGAGCGCCGCTGACGTAGAGGCCATGCGAATCAGAAGCCATCGCCCCGATCGGGCCGATCGCGAGCCGTTCGGGCGCAAGATATGTCATCGCAAGATCGCGCACACGCACGAGGCCGGTCTGATTGAGGCTGAAGGCAAGATCGTAATCGGGATCGAGCGCCATGTCCCACACGTCGCCTTTGACAAGCGCACCATGCAACGTCCGGATTCGCCCGGCCTCCAGCAGCTGCAGACCGGCACCGGTTGCGAGCCACAGGCGGCCGCGGCGGTCCTCAAGGCAGTTGTAGACATTCGCTGATCGCCATTGCCCCCGCACCTGCCCCTCCGGCCCGATCCGCCGGACGGAAGATGGCTCCCCCAGCCACACACCGCCTGTTCGCGCCGGGCAAATCACGCTTTCCGGAGAAAAGCCGCGCAGGATCATGCGGGGTCGGTCGCTTCCACGGATGATGAACAGGCGCCCGTGCGACGTAACATAGCCGGGGCCGCCATCGCCATTTGCCATGATGTTGCCGTGGACGATGTCGGCTTCGACGCCAGCCTCCGGCACCACCCGGACTCGCCGGAACTGATCGAGCCCTTCCCCGGTGCCGATCCACACCGTTCCTTCGCGATCGACCAGCAGGGAGCGGGCACTGTCTGCGCTCAGGCCGTCGGCGGCGGTGAATCGTTCGACTTCCGATCGCTCCCACGGCGCCGCGATGTGAAAAACGCCGACCGTGCGCGTGGCGCCCCAGATGCCGCCCCAGCGATCGAAGGTGATTGCTGCAATCCGCAAGCCCGGCACGGCCGCGTGAAACGCCGCCCCGGAGACACTGCCATCGTCGTAAGGATCCAGGGGATAGGTTCCGGTCCGCCCCGCCGCCCAAAGCCGCCCCGCGCGATCGCGCGCGAGGCTCGCCGTCGCCAATTGTCGATGGGGACTTCGCCGGAATTGGCGCGCGCCCGGCGGAAGATAGGCGAGCACCCCTCCGCTCCCGCTACGCGCGGTAAGCGAAACGAACAGCGTCCCCCCGGCATCCACGACGATCCCGATGATCTGTCCCGAGGGCAGACGCGACACCGCGTCCATTTTCTGCCAGCGCCCATCGGCGTAGCGGGTCAGGCGATTGTCGAGCCCGCCCCAAACCGCCCAGATGCTGCCGTCACGTCCCTCGGCCAGGTCCGTGATCATCATCGGCGGATCGGGCATGCCCGTGTCGTGCAATTGTCCGCCGCGCAACACCGCCACGCCCGCGCCGTCGAACAGCCCGGCCCACAGGGTTCCGTCCCGCCCAACGATCAGTTTGGACACGCCGGCATTTTCCAGCCGCGAGCCCGGCGCGAAGCCAGCCTTCTCGAACGTGACGCCATCGAACCGGTACAGCCCGCGACCGGTGCCGATCCACAGAAACCCATCCGGCGTCTGTGCGATCGCGTGTACCGCGCCGGGCACACCGTCTTCACCTGTCCAGCTGCGATGTTTAAAGTACGACAGCGTGGGCGGCAGATCCTGCGCCGTGGCGGGCAACGTCACCATAAGCAAGGCGGCGCAGACCACGCTCACAAGCAATGCGAGCGAACGCCCCCTTAACGACTGCGACCAGTCGCACGCCACTGCCTTCGCCCCTTCGTTAGCAACGACGATAGCGCTAGCATGCGCGGGGGATGCGGCGAACCCACCCAAAAGAGGGGGCTGCGGAAGTGCGGGCCATGCATAGAACCGACAAGAAATGTTCGCCCGAGGGGCTGAATTGGAAGCTTCTTGGCAATCACTTTCCGGGAGTTGTCCGTGAGAGGCTATCTTTTGGCACTGCTTCCAGCTGCGCTACTGGCCGCCTGCGATGGCGGGGCGGGTCCGCCGCAGCCGAATACAGAGGCCGCGGACGTTCAAAATAGCGGCACGGCCGATTCTGCCGCGCCGCCATCAACTACCGTAGGGGAGCCCGAGCCGCCCGAAGAGAGCATCGCCGACCGGCCTGGAGGCGTGCTGCCGCTAAAGCCCGGCATCTATGTGCAGGAAGGTGCCACTTGCGGCGACCCGCCGAACGCCGCGATCCGCGTCTACGATGGGAGCGGTCTCAGCGGGTCGGCAACGCACGCCTGTCGTGCGCAAATCCTCTCGCACGATGGCGAGCGCTACACGCTCGACCAGTCGTGCATCGACACCGCCGCAGGCGATGGCCCCCGCACCACCGAACGGCAGGTAATCTCGGTGGCGGATGCTCTCACCTTCACGCTGGCGACAGATCGCTATAGTGCCCGCTTCCGCTTTTGCCCGCCGCGTGAGTTGCCTGGTTTCCTTCAGACGCGCTACGCCGAATTGCTTCGCTCGTTGGAAGGCACCTAGCCCCCGAAAGTGGGGTGAGCTTCGACCCGGTCCGGGTCTTTTCCAAGGCGGCGAAGAGCGTCATTCTGCCGGCATGAACGGTCCTGGCCTAACTGTCCCGCCGCCATTCCGCGCATCCGCGACGGCACAGCGCGGGATCGTTGCAGCGGGTCTGATCACATGTATTTTCGCACTCGATACATTCACGGTTCTCGGAAGCGCGATCGCGGTTCTGTACGTGCTTCCGCTGCTGCTCATCGGCAGCGGATCGCGCAGCGGCGCTATCGTGCCCTGGAGCTGTATCTGCGCAGCACTGACGCTCGCCAGCTTCTCTTGCAATCACCTGCCCCAACCCGGGCTCAATCCGGCTGTCAGGATGGTGGTGAGCCTTGCCGCCAATGCGGTGACCACCCTGTTGATCCTGCGCCTTCGCCACGCATTTGTGACATTTCGTTACAGCGTAACTCGGTATCGGGAAACGGTCGACAAGCTTCCCATCGGCTTCTGGGAAAACGACTTCCGCCCGGTCGAACAGGCGATCGCGGCGCTCCGCGCCACCGGCATCGTCGATCTGCGCGGCCACATCGCCGCGCATCCCGAATTCACCGCGCAGATGCGCCGGCTGGTCCGAACCGTCAACGCGAACGAAACGGCACTGCGCCTGCTGGAAGTGCCGAGCAGGCGCATGCTCTTCCCCCGACTGGAAGCCCTGCTGACCGAGAGCGAGGCAAGCTTCGGCGAACTCCTGCTCGCACTCGACCAACGACGCCCCCTGTTCCAGACCGAGGCGCGCGTGCACAAGCACAATGGCGATGAGCTCGACGTGATCATCGCGATCGGCATCCCGGCCGAGGGACCTCTCGATCGGGTAACCGCTACCATCCTCGACATGACCGAGCACAATCGCCTGGCGACCACCGTCGAGGCAATGCGCGCGGAGCTCGATCGTGCGCAGCGCGCGACGATCCTCGCCCAGATGTCTGCCGCGATCGCGCACGAAATCAATCAGCCGCTCGCTGCGGTGCGCAGCTACGCGGGGGCATGTAGCCGGTGGCTCGACCGTCCCCAGCCCGACCTCGCCGAGGCGCAGCACGCGCTTCGGATGGTCGTCGAGGCAGTCGACCATGTCCATGCTGTTATCGGCAGCGTGCGCGAGCTTACGGGAGCTGCGCGGCACGAGTTTACACGCCTCGTGCCCGACGGTCTGATCGCCAGCATGGAGCCGCTGCTTCAGCGCGACGCAGCCGAGCATGGCGGGCGCGTTTCTTTTCGGCTTAGCGCGCCCGACGCTGCCGTTCTGGGTGACGCGATCCTGATTCAACAGGTAATCGTCAATCTCGTGACGAACGGTTTACAGGCGATGGCTGAAACAGATGTGAGCAACCGGGTCGTCACTATAGCCTCCGGCATTGAGGGCGACGAGGTTCTGATATCGGTTTCCGACCGCGGCACCGGCTGGAGCGAGGCGACGCTGGACCGGCTGCTCGAGCCATTCCAGACTACCAAGATCCACGGAATGGGTCTCGGCCTCACCATCTGCCGGAGCGCGATCGACAAGCATGGCGGAACGTTCGCAATTCGAAACCGTCCGCGTGGCGGAGCAGTGGCAGAAATTCGCTTACCGCTGGTCGTAGCTGCGCAGGACCCGAATACGGACTCTTCCCGTCTAAGAGATGAAGCTCCGATCCAGGCGCCTCCAGCACTATTCGCGCGGGTTTGATGCAAGGAGAATTGCCGACTGGCTGTACCAATCCACGTCTGGGTTATTCATTCCCTGCCGTATCTGAACGAGCAGGTTTCCACACACCAATTCATCCGGAAAAGCGTTCCGCTTGGCTCCGCACCTTGTCCAATAGCGGTCAGACTGTAATCGGCCCACTTGTTGCCGCAGCCGTACCGACACTAGTCGAACTTCCTTGAGCGAAAAATCTGGGTATTTCCCGAGCCCTGGATTTGAAGGTGCAAGCCTCGACCACTTTATCCGATGAATCTTTCGGCTGTAGCCTGCTGACCTCCAATGCTTTTATCGCCATTTGGGGCCTCGACCTGACCATATGCCCGGGGGCCCCACCAAGGCCCCCAAATCGGCCGAAGGGGGCGGATCGGGACGCACGCGAGCTTGCCGCAATCACCGGTGGTCAGCAGATCGCCGACGGTTTGCCCTGGCGCCCAAACGCCGGTCGGATCGGTGGTTGACGCATAACGTCCGGTTCGCTTCCCGATGCGTGGCCGCACGCCTTCGCGGCACGCGCTCAATCGTTCCAGTATAGGCGTTCGGGGTTGCCGACCAGCGCCAGCCGGCGCCGTTCGGGATCGGGGATCCAGCGCGTCAATTGATCGAACAATCGAGCGCCATCGACCGGGATATGTTGTTGCGCCGCGACCGGATGCGGCCAGTCGCTGCCCCAGACAACGCGTTCCGGCACATCGGCGGCGAGTGTTCGCGCCAGCATATCGACATCGTCGAACTCCGGGGCCCCGCTGCGCGATGACAGATAGGGACCGGAAAGCTTCACATAGACATTGCCGGTGGCGAGCAGGCGGCGCAGCATCTTGCCGGTCGCGCTGTCCGGCCCAGCCGGCTGCGGTGTCCAGCCCATATGGTCGACCATGACCGGGCAAGGCGCATTCGCCATTGCGCTTTCCCAGTCGAGCAGCACTTCGCGGTTCCGATTTCCGACGACATTGACCGACCAACCTCGCTCGGCCGCCAGCCGCGTCAGCCGATCGAAGCCCGCAGAATCGGGAACCTTGCCCTTGGCGAAATAGATCCGGATGCCGCGCACCCCGCGATCGTGCAGCGCCGGCAGTCGCACCGGATCGACGTCGCCGTGCAGGATTACTACCCCGCGCATCCGCTCCGTACCAACCTGCCCCAGCGCATCGAGCACGACACGGTCGTCATCACCATAGTTGGACGACGCGACGAATACCGAGCGCGAGAGCCCCAGCCGCCGCTGGAAATCGCGATAATCAGCAACCGTGGCATCGGGCACCGCGATCTGCCCTTCGACATGGAAACGATTGTCGAAGATATGATGATGGCAATCTACCGCGCCGCGGGGCGCCGGAGTCCGGGGCGGCGCCGTTCCGGCAGAGAATTTGGCGCTGATCGCCTGGCCGGAAATCCAGTCTGCCATCGGCGGTTCATCAGACATCACCTTCCCTACCTCCCGTCGGTTGCGCGGCTTCCCCGGGCGGCGTTTCGTTCAGCCGTTCCGCCTGTGCGACGGCGGCGTGCAGCGGTTTCAAGGCGAGCCGCAACAGGATCAGCGCGGTCGGCATCATGATCGCCACGGACAAGCCGAGCGAACTGCCCAGCCCTGCATCGCCGCCGAACAGAAGGTCGTTCATTGCCCCGACCGACGACGTGCCAAGGCCGCCGGCTATCGCGAATATGATCAATGCCGCCGATGTGATCCGTGCGCGGATATTGCCGGGGGCGATCACCTGAAACGTTGTGGAAGCGTAGGAAATGAACGGAATGGTGACGATCTGCACCAGTCCCAGCATCACCAGGAACAGCCATTTGTTGTCGACCAGGAACATGGTCCACACGATCGGGAGCGATCCGGCGAGCAACCAGGTGTACAACCGGACATAGGCGTCCTTCACCCCGCGGATATACAGCCAGTCGATCAGCATGCCCTTAACCATCAGCGTCAGCCCCGAAACGACGCTGAGCAGAGCCAGGATCGGTCCATATTCCTGGGGCTGCATTGCAAAGCGGCGCGAAAGATAGGCGGGTATCCAGCTGCCGAGCGAAAAGCCGCAGAAGCACACTGCCGCGAAACCGCCGATCAGCAGCAGCAACAGGCGCCGCTGGCTTTTAAGATACGCGACCAGCTCGCTGCCCTTCTGTTCCCCGAACACCGCCATGCGCTGGCGCGGCGGCTCCTTCAGCGTCAGGATCAGCAACAGGCAGAGCAGCATCGGTCCGGCAAAGATCAGAAACTCGATCTGCCATGCGAACAGCCCGAAGCCATGGCCGCGCGCGACGATATCCTGCGCGAAGACCAGCACCGCGCCGGCCAGCGCCAGCGACGTCGCTACGCCCGCCTTTGCTCCCATCGAAAAGAAAGCAATCGCCGTGCCGACGCGCCTGCGCGGAAAACTGTCTGCCAGAAAGGAATAGGCGGCGGGCAGGATCGCGGCCTCGCCGATCGCGCCCAGCGCGCGTGCAGCCATGATCTCCCACGCGCCATCGGACAGCCCGAGCAGCACCGTCGCGACCGAAAACAGAGCCACGCCAGCGCCGATGATCCATTTGCGAGGCCAGCGATCGGCGGCAAGGCCGGCGGGCAGGCTGGCGAGGGCAAAGGCGCCGGTGGGGATCGCACCAAGGATCATCCCCACTGCCGTGTCGCTAAGATGAATGGTCCGCTTGATTTCCGGTACCAGCACCGACGCGAGCGAACGATCGACATAGGTGAAGCTGTAATAGAGGAAGAGCACCGCCAGCGCCCACCAATGCGACTCGATGCCGAGCCGAACGCGCTGCGCTCCGCCCTGCACCGTATTCCCGTCATCCGCCATGCGTCGTGTCCGCATATGCGATGGTGACGACAAGGTTCGCATGTTCATCGACCTCGGCCACGGCCTCCGGCCCGATGATGAAGCTCGACTCGCGTTCCTCGAACACCGCCGGTCCCGCAATCTGCGTGCCGCGCGGCAAGGCATAGCGATTATAGACCCGCGTCCGGACGGGGCCATGGCCGGGGAACGTCACGTCGCGCGGCGCGCGTTCGGCGGGTTCGTCGCTGACGCTATGGGCCAGGCTGATATCCTGCACGGGCAAGGAGGCAGTGAGCCGCCAGTTCACGGCCTCGACCGGGATTTTGTCGACCGAGCGGTTAAAGAGTTCCCGATATCTCGCCTGAAAGGCCTCGCGAACCGTGTCGGTGCGACCGCCGTCGAGGCAATTTTCGGGCAGGGGAACCGTGATTTCGAAGCCCTGCCCGCTGTACCGCATGTCCGCGGCATATTCGATGCGGATATCGTCCGCCCGCGCGCCCATCGCCGCGAACATCGCGCGAGCGCGCGTTTCCATTTCGCTGTAGAGGCCGGAGACATGGCTCCAGTCGATGCGCTCGAGCCGTTCGAAATAGCCCCGCGAATCGTTGACTGCAGGCGCCGCCACCAGAAAGCCGAACGCCGAAATCACGCCCGCGCCCATCGGCACGACAAGTCGCCGCACGCCAAGCAGTCTTGCCAGTCCATAGGCATGTACCGGCCCGGCGCCACCAAAGGCGAGCATGGTGTAATCCCGCGGATCCTTGCCCTTCTCGGCAAGGTGCATGCGCGTGGCGGCGGCCATGCTTTCGTTGACGATCCCCTGAATGCCCGCAGCAGCATCCGCGACGCGCATTCCCAGCGGATCGGCCAGTCGCCCGGCGATGGCATTGCGCACATCGTCGAGGCGCAACGCCATTTCGCCACCCAGGAAGAATTCCGGATTCAGATATCCGAGCATCAGATCGGCATCGGTCACGGTCGGCTCGGTCCCGCCCAGGCCATAGGCAACCGGGCCCGGCACCGAACTCGCGCTGCGCGGCCCGACTTTCATCAGCCCGAGCTTGTCGACCGCAGCAATCGAGCCGCCGCCACCGCTGATCTCGATCATGTCCACCACCGCGACCTTGAGTGGAAGCCCCGAGCCCTGCTTGAAGCGTTCGAGCCTGCCGGCCTCGAAATCATGTTTCACATGCGGCGTGGCGTTTTCGATCAGGCACATCTTCGCCGTCGTGCCGCCCATATCGAACGAAATCAGGCGATCCTCGCCGATCTTCCGGGCGATATGGGCGGCCGCGATCGCGCCAGCCGCCGGGCCGGATTCAATCAATCGCACGGGAAACGCCTTTGCTTCCTCGATCGTCGTGACGCCGCCGCTCGACAACATGATCGACAGGTCCCCCGAAAACCCCATCGCCGCGAGTTCTTCCGTCAGCTGGTCGAGATATCCCTGCACACGCGGCTGGACATAGGCATTGACGCACGCAGTGTTGGTCCGTTCATATTCGCGGATTTCGGGCGCCACTGCCGAGGAGATAGTGACGGGCAAATCCGGAAAGAGCCGCTCGACGACCGCCTTCGCACGCCGTTCGTGCTCGGAATTGCGATAGGAATTCATGAAAGCGATCGCGAGTGCCTCGATACCTGAATCGGCCAGCGAACGCAGCTGCGCCTCCAGCATCGCGACATCGAGCGGCGTATGGACGGTTCCGTCGGAGAGAATGCGCTCAATCACTCCGCGGCGAAGGTCGCGCGGGACAATCACCGGAACCGCGGGCTGAAACAGATTGTCGGTATCGTACCGCGTTTCGCGTCCCATCTCGATCTGATCGGTCAGGCCATCGGTAGCGATCAGGCCGACGCGCGCGCCGGTACGTTCGAGCACCGTGTTGGTAACCAGCGTGGTGCCATGAACAATCGCACCGATCTGATCGGCCCTCGTACCGGTCTCTGAGAGCAGCCGCGCAATCCCTTCGATGATCGCGCGACTGGGCGCTTCGGGAGTCGTCAGCCGCTTTCCGGTATGCGTGATGCCGCGCGCTTCGTCGTGCAGCACCAGATCGGTGAAGGTGCCGCCGATATCGACACCGATACGAGCCGTTCGTGCCGCCGTCATGCGCGCGCTCCAGTTGCGTGCGGATAGTCGCGCCGGGCAGCGTCCGCCGATATCAGTCCGAGCCTCAGGTCGGTTGCCACTGCCTCGGGATCGCGTTCGGCGGGATCGCCGAACCCGCCGCCCCCGGCGAAATGGAAGGTCACCGAAGCCCCGGGCTTGAGCAGGCTGCGGGACTTGAGCGAGACAGTTCCCAGCCCCTCGACCGAGGCCGAGGCACATGCTCCGGGCATTCCACCCAGCACGCCGCGCGCGGGATGCTTTTCCCGTTCGCCGATGATCGTCACATACACGGTCTGCGACGCGATATTTTCGATCTCGCAAATCTGTCCCAGGCCGCCGCGATATTTTCCGGCGCCAGCCGAATCGACACGCAATTGCTTGCGCTTGAACAGGACCGGCGCCGCAGCTTCGAGCACCTCCAGGCTTCCCGCGCCCGAGTTGGTCGGGAAGGCGGTGGTGGAGAGTCCGTCGCCATGTGCCGAACCGCCCATGCCCGCGCTGGCGAAGAGGATCATCGTGAAGGGGTCCCCGGCATCGGATCGTCCGACGATCCCGGCGCGCAACGCCGGCGCGCCGCCGCTGTCGGCAAGCACCCGGTCGGGCAGTATCTCCGCGAGTGCCTGATACAGCGCGCAACTTACGGCGTGCCCCGACAAATGGCGCGCATTGACGGCGGCGGGACGCGCCGCGTTGAGCACCGTACCCTTGGGCGCGGTCACCCGGATCGGGCGGTAGGACCCTTCGTTCCTGCGCGTGTCGGGATCGAGCACGCATTTTAGCGGATAAATGCTGTAGGCATGGGTGTAGTTGAGCGTGCAGTTCGTCGCGCGGGCGTTCTGTTTCGAGGTTCCGGCATAGTCGACCGTCATTTCGTCGCCCGCGACGGTAATGGTGCAGCAAATGCGGGTGGGATGATCGGGAAAGCCGTCGAGCTCGATTTCGGAGCGATATTCGCCATCGGGGAGCGCTGCGATCGCCGATCGCATCGCGCGTTCGGACATGCCGTGGATCGCACGCGCCAACGCTTCGAAATTATCGAGCCCAGCCTCTTCGAGAAACGCAGTCGCGCGGCGGCGGCATACCGCATTCGCCGTCACCTGAGCCTCCAGATCGCCGAGCAGAAGGTCCGGCTGGCGCACATTCTGAAGAAACAGTTCGAGCATTTCCTCGCAGCGCTCACCCGCCCGATAGAGATGCAGCGGCGGGATGCAGACGCCTTCTTCGAACAGCTCGCGATTGTCGGCGCCCTGCCGCCCGCCAATGTCCGGCGTATGCGCCACCGTGCCGGAAAATCCGACCAGCCGCCCCTTGAAGAAGATCGGCGCAATCATCGCGACATCGGGCAGATGCCCGGTGGCGAGCCAGGGATCGTTGGTGAAGACGCAATCGCCTTCGCGCCATACCTCGTGCGGAAACTTGCGGAGGATATGCTGCGCCGCGCGACCGAGCAGACCGGCAAAGGCCGGGATACCGCCACTGCATTCGGCCAGCGTTTCGCCATCAACCGTCATCAGACAGGTCGCAAAATCGTTCGATTCCCGGATGATCGGCGTAAAGGCGGTCCGCAACAGGGTCGTGGCGGATTCATCCGCCACCGCGATCAGGCGGCTCCACAGGATTTCCAGGGTCACCGGATCGAATTCCGGGGCCATACTGCCTCTCCAGCTCATTATTGTCCCCTTCGGCTAGCAGCCGGCTCGAACTGCATCCAATTCGCTTTGCGCATCAAATCATCCGCCCACTCGCTGGCCATGCCGGGGCAAGGCCGCTAACGCGCGAACAGCATGGCATTTGCGAAAGGGCGGCCCGGCCGATGGATGTCACCTGGCTCGAGGATTTTCTGGCGCTGATCGATCACGGCGGCTTTTCGCGGGCCGCCGAAAGCCGGTCGGTGAGCCAGCCGAGCTTCAGCCGCCGGATCAAATCGCTCGAGGACTGGGTAGGCACGCCGCTGATCGACCGGCGCACGCATCGCATCGGCCTGACCGCAGCGGGAGAAAGTTTCCGGCTGGTAGCCGAAGAGACGCTGCGTCGTCTCCAGCTCGGCCGCGAAGCCGCGCGCGCGGCGGCGAAATTCGATCACGAAACGCTGCGCTTCGCGTCGACGCACGTCCTGTCGCTGACGTTCTTTCCCCGCTGGCTGCGCCGTCTGGAAGCGGAACAACCGGTCGAAGCCACGATCGCCCTGACCGCCGACCACATGGTCGCCTGCGAACGGCTGATGGTGGAAGGCAAGGCGCAGTTCCTCCTGTGCCACCATCATGAAGCCGCATCGACGCGCCTGAGCTCGGACTTCCGCTCGGTACGGCTCGGGCATGACCGGCTCCTGCCCGTGGCGGCCCCTTCGCTTCTGCGCGAGACGAACCCCGCACAGGCGCCGCAACTGGCCTTTACTGCGGAATCGGGAATGGGCCGCATTCTGGCATCCGCCTGGGAGCGCGAAAATCGCCAGCCTCCCGCACAGCCTGCCTTCTCCTCGCATCTTGCGAGCGTGCTGACCGCGATGGCGCGGGACGGGCGCGGGATCGCCTGGACCGCGTTGAGCCTGGTGCAGGAAGATCTCGACGAAGGGCGGTTGGTTCGCGCCGGTGCCGAGGAAGAGGATGTGGAGATCGAGATACGGCTCTGGCGCCCTCGCGCCCGCCAGTCGATGGCTGCCGAAAGCTTCTGGTCGCGCATATTGGCCAGCACGCGCGAAGCGCGCGGCTGAACGCCCCGCGCGCATCAATTGATTGGATTTCCGCATTGGTCTCGCCGCTCGACGCTCCCTATCCGGGGCGCAACGAGATAGAGGGAGAGCGTTTCGTGTCCGATCGGCGAGTGGTGGTCACCCAGCGTTTCTTCGATGAAGCGACCATTGCCTATTTGCAGGACAATGGCTGCGAAGTCGTCCTCGCGGACCTGCCGGCGGGACAGGCCGATGGCGGGCTGAGCCACGACACGCTGGCCGGGATGCTGGCGGGAGCCGCGGGATGGATCGTAGGCCATGCGAAAGTCACTCGCGAGCTCCAACAGGCCCTGCCCGATCTGCG
The DNA here is from genome assembly GCA_002707985.1 of Sphingomonas sp. GTDB lineage: Bacteria > Pseudomonadota > Alphaproteobacteria > Sphingomonadales > Sphingomonadaceae > Sphingomonas. Next base: position 30,319 of record PAOI01000025.1, on the reverse strand, counting down.
GATAATTTCCCGCCGGGGTGTCGGCTATGAACGCGTCGATCTCGATGCGGCCCGGGATCTGGGCAAGGTCGTCTGTATCGCCGCCGGCGGCAATGACGCGTCGGTCGCCGATCACACGCTCGCGCTGATGCTTGCGGTGGGGCACCGGTTCCGCGAAACCCAGGCGAAGATGATCGACGGCGACTTTTCGATCCTGATGGGGCGAGACCTGTTCGAAAGCACCGTCGGCATCATCGGCATGGGCCGGATCGGGCGGAGCGTCGCGCAGCGGCTGCAAGGCTTTAATTGCCGCATTCTTGCCGTGACCGAGGGCGAGCTGCCGCAGGACACACCCGCAAATGTCGAAGCCACCGATCTCGATACGCTCGTGCGGACGAGCGACTACATCTCGATCCACGCCCCGCTGACACCCGAAACGCGCTTCCTGTTCGATGCCGACCGGATCGCGCAGATGAAGCGCGGCAGCTTCCTTATCAATGCCGCACGCGGCGGGCTGGTCGATGACAAGGCGCTGCTCGCTGCACTCCGCGACGGCACGATCGCAGGTGCGGGTCTCGACGTGTACCTGAGCGAGAGCGACCCCTCCTATCGCGACGTCACCGAACAGCTGGTGGCCCTTCCCAACGTGATCGCCACCCCGCACGCCGCAGCGTCCACGCAGGAAGGGCTGGCGCGTACCAACATGGTCGCCGCGCGCAGCGTCGTGGCGGTTCTCGATGGCAAAGACCCCGCACCCGAAACGATCGTCGCCGACGGCCGGACTCGCTAGGGTCGGCGCCGTGCCGGGTCTGGAACCAAGCGATGGAAACGAAGCGCCGCAAATGCTGCTGCGCCGGATGTTCGACGCGGCGGTGGCGCGTGCGCAGCCCGCCCGGTGTGTTCCTGCGGCATTGCCGGCCAGGGCGAAGGGCCGCACCATCGTGATCGGTGCGGGCAAGGCCGCCGCCGCGATGGCGCGCGCAGTGGAAACCCACTGGGACGGTCCGATCGAAGGGCTGGTTGTCACCCGGCACGGCCATGGCGTGCCATGCGACCGGATCGCGGTGCGCGAGGCGGGACATCCCGTTCCGGATGCGGCGGGCGTAACTGCGACGCAGGATATGCTGGCGCTGCTCGATGGTCTGACCGCACAGGATCTGGTCCTTTGCCTGATCTCCGGCGGCGGCTCGGCGTTGCTCGCTGCGCCCCCGCCGGGCGTCACGCTGGCGATGCTTCAGGCGACCAATCGCGACCTGCTCCGATCGGGAGCGACAATCGCGCAGATGAATTGCGTCCGCAAACATCTCTCGATGGTCGCCGGAGGCAGGCTCGCCACCCGCGCGGCACCGGCGCAGCTGGTGACGCTGGCGATATCGGACGTACCGGGCGACGATCCCGCCATTATCGCGTCCGGCCCGACCGTCCCCGATCCCACCACCCGGCATGACGCGCTGGCGATTTTCCGCACGCTTGGCCTGACGCCGGAGCCCACCATTGCCGACTGGCTTGCCCGACCCGAAAGCGAGACACCGAAGCCCGGCACGCTTCCTGACGCCGACTTTCGCCTTGTCGCCAGTTCGCAAATGGCGCTCGATGCCGCTGCGGCAGTCGCGCGGGAGGCAGGCTATACGCCACTGATCCTGGGCAGCGCGATCGAAGGCGAGGCGCGCGAAGTTGCGATCGTCCATGCCGGGATTGCGCAACAGATATGCCGCAATGGTCAGCCGATCGCTGCCCCCTGCATCCTGCTATCCGGCGGGGAAACCAGCGTCACCGTGCGCGGCACGGGGCGCGGCGGGCGCAACGGCGAGTTTCTGCTTGCGCTGGCGCAGGCACTCGACGGTGCACCGCACATCCATGCGCTGGCCGCCGATACCGACGGAATTGACGGCACCGAAACCAATGCCGGCGCCGTGATCGGCCCGGAAACGCTGACAGTGGCCGAGGCGCGTGGTTTCCCCGCCGCACGCGCGCTCGCAACCAGCGACTCTTACGGATTTTTCGACGCCGCCGACGCACTGGTCGTGACCGGCCCAACCCATACCAATGTCAACGATTTCCGCGCGATCCTGATCGATGCAGTGGCGGACGAAAGGAAATGACCATGCGCCGATCCAACGCCCATCGTATCGCGGTGATCGCCGGGGACGGCATCGGCAAGGAAGTCGTCCCCGAAGGATTGCGGGTGCTCGAAGCCGTCGCCTCGCGGTTCGATTGCGCGTTCGCGTTCGATCATTTCGATTTCGCCTCGTGCGACTATTACCAGCAGCACGGCGCGATGATGCCCGACGACTGGAAAGCGCAGATCGGCGAACATGACGCGATCTTCTTTGGCGCGGTCGGCTGGCCGGAAACCGTGCCAGATCACGTTTCGCTCTGGGGATCGCTGATCCAGTTCCGGCGCGAATTCGATCAGTATGTCAATCTGCGCCCCGTCCGGCTGATGCCCGGCGTCCCCTCGCCGCTTGCCAATCGCAAGCCAGGCGAAATCGACTTTTTCGTCGTGCGCGAAAATACCGAAGGCGAATACAGCTCGATCGGCGGCAAGATATTCCCCGACACCGAGCGCGAAGTGGTGATGCAGGAAACGGTGATGACCCGTATCGGTGTCGATCGCGTGCTGCGCTATGCCTTCGACCTCGCCCAGCGGCGCGAGAAAAAGCACCTGACCTCCGCCACCAAATCGAACGGCATTTCGATCACCATGCCCTATTGGGACGAGCGGGTGGAGGCGATGGCGGAACACTATCCCGACATCCGCTGGGACAAATATCACATCGACATCCTGACCGCGCATTTCGTGCAGCATCCCGACTGGTTCGACGTGGTGGTCGCGTCCAACCTGTTCGGCGATATCCTGTCCGATCTCGGTCCGGCATGTACCGGTACGATCGGCATCGCGCCGGCCGGGAACATCAATCCCGAACGGCACTTTCCGTCCTTGTTCGAACCGGTGCACGGTTCCGCGCCGGACATTGCCGGCCAGCATATCGCCAATCCGGTCGGCCAGATCTGGTCGGCGGCGCTGATGCTCGATCATCTCGGCGAAACAACTGCCGCCGCTGCGGTCGTGCGCGCAATCGAGGATGTGCTCGCCCGCCCCGAATATCGCACGCGGGATCTTGGCGGCGAAGCGAACACCGCCGAATGCGGCAAGGCGATCGTCGACGCACTAACCGGCTGAAACGGCGCCATCCCCCGGGATGGTGCCGCGCGTATTGCCGACTCACGATTGTCGATCTCCCTTCATCGCGTCGAACAGCGGGTCGAAACCGGTCTGGTCCTCCAGCGTAGTGACGAAGGCGAGAACCGCCTCCTGCGCCGCCGTATCGAGGTGCGGGGCGGCCATCTTGCCGAACTTGCGCGCGAAATCTGTGTCGCGCATCGGCTGTTCGCGCCCACCGGGCCCCGTGCGAACCTCGCTGGTGCAATGCTCGCCCGACGCCAGTTCGACAGTCACGCGATTGGCCAGAAGGTTCGGGAAAAGCGCAGTGAGCTCGGGTGCTTCGGTCACTTCGGTCAGGACCATCAGCGCGCGCACGAGGGGATCGGCGATGCTTTCCGGACGATAGGAATCGAGCGTAATGTCGCCGTCGATCAACGCACGCGCGACATTATAGGGCAGACTGTGGTCGGCCGTTTCCCGCGTTGTGGGATGCCATTTCTCGGCATCGGCCAGCACCCGCGCGTTGAATTCGGACGTTTCGATCCGGATTGCCCGGATCGCGGCGGGATCCGGAATCCGATCGCGCAACCCGATCGCCGCCCAGATCGCCGTGTGCAGTTCGCCGTTGGTGGGGAAGGTTTTGGTAAGCGATCGCAGGATTGCATAGTCGCCATTAGCCGGATTGCCGAACGTATCGACATCAAGTGCAAAGGGACCGGTTACTTGCCGGAAAAACCCCATCTCGCCTTCGAACACCGGCGACGGCCCGGTCATTCCCGCGCGGGCCAGCCCGGCAGCGAATACGGCGTTGCGTGCTGCATTGGCCGCCGAACAGCCCTTCCAGTCGGACAGGGTTCCCGAGCGCACCTGCCGCATCGGGATATGCCCGTTGATCGCCAGGTTGATCGCTTCGGTCGTGCGCGTCACGTCCAGCCCCATCAGCCGCGACACTGCGGCTGCGCAGGCGGGCAGGATAAAGCCGACATGATCCCAGCCGCGCCGGTTGAGGCTGGCGGCGTCCTGAAGCCGCATCTGGATTTCATAGGCGATGACCACCGACGCGACGAACTCGCGCATCGATGCGCCCTCGGCCTGTGCAACGGCAATGCAGGCGGGAATATTGTCGCTCGGGTGGCCGGGCTCCTTGCCCATATAGCCGTCATTATAGTCGAGAAAGCGGACCATTACGCCGTTGGCGAAGGCGGCCAGATCGGGCGTGGTCCGCGCAGCGCGACCAAACACACCCGCCTGATCGACCGGCACCTGCGCGGCGATTTCGCGAGCGATCCGCACCGGCCCGGCATCATAGGCACCGACCATGCAGGCAAGGCTGTCGAGCAGCCGTTGCCCGACGTAAGCCGTCACTGCTTCGGGCAACGCTTCCGCGTCGAATTCGCAGGCATAGCGGGCGATCCGATGCGCGAGCACATCCCCGGCGCCCGGGGGCAATCCGGTTTGCGTCATTGCTTGTAGCTGGGATCGATCCGGTCCAGCTTGCGGCGCAGCGCAGGCCAGGCGAGCATGTCAACCGCCATCGCCATTTCGGTGCCCGAAACCTGGTTGCGCACCACGTCTGCAACGCCTGCTGGCGGCTCGTTGAGCCCGTCGCGCCCAGCGGTTAGCATCATCACCTGCGCCTCGCATGCGCGTTCGAGGAAATACATCCGCATGAAGCCCTGGGCCACGCTCGATCCAAGCGTCAGCGTGCCGTGATTGCGCAACAGCATCGAATTCTTCGTGCCCAGATCGGCGACCAGCCGCTCGCGCTCTTCAAGGTTGGTCGCGATGCCCTCATAGTCGTGATAGGCGACATCATGATGCGCGATCATCGCCGACTGGGTGTGCGGCAACAAGCCGTCCTTCATCGCCGAGACCGCCTGCCCGTGCGGAGTATGCAGATGCAGCACCGCCATCGCGTCTTCGCGCGACATGTGCACCGCCGAATGAATGGTGAAGCCGGCGGCGTTCACCGGCGCGGGGGTATCGTCGACCTTGCGCCCCTCGACGTCGATCTTGACGAGGCTCGACGCCGTGATCTCTTCGAACATGTGCGTATAGGGGTTGATCAGGAAGTGGTGTTCTGGCCCCGGAATGCGCGCCGACAAATGGGTGAAGATGAGGTCATCCCAGCCATAGAGCGCAACGAGCCGATAGGCAGCCGCAAGATCCTCGCGAACCGCCCATTCCTCGTCCGAAACCCGCTCGCGAAGCGATGGTGCCGATTGCAGCATGCTGGCCATAATGTTTCTCCTGCTCCGAGTTGATGTCAGCCCGCGCGCAGCTCTTTTTTCGAAAGCTTGCCGATCAGCGTCTTGGGCAATTCGTCGCGCAGCTCGATTTCGCGCGGCATTTCGATCTTGCTGAGCTTGTCCTTCAGGAAGCCCCGCAGGCTTTCCGCCGTGGCCTCCGCACCTTCACGCAGCTTGACGAAAGCCTTGGGCGCTTCGCCACGATACTGGTCGGGCACGCCGATCACGGTTGCTTCCGCAACATCGGGATGCTCGTACAAGGCGTCCTCGATCACGCGGGGATAGACATTATAGCCCCCGCACAGGATCAGGTCCTTGATCCGGTCGACGAGGAACAGATAACCCTCGCTGTCGAGATATCCGACGTCGCCGGTGCGCAGCAGACCGTCGGACAGGACTTCGGCGGTTTCGTCGGGCCGGTTCCAATAGCCCTTCATCACCTGCGGGCCGCGCACGCAAACCTCGCCGCTCGATCCGGCTTCCATCAGCCTATCGTCCTCGAGCGAACGGATTTCGATGACGGTATCGGGATATGCGATCCCCGCACTGCCATCCTTCACCAGCCCGGTGAACGGATTGCAGGTGACGGTGGGCGATGCCTCCGACAGGCCATAGCCTTCGACAATCCGGCACCCCGTCCGCCGCTCGAAACGCGCGCGCACTTCGGGCGGAAGCGGCGCTCCGCCCGAGACGCAAATACGCACCTGCCCCATCGGCGGCAGCTGCGCCTGGGGCAGGTCGTTGAGCGCGATGGCGATGGTCGGCACGACATAGATCCGCTCAGGCCGAGTCCGCCGCATCGCCGCCAGGAACGGCTTCATTTCGAAGCGCGGCATCAGCACGATGCGCGCACCGGTAAGCACAGAATGATTGAGCACGGCGGTCAGCGCAAAGACATGGAACATGGGCAGCACGCCCATCACGGTTTCGCGCCGGTCAGGAGCCTCCGCATCATGCCTCGCGGCTTGCAGGCAATTGGCGATCAGGCTGCCATGGGTCAGCATCGCGCCCTTGGGCAGACCCGTCGTCCCGCCGGTATATTGCAGCACCGCCACATCCTCCGGCAGATTGCGATGCGGAGGACAATTGGCTTCATGCGCCGTCAGTTCGTCGAACGCGACCATCCGCGATTGCGGCCAGGGCCGGAAGACGCGCAGCTTGCGCCGGAGAATGCGATAGGCCAGCGCCTTGACCGGCGGCAGCACCCGATCGATCGGGCAGATGACGATATTCTGCAGCGTTTCGAGCGCCGCGACCTTTTCGACGATGTCGGGCAGGTCGGGAACGAAGATCAGCTTCACCCCCGCATCCGCCACGAGATGCGCCATTTCCCGCTCGGTGTAGAGCGGGTTGATGCTCGCGACGATGCCGCCGATCCGCAGCACCGCGAAATAAGCGATGACGAAATAGGGCGTGTTGGGCAGGCAGAGCCCGATCCGGTCACCCGGCTTGATCCCCATTGCCAGCAAACCGGCGGCACAGCGCGCAGCAAGCCGATCGATTTCGGCATAGCGCCAGCGCCGCCCCATGAAATCGAGCGCCGGGCTGTCGGGATATCGGGTCACCGCCGATTGCAGCAGGTCGCTTAGCGTCTGCGGCAGTGTTGGCGCCGCGTCCATCAGCCGAGTTCTACGTCGAGCACGCGGACATATTGCTGACCCGAATGCATGTCGCGCTCTTCGACGCCGCCCTGCGGCGTCGCGCGCGGATAGGAGATTTTGACCATGTTGAGGTCAGCGACAGGGATATGCTTCACCAGCGCTGGATCGGTCCCGTAGAGCCGCGCGAACAGATCGGGCGAAAGCGCGGGGCTGGCATGATATTTCTCGAAATTATCGGGTCCGTCGAAAAAGAAATCGAACGTCACCCAATAGGGGCCGGCGTTTTTCGAGCGGACATGGCGACAGACGTCGCGAACCTTAGCCATTGACTGCCTCCCGCACGTTCGAGGTTTCGGCCAGATCGATCCATTCCGTACGGACCAGTTCGCGCCAGTCGTCGACTTCGACGACGTGATTGAGCTTGAATTCATATACCTGCCCGCGCGGCACATCGGCGGGCGTGAACGCAAAGCCATAGCTCGGCAGTTCCTTGTCCATCACGGCGGGATAGTGGAAGAAATAGGGGTTGCAGGCATGCGCGATGCTGTTCGCGATCTCCTGCGTATCGGCGGTGGCGACGAACAACATGCCGACTTCTGGCGGCGCCGGCGTGCCCTGGGGCACGGGCTGGCCGGTCGTGCCGTTCCAACCATACATGCGCAGCGAAATATGGAATTCGCCCAGTTCTTCTGCCGGAATGGCACTGCGCGTACGCGCATAAAGCGCCTTGCGCAGGCGATCGTGAACCCCGTCGATATCGCGCAGCACGTCGGGGTCCTGAATGCCGACGAGCATCAGCGTCTGGAATTTTCCGCCGCCTGCGCCTTCGAGCTTCATCGTATAGGGGCGCGGCTCCCATTCCGATCCGGTAACACGCACTGTCCGCGCGTCGCTCTGCGCATAGCGGGCGTGAGTCACGTCGAGGATGCCGCCCGGTTCGACCAGGCGGAAAGGATCGGTATTCTCGTACAGCATGTGCGCAGACACGCTGTGCGGCGTGCAGAAATTGGTGTCGCTCAATGGTGCAACTTCGAATCCGTCGGCCGTGACGGTCAGCAGCACGCCCGAGCTTTCGCGCTCCTCGGTGCATTGCGCCCCGCACTCGCCGGTCTTGCCCGCGTGCCAGGCAGCGCCCCAGGGCGCGCCCTTCCAGATCGGAAAGGCGGCCAGCACCGCCGTGTCGGTCGAGCGCCCGCCGAGAATGATGTCGGCGCCGCCTTCCAGCGCAGCGACATAGGGCTCCACCCCCATGGCGGCGACGATGTGATCGCAGCCGTCTATCGTGGCGTCGTCAAGCGGACCCAGCGGCGGGAGCGGCTTGATCCGCCCGTTTCCGTTGAGACGCTTTAGGACCGCCTTGTCCTGTTCGCAGCGGAGCAGCGCGATCTTCGGCGACACTCCCAGTTCCTTGGCAAGTTCGAGCACGATGTCGCGCGTCCAGTCGAGATTGAGGTCTCCCCCTGCCTGCCCCGCCGTGCCGATGATGATCGGAACGCCATGCTCGGCCTGCGCCTGCATCAGGATGCGCAGATCGCGCTTCACCGCACCGCGATTATTCTTCGACTTGCCGGTCGCAAGATAGGCAGCCCCGCTGTCGGTGGAGCCCGCATCGGAGGCGATCGCATGAACCCCCCGGGCCATGCCATAGGCGATTTCCTCCTCGCGGACGCCAGCGCCGAGCGATCCCGTCGGCACCAGTATTTTCACGCCGTCGGCAAATTCTCTGTCCATTTCAACTCCGGTCCGAAACTTCGTGCGGCGGACCGGACGCCAGGCGGCATCCGGCCCGGCCTTATCAATATTCCCAGCTCAGCGTGGCGCCGTAGGTCCGCGGCGGACTGAAGGCGCCGAAATTCGCGCCGAGGAACACGCCCTGGAACACGCGCGTGCGCTCGTCGGTCAGGTTCTTGCCCCAGATCGAAAAGGTGAAGTGATCGGCGATATTGTCGACCACGATCCGCGCATCGACGAAATTGGTCGGATCGCGGAACTCCGGCGGCTCATTGCTGGCGTCGTCGTAGATGAAGCTGGTGTAGCGGTAATCGCCCGCCAGCGTCACATCCAGGTTACCCGGCAGATAGAAGGTGTAGGACGGCGACACCGTGACCATGTGCTTGGGCGCCCGGGTTACGCGGTTCCCCGAATAATCGTCGCCCGCTTCGATATAATCGTCATATTTGGCGTCGGTATAGGCATAGGCGACAGAGAGATTGAATCCGTCGAAGAGGCGGGCATCGAGCTGCGTCTCATATCCCTTGATCGTCGCCTTGCCGGCGTTCGACGCGATCTGCAGCCCGTTGATCAGCTGGATCGTCTGCAGATCGGTATAATCCAGCCAGTAGAGCGTGTTGTTCCAGATCAGCCGGCCGTTGAGGAACGTGCTTTTCTGGCCGACCTCATANTGGATNGCNCTCTCCGGCTCGAACGGCGTCGATGCGGCGACNGCATCGCCCGGNGTATCCTGNAAGCCGCCGCTCTTGAAGCCTTTCGACACCGAGGCATAGAACATGTGGTCGCGGGAGGGCCGGAACTCGACGCCGCCGCGCCAGGTGACGGCATCGAAACTCGCCTCGTTGGTCACATCGAAGAATTCGGTGCCGCGCAATGGNGCCTGGCTGCGCGTGTTGGCTACGCGNGCCGTCTTGTCGTCNCGCGTGTAGCGGACGCCACCGAATATCTTGAACTGGTCGGTCAGCGGGATCGTCGCATCGGCGAACACGGCGATGCTGTCGAGTTGCGCGTCCTGATCATAGAGTTCGGTCAGCGGGATGGGCGCAACCAGCCGCGTGTCGAGCACGAAGCTGTTCGTTCGCGTTACGTCCTGATAATAATGATAGAAGCCGACGACCCAGGTCAGCGAGCTGTCCGGCAGTGACGACAGTCGCAGTTCCTGACTGGACAGTTCGGATTTTTCGGCATCGCCGCCGCTGATGTTGATCCCGTTATAGCCCGGCGACGTCGGATCGGCATTNCCGCCATCGACGTCGTAGAAATTGCGATAGTCGAGATCACGGTAGGANCCGAGGAACGTCAGCGTCGCGAACGGGAAGTCGTAAGACAGTTCGCTACGCACGCCAAAGGTGTCGCGGTCCTGATAGCCCGGGATCGAGCCATAGGTCGTGTCGGGATTGAAATTCGACGTGTAGAAGTTCGATCGCGGATCGCTGGTGTCGAGTTCAAGGACATGGTTGGCGGGCCCCGATGCGCGGTCGCGCGTTCCGTCCAGCGTGAAATGGAAGCGGAAATTGTCCGACGGCTCGCCATAGATCTGGAAGCGCCCGGTCAAGGTGTCCTGATCGTCGACCCGCGTGCCGAGATAGAGGTTCGCTTCATAGCCGTCATGGCTGCGATACGCCCCGCTGATCCGAACCGCGCCNGTATTGTGCGCGAACGGCACGTTGATCATCGCCGCGCCTTCGATTCGGTCGAAATTGCCATAGGTGAATTCGGCGGCTGCATCGAGGCGATCGATGTCCGGCTTCTTCGTGATGACATTGACCGCGCCGCCNACNACGTTNCGNCCGAACAGNGTNCCNTGCGGNCCCTTNAGCACTTCGATNCGNTCGACATCGAATGCGTCAAANGCAATCGCCGACGGGCGGCCCATATAGATATCGTCGACGAACACGGCCGANCTGGGATCNCCGGCCGCGCCGCGNTCCGACGAACCGATACCGCGGATATAAAGGCGNGGCTGCGACGTCGGGAAATTATCGAACGTCAGGCCCGGCGTTCGGGTTGCGACATCGTCGATCTGCTGGATGCGCGCCTGCGCGATCTCCTCGGCGCTGAACACCGTAACCGTGACAGGAACGTCCTGCAGATTCTCGCTGCGGCGCTGCGCGGTCACGACGATCATATTTCCCTGCTGCGCAGCGTCGGCGGCCTGTTCCTCGGCCTGCCCGGCACCTGCCGTATCGACGTCCTGCGCCTGAGCGGAGCATGTCCATAGCAATCCCACAAAGGCCGCCCCCGAAAGCATGCGGCCGATTGCCTTCCCTTTCATATTCCCACTCCCGTGCTTTTGTTTGTTCTGGCCACCGGTAAAATAGAATTGGATGCAATTTGTCAACGAGGTGCATCCCTTTGCGGCGGGATAAATCGTATTAAAACCGCACCATCACGGAATCATGCGCAGCGCGCATCAATTCATGTTGCCAAAACCTGAGGAATTCCAGGGATTTCATGCGCGCCAAGCGCGTGCTGTCGTCGCCATATTCGATCGCCGGACGCCCTGCATCCGTCGCGTCGCCAGCCGGTGCGGCGGCAGTATCGCATGATAATAGCAAGCCGGCGCATCAAATCATGCGGGAAATCACACCCGTTCAGGCTGGCGTTTTGTATCTATAACGGCTAACTGAATTCAATATGCGATTAATCGGATACGAACCTGAAACCCAGCTAGCGGCGGGTGGCGATCGCCGTCAGCCGATGCCGCGACTTCTGTACGTGGTCTAGCATGGCCGCCTCCGCCAGTTCCGCATCCTCCGCTGCGATCGCATCCAGTATCTTCTGATGATCGCCTTGCGACTCGATAATATGATCCGGCACGCTTTCCGGGATCGCGCGGTACCGCTGGGGCACATATCGCGCGACCGCCGGGCACAGCCGGGCGATGTCGCCGAACACCGGATAGATCACGGTCATGCGGATTGCATTGCGGATCGCGCCGTTGCGCGAAACGCGGACGATCAGCGAATGAAAATCGCGATTATGTTCGTACCATTCGCGTTCGATCGCTTCAGCCCAGTCGCCGCGCTGTACGATCGCTGCGCCTGCCCGAACCGCCGCGCTCAGCCGTTCGAATTCCTCGGGCGCCCAGCCATAGTCCACCGAAAGCCCGCACCCCTTCGCCTCCAGCACCGCGCGCGCGTCGACCGCGTCGAGCACGTCGCGCAACTGGATATCGCGCACGGCATAACCACGATTGACGTGATAGGCGGCCAACCCCTCGGCGGTCAGCACGGCAAGCGCGCTGCGCACCGGGGTGCGCGACACGCCCAGTTCCTTGGCAATGGTCTCGGCCGCAAGCCGTGTGCCGGCGGGCATTTTTCCGGTCACGATCAATTCGCGCACGCGCGTCAGGACCGTAAGCGTCGCGGGCTCAGCCCGTTGGCCGGTATCGCCGCCGCCGAAGTGTGTGGTTTCGCGTATCCCCATAGTCGTCGGCTGTTAGCATCCGAATTCGATGCTGCGAATGCCCCAATTGCATCCATTGTGCGCACCCGACGCGCAATCCGAACGATAAAATGAACGGGAGAGCAGATCCGTGAACCTTGCCCTGCTGGGCTTCGCAACCGTTGCGGCCTTCATCATTCTCATCATGACCAAGCGGCTGTCGGCGATCGTTGCGCTGATCGCAATACCGATCGTCGCCGGGCTGTTCGTGCCGGGACAGCCGGATCTGGGCGGCATGATTGTCGAGGGCATCTTGCAGGTGGCCCCGATCGCGCTGCTCCTCTCTTTCGCCATCCTGTTCTTCGGCATCATGATGGATGCGGGACTTTTCGATCCGCTCGTTCGACGGATCCTGCATCTGGTCGGCAATGATCCGCTCCGCATCGCGATCGGCACGGCCGCCNTGTCGGCGCTGGTTTCGGTCGATGGTGACGGCACGACAACGGCGCTGATCGTCATCACCGCGCTGCTGCCGGTTTATCGGTCGATCGGCATGAACCCGCTGATCCTCGCCACGCTNCTNGGNAGCACCAANGCNATCATGAACTTCGTGCCCTGGGGCGGTCCNTCNGCGAGAGCCGCCGCCGCGCTGAAGGTCGANCTGCTTTCGGANCTCTTCCTGCCGTTGCTGCCGGCGATGGCNGCCGGGCTGATCGCNNCCTTCGGTCTNGCCTGGTGGTTCGGGNTCACCGAGCGGCNGNGGCTCGGCTGGCAGCCTGCCGAGATGCAGCATGGCGCCGCGGTGGAGCACGAAACCCCGCCCGAGCGGCGCCCGCACCTCTTCTGGCCGAACCTGTTGCTNACNCTCGCACTGATGGCGGGNATGTTCACCGGCATCGCCTCGCTTCCGGTGCTGATGATGGGCGCCTTCGCCATCGCGGTGACGATCAATTATCCCAACCTTCAGGCGCAGCGCGAACGTATCAACGCGCATGCCAATAATGTGGTGATGGTTGCGCTGCTGATCTTCGCCGCCGGATCGCTCACCGGGATCATGAACGGTACCGGCATGCTCGATNCGATGGCGCAGGCCCTGGTCCGCGGCATTCCCGATGCGATGGGCCCCTATCTGGCGCCCGTAACGGCAGTGCTCAGCCTGCCCATCACGTTCCTCATGTCCAACGACGCCTATTATTTCGGCATCGTCCCGGTGCTGGCGGAGGCTGCAACGAATTTCGGCATCCCGCCCGAAGCGATCGGTCGCGCGTCGATGATGGGACAACCGGTCCACCAGCTGAGCCCGCTGCTGGCGCCGGTCTATCTCGCCTGCGGCCTGCTGGGCGTCGAAGTCGCCGATGTTCAGCGCTTCGCGCTCAAATATGCCGCGCTNATTTCGCTGGTACTCACGNTCGGGGCGATCCTGACGGGAGCCATCCCGNTGGCNGNTTCGTGACGCACGGCACNGGNGCGGAATCGACCGACGATTTCGTCGCTGCCAATCTGAAACGCAATTATACGGCGCATTTCCTGGACGGAATGCTGAGCTTCGCCGGTTTCCGGTTGATCTCCACGCNGACCTTCACCCCGGCCTATCTGTTCGTGCTGACCGGATCGAAGGCGCTGGTGGGAGTCGGCAGTTCGCTGCTCCAGGCAGGGATGATGCTCTCGCCGATGCTGATCGCCGCGGCGCTCGCGCATCGCAGTCTGGTGCTGCCTGCGGCACTGCGGGTCGGACTGTTCATGCGGCTGATGATTCTTGCGCTCGCGCTGACCGGCTGGGTGCTCGACGGACCGTCGGCGATCGCGGCAACGTTCCTTGTTCTGTTCCTGCTCGGCCTGGGCACAGGCGGCCAACGCGTGGCGTTCAACCTCTTGTTGAGCAAGGTCATTCCTATCCGCCGCCGTGGTCGGCTGCAGGGTTGGCGCAACTTCGTCGGCGGACTGATCGCAGCGGGCATGTCCTATCTGGCCGGTGTCTGGCTGATCGAGGGCAATTTTCTCGGCAACGGCTATGCGAGCATCTTCCTTCTCACCTTTTTGCTGAGCTGCGCCGGGCTGCTCGCGATCGGGCTGGTGATGCGCGAACCCCGCGAACCAATGGCGGCGGCGAGACAGCCGCTGTTCGCGCATATCGCCACCCTGCCCCGACATCTTGCCGATCGCGATTTTCGTGCCTTTTTGATCGCTCAGTCGACCTGCACGCTCGCCCGTGCAGCCGCGCCATTCTATATCCTGTTCGCGGGCAGCAAGATCGGGCTCGATGGCCACGCGGTGGGTGGTCTCGCCCTGTGTTTCATGGCCGCAGACACCGTTTCCAATCTGCTCTGGGGCCGGATAGGCGACAGAGCCGGATACCGCCTCACCTATATTCTCGCTGTCGCCCTGTGGATCGCATCGACTCTGGTGCTGATGCTGATGCCATCGGCCCTGGGCATGGCGCTCGCCTTTTTCGGGCTGGGTGCGTCGATTTCGGGCTATCTGATGAGTCAGCAGACGATGGTGCTCGAATTCGGAAAGCGTGAAGATGTCGCGATGCGGCTGGGCCTCACCAATACGCTGGATGGCGTGGTGTCGGCGATCGGACCGCTGCTGGGCGGGCTGATCGCAGCGCTTTTCGGCTATGATCCGCTCTTCATCGGATCGATCGCGATGCTGTTCGTCACGCTGTTGCTGCTGATCCGGCTGCGCGATCCTCGGACGATTGCCTGACAGGGGCCTTGTCATCGGGCTGTTATAATCCCGGCTATGGTGCCCCGCTGATGGAGCGGGGAACATGGTGCGCGCTGACGAGCCGGCGAAGGTGCGAACATGGCGTGCGCCGCGCGGCTTCCTTCCCCTCGCGATCACCGAATTCTGGGAGCGCTTCGCGCTTGCCGGTGTAAAATCGTTCCTGATCCTCACGCTCATCGACGATATTCTGGCGACCGATCGCGGCAATGTGCTGGGCGTGTCGACAATCGAGCGCCTGCTCGGCGGCTGGTTCGGGCCGCTGACGACCGCCGGGCTCGCCTCGCAAATCTATGGGATCACCAACGCGCTTCTCTATCTGGCGGTGCCGCTCGGCGGCCTGTTCGGCGACTATCTCGGCAAACGGCAATATGGCGTCCATCTCGGCGCGCTGACCATGATCGCCGGACTGGCGGCGATGCTCACGCGCACGCTGTTCGTGCCCGGACTAATGCTGTTCGCGCTGGGCGCCGGGATGCTGAAGGGCAATCTTTCGGTCGTTGTGGGCGCATTGTTTACCGAGGAAGGGGCGCGACGGCGCGGCTTCGCCGTCTATCTGGGTTTCCTGAATGCCGGCGTGATTTGCGGACCACTGGTCTGCGGGGCACTCACTGTGTTCGGCGGCTGGCGCTGGGGTGTCGCGGCGGCGGCAGCGGCGGTGGCAGTGGGACTTGCGTGCGCGCTGACCGCCGCCCGCCTCCGCGCGGCGAGCGGCGATCCCGCCCCGTTCACCCGCCTTTCCAGCACCGGAAGCGAGGCAGGCAATCGCGCGAACCTGCCGCTGTTGCTCCTCACGCTGCTCGCGGTGTTTCTCGCCTTCAGTGCCTATGAGCAGGTCGGCAACATGTTCCTCGTCTGGACCCGAGACCAGGTCGATCTGCGCGTCGCCGGGTGGCCAATTCCGCTGCCATGGCTTCTCTCGATCGACGGCCTGTTCACGCTGGCGCTGATCCCGCTGGTGCAAATTGCATTGCGCGCGCTCGCGCGGCGGGGACTCGAAATCGACGATGTCGGCCAGATGGCACTCGGGTGCGGCATCTGCGCGCTCGGCAATCTGATACTTGCGTTCGGCGCGTGGATGCAGGCCGGTGCGCTCCCGTCGATATACCCGCTGGTCTATCTGTTGTGCGTCGATCTTGCGATCGTATTGGTCTGGCCCGCCGGCCTGAGCCTGGTGACGCGATCCGCGCCCGCCCGGCTGGTCGGCTTCTGGGTCGGACTTTTCTATCTGCACGGCTTCTTCGCCAATCTGTGGGTCGGGTTCAGCGGCACTTGGTACGAAGCGATGGCGCATGCCGATTTCTGGCTGATGCACGCAGCCATCGCCGCCGCCGGAGCGGCAGTCGCCTTGCTCGCCCGCACGCTTCCCGAGCGCGCGGCACGCCCGTGTCAGGGAGCGATCACCACCTCTGCATGAGCGAAGCCTTCGGCAAATTCCGTGTCCAACGGCTTGTCGGTCACCAATATGTCGACATCGCTCAGCGCCGCCGTTCGCATCAGGCCAAAACGCCCGAATTTCGAGGAATCGGCGCCGAGCAGCACGCGCTCCGACGTCGCATAGGCGATCCTGCTCATCGCCGCCTCGCCGGGGTGATAGTCCATCAGCCCGGATTGGGCGCAGATGGCGCCGACCGAGAGGATCGCGAGATGCGGCGAGAAATCGGCGACATAGGCCTGCGCCGTATGATCTGAAAAGGCGCGATAATCATAGCTCATCTGTCCCCCGGCCAGGAACAGCTGATTGTTGTTGATCCCGCCGAGATCGGAAGCCACCTGCAGCGAATTGGTGATCACCGTGAGCGCGCGCCGCTCGACCAGCTGTTTCGCAACATAACAGGAGGTCGTACCCGAATCGATGAAGATGATCGCGCCGTCATCGACGAATTCCGCCGCCGCGCGCGCGATCCGCAGCTTCGCTTCGGCATTTTCCTCCATCCGCTGCGTCAACGGCCCTTCGAACACCGAAGTGGCCAGCCGCGCGCCGCCATGTTCGCGAATGATCGTACCCTGTTCCTCCAGCGCGCGCAGTTCGCGGCGGATCGTTTCGTCGGATACATTGAGTTCGGCGGCGAGCCCCGTCACCGACAGAGCCAGCCCGCCGCGCAACCGCGCGACGATTTCGCGCTGGCGCTCCGATCGCTTCAGAATGATGCTTCTCCCCTGGGTTTTTGGCCGCGGCATCAGCGTGCCGTTGCTTGCGGAAAGGGTCAATCATCGCCCTTCCGATCCGAAAAATGGGGTCGGCCGCATACGACCGGCCCCGGATGGTTGCCGTCCTCAGAAGCCCAGGCGAAGCTGGACCCGCGCATAGCGCGGCGTCTGATAGGCTACCGGCGTACGGTATAGCGAATTGGGCGATCCGTTCCCCTGTTCCCCGAACTCGTCATACGCGGTGACCGCCTTCGAATTGAGCAGGTTGAACACGTCGAAACGCACCGACGCGTCGATCCCCCAGCGCGCGGGCAGGCGCAGCGTGGCGCTGACATCGATCTTGGACAGCCAGTCGCCGGTGAAGGCAGTGCCACGCGGGATCACTTCGCCGCCGCAATAATAGCTGTAGCCGCCATAGCCATGTGCGACCTCGTCCACCGCCGAGGGCACGACACCGATACAGCTGTAATGCTGCGGCGACTGGACCAGCAGGTTGGCGCCGAAATCGAGGAACTCCAGCGGGCGATAGCTGCCATAGAGCTTCAGCGTGTGGCGACGATCATTGGGCAGATAGCCATAGGCGCCGTTGGTGAAGCCGGGCGAATCGAAATCGGCGGAGCGGTTGACCGACAACTGGCCGTTTTCTGAGCGGACGCCGCCCTCATAATTGCCCTTGTCCATCGCCCAGCTATAGGAGCCGGAAAGCCCCCACACGCCGTCGAACGCGCGATCGAAGGTCAGCGTCACTGCATTATAGTTGCGCTGGGGCTTGGGATAGCCGAGATCCTCCGCCAGCAGTGTCGCGGTTTCGCGCGTGCCGTCGGGCATGGTGATGTCGATGACGACATCGCGGCCCGGATTGGCGATCGGCCAGAGGCCCGCCCCGCCGAAATGGCTGTTGCACACGCTTTCGGCATAGCCCTGCCGCACGCAATAGGCGCGAAGGCCGGCGCCGGTCGAAATATCCTCGATCGCGTTACGCAGTTCGCGATGCGTGTAGTAAAGGCCGACACGCATGCCGTTGCCGATCTGACGCTCGCCGCCGAGCACGAATTCGTTCACCGATTGCGGCTTCAGATCATGGTCGAGCGCGCTCGAATAGTCCGAAATGCTGCCGTCGCGGCTGACGACGCAATTGGCGACTCCGGTATCGGGACAGGCACTGAAGCCGACGCCGCCCAGGATCGGATCGCCGGCGATCGGCGTGCCGTTGGTCGCATTGGTGCCGTTGAACAAATTGTAGCGCGTATAGGTCACCACGCCGCCGGCGACGGCAAGGTTGAGGTCGCCCGCCATCGGCAGATAATATTTGCCGAAATAGCCGTACACCTTGGTGCTGCGGTCGCCAAACAGGTCGAACGAAGCGCCCAGACGCGGCGCCCAGAGATTGCCCGATTCATAATAGGACCGGCCATCCACGCCCTGATTGCTGAAGCGATCGTTACGCAGGCCGAGCTGCAGCGTCAGCCGGTCGTTCATCAGCGACCAGTCATCCTCGATATAGAAGGCTTCGTTCTTAACCGTGGTTTCGCCGTTATTGGCGTAGACGCGAGTGGTGTAATATTCGGTGCCTTCGGCGATCCCCAGATCGGTGACGTCCGAAGCGGAGGCGGCGAAAATCTTGTAGAAGCCGTTGCCGATCGTCTCGTGAATCTGGTTCGACTGATCCGTTTCGTGATCATAGCCGACGCGCAGATGGTGCGAGCCGAACAGTTGGAAATTGAAATCCACGTCGGCGCGATAGAATTCGCGCTCGTCGTCGGTCTGGCCATAGGCGTCGGTGATCTTGTTGAGGCCGATGTCGGTACCCGCATCGTTGGTGCGATAATCGAGCACGCGTTCGTTGGTGATGTCGAGCGGCAGCGTACCGTCACGCAGCTTGTTCTTGCCATAGGCCGCCGAAATGGTGAGCCACGGCGCGAAGGTGCCGGTATAGCGACCGACGAAATTCTCGCCGCCCGCACGGCCATTGGTGCCGCCGGTTTCCGCGCCGATGGTGCCGGTCGCCCGGTCATATTCGACGCTGCGCGTATGGGTGTCGTTGCTGCTGTCGAAATAAGTGAATTCGAGATGCTGGCTGTCGGTAAGATAGCCGTCGACCTTCACCCCCCAGAAGGGGCTGGAATTGCGTACGCGGGTGCCGTTGTCCTGATCCGCGTCGGGCATGAAGCTTTCATATTCGCGGATATTGTACAGGCCATAGACGAACAGATGGTCGCGAATGACCGGGCCCCTCGCTTCGAACACCACGTCGTGGCGCGACTGGGTGGCGTTGCGGTTATTCGCGGTCGCCGTGTCGGGCGAGGTCGAGCGTAGCCCTTCGAACTCGATCGATCCCATCACCCCGGCATGATATTCGTTTGAGCCCGATTTGGTGACTGCATTGATCCCGCCGCCGGTTGCACGACCGAATTCGGCGGGCATGCCGCCGGTCTTCACTTCGACCGTTTCGTAGAAGTCATAGGGCACTTCGACCGGCGTAAGGCCCATGCGGAAATTGGTGATGTTGAGGCCGTTCACGAAATAGGCGTTTTCGGTAAAGGCTGCGCCGCTGATCGTGATCTGGTTGGCGAACCCGCTGTTCGCACCTGAGGAACCGCGCGTCACGCCGGGCGACAGCAACGCGACGTCGAGCAGCGAGCGGGCCACCGGCACCCGCTTGTCGATCTCGGCCAGGTCGATCACCGATCCGGTGGTGGTGTCGTTGAAATCGGTGGTCGCAACGCGCGAGCCGCGCACGACGATTTCATCGCCCGCAGTTTCCGCGCCAACCGCGCCCCGGACCAGACGGAAGCTGTTACCCGCTCCGTTGCCGGCGGTCAGCTGCACGCGCATTTCCTGATAGGGGGCAAAGCCAGGCGCAGTGACGTGAAAATCATACGCACCCGGCGTCAGCTGCGCGAAGCTGTAGCTGCCCGCATCGTTGGTCGTGACAGAGCGCGAGACGCCGCGATCGGACGAGGTGATTGTCACTGTCGCGCCGACGATCGCCGCGCCGTCCTCTGCAGTCACGCGGCCTGAAGCCGTGATGTTGGTATAATCCTGCGCATGCGCCGCCGGAGCGATCAGCGCGGAAGCCGGAATGGCCGCGCTCAGCAGCATGGCACGGATCAGCGCGGCAGGCCGCGCGGCTCGCGAAAAACTCGTCACGATAAAACCCCCTGAGATTGGAATGCGCCTTGGATCGGCGAAACCCGAGTCGCCGGAGCGGCATGTTCCGGCTACGCGGCGGCCTCTAGGAATGGTGCGTTGAGCTTTTGTGACATTCGGTCATCAAAACAACATTATTTCCAAAAATCGATGAATGATCCGGATTGTCATATGCGCGCAACATGGTGCCGCCAGCGCGATGTGGGCGCATCGGCTCGATGCAGGACGATGCGCCGTAGAGTGAATAATTCGCAGATTTACGACGTTTACTGTGCAGACCTTGCGATTCGGAGGACCGCCATCCTCCAACGTCCCCGGCGACAGCCGGCTGTGGATTTAATGTTGATTTATGACGGCGAGGGCAAATGTGCCGCCCTTGTCCGACGAAAGGACGCTTACCCGATGAAAAGCCGCCTATCGCGTGCCTTGCCGCTGACGCTCACCATAGTCGCCGCGCTGGCGGCACCACCGGCGCTGGCACAATCGGGATCGTCGAGCGACACGCCCTGGTTCGCTTCGATCGAAGTGGTACGCGGCGCACGCACGGATTCGCAGGGCGCCACCGGCACGGTGTTCGACGATGCCAATCGCAACGGGCGGCTCGACCCCGGCGAACAGGGCATTGCCGGAGTCAGGGTTTCCAACGGCCGCGAAGTCGCAACGACCGACGCCGAGGGGCGATACCTGCTTCCGGTGCGCGCCGACATGAACCTGTTCGTGATTCAGCCGAGCGGGTGGCGCGTGCCCACCGACCGCAACTTCGTTCCCCAATTCGCCTATGCCCACAAGCCCGGCGGATCGCCCAAGCCGATGCGCTTCGGCGGACTGCCCGACACCGGGCCGTTGCCCGCCGCGGTCAATTTCCCGCTCGCGCCCAGCGCCATCGGCAGCGATTTCAACTGCGCCGTGCTCGGCGACGTCCAGGTCTATTCGGGTGACGAGATCGGCTATGCGCGCGATTCGATCGTCCGCGAGCTGACCGATCGCAGCGGCCCCGCGCCGGCCTGCATCTTCGCACTCGGCGATCTGGTCGGCGACGATCTTGGCCTACTACCCCGGCTCGAACAGGTGCTCGGCGCGCTGCACGTCCCGCAATGGTGGGTGCAGGGCAATCACGATTATGATTCGGACGCCGATCGCGACGCCGACAGTTCGGACACATGGCGGCGCGAATGGGGGCCGGAAACCTATGCCTTCGAAATCGGCGACACGCTGTTCATCGGGCTCGACAATGTCGTCTACCCGTGCAGCGAGACCGATAATCGCAACGGCGACCGACCCTTTTGCGCAGAGGACCCGCGCAAGACCTATAACGGCCGCTTCACCGACGATCAGATGGCGTTCCTCGCCAATCTGATCGCCACGACCGATCCCGACAAGCTGATCGTGCTCGGCCATCACATCCCGCTGGTCGGCTTCGACAATCGCGAAACCTGGGCGCATCAGACCGACAACGCCGCCGAACTCTATGCGCTGCTCAAAGGCCGCAAGGCGCTCGACCTGTCGGGGCACAGCCACACGCTCGAAAATCTCGCGCCGGGAGACAGCTATGCGGGCTGGCACGAGATGGTCGGCGTCGACACGATCCCGTTCCGCCATGTCGTCGCGGGCGCCGTGGCGGGCGACTGGTGGGGCGGCGATTTCGACGTGGCGGGTATTCCGATGAGCCTGCAGGGGGACGGATCACCGCGCGGCTATCTCGACATGCGCGTGGCGGGCAGCGACTATCTGCTCGACTATCGCGCCACCGGCGAGCCGCAGGACAAGGCGATGTGGCTGTCGGTCAATACGCCTGCATTTCGCGACTGGGCTCAGGCGCTGCTCGCCTGGCGGGACGCAGATCGCGATACGCGCAATCCCGTACCGCCGTTCAGTGCGCAGGACCTGCCCGACGTCGGCCTGTTGACGCCGGACGATCTGGCGCAGGGAAGCTGGATCACCGCCAATGTCTGGCTCGGCGACAGCCAGACCAGCGTGACGATCACGCTCGACGGCGGCACGCCGATGGCGATGGAACAGACGCAACAGGCACGCGGCGAGGCAAGTCGTATCGGCGTCGATTATGCCGATCCCTTTGCGCTGCAGCGCCAGCTGAGCGTCGCGCGCACTGCCTTCGAGAGCCGTTCGGGAAATGCACAGACGCAGGGCTTCATCCAGGGGCGGCAGGACCGCCACTCCCCGGCGGCGCCGCAACCACAGGGGTCTGCGGCCGATCGCAGCTCGCATCTCTGGCGCTTCCGCCTGCCCGCCGCGCTGGCGCCGGGGGTTCATGTCGCAACGGTGCAGGTACGCCGTCGCCAAGGCTCGCAAGCTCAGGAGAGCCTGATTTTCGAGATACGGCCTGAACGTCCCCCGCGCACGTTCCGATTCGATGTCTGGAATGCATTCGAAGACGGACCGCGCATCCCGCAGTGACGGCGCATGCCACGCCTGTGCCGGGCCGGCACGGGCATGGACGGTGAGACGGATCAGGACATCCGCCTATTGGGAAAGGCGTACGCGTTAGGCGCACTGTCGGGCGCGGATCGGGGGTATCGCAGCAAAATTATTTCGGAGCCCTGTGACCAAAGCAGGCCGACATTCGAAAATGGGCATATGCAACCCCGGTATCTCTCCAGTCCGCTAGCACCGGTAATCCGCGCCGGCGCGCGATGGCTGCTTCTCCGGCGCCTGCACCTTTAGACGATCCGCGCGGTGCATCGCCGCATTTCCTCCCGCTTGCCGATCCAACCGCTCGCCCGGCGCGCGCGGCTGAATCGGTGCGCCTGTTTCCGTCAGGAGATCATCATGCCCCAGCTTGCCACTGCCGCCCCGATCCATGTAGCGCCCGCCACATCGAATAGCTGGCTCAAGCGCTATTATGCGGTGCGCGCGGCCGTTTCCTTCCTGTGGGTCGCGTTGGCGTTCACCATCGGCAGATCGAACCCGGCCATCGGCAATGTGCTTCTGATCGCCTATCCGCTGTGGGACAGCCTCGCCAATTTCGTCGACGCAAAACGGAGCGGCGGCCTTCGCGCCAATCCGACTCAGTTTCTGAACACAGTGGTCAGCGCCATCGTGGCGGTGGCCGTCATCTTTACGCTGCGACATGATTTCCACGTCGCAATCGGCATCATCGGGATCTGGGCCGGTCTTTCGGGACTGTTGCAGTTGCTGACCGGGCAACGGCGCCGTCGCACCGCCGGCGCGCAATGGCCGCAGATGCTCAGCGGCGCCCAGTCCGCCGCTGCGGGCGCACATTTTATCCTGCAGGCGGCCGATCCGTCGCTGGCGCTCAGCGTCGCGATCGTTGCTCCCTATGCAGCGTTCGGCGCAGTGTATTTCGCGATCTCGGCAGGCGTTCTGGCCTTCAGGCGGTGAGCGGGAACGCGCGGTGCCGAGTCACAGAGCCGCGCAAACCCGGCATGTCGACGCGCAGGCGCCCCCGCAACCGACCCGCTCGCCGCATCGTCGCTGCGGCTCGTGCGCCATTGCATGTTTCATTCATTTACTGATAAATGAATGAAACACCGTGACCGGCAAGTACGCCGGCACCCGATTCTGAACGAAGAAACTTGGGGGAGAGGCCGGTTGATTCCCTGGTCGCTGACGATGGACAAGCTCGCCGATCATGCCGCGCGATGGCACGGATCGGTCGAAATCGTGTCGCGCGGGGTGGAAGACACGCGGCGGCGTACCGACTGGGCGGCGATTCGCGATCAGGCACGGCGCGCGACCAACGCGCTGCGCGCGCACGGCGTGGTACCGGGCGACCGCATCGCCACCTTCGCAATGAATGGCGACCGCCATCTCGCCGCATGGTTCGGCATCATGAACATGGGCGCGATCTGCCACACGCTCAATCCGCGCCTGTCCGACGACCAGCTTGCCTATGTGATCAATCACGCCGGGGATCGCATAATCCTGGCCGACAGCGCCTTTCGCGACGTGATCGCGCGGGTCCGCCCACACTGCCCGACCGTCGAGCGCGCGCTCTGGTTCGACGGCGACGGCGCCGACGGATGGGACGACTGGATCGCAGGCGCCGGCACCGACTGCGTTTGGGGCGACTTCCCCGAAACGGCGCCTGCCGGACTATGCTACACGTCGGGCACGACGGGACGGCCCAAGGGCGTCGTCTATACGCACCGTTCCAACTATCTTCACACACTGATGATCCTGCAGCCCGATGTGTTCGACATCAGTGCGCGGACGAGCCTGTTGCTTGCCGTTCCGATGTTCCACGCCAATGCATGGGGCCTGTGTTTTGCGGCTGCGGCAGCGGGTTCGAAGCTGGTGCTGCCCGGTTCGCGTCTCGACGGCGCGGCGCTGTACGAGCTGCTCGAGGAAGAGGCGGTCACGCTTACTGCCGGCGTGCCGACCGTGTGGCAAACGTTGCTGCAATATTGCGCCGAAAACGGATTGCGGCTGTCGACGCTCGAACGCGTCATGGTCGGGGGCGCGCGCTGTCCCGAACGCCTGATCCGCGATTTTGCCGAGCATGGCGTCGAAGTGCAGCATAATTGGGGGATGACCGAGACGTCGCCGCTGGGCACGGCGGGCATGCCGACTGCCGCAGTCGCCGCTCTGGGTGAAGAAGACCAGCTGCAATACAAGCTGACACAAGGCCGCGTCCCGCTTGGCGTCGATATCGCCCTCTTCGATGCCGAAGGAAACGAGTTGCCGCGCGACGGCGAAGCAGTCGGTTTTCTGGGGGTGCGCGGTCATTCGGTGATCGAGCGCTATTACCGGCAGGACGACAGCGCGCTCGACACGCATGGATTTTTCGACACCGGCGATATCGGTACCATCGACGGCCAGGGATATCTGCGGCTCACCGACCGGGCAAAGGACGCGATCAAATCGGGGGGCGAGTGGATCAGCTCGTCCGAGATAGAAAGCGTCGCGCTCAACCACCCCTCGGTCGCCATCGCCGCTGCGATCGCAGTGCCGCATCCCAAATGGGGCGAGCGACCGATGCTGGTGGTGCAACTCCGGCCCGGCGCCGAACCGGACGTCGACAGCATCCGCAACGTGCTGATCGGAGGACTCGCCAAATGGGCGGTCCCCGACGAAATCCGCTTCGTCGCGGCGATTCCGGTGAACGGCACCGGCAAAATCGACAAGGTGCAATTGCGCCAGCAGGTCTTCGGTGCCGCACCCACCCCAACGGTGGCGCTCACCGGCGCCTGACCACGCTTCTTTCCAACAGGGGACATCATGACCATCGATCTTACAGGGCGCGTCGCGATCGTGACGGGCGCAGGCGGCGGGCTCGGCAAGGCGCACGCCATGGCGCTGGCGGCGCGCGGCGCACGCGTCGTCGTCAACGATTTCGGCGGCGCTGCCGACGGCAGCGGCGGCTCTCCCGCAGCCGCTGAGGCGGTGGTCGACGCAATCGTGGCGGCAGGCGGCGAAGCGATCGCGCACGGCGCCTCGGTCACCGATCGCGACGGGGTGGTCGACATGGTCGGTCGCACGCTCGACCGCTGGGGTCGCGTCGACATCCTCGTCAACAATGCCGGTATCCTGCGCGACAAGAGCTTCGCCAAGATGAGCCTCGAGGATTTCTCGGCCGTCGTCGACGTGCATCTGATGGGCGCGGTCAACTGCACCAAGACGCTATGGGAGCCGATGCGTGCGCAGGGCTATGGCCGGATCGTAATGACGACGTCGTCCTCGGGGCTGTTCGGCAATTTCGGCCAGGCCAATTATGCCGCGGCAAAGATGGCGCTGGTCGGGCTGATGCAGACGCTCGGACTGGAGGGCGCCAAATATGATATCCGCGTCAACTGCCTCGCCCCCACCGGGGCGACGCGGATGATGGAAGGGCTGTTGCCGCCAGAGGCGATGGCGCTGCTCTCCCCCGAGCGCGTCAGCCCGGCATTGCTCGCGCTCGTCGCCGACGATGCTCCGACGCGCACGATCCTGTGCGCCGGAGCGGGCAGCGTCGAGGCGGCGCATATCAGCCTGACGCAGGGGATTCATCTGGGGGACGGACACGGCGATGCCGAAGCGATCCTGACGCGTCTTGCCGAAGTCACGGACCGGCTGGGCGACACGCTCCCGCGCGAAGCGTTCGACCAGAGCCGGCTCGAGCTGGAAAAGGCCGGATATCGGCCCGCCGAGCCGAACTAAAGGCGCCGCACAACCTCAATCCGAAGCGCGCGGCCTTTTCTTCCGGTTGTACAACGCGTCGAATCCGCCGACCATGAACGTCACGAACCGCTCGCGCACGGCGGCGAAATCGTCCGATTTGCAGATGCCGCCCGACAGCCGGTCGATACGCCCGGTGCGCGACAGGATCAGCGAATAGGCGCCCGAGGTGAACTGGAAGCTCCAGAACAGATCCTCGGGATCGGCATCGGGCAGTGCCTTTTGCAGCAGCCCGATCAGCCGGAGCACCAGCGGATCGAAATAGGTGTCCATCTTTTCCGCGCCATAGCCGGGCGCGTTGTTCACCTGCGCGAAGATCCGACCGAAGTGCCGCCAGCCTTCGTCGCCGTTGATATAGACGTCGAACGCGCTGTCATAATAGGCGCGCAATGCGCCTTCGATCGTCGGATGGTCGCCCGCTTCGGCATCATAGGCATCGAGCCCTGCGGTGCGCACCGTGACGGCATATTGCACGCGCCGCTCGAACACCGCGTCGAACAGCGCTTCCTTGCCATCGAAATAATAGTGAATCAGCGCCGGATGGATGCCCATCTTGTCGGCGATGTCCTTGATGGTGACGCCGAAATAGCCGAGCTGCGAGAACAGGTCCTCACTCGTGTCGAGGATCGTCTTGACCGTCGCCGCCCGCTGCTCGGCACGCGTTCGGCGCCCCTCGCGCTTTGGTGCTGCTGCCATAGTCTTCGACCCTCCTGACCGCCATGGGCGGCTATCGTTCTTGTCATTCGCTGCAACGATGGGGGCGGCGAGTCTTCCGGTCAACCTGGCCCGGCACAGGACAGAAATTTTATTTAGCACTAAATGAATGAACTTGACCGGTGCGCCGGCCCGCGATTAAAGTTCGAGCGCAAGACGGAGAACCGTCAGCTTCAAGGAGGGGTCAATGGCAGTCATCGAAGGCGGCGTGCGCCGTATCGCGCTGAGCAGCACCGCTGCACTTACCGCAACGTTCCTTTTCGCGAATGCCGCATGGGCGCAGGATGCCGTCTCGGCTTCCGACACCCCGGCGGCACAGTCGCAAGCGGACGATGCGGAGCAGGACGCGCCCGAAATCGTCGTGACGGGATCGAGCATCCGCGGCGTTCCCCCGACGGGATCGAACCTGATCAGCGTCGGACGCGAGGATATCGAAACGATCGGAGCAACGACGACCGCCGACCTTCTGGCCACCGTGCCGCAGCTCAACAGTTTCAACACCGCACCGCGCGCCGCCAATGCCGGCGCGGGCGCGTTCGCACCCGGCCTGCGCGGGCTTCCGCCCTCGGCCACGCTGCCGCTGATGAACGGCCATCGCCTGATATCGGGCGGCAACAATCAGACGAACCCCGATTATCCGTTCCTGCCAGAGCTGGCGATCGAGCGCGTAGAAATCGTGGCGGACGGCGCGTCGTCGATCTACGGTTCCGACGCCGTCGCCGGCGTGGTCAATTTCGTCACGCGCAAACGCTATTCCGGCTTGGAAGCCTCGGTTCGCTACGGCATGGCGGACGATTACGCCAACTTCAACGCAGGCGTGCTGGGCGGGACCGACTGGGGCAGCGGATCACTCCTGGTCGCCTATCAATATTCGCACAACACCAACATCACCGGTGGCGATCGCGATTATCGGATCACCGATTTCCGCCCCTATGGCGGGACCGATACGCGCAGCGCCTCCTGCCCCGACCCCAATGTCCGCGTCGATGCAACGGGCTATGCCGTCTATTACGCCGCGCCCGCGCTCGACTTCAACACGCGCAACTATTGCGACAACGGTGCGGTGGCCGATCTGGTGCCCGAATCGCGACTGCACAGCATCTTCGGTTCCGCGCGACAGGATCTCGGCAGCAACGTCACGCTGTGGGGTGAAGTCCTTTATTCGGATCGCAAGGACACGGTTCGCGCCGCCCCGGGTGTGTTGGCCGTTTTCGTTCCCGTAACCAGTCCCTTCTTTCAGGCGCCGCCGACCGCGCCCGGCGCTACCGTCGAATATGTCGAGTATCGCGCCGACAATCTCTACGGGCGCAACTACATCGAAAATCTCTATCGGGTGAAGGCGGGCAATTCTTCGGCCGGCGTTGATATCGGCCTTGGCGGCGATATCGAACTCAGCGTCTACGGGACGTTCGACTGGGGTTCGAACCACGCCTATCAGCCGGTGCTCGATACTACCGCAGCGTCGGCGGCGGCACTTGCCGGAACGCTCGATCCGTTCGGCAACGGCACGCCGGCATCGGTGGCCGAAGCCATCACCAGCCTGACCGTCGACGTCACGTCGACGCAGCGAATCTATCTTGGCGCGGCGCGGATCGACGGATCGCTGTTCGACTTGCCCGGCGGGGCATTGAAGTTCGCGGCGGGCGCCGAATATCGCCGCGAGACGCGCGTCCAGACCGGCACCTATTACGGCTTCCCCGTTCCCGAGGATCAGGCACGCAACATCCAGTCGGTCTATGGCGAATTATACGTGCCGGTCTTCGGCGACGGCAATGCCGCCCCAATGATGCAGCGGCTCGCGCTGTCGCTGTCGGGACGATATGATCATTACAGCGACTTCGGCGACACCATCAATCCGAAGTTCGGGATCGACTGGAGCCCGGTCCAGGGTGTGGCGTTCCGCGCCAGCTATGGGCGCTCTTTCCGTGCGCCAGGCCTTCGCGAAGTCGCCGCGACGGTCGGCGCTTATTATGTGAGCACGGCAAATCTGGCCGCCAACGGCCTGATCGATCCCACCCGCGGCGCGGCACAGGTCGACACCATCTACCTGCTGGGCGGCAATCGCGACCTTCAGCCCGAAAAGGCACGGACCTATTCGTTCGGCATCGATCTGGAGCCGTCGGCACTGCCGGGCTTCCGCGCCAGCGCGACCTATTACGACATCCATTATACCGATGTGATCGGACAGCCGCCTGCGGCGCTCGTATTCAGCGATCCGACCTTCGCCACCGTGGTGACGCGCGATCCGACATCGACCGAACTTGCGTCGTTCATCGCGCTCGGCATTCCCAGCGGCTTTCCGAACCCGCTGCCCCCGATCGGCAATCTGATCGACCGGCGCAACGGCAATTTCGGCGTGCGCGACACCAATGGCATCGATTTCAATATCGGCTATCGCCACACGACCGGTTTCGGCGCGCTCTATGCCGGGGTCGCGGGCAATTATATCTTCAACTTCGACACGCAGTTGTCGCCCACCGCGCCGACTTCGGACAGCCTGGAGCTGGGTCTGCCGCGTGCGATGGTTCGCGTGACCGCCGGAGCGACTGCCGGACCGGTCAATTTCACGACCTTCGTCAATTATCGCGACGGCGTGACCAGCAGCTATGCGACTCCGACGGGGACCGCTGAATACACCTCCGATTCCTACATCACGGTCGATCTTCGGGTTTCGGTCGACCTGCCCGACATCGGGATCGCTTCGGGTACGCAACTGCAGATTCAGGTCAACGACCTGTTCGACGTCACTCCGCCTTTCTTCCCCGCAACCGACGGGATCGGCGGCGCCTATAATCCGATCGGACGCTATGCCGCGCTCGGTCTGCGGAAGGCCTTCTGAGCAGGAAAGCTCCCGCCCGTGCCGTGACGAAGCGTCTGACGTTTCGCGGCATGGGCGGCGAGCGCTCGCTTCGCTTTTCGCACCTGTTACTTGCTTTCGCGCCCGGAGCGCCTGTTCGATGACCGCTGACTTTCACCGACCGATCCGGGGCTTCGATCCCGGCAAGCTTGCGGAAATCCGCCCCGCGCTCGAACGGTTCGTCGCGTCGGGCGAGCTTGCCGGAATCGTCACGCTCACGGCACGCGGCAGCGATATCGTGCAGTCCGACGCGATCGGCTGGGCCGATATCGAATTGCGCCGGCCAATGCTGCCCGACACGCTGTTCCGCATCGCATCAATGAGCAAGCCGATCAGTTCGGTCGCGGCGATGATGCTGATCGAGGAAGGCAGGATCGCCCTCGACGATCCCGTGACGCGCTGGATACCCGAACTGGCCGAGCGCATGGTGTTGCGCGACCCGACCGGTCCGCTCGACAACATCGTCCCGGCG
>PAOI01000024.1 GCA_002707985.1 Sphingomonas sp. | reverse complement strand
TGCGCTCGCTCCAGTTCGCGCGCCACAGGCTTTCGCCGCCGCTCATCGTGGTTTCGGCTTCGTGATGCTCGGGCGGCAATTCGCCGACAAAGCGGCTGGGGATGCTGCTGGTCCACTGGCCATAGATGCGCCGGTTCGCCGCGTGGAGGATGATCGCCATGCGCCGTGCGCGCGTGATCGCGACATAGGCGAGGCGGCGTTCCTCCTCCAGGCTCGCCTGACCGCCCTCGTCCAATGCGCGCTGGCTGGGGAAAATGCCTTCCTCCCACCCGGCAAGGAACACCGTGTCGAATTCCAGCCCCTTGGCGGCGTGGATCGTCATGATCGTCACCTTGGCCTCTTCGGCGTTGGCGTCATTGTCCATGACCAGACTGACATGTTCGAGGAACGCGCCGAGCGTTTCATATTCCTCCATCGCCCGGACGAGTTCGTTGAGGTTTTCAAGGCGCCCGGCGGCTTCGGCGGAGCGATCCGCCTGCCACATTGCGGTATAGCCGCTTTCGTCGAGGATCTGGCGGGCAAGCTCGGGGTGGGGAAGTTCGTCGCCCATGCTGCGCCACCGGGCGAAATCGCCGACCAGATTGCCGAGCGCGCGGCGTGCCTGCGGCGTCAGCTCGTCGGTATCGAGGATGCGCGCGGCCGCGGTGGTCAGCGGTATCCCTTCGCGTCGGGCAAGCTGATGCACCTTTGCCACTGCCTTGTCGCCCAGCCCGCGTTTGGGCGTATTGACGATGCGCTCGAACGCCAGATCGTCCGCCGGCTGCGCCACCACGCGCAGATAGGCGAGCGCGTCGCGGATTTCGGCGCGTTCGTAGAAGCGGAAGCCGCCGACGATGCGATAGGGCAGGCCGATCGCGATGAACCGGTCTTCCAGCTCGCGGGTCTGGTGCTGCGCGCGGACGAGGATCGCGAAATCGTCCAGGCTCTTGCCGTCGCGCTGGCCGCGTTCGATCTCTTCGCCGATGCGCCGTGCTTCCTCGGGGCCGTCCCATACGCCGATGACGCGCACTTTCTCGCCCGCATCGAGCTCGGTCCACAGCGTCTTGCCCAGCCGCCCGCTATTCTGCGCGATCACGCCCGACGCTGCGCCGAGGATATGCGGGGTCGAACGGTAATTCTGTTCCAGGCGGATCACCTTGGCGCCGGGGAAATCCTTTTCGAATTTGAGGATATTTTCCACCTGCGCGCCGCGCCATGAGTAGATCGACTGATCGTCGTCGCCGACGCAGCAGATATTCCTGCGTTCCTGTGCGAGCAGGCGGAGCCAGAGATACTGGACGCTGTTGGTGTCCTGATATTCGTCGACCATGATGTAGCGGAAACGCTGCTGATATTGCTCCAGCACCTCGCGATGCGTGCGCAGGATCGTCAGCATGTGGAGCAGCAAATCGCCGAAATCGCAGGCGTTCAGCGCCTTCAGCCGGTCCTGATAGAGCGCATACATGCGCTGCCCGCGGCCATTGGCGTAGCTTTCATTATCCCCGGCATCGAGCATGTCGGGAGTCAGCCCCTTGTTCTTCCAGCTGTCGATCAGCCCGCCCAGCTGGCGCGCGGGCCAGCGTTTTTCGTCCAGTTCCTCGGCCTGAATGAGTTGCTTCAAAAGGCGCAGCTGATCGTCGGTATCGAGAATGGTGAAATTGCTCTGCAGCCCGACCAGCTCGGCATGCCGCCGCAACATCTTCGCGCCGATTGCGTGGAATGTGCCGAGCCACGGCATCCCCTCCACCACATCACCGACAATCTGTCCCACGCGCTCGCGCATCTCGCGCGCCGCCTTGTTGGTGAAGGTCACCGACAATATCTCGCTGGGATAGGCTTTGCGCGTCCAGAGGAGATGCGCCAGCCGCCGGGTGAGCGCCGCCGTTTTCCCCGTACCCGCGCCCGCCAGCACCAGTACCGGCCCCTCGGTGGTGAGCACCGCTTCGCGCTGCGGCGGGTTCAGGCCTTGCAGATAGGGCGGTTCGGCGGAAGGGGACACGGCATCGGACATGCGCGAACAAGTAGAGAACGCTGCATGCGCCCGCAACCCGCTTCCGATCCCGATCGCAATGATCTCTCTATAATGATCTCGGCCAAACAGGCCTTGGCGGCGCTTAACCTCCGGTTATCACTTGGCAGTTATGCTGAAGGGTTACCGGGGGCGGAGCGCACAGGAGAGCGTCCGTGAATCGTTTTATAGGCAAATTCAGGATCATACGACTGAATGAAGCGATCGCTACTATCGCGATCGGCGTTCCGACGTTCCTGATCCTCTCGCTCACCGATGCCTTCGACAAATTCTCTGTCCTGGTGCACCGGCACGAAGCCTGGGAACTCGACGAGATCTTCATTTTCCTGATGCTGCTCAGCCTCAGCGGGCTGATCTTCGCAGTGCGCCGAACGATCGATGCGCGACGCGAAATCGCGCGGCGCGAAGCGGCCGAAGCGCGCGCGATGGAACTGGCGCGACACGATCCGCTGACCGGTCTGGCGAACCGCCGGGTCCTCAACGAGGAGCTGGACGAAATGCTGCGGCTGGTCGCGCATCGTGGCCGGGAATGCGCGGTGTTCGTGGTCGATCTGGATAATTTCAAGCCGGTCAACGACCTGCATGGGCATGAGGCAGGCGACGCGGTGCTGGTATGCGTTGCAGAACGTCTGCGCGAAGTCGCCGGCGATCAGGCGCTGATCGCGCGTCTGGGCGGGGACGAATTCGTCTGCGTGGTGCAATGCGAGCTTGATGGCGACGCGCCCACACGCATCGCCTCGGCGCTTCAGCGTCGGCTGGCCGAACCGGTCAAGGCCAATGGCGTCACGGTGGAAGTCGGTGCGACGATCGGCATCGCGCTGTGCCCGTCCGACGGCACCGATTCCGAAACGCTGCTGCGCTGTGCTGATGTCGCCATGTATGAGGCCAAGCGCCAGAAGCGCGGCACCTTCCGCTTCTTTCATGCCGAGATGGACGCACGGCTGCGCGACCGCGCCGAACTGGAGGCGCATCTGCGCGACGCGATCGCCGATGGCCAGATTCTGCCCTATTTTCAGCCGGTCATGTCGCTCTGCCGTTCGCGGATCATCGGGTTTGAGGCGCTGGCGCGTTGGGAGCATCCGACGCGCGGCGTCATTCCGCCCGATGTCTTCATCCCGGTGGTCGAGGATCTCGGCCTGATCTGGCAGTTGACGGAAAATATCCTCCGCGCCTCGTGCGTTGCCGCGCGCGATTGGCCCGGCGACATCACCTTGTCGATCAACATCGCGCCGGTACAGCTGAAGGACGAATGGCTGGCTGCGCGCATTCTTGCCGTCCTCACCGAATATAATTTCCCGCCCAGCCGGCTGATCGTCGAAGTGACCGAAAACGCCATCATCGACGATATCGACGAAGCAGCCGAAGTCTTCGCGTCGCTACAGAATGCAGGTATCCGCATCGCGCTCGACGATTTCGGCAAGGGCTATTCCAGCCTTTCCCACCTGCGCCAGCTGCGCTTCAACCATCTGAAGATCGACAGCAGCTTTGTGCGTTCGATGGATTCGGCGGAAAGCCAGAAGATCGTCAGCGCGGTATCGGGGCTGGGCAAGGCGCTGGGCATGCCGGTGACGGCAGAGGGCGTCGAAACCACCGATGTTGCCGATGCCCTCCGCGCGCTGGGATGCGAACAGGCGCAGGGCTATCTTTTTGGCGCAGCAGTTCCCGCCGATGAGGTACGGCGCATGCTTTCCGGAAACTCGCGCAAACTGACTTCGGTACGCAAGGCGGGTTAGTGCGCGCAGTCTTCGTCCTAAGTGCAGGCCTGTTGCTGACGGCGCAGCCGGTCGCGGCGCAGAGCGTCGAGCAACTCGACCAGCTCGAACCCGGGTCTGGCGAAGTGCAGGTCGAATATTTCGGGGCATGGGGCGGGGAGGGCGAACAGGCGTTCGAAATCCTGGCGGGCGTCAGCGATCATCTCGCGATCGGCGCCGAAGCCGAATTCGAAGGGCCGCGTGACGGATTGGTGCTTGAGGAATGGGGCATCGCCGCGCTGTGGCGGTTTGCCGATCCCGAAGCAGGCGGCATTGCCACCGGCGTGATGGCCGAACTCGGGTTCGATCGCTCAGGAGCCGTATCCGAAATAGGCGGACGCTTCATCGCCGAAAGCATTGGCGAACGCTGGTGGCTGCAAAGCAATCTGATCGCACGGCATGCGCGTGAAGCGGGCGAGCGCGGCACCGGTCTCGCCTATGGCGTTTCGGCGCAGCATGTTCTGGCCGATGAATTGTGGTTGGGGGTCGAGGCATCGGGCCAGTTCGCCCGATTGTCCGGGGAGGCCGAGCTGGCGCCGCAGGGCAATCACTGGATCGGACCTTCGTTCACGGCGGAAATCGAACCTACCGAAACCAGTGAGCTGGAAATCGGCGCGGCGTGGATGTTCCGCGTGGCCGGTGACGGTCAACCGTCCGGCCCGCGCATCTTTCTTCAGGCTACCTTCTGACGTCAGCCTTGCGTCCGGCGCGTCGAACCGCCAACTGAGGCAGCAAAGCCGAAGGAAAGGGCGACGTGAATCTGCGTGCACGCAAATGGCGACTTGCCATCATCATCGCACTGGCGGTCGTCGCCGGCTATGTCGCCTGGCGCACCCAGACGCCGAAGGAACAGCCCTGTGTGCCGGGGCGCGAGGAAGTGAAGGACGCGTCGGGCAAGGTGGTCGAAATCCACACCCGCACCTGTTTCGACTGATCGCCCTGCCGCGCGACATGTTTCGCGCCGGTGCGACAACGGCCCCGGGTGGTGCGTCGACGCCGCAGCATCCCGCCGCGATCAAGGGGCGGCCCCAGCGGAAGGGAAATCCAATGCGTGCATCTTCATGGCGGCGGTGGGGTACAGGCGCCGCGCTGTTGCTGCTGGCGGCATGCACGCGCGGCGATCCGGTGCCGGTCCATTCGGTCACCGCCGTCACGGCCTATCCCCATGGCAGCGACGCGTTCACGCAAGGGCTGCTGTGGCATAAAGGCTATCTGTACGAAGGCACCGGCCGCAGCGGCCAGTCGCAGATCCGCAAGCTGGAGCTTGAAACCGGCGCGCCCCTCGCCACGGTCGCATTGCCCGGCGACGGTTTTGGCGAGGGGATCGCGTTGTGGCGCGATCGTCTGTTTCAGCTCGAATGGCATGGCGGCAAGGGGCGGATCTGGTCGCTCGACGGATTCGCGCCGCTCGGCACGTTCGATTATGGCGGCGAGGGCTGGGGGCTGACGACCGGCGCGGACCGGCTGTGGCTCAGCGATGGCAGCGCGACGCTGCGCATCTATGATCCCGACACGTTCGAACAGACCGGAACGCTGAAGGTCACTGCCGGCGGCTGTCCGGTCCCCCGGCTCAACGAACTCGAATGGATCGACGGCCGCATCTGGGCGAATATCTGGCGCACGGATCGGGTCGCGGTGATCGATCCGGACACCGGCATCGTCACGCAGTTTCTGGACCTGTCGGACCTCCCGCACGGCCGGGCATCGGGGGAATCGGTTGCCAACGGCATCGCCCACGATCCGGAAACCGGGCGCATCTGGATGACCGGCAAGCTCTGGCCCCGGCTGTACGAAGTTCGCGTCGATCCCGAACCGAACGGGGAATATCGCCAGAGCTGCTGAACAGTCTCAGCGATATTTCGCGCCGGTGAAATACAGGCCGTCGGGCGGGGCGTTGAAGCCCAGTGCCTGTCGCTCGCGCGCCGCCAGCGCGTCGGCGACGTCCTGTGGCGACCATTTGCCTTCGCCGACCAGCTTGAGACAGCCGACCATCGACCGCACCTGATGGTGGAGGAATGAGCGCGCCTCGGCGATCACGTAAACCCGCTCACCGTCACGCCGCACGTCGAGCCGGTCGAGCGTGCGCAACGGACTGTCGGCCTGGCAATGTGTCGACCGGAAAGTCGTGAAATCATGCCGCCCGATCAGATGGTTGGCGCCTTCCTGCATCGCCGCTTCATCGAGCGGCTGGACGACGCGCCAGGCGAGGCCATGTTCAAAGGTGAGCGGCGCACGGCGATTGACGATGCGATATTCGTAAGACCGTCCGACGCAGGAAAAGCGCGCGTGCCAGTCATCGGGGACGATTTCGCAATCGAGCACAGCGACCGGATTGGGGCGAATCCGCGCGTTGATCGCCTCCATCAGGCGGAACGGCGCGATGTCCTTCTCCACTTCGCAATGCGCCCGCATCGCTTGCGCATGCACGCCGGCATCGGTGCGCCCGGCGGCGTGGAACGATACCTGCTCGCCGGTCACTGCATAGGCCGCATCCTCCAGCGCCTGCTGCACGCTGGGGCCATGATCCTGCCGCTGCCAGCCCATGAAGGGCCGCCCGTCAAATTCGATGGTCAGCGCAAACCGAGTCAAAGCGCTGTGCCCCGGGGGATCGCAAAGCCGCGCAGCAAGTCGGCGGGCGGCATCGCACCCTTGCCCGCGCGCTGGACCAGTGTCGGGCGGATCGCGCCGCTGCCGCAGGCGATGGTGAGCGCGTCGTCGATCACCATGCCCGGCGCGCCGCTTTCGCTGGTCACGTCGGCGGCATGGATGCGAAAACGCTCGCCTTGAAATTCGAAAAACGCGCCGGGAGCCGGATTGAACGCGCGGATCTGCCGCTTGACCTGCTCGGCGCTCTGGCTGAAATCGATCCGGGCCTCGGTCTTCTCGATCTTGGCGGCATAAGTGATGCCGTCCTCAGGTTGCGGTACGGGCGGACAGGCATCGGGATCGGCCAGCACCGTCACCATCAGCCGCGCGCCCATCGCGGCGATTTCATCGGTCAGTTCGCCCGCAGTCTTGCCGTCGATCGGCGTGCGTCCTTCCAGCCGTACCGGCCCGGTGTCGAGCCCGGTCTCCATCTGCATGATGCCGACGCCGGTTTCTTCGTCCCCGGCCAGGATCGCACGCTGGATAGGCGCAGCCCCGCGCCAGCGCGGCAGCAACGACCCATGGACGTTGAGGCACCCCAGACGCGGCGCATCGAGTACCGCGCGCGGCAGGATCAGGCCATAGGCGGCAACCACCGCGACATCGGCCTCCAGCGCCGCGAACGCCGCCTGTTCCTCGGCGCCTTTCAGGCTGACCGGCGTACGCACTTCGATGCCCAGTGCCTCAGCACGCGCATGGACGGGCGAGGGGCGCAGGCTCTTGCCCCGCCCGGCGCGCCGCGGCGGCTGGCTATACGCTGCGACGATATCGTGCCCGGCCTCGACCAGTGCATTCAGCGTCGGCACCGCGAAATCGGGCGTTCCCATGAAGATGATCCGCATGGCGCCGCTCCCTAGGCCAGCTTGCCCGCGCGGGAAAGCGTCACGTCAGTCGCGGGGCAACAGCCGATCGGAAAGCGCGCGGAAATGCACCTCCGGCACAAAAAAGCAGAAGGGCGCGCCAGTCGCTCCCCATCGCGTGAGCAATTCGCCCGGCACGAAATGGGCCGCGCGTTGCGGCACGATGGTGGCAGGGTCGATCGGCAGGTCGATGGCGGAGATCGACAGCCGATCTTCGTCGCTTACTTTCGCGATCGCAGCATCCTGAAGCGTCAGCCAGGCAACGGCCTTGTCCCAGCCGGCGAAGAAAGTCTCGAATTCGGGCGGCAGTTCGGGCGGTGCTGCTGCCATTTCCAGCGCCAGTGCGGCGCCGTCGCGATTGTCCAGCTGCGTGGTCAAACGCGCGCCCTCGCGCCGATGCAGAAACGGGCGTGCATGCTGTGAAGCCATAACATCGGTCACGATTCGCGTACCCAGCGCATAGAGCGCGCTGTCGAACAAATTGCGCAGAAACAGGACGTTGTGGTCCTGCTCATCACCTTCACGCTCGGGCGGCACATGAAGGTAGAGCCGCCAGTTGCTTTGCAGCGGCGAGGGGAAGATGCGCCGTAGCGGACCCAGAAAGGCCGGCCCGAAATGGCCATGGCGATACGTAAGGACGGTCAGGATCGTCTTGCCGTCGCGCACGTGCAACGTGACGCCCCGCGGCACCAGATGCGCGACGAGCCGCAGCGGCACTACCCAGCTGGCATAGCCGATGTCCCGCACGTCGCTTGCCATCACCGGAATACCGGTCACGCGCGTTACCGCCCGTCGGATGCGGCGGAGCCAGCGCACATTGCCCAGGCCGTTGGCCAATTGCCGGAACGGCATCGGCCAGTGCGCACGAAATCGGATATCCCCCATGACCTTGAGTGTTGGGCGTGCCGGTATGGCTGTAAAGCGCAATCGTGCCGAGCCACTTTCCGTCGCGCCGCCGCCTCGCTATCTCCATCGCCATGGCATCTCCCGAAATCGAAGCGTTGACGCAGGCGCTCTCTCGGCTTCCCGGTCTGGGCCCGCGTTCGGCGCGGCGCGCGGTGCTGCATCTTCTGAAGAAGCGCGAGACGGCGCTCGAACCGCTGCTCGCCGCGCTGGGGGCGGTCAGTGAGAAGCTCGCCACCTGCTCGATCTGCGGCAATGTGGATACCACGGATCCGTGCGGCATCTGCGCCGATCCGCGGCGCGAGGGCAGGGCGCTTTGCGTGGTCGAGGAAGTGGCGGATCTCTGGGCGCTCGATCGCTCGCGGCTTTTCCCCGGCAAATTCCATGTGCTCGGCGGGCGGCTGTCGGCACTCGACGGCGTGCGGCCCGAGGATCTGGCGATTGACAGCCTGATCCGCCGCATCGCCGATGGCGGTATCGACGAAGTGGTGCTGGCGATGAACGCCACGCTCGAGGGGCAGACCACGGCGCACTATATCGCCGAGCGGATCGAACGCTATCCGGTGCGCGTCACCCAGCTCGCCCACGGCCTGCCGGTCGGCGGCGAACTCGATTATCTCGACGAAGGCACGCTGGCGCAGGCATTGCGGGCAAGGAGGCCGGTGGCGTGAAACAGAAAACCGCGCGCGTCGTGCAATGGCTGCCGCTGGCGATTCCGATCGTTGCGATTTTCGTCCTGATGTTCAATCCCGGGCTCTGGCCGATCCTGCCCTTCTGGTTGCAGGCGGCGATTTTTCTGAGTGCCGTCGGCGCCGTGACGCTCGCCTTCCTCACCGCGCTCATCTGGTTCCTGCGGCAATAGCGTTAGCGCGAAGGCGATGCCTCGAGCAGCCACGCCCGCGCTTCGTCGATATCGAGGAAGACGCGCAAATGATCGGTCATCATCGACCGTTCGACCTGCAATTTGTTCAGCCGGGAGCCGACGACGATCGCCACCGGGCCGCGATGGCGCATGACCGCGACTTCCATGATGCGGGAAAAGCCGGCGGTCACCTCCACGGATTGCACGGAAAAGCCCCGGGAATCGCTCAAAATGGGGTAGTCGTTCCAATGCCGCTCGATCCGTTCGGTCAGCGCCGAAAGCTCTGCGGCGAACCGGTTCAGGGTTTCGATATCCCAGAATCCCTCCAGCCGCATGGAAAGAAGGCGCGTGGCCGGGTCGAACGCGATATCGTACATGGTTCATTATATCGGCGTAGCGCCGCCCGGTTCCATTTCCGGTCACGAATTGATTTCGCTGCACACAGCTCCTAAATTTCGCCCATGGCCATTCTACCGATCCTCGAAGTACCCGATCCGCGTCTCAAGACCATTTCGACTCCCGTCGAAACGGTGGATGACGGCGTCCGCAAGCTGATCGAGGATATGTTCGAGACGATGTACGCCGCGCCCGGCATCGGCCTTGCCGCGATTCAGGTCGGCGTGCCCAAGCGCATCGTGGTGATGGACCTTCAGGAAGAAGAGGATGAGGACGGCAAGCCGATCCGCGAGCCGCGCGTCTTCATCAATCCCGAAATCCTCGATCCGGCCGAGGACATGTCGGTCTATAACGAAGGCTGCCTGTCGGTTCCGGACCAATATGCCGAAATCGAGCGCCCGGCGCGTTGCCGCGTCAAATGGCTGGACGAAAACGGTAGCGCGCATGACGAACTGTTCGAGGGGCTGCTCGCCACCTGCATCCAGCATGAGATGGATCACCTCGAAGGGATCGTCTTCATCGATTATCTGTCGCGGCTGAAGCGTCAGATGATCGTGAAAAAGCTGCAAAAGGCGCGCAAGGCCGCCGCCTGATCGGTTAGGCGGAAAAAAGGGGCGGTTTTACGCCCCTTTTTTGTATCAGAAGGTTTCAAGCGCCGCTTTGCAGTCCGCCGCGCATTCGCGGCACATTTCGGTGCAGCGCCGGCAATGGTCATTATCGTGCTTTTCGCATTCGGCGGCGCAGATTTCGCATGCCTGGATGCATAGCTTCAACATGGCCTGGATCAGCGCCTCATTACTTGCCGTGCGGCGTGCCGCGACGGTGAACGTCGCGGTGCAGATATCCGCGCAGTCGAGGCAATTGCGGATGCACTGACGCATATCCATTTCTTCGGCGATGCAGGCGTCTGCGCAGCTCGTGCAGATTGCCGAGCAGAACATCGCGTGTCGCACTGCCTTGGCGAGTGGCTCGTTGAGATGCCCTGCAACATCGGGATGGGATTTGATCATTTCGGCGATCGACATTGGCGCATTCCTCCTGTCTGGGATGAATG
The DNA here is from genome assembly GCA_002707985.1 of Sphingomonas sp. Taxonomy (GTDB): domain Bacteria; phylum Pseudomonadota; class Alphaproteobacteria; order Sphingomonadales; family Sphingomonadaceae; genus Sphingomonas. The sequence goes on along the minus strand of PAOI01000024.1, from coordinate 104,509 downwards.
TTCAACGAACGGCGAATGCCGCCGCTTCGTTCCGTCCCGATTACAATGGCTTGCGCGCAGTCAGATCAATTACAGCGGAAAGGCCGCTATGCCGCGCGCCTTCGCTCAGCTCGGCGTCATAGGATTCGATCGTTTCGATCTCCATGCTGCCAAAGGCGTCGCGCAACATCGGCTCGGTATAGAGATGCGACAGCAGCGGCGGCCCGCCTGTGCCATATGCGAGCTGTTCGGGCCGGTATCCCTCGATCAGCAACAGGCCGCCGGGGCGCAGCGCGCGCGCCATAGCCGCGAAGACGCGGGCGCGCTGCTCCGGATCGAACACCTGAAAGAATATGCCGACCACGGCATCGAATTCGCCTTCCGGCCAGTCCCAGTCGAGCAGGTCGACTTGTCGAAAATCGACGCGCACGCCGCGCACCTGTGCCAGCACGCGCGCCTTGTCGATCGCTGCGGGCGAAATTTCGGTAGCGACGACATCGCATCCCTGTTCGGCAAGCCACACACTGTTGCGGCCTTCGCCGTCGGCGATCGCGAGCACGCGCATGCCGGGGCGGAACCGGGCCTCGTTTGCCAGCAGAAACCGGTTCGGCGCTTCGCCGAACAGATATTCGTCGCTGTCATATCGCGCGTTCCAATAGGCTTCGCCCGCCATCGAATCAGCCATATTGCCCTCTTTATGCTATTCGCTCGCATTAGCGATAATGCGTGATTTTGGCTAGTCCCTGCGATCGGGGCTGGTCAGATCGCCCTTGAGGATATACGAACCATATATGGATCATATATCGAGTTTCGCATGGGTATCGTAAAGATCGAAGATTCACTGCATGAGGAAGTGCGTCGCGCCAGCACGGTGATGTGCCGGTCGATCAACGCGCAGGCCGAATTCTGGATGAAGATCGGGATGCTGGCGGAGGCCAATCCGACCTTGTCGTTCAACGAAATCGTCAGGATGCAACTCGAAGCGGCCGAAGTGGCGGCTGCCGAACCGATCCACGCAGTCGCCTGACATGGTGAAGACGCCCGACGAAATCGCGCTGATGCGCCACTCCGGCAAGCTGCTCGCCCGCGTCTTCGAAATGCTCGACGCGCGCGATCTGACCGGCATGTCAACCATGGCGGTCAATGATCTGGTCGATGATTTCATCACCCGCGATCTGGAGGCGCGTCCGGCGAGCAAGGGGCAATATGGCTTTGCCTATGTCCTCAATTGCTCGATCAATGATGAAGTATGCCATGGCGTGCCCGATGCCGATCGGATCATTGCGGACGGCGACATCATCAACCTGGATATCACGCTGGAAAAGAACGGCTTTATCGCCGATTCGAGCAAGACCTATATCGTCGGCAATGCGCCGCCCGCGGCGCGGCGGCTGGTTCGCGTCGCGCAGGAGGCGATGTGGAAGGGGATCGGCGCGGTCCGCCCCGGCGCGCATCTGGGCGATATCGGCTTTGCGATCGAGCGCCATGCCAAGAGACACGGCTATAGCGTGGTCCGCGAATATTGCGGGCATGGCATCGGCCGCGAAATGCACGAAGACCCGCAGGTGATGAATTTCGGCAAGCCGGGCAGGGGCATGATGCTGCGCGAAGGCATGGTCTTCACGATCGAACCGATGGTCAATCAGGGCAGCCGCATGGTCGAAACGCAGGAGGACGGCTGGACCGTCGTGACGCGCGACGGCCGGCTTTCGGCGCAATTCGAACATACCGTGGCGGTGACCGCCGATGGCGTCGAAGTGCTGACGCTGCGATCCGACGGGCGCTAGGGGCGCTTCCCCGAATTTGATCCCGATTGGGGCTGTCCTACAGTTGCCGTTCCAGCTATGTTCCGGGCTTGCGGGCATCGCCCCGCGCGGGCGCGCCTGCGCATAGGCGCGTGTTGGTGCGAACCGGTGCGAACTAGTGGGAGAAATCCGTGGGTTTTGAGCTTGTGATCGTCGGCGGCGTGGCGCTGCTTCTCGGGTTGGGGCTCGGCTGGTTTCTCGGCGGTCGCGGCGCGAGCGATCTGCGCGCCGATCGCGACCGCTACGAACGCGATTTCAAGGCCGCGATCATCGATCTTGCGGCGGCGGAGGAGCGCGCCAAGGAAGTGGCGCCGCTGCGCGAAGAAGCTGCCGTGCTGCGCGACGAACGCGATGTCGCACGCACCGAGCTGGCGACGCTCAAGGCACAGGCCGGGGCATTCGAAGAGCGGCTCGCCGAGTTCAAGGGCGCGCGCGAAGTGATGGCGGGCCAGTTTCGCGAGCTTGCCGGGCAGATGCTGGGCGAGGCGCAGAAAAGCTTTCTCGAACGCGCCGAAGAGCGGTTCCACCAGAGCGGCGAACGCAACGAGGCGAAGCTCAAATCGCTGCTCCAGCCGGTCGAGGCGACGCTCAAACGCTATGAGGAAGGGCTCAATCGCGTCGAAAAGGAACGCAATGACAGCTATGGCCAGCTGCGCGAAGCGGTCGCTGCCGTGCAGGCGAGCATGGCCGAAACGCGCGGCGAAACCGCCAAGCTGGTCAACGCCCTGCGTGCCGCGCCCAAAACGCGCGGGCGCTGGGGCGAACAGCAGTTCCGCAACCTGATCGAACTCGCCGGGCTCGACGGCCATGTCGATTTTCAGCCCGAAGTTTCGGTCTCGACCGAGGATGGCGCGCTGCGCCCCGATTTCATCATTCGACTGCCGGGCGACCAGCAACTGATTGTCGACGTCAAATGCGCGCTCGAGGGCTATTTGCAAGCGGCCGAGGCGACCAGCGCCGAAGCGCGCGAAGCAGCGATGCTCGCCCATGCCCGCGCAGTACGCAACCACGCCGATCAACTGGGGCGCAAGGCCTATTGGAGCCAGTTCGAAAAGGCGCCCGATTTCGTCATCATGTATATTCCGGGCGACAATTTCCTGTCCGCCGCGCTCGAGGCGGACATGGAGCTGTGGGAACGCGCCGCGCGCAACCGCGTGATCATTGCCGGGCCCTCGGCATTCCTGCCGCTTGCACGCACCGTCGCCGCGATGTGGCGCCAGCAGAAGCTGACCGAGGATGCGCAGGAAGTCGGACGGCTCGGCAAGGAAATGTATGAGCGACTGGCGACCGCGCAAAAGCATCTCAGCCGCGTCGGCGGCGGGCTCAATTCGGCGGTCGACAATTACAACAAGTTCGTCGCAAGCTTCGAAGGGCGGGTGCTGGTTTCGGCGCGCCGGTTCGAGGCGCTCAACGTCGATACCGGTGCGGCAAAACTGGAAAGCGTCGATCCGGTCGATGTCGTCGCCCGCGCGCCGCAGGTCGAGTTGCTGACGGCGGACGGAGCAAACGAGACCGCGCTGGAGGAAAGCGACAGCAACTGAGCAGGCGTCTTTCGGGGGAGGGATTGATGAAGAGAGTGATCGTTGCGCTGGCGCTGCTGCTTGCGGCCATGCCGCTCGCAATTTCGCCGGCGGCGGCCCAGTCCGACAGTCAGGAGCCGATGCAGCAAACGTTGCGCGAGGCGACCGGGCAGCTTCGCGCAGGCCAGCCGGCAAAGGCGATCAAGCTGGTCGATCCGTTGCTCGCGCGCTTCGATGCCGATTATGGCGACGAAAATCGGCATCTCTATTGCGGAGAAACGCAGCAACTCGCGCTCATCTACGCCGCCATGCATGCGCAGGACGATGACCATCGTGACACGCTGGTGCTCGATTCGGGATGGTGCTCGGCGCTCTGGGTAAAGGGGTTTGCACTGATCGATCTGGGGCGACCGCAGGAGGCACTCTCCTATTATCAGCGGGCAGCCGATCTTTCGCCGCTATACCCGCTATATCTGATCGAGCTCGGCTATGGCTATAAAGAGCTGGAACAATGGGATAAATCCGCTGAGGCCTATCATCAGGCCGCTGCTGTGGCTCCGATGGGATATCAGGGCGACGAACTGAACGCCTGGTATCGCCGCGCATGGTATGGCGAGGCCTTCGCTTATATCGAGCAAGGTCGCTGGGCCGAGGCCGAGGCATTGCTGCGCAAATGCCTGGAGGTCGCGCCGGACGATCAGAAAGTGCTCAGCGAACTCCAATATATCGCCGACAATCGCGACGACGGTAAATAGGCCTTTAGCGCATCGGACGCGGGGCAGGCGCGACCGGGCGCAGCACGATCGTCCGGCCGTCGGGCGCCGTGAGGATCAGTTGTTCGGCGGTGTTGGTCGTATGGGCAAGCGGCTGGCCCAGCATCTCCGCCAGCTTCGCTTCACGCGGCATCAGCGGCCCGGGGCACGCCATTTTGGTGCTCATCATCGGCCCGGCAATCAGCTGCTCGCCGGCAAAGCGGAAGCTGCCGGCCATGCGATTGCATCCGACCGTCGCCGAAATGCGGCCTTCCTGAAAACGGATCGTCGCGCGGTCATCGTCGATCGCTTCGCCGGCCAGCGATACGATGCCCCATTCGCCGTCAAGGATCGCGCTGGAGTCCGCAGCCGCTTCGGCGTCGACCGGCGCCCCGCCGCATCCCTGATAGCGGACTCGCTCGGCCATGATGCGCACCGTGTCGGGATAGGTGCGGTCGCTCATCCCGTCGCTGCAGGTGCGGCCACTATAGACGATGATCATCAGCCCCCGCGTACGGAATACTTCGCCGCCGGGGGCGATCATAGGCGCGGGGCGATCGCGCACGACCGGTTCACGCTCCGGGCGCTCGAACCGGATGGTGTCCCGATCCATGGTCAGCGACCAGAAGGGTTCGGTGCCCAGCGCATGATAGGGTTCGATCGGGTCGGCAGGCATCGCGTCGGGCGTCTGCGCCGCGCCGGTCGGTGTCGTGGCGCAGCCGGTGGCGAGCAGGGCCGTCAACGATGCAGCAATCAGGATCGGGCGTGACAACATGCTATTCCTCTCTCCGCCTGCTGGCGCAATGTGGCTGAACCCGCCATGACCGGCGGATCAGCCGCGATGGGCGCCGAGCACCTGATATGCCATCACCGCAGTGGCAACGGCGGCGTTCAGGCTGTCGGCCTTGCCCAGCATCGGGATCTTCACCAGCACATCGCACTCGGCGGCCATATGTTCCGGCATCCCCTGCGCTTCGTTGCCGGTGAGGAGGAAGGTCGGCGGCGGATAGGCCGGGGCGCGATAATCCTGATCGGTGTCGAGGCTGAGGCCGACCAGTTGCCCCGGCCCGGCGCGCAGCCAGTCGCGAAATTCCTCCCACCGGGCACGCGCCACCGGTACAGTGAACAGTGCCCCCATGCTGGCGCGGACTGCTTCGACCGAGAACGGATCGACGCAATCGTCGATCAGGATGAGGCCGCCCGCGCCGACTGCATCGCCGGTGCGCAGGATCGTGCCCAGATTCCCCGGATCGCGCAGCCGCTCGGCGACCAGCCAGATACCGGCGCTGGTCCGGTCGAGATCGGACAGTTCCACGGTGAATTCGGGATAGACGCCGACGACCGCGCCGGGATTATCCTTGCCCGACAATTTGGAAAGGATGTCGGCATTGGTTTCGATCGCTTCGCCGCCGGCCGCCTCGGTCTCGGCGATCAGCGCCTGCGCCAGCGGATGCTGCGCGCTGTCTCTTGCGAAAAAGAGATAGGAGGGCAGGCGGCCCGCATCGCGCGCTTCGGTAAGGATGCGCAGCCCTTCGGCCAGGAACAGCCCTTCCTCGCGCCGATGCCTTTTGTCGCGCAGATTGCGCATGCGTTTGACGAGCGGATTGGAAAAGGCAGTTATTTCGCGGGCCATGCCCGCTCCTTGGCGAAAGCGGCGATGTTGGGCAAGTCGCGGTGCAGCGGCGTTGCTTCGCCAGTGCCCGGTCAGTCCTCGCCGAAGCGATCCTCGACCAGTTGCGCCAGCGCCGCCACCGCATCTTCGGCGCCGTCACCCTCTGCACGGATGACGATCGAATCGCCCATCGCCGCGCCCAGCATCATCAGCCCCATGATCGATGTCGCGGTGACGCACGATCCGTCCTTTTCGACGGTCAGCTGCACCGACTGAGTCGATGCGAGAGTCACGAACTTGGCACTGGCGCGGGCGTGCAGGCCCCGGCGATTCTCGATCCGGACGGTTCGCGACGCTTCGCTCATGCAGCGGCCTCGCCAAGCACCTCGGAAGCGACGGTGATATATTTCTTGCCCGCCTCGCGCGCAGCGGCGACGGCTTCGCTGACGTTCATCGCCTTGCGCGCGCCGCCCAGCCGGATCAGCATCGGCAGATTGACGCCCGCGATCACTTCGATCCGGCCCGTTTCCATCAGCGAGATCGCCAGATTGGAAGGCGTGCCCCCGAACAGATCGGTAAGCAGGACCACACCCTTGCCGGTATCGACGGCCTTGATCGCCTTGTCGATATCGGTGCGGCGTTCCTCCATATCGTCTTCCGGCCCGATGCAGATGGTTTCGATCTGCTCCTGCGGACCGATCACATGCTCCATGGCAGTAACGAATTCTGCTGCGAGGCGGCCGTGCGTAACGAGTACGAGCCCGATCATCCTGTTATCATCCAATTGCCGGCGCCGCTGGCTGCTGTTCGAGCGAGTCCTGCGGCGCGGTCTGCAGATCCCGATGCGTCACCGTGGGCGAAAAACCGTTCTCGCGCAACCGGCGCGCCATCCGTTCGGCGACATGAACCGACCGGTGTCTGCCTCCGGTACAGCCGAAGCCGATGGTGACATAGGCCTTGCCTTCCGCCTGATAGCGCGGAAGCAGCAACAGCAGCAGCGATTCGATCTGCGTCATCGCCGCGTCATAGGCCGCGTCTTCTTCAATATAGGCGGAAACATCGGCATCATGACCGGTTCCGGGGCGCAATTCCTCCACCCAGTGCGGATTACGCAGAAAACGCATGTCGAACACCAGATCGGCGTTGCGTGGCACGCCGCGGGAAAAGCCGAAGGACATGACCGAAATCGTGGTTTGCCCGGTGCCGTCGGTCGAGAAGGTCTGCCGGATCTGCTGCGCCAGTTCGTTCGCCGTCAGGCTGGTCGTATCGATCAGCCGGTTGGCCCAGCGGCGCAGCGGCATCAGCAGATCGCGTTCGCGCCCGATCCCGTCATGCGCCGGGCGGTCCTGCGCCAGCGGATGGCGGCGACGCGTTTCGGAATAGCGGCGCTCCAGCTCGCTGCCCGCGCAATCGAGGAACAACATGCCGATGTCATGGCCATGTTCCTCGCGCAGCCGCTTGATCCGGCGGACGAGGCTTTCGCCATCAAAGCCGCGCGTCCGTGCGCCGATGCCGATCGCCATCGGGCGATCGTCGTCGCTTTCGGTGCCCTCGGGCAGCGGCGTGTCGAGCAGGCGATTGAGCAGGAGGAGCGGCAGATTGTCGACGACTTCCCAGCCCAGATCCTCCAGCGTGCGCAACACGGTGGATTTGCCCGCGCCGGACATGCCGGTGACGAGCAGGATGTTCTTGGGCCGTCTCTTGCTCATGCTTCCAGCGCCTTTGCCAGCGCATATTCGATCTTGAGCGGCGCGGATGCTTCCAGCGCCGCAAGCGCCAGCGACGGAATGGCGACGCCGGCGATTCGTCGTGATGCGAATCCTTCGGGCAGCCGCACTGGCACGGCGTCGATCGCGATATGGAGTCCCACGGTCACGTCTGTTTCATAGGACATTTCGACGATGCCGACACCGCGAACTTCGATCTTTCCCGCGATCGTATCGGGTGGCGAGGCGAACAATCGGCCGTCGCGCCGGATGCAGGTCGTGTAATCGTCGGACACCAGCGTGGCGCCGCGATCGACCAGCCGCAATGTCAGGTCCGACTTGCCCGCGCCCGACGGCCCTTCGATCAGTACCGCATGCCCGTCGATCGCGACGCAGGACGCGTGCAGCGTTTCGGTCGACAATTCGGTCACGCGAAATCCCCTCCGCCGCTCATGCGCCCGCGATCGGCAATCGCACCACGAACCGTGCGCCGCCCAGCCGATCCTCTCTGGATTCGACATGGATGCTGCCCTGATGCCCCTCGACGATGGTCCGTGCGATGGCAAGGCCAAGTCCTGAATGCTGGCCAAAGGCTTCCTCGCGCGGGCGCACCGAATGGAACCGGCGAAAAATCGATTCGCGCGCTTCCTCGGGCACGCCCGGCCCTTCATCCTCGACACGCACGATCGCCTGATCGCCTTCGGTGCCGATCGAAACCGTGATCAGCCCGCCTTCGGGTGAAAAGGAAATCGCGTTTTCGATCAGATTGTCGAACACCCGCTCGAGCCGCACTCCTTCGCCCAATATGGTGACGGGCACCGCCGTCTGGCGATCGACCAGCAGCCGAATATCGTTCGGAATGCCGCGCTGGGTTCGCTGATCCACCAGCGCCTGAATGACGGCATCGAGTGCCAGCGGCTCGAACGTCGCGCGGCTGAGCTGTGCATCCAGCCGCGAGGCGTCCGAGATATCGGTGATCAGCCGATCGAGCCGATGCACATCGTCGCGGATGATCGCGATCAGCTGCGCCTGAAGATCGGGATCCTTGACGTTGCCCAGCCCCTCGACCGCCGAACGCAGCGACGCCAGCGGGTTCTTGAGTTCATGCGCCAGATCGGCGGCAAAGGCTTCGGTTGCATCGATCCGCGCGCGCAGCGCCTGAGTCATGTCCGATATCGCCCGGGCGAGCGACCCGATCTCGTCGCGGCGGCTGGGCAGGCGGGGGACGACGACTTCGCGTGCGCGCCCCAGCCGCACGCGGACCGCCGCGCGTGCCAGCCTGCGCAGCGGGCGGACGATGGTGCGGGCAAGAAACAGCGACAACAGGATCGAAACCAGCGTGACGATTCCCAGCACGACGCCCAGCCGATAGCGTTCGGCGCGAACCGTGGTGGTAATGTCGCGCGCATTGACGGTCGTCATCACCACGCCCAACCCCGTGATCGGCGCGGCAGCGGTGATCACCGGCGTGCGATCGGGCGCGCGCCATACGGTGGCCGGCGTGCCATGGGTGGCGAGCGCGGTACGGACGTCGGGCCATTCCAGCCCTTCCTCCGGCCCCTGTTCGCGATATTGCGGCACGCGTTCGGCGCCCGCGACCCGATCGATCACGGCGTCGAGGAACCGGGCGATGGTCTGGCCCATCGGATCCTTGTCGGGATCGCGCAGCACGACATTGCGCAGCCCCAGCTCGCGGCTGTCGGCAATCAGCTTGCCGGTTTCGTCATACAGCCGGATGCGCGAACCGGTATCGCGCGCAAGGCTGAGAACCAGCAGGTCGCGGCGCTCGCTGGTCGCCGATGCCAGCGATTGCGCAAGCAACCGCACTTCGCGGCCTGCCTGAGCAACCCGGCTGTCGACGATCCGGCTGCGGAAGCTGTCGAGATAGGAAAATCCGCCCGCCAGCAATGCCAGCGCGAAGATGTTGAGCGCCAGGATTCGCGTCGTCAGGCTGACCCGGCTCGACCAGCGAAGCGCAAGCTCCGGGTCGTCATTCATCCGAGAATCGATATCCCGCGCCATAAAGCGTTTCGATCGCGTCGAATTCATTGTCAACCTGGCGGAATTTGCGGCGGACGCGCTTGATATGACTGTCGATCGTGCGATCGTCGACATAGATGTCGTCCTGATAGGCCGCGTCCATCAGTTGATTGCGCGTCTTCACGATCCCCGGCCGCTGGGCAAGCGTCTCCAGGATCAGAAATTCGGTGACGGTCAGCGTGACGTTCTTGCCGCCCCAGGTGACGCGATGCCGCGCCGGGTCCATCGTCAGCCGCCCGCGTTCCAGCACCGGCGCGGTTTCGCCGCCGCTTTCCTCGCCGCTCGGCTGCAGCGCCTCGGTACGGCGCAGGATCGCGCGGATGCGGGCGATCAGCAGCCGCTGGCTGAACGGCTTGGCGATATAATCGTCCGCGCCCATCGCCAGCCCCAGCGCTTCGTCCAGTTCATCGTCCTTCGACGTCAGGAAAATCACCGGGATCGCGCTCTTTTCGCGCAGGCGGCGCAGCAGTTCGAGCCCGTCGAGCTTGGGCATCTTGATATCCAGCACCGCCAGATCGGGCGGATTGTCGATCAGTGCCTTCAGCGCGCTTTCGCCGTCCGAATATACGCGCGTCAGAAACCCTTCCGTCTGAAGGGCGATCGAAACCGAAGTCAGAATGTTCCGATCGTCGTCAACAAGCGCGATGGTGGCAGTCATGCTTTTCCGGATAGCTCCTTTGGGCCGGTCCCTCGGTTAGACGAAAGTTTCGACACGCTCAATCGCATGTAACCGGTTACCTGTTTGACGGGCAGCATTCGGCTGTCTTAGGCGAGATTGGAGACACCGCGCGCCGCTACGGGCTTCGGCACTGCGCGACGGAGTACGCACAAGGGAGGGCTGATTGACGACGCGCACACCGGTCAGGGATCTCAACGCCCAGGGCATCGAAACCCGGGCAGAGCTTTTCTGGAACCTTGAGACCGCCCCATTGGTCGAACAGGCTGTTTCGCGGGGCGAGGGGGCGCTGGCCAAGGACGGCCCGCTGGTCGTCACGACGGGCAAGCACACCGGCCGTTCGGCGAGCGACAAGTTCATCGTCCGCGATGCGGAGACTGAGGACAGCGTCTGGTGGGGCAAGGTCAACAAGGCGATGGCGCCCGACGCCTTTGCCGCGCTCAAGGCCGATTTCCTCGCCGCGCTGAAGGACAAGGACACGCTGTTCGTTCAGGACCTGTATGGCGGATCGCAGGCGGAGCATCGCGTCCGCGTGCGCGTCATCAACGAACTCGCCTGGCACAATCTGTTCATCCGCACGATGCTGGTGCGTCCTGAAGCGAACGATCTGCAGGGCTTCGACCCCGAATATACGATCATCGATCTGCCCAGCTTCCGTGCCGACCCGGCCCGCCATGGCTGCCGCAGCGAGACGGTGATCGCCGTCAATTTCAGCGAGAAGCTGATCCTGATCGGCGGTACTGCCTATGCCGGCGAGATGAAGAAAAGCGTGTTCGGCCTGCTCAACTATCTGCTGCCCGTCGATGGCATCATGCCGATGCATTGTTCGGCCAATATCGGGGCAAAGGGCGATACGGCGATCTTCTTCGGCCTGTCGGGCACCGGCAAGACGACGCTGTCGGCGGATGCGAGCCGCACGCTGATCGGCGACGACGAACATGGCTGGTCGGACACGGCGGTCTTCAATTTCGAAGGCGGCTGCTATGCCAAGATGATCAAGCTGTCGGCGGAGGCCGAGCCGGAAATCTATGCGACCACCAAGCGGTTCGGCACCGTGCTCGAAAATGTCGTGATGGACGCGGAAACCCGCACGCTCGACCTCGACGACAACAGCCTCGCCGAAAACAGCCGCGGCGCCTATCCGATCGACTTCATTCCCAATTGTTCGGAAAAGAACATGGGGCCGGTGCCGCATAATGTGATCATGCTGACCGCCGATGCGTTCGGCGTACTGCCGCCGATCGCGAAGCTGACGCCCGATCAGGCGATGTACCACTTCCTGTCGGGCTATACGGCCAAGGTCGCGGGCACCGAAATCGGCGTGACCGAGCCCGAAGCCACGTTCTCGACCTGTTTCGGCGCGCCGTTCATGCCGCGTCACCCGTCGGTCTATGGTAATCTGCTCAAGGAACGGATTGCGAAGGGCGGCGTCAATTGCTGGCTGGTCAACACCGGCTGGAGCGGCGGCAAATATGGCGAGGGCAAGCGCATGCCGATCAAGGCGACGCGCGCGTTGCTCAACGCCGCGCTCGACGGCAGCCTGAACAATGCCGAGTTCCGCACCGATCCCAATTTCGGGTTCGCGGTGCCGGTCAGCGTGCCGGGCGTCGACGCCAATATCCTCGATCCGCGCGAAACCTGGGCGGACAAGGCGGCTTACGACGCGACTGCCGCCAAGCTGGTCGATCTGTTCAACGAAAATTTCGCTGAATTCGCCGAACATGTCGATGAATCGGTTCGCGCGGCCGCTCCGGGAACGCAGGTTCCCGCCGAATAAGCGCGACACCGACGCGCCGGCAACGCCGGTTCATCGGGGCCCGTCGGTGCATTTTCGCACCGGCGGGCCTCGCCGTTTCCGGTTCTTGGTGCTAAGCATTGCGCTCCCGTTTCGATCGTAAAGGAAGCTTCGATGAGCATGCTGGACGGTATCCTCGGCCAAGTCGCTGGAAATGTTGATGTCGCCAATCTGGCGGCAAAGGTCGGGCTGTCGCCCGAACATGTCGAAATGGCGATTCAGGCGCTTGCCAAATTCCATCCGATGGAAGGCGACACCGCAGAGGGCGCCGCAGCCGAAACCGGCCTGCCGCTCGACAAGATTCAGGAAATCATCACCCATCTGGGCGGTGAAGGTTCGCTCGGTCGCTTTGCCGAAATGCTGGGTTCCAGCGGCGGCGCGGGCGCGCTGGGCGGGCTCGCTTCGGGCCTGTTCGGCAAGAAATAATCAGAAGGGACGGGCGCGGAGCCCGGTTGCNCAATGATGACCGANTTCGCACCGCGCCTGTTCGACAGCGACGCAGCCGTTCGCCATCTTGGCGAAGGGCTCGTCGCCTGCACGCTACGCCGCGAGGAATGGACGCATGAGGCGCACCTCGCCGCGACGCTCTATCTGCTGACCGAGCGACCCGACATCGATGTGGATGCCCAGATCGGCGGCCTGATCCGGCGCTTCAACGAAAGTGTTGGCGGCGTGAACGACGACAGTCAGGGCTATCACGACACCATCACCCATTGTTTCGTCGCAGGCGTCCGCCAGTTCCTGCGCGAATGGCAGGGCGGGGCGGGGCTCGCCGAACGCGTCAACGCCCTGCTGGTCAGCCCGATGGGCCATCGCGACTGGCCGCTGCGCTTCTATTCCCGCGAACGGTTGTTTTCGGTCGAGGCGCGGCGACGCGATCTTGGCGGGCGGGAGGCAATGCTCGCGGCATTCGGAGACTAACCCCAATTTTTCGGGGTAGTGACGTCTGCAGCGCGAGCTACAACCGGCGCGACCATGAGCGCGCATCACCATATCGGACGCTGGGGCCTTTCCGAGAAGGAAAAGGTGACGCTGCGCCTGATGGTGCGCGGCCACGACGCGAAATCGATCGCGCGCGAGCTCGGGCTTTCGGTTCACACGATCAACGATCGGCTGCGCGATGCCCGGCGCAAGATGCAGGTCACCAGCAGCCGTGAGGCCGCGCGACTGCTTTTCGATGCAGAGGGCGATCCCGCGCGCAAAGCCCCCGAAAATATCGGGGACAAGCAAATCGGGGCAGATGCAAGCGATCGGATGAGCGACCACCGTGATGCACCGGCCGGCGGCGAGGAGATAGCCCGCCAACGCCCCCGGTGGATAATGGGAGTTTTGATGATGACCCTTGCATTTAGCCTGCTCGCCTATTTCGCCATGCCGCAGCCTGCGGCGCTGGTGCCTGCGGTGCCCGCTACCCCTGCGGCGGTTCAGACAAGTCAGGATCAGGCGGTGATCGACGCCGCCCGCCAATGGCTGGAATTACTCGATCACAGCAACTGGACCGACAGCTATCGGGAGACATCCGATGCGTTTCAGAAACTGAACACGCTGGAGGTGTGGACTTCGGTTTCCGAGAAGGTCCGCGTGCCGCTGGGCGCGGTGGTGTCCCGCACGTTCGAGAGCCAGCAATATCTGCCCGCGCCGCCCGACGGCTATCAGGTCGTCAAATTCCACACCAGCTTCGCCAACCGGGCGGAAGCCATCGAAACGGTGACGCTGGAACAGGAAGGCGACCATTGGCGAGTCGCCGGCGTAATCGTCGAATAAGCCGCAGCGGAGGCTGCGCCGAACCCGGCGCGGCCTCCGCCAACCGTCACCCCCCGATATACCGATCGACCACGCGGCCCAGCACTGTCATCGGCACATTGCCGCTGGTGACTACTGCGTCGTTATAAGCCTTGAAGCTGTAGCGCTCGCCCATTTCCGCCTTTGCCTTGTCGCGCAGGCGGTTGATCTCGCTGTGCCCGACCTTGTAGCCGCATGCCTGACCCGGCCAGCTGCAATAGCGTTCGACTTCGCTGGTCACTTCCTCGATGCCCGAGCCATTGGTTTCGTGGAACCACTGTATGGCATGTTCGCGCGTCCAGCGCTTGGCGTGGAGCCCGGTGTCGACCACCAGACGGCAGGCGCGGAATGCGATCGACTGGAGATAGCCGAGCCGCCCCACTTCGAAATCATCATAGGCGCCCAGTTCGTCGCCCAGCTGTTCGGCATAAAGCGCCCAGCCTTCGGAAAAGGCGTTGAATGCCAGCAGCGATCGGATCAGCGGCAGGCGGTGGCTATATTCGCCTTCCCACACATGGCCGGGAATGGCCTCGTGATAGCAAAGATCGGGCAGCGAATAGCGGGTGAACATGCCCGGATCGCGCAGGTTGAGCCACATCCGGCCCGGAACGGCGCCGTCGATGCTGCCCGCGCCGCCATAGGCCATGGGAGCGCCCGGCTCTGCCTCCAGCGGCATCCGCTTCACTTCGAAACTGCCGGGGACGAGCGTGTTGAACGCCTGCGGCATCTTTTCCTTCATCGCCGTGATGCGACCGCGGGCAAAGGCCAGGATCGCCTCGCGGCCCTCATCGCCCGCCGGGAAGAGATATTTGGGGTCCTTCGCCAGCGCAACCATCCGTTCGCCGACACTGCCGCTGGTATAGCCGATCTTGTTCAGGATCGCGTCCATCCGGCCGTGCAGCACCGCCCCCTGATCGAGGCCCATCCGGTGGACTTCGTCGGGCGTCATGTCGGTGGTCGTTCCCGCGCGCAGCGCCCAGGCATAATATGCCTCGCCATCGGGGAATTTCCACACGCCCGCATCGCTCGTCGCCGCCGCGCGGTGGCGCTTCAATTCGGCGATCTGGCGTTCGAGCGCCGGGGCAATCGCTTCGCGGGCGATCTTCGCGGCGGCACCGGCATAATCGACATGATAGCCCTCGGTCCGCGCCGCGAGCGACTTGACGATGCCCCATTCGCCCGGCGCGCCCGCCGTCGCGATGTCCATCGCGCCGAGCGTCTTGTCGATCAGGAAATCGGGCGCGATCACGCCCTTGTCATAGGCGATCTTCAGCCGCTCGGTTTCGCCGTCGAGCGCACCGGCATATTCGCGCATCCGCGACAGATAGGCATCGGCATCCGACCAGCGCTCGATCTTGTGATCGCTGTCGAGCATCTGCGGAATATCGAGATAGGCGCCGACATTCTTGACCACGACATAGGGTGCGTTGCGCCAGCTGCCCACGGCGACATCGCCATAGGGGAATTTGAGGCCGTCGAGCGCGAGCCTGTACGATGTCATCGCGACATCGACATTGATCCGCATCACCGGCGACAGCGTGTCGAGATCCAGCTGATTGAGCATCGCGACATCCTCGCTCAGCGTCGCGGCTACGCGTTCGCGCCCTTCGACACTGCGATCGGCCAGTTCGAACTTCTTGTTCGCGCGCGTATCGGTGTCGATCCCCAGATAGGTCGCGCTTTCGGGGAACAGGTCGAGATAGCGTTCGGCGACCACATCGATCAGCGTCTGGGCATGGTCATCGGCGCTCTGCTGCGCGGCAAAGGCGCGGGCGGGCAGGGTGCTGGCAACAATGCTGGCGCCTGCCCCGGCGAGCAGCGAACGGCGGGTGGTGCGGAACATGAGTCTCTCCGAATTGGATTGGCCGGTGCGGGTCCCCGGCATTCAGGATTTCGTGTCTGAACCGATCACGGGCGGGGTTTCAACCACCAGCGCGCCGTCACGCGCGCCGACGATCCGTACCTGCGCGCCGGCAGGAGCATCTTCGCCAAAGGCGGACCATTCGCCGTCGCCGACGCGAACGCGCCCCTGACCGCCGGTGATCGGGGTAACCACGGTCACCGTCTGCCCGATCAGCCGCGCGACGCGATCGTTGAGCATCGGATCGCTCGTCTCAACCGGATAATCGCGATACCAGCGCTTGCCGATCAGCACCGTCACTGCCGACCATGCGGCAAAACCGATCAATTGTCCTCCCGCAGGCAAATCGGGAAAGAACAGCGTGATCGCGCCCGTGATCGCCGCAGCGATCGCCAGAAAGATCAGGAACACGCCGGGCACGAGCAACTCGGTAACGGCCAGCACGACCGCCGCGATCAGCCACCAGAGGCCAGCATCGTTGAGCCAGTCCATCGTCACTCCGGCTTAAAGGACGAGGGGCGACGCGCGGGCGGGGAGGCGGGCGGCGGTGCCGACGGCTGGTCCTTGCCCAGCGCTTCCTTCGCCAGTTCGCCGATGCCGCCCAGCGTGCCGATCAATTGCGTCGCTTCCACCGGGAACAGGATCGTCTTGGCATTGGGCGACGTCGCGAATTTGCTGACTGCCTCGACATATTTTTGCGCGACGAAATAGTTGATCGCCTGCGCATTGCCGCTTTCGATCGCCTCGCTGACGAGCTGCGTCGCCTTCGCTTCGGCTTCGGCCGCGCGCTCGCGTGCCTCGGCTTCGCGATATGCCGCTTCGCGTTTGCCCTCTGCTTCCAGAATCGCGGATTGCTTCAGGCCCTCGGCGCGCAGGATCTGCGAGGCGCGATCGCCTTCGGCATCGAGGATGTTGGCGCGCTTCTCGCGCTCGGCCTTCATCTGCCGGCCCATCGCGTTGACGATATCCTGCGGCGGGCGGATGTCCTT
Source organism: Sphingomonas sp. (assembly GCA_002707985.1). Classification (GTDB taxonomy): domain Bacteria; phylum Pseudomonadota; class Alphaproteobacteria; order Sphingomonadales; family Sphingomonadaceae; genus Sphingomonas. The sequence goes on along the minus strand of PAOI01000024.1, from coordinate 87,992 downwards.
GATCTCGACGCGGGTGATCTTGACGCCCCAGGGCGTGGTCGCATGGTCTACCACCGACAGCAGGCGCGCGTTGATTTCATCGCGCTTCGACAGCGTCTCGTCGAGGTCCATCGATCCCATCACGGTACGCAGGTTGGTCGTGGTGAGGTTGAGCAGCGCGACATAGAGGTCGCTGACTTCATAGGCCGCCTTGGCCGCATCGAGCACCTGAAAGAACACGACGCCATCGGTCTGGATCATCGCATTGTCCTTGGTGATGATTTCCTGCCCCGGAATATCGATCACCTGTTCCATCATGTTCACGCGGCGCCCGACGCGATAGAGGAAGGCGGGATAGAAATTGAAACCCGGCGTCGCCGTGCCGGTGTAACGACCGAAATATTCGATCGTGTACTGATAGCCCTGCCGCACGATCTTCACGCTGGAGAACAGGTAGAGCACCACCAGCACCGCAACGAAGACCAGCAAGGTCGATAACGCGTCCATCCCCCGACTCCCTCTCGATTTACGAGTCTCTTGCTAGCATAGGGATCGGCGATGGCTACCAAAACACGAATCGCTCCCCGCACCGCGCTGTTCCTGCCGGCGTCCAATCCCCGCGCGATTGCCAAGGCGCGCACGCTTTCGGTCGATCTGGTGATCCTCGACCTTGAGGATGCGGTGAAGGAAGCGGACAAGCGCGCCGCGCGCGATGCCGCGCGGGAGGCGGCGGGCACGTTCGGCGAAACCCCGGTCGCGATCCGCGTAAACGGGCCGGAAAGCCCGCATCACAAGGCGGACCTCAAAATGGTGCGCCGCTCGGCCGCCAGCTATGTCGTGCTGCCCAAGGTCGAACAGCCCAAGGACGTCATCGACGCCGCCATGCGTGCCAAAAAACCGCAGCTCGCGATGATCGAGAGCGCGGCGGGGGTGATGAATGTGGGGCAGATCGCCTGTGCCACCGGCTATCGCGTCGATCTGGCCGGGCTGATCGTCGGGCCGAACGATCTGGCGCATTCGCTGAAATTGCCGCCGGGCGACACGCGCCCCGCGCTCGCCTTGTCGTTGCAACTCGTCGTGCTGGCCGCGCGCTCGCGCGAGCTCTGGGCGCTCGACGGCGTCTATAACCGGCTCGACGATCCCGAAGGGCTGGCGGCGCAGTGCCGCGAGGGAAGGGCGCTTGGGTTCGACGGCAAGACGCTGATCCATCCCAATCAGATCGATATCGCGCGCGAAGCCTATTCGCCGACGCCTGAGGAACTGGAGGAAGCACAGGCGCTGATCGAAGCGGCCAGCGGCGGTGCGGAGCGGTTTCGCGACCGGATGATCGAGGACATGCATGTCGATCAGGCGCGCGAGATGCTGGCGCGGGCGGGACGATAGCCGCAATGCGCATCCGCTGGGACTATGCGCTGGCGACGCTGGCGATTTTCCTGATCGAGGTCGCCATCGCGCTTTATGTCGACGATGCGTTCGTCCGGCCGCTGCTCGGCGATACGCTGGCCGTGATCCTTGTCTATTGCGGCCTGCGGACGATATTGCCGATCGGCGTGCGCACCGCTGCGCTTTCCGCGCTCGCCATCGCTTTTGCGATCGAGTTTTCGCAGTTGATCGGCCTCGCCGACATGCTGGGGCTCGCCCGCGGATCACCGTGGCGGCTCGTGATCGGATCGCATTTCGACTGGCGCGACCTGATCTCCTATGTGGCAGGCGCAGCGGCGGTTCTGGCCGTCGAACGTCTGATTGCACCACCCCCTAGCGCGAAACCGTAGCTGCGGTTACATGGACCGCCAATTCCCGACTCAGGACATTTGGCGCCCCATGGAAATCCCCTACGGTCTCACTTTCGACGACGTCCTTCTTTACCCGGGCGAATCCGAGGTGCTGCCCAGCATGGCGGATACCCGGACCTTTGTGACGAAGGATCTCGCACTCAACATCCCGATCCTGTCTTCGGCGATGGATACCGTGACCGAAGCCGATATGGCGATCGTGATGGCGCAGCTGGGCGGGATCGGCGTCCTTCACCGCAATCTGTCGGTCGAGGAACAATGCGATGCGGTGCGCCAGGTAAAGCGCTTCGAAAGCGGGATGGTCGTCAATCCGATCACCATGTCGCCGGACGGGACGCTCGCCGAAGCGCAGGCGCTGATGGACAAGCACCGGATCAGCGGCATTCCGATCACCGAAAATGGCGGCAAGCTGGTCGGCATCCTCACCAATCGCGACGTGCGTTTCGCCGAAAACCCGCAACAGCCGGTTTCCGAGCTGATGACGCACGAAAATCTCGCCACGGTTTCGGCGGGCGTCAATCAGGAAGAGGCGCGTCGCCTGCTCCACCAGCGCCGCATCGAAAAGCTGCTGGTGGTCGACAACGATTATCGCTGCATCGGCCTGATCACGGTGAAGGACATCGAAAAGGCCGTGCTCTATCCCAGCGCGACCAAGGACGGCGCCGGGCGCCTCTGCGTCGCGGCGGCGACCACGGTCGGCGACAAGGGGTTCGACCGCACCTCCGCGCTGGTCGATGCCGAAGTCGATCTGATCGTCATCGACACCGCGCACGGCCATAACAAGGATGTGGCGCGCGCCGTCGAGCGAGTGAAGAAGCTCTCGAACAATGTTCAGGTCGTCGCCGGCAATGTCGCGACCGGCGAAGCCGCCAAGGCGCTGATCGGCGCGGGCGCGGACGGCGTGAAGGTCGGCATCGGTCCCGGATCGATCTGCACCACGCGCGTCGTCGCCGGTGTCGGCGTGCCGCAGCTCACCGCCGTCATGGACGCAGCGGGCGAAGCCGCGAAACAGGGCATTCCGGTGATCGCCGATGGCGGGCTGCGCACTTCGGGCGACATCGCCAAGGCGCTGGCGGCGGGCGCATCGACCGTGATGGTCGGTTCGCTGCTGGCGGGCACCGAGGAAGCGCCCGGAGAAACCTTTTTGTATCAGGGGCGTGCGTATAAAAGCTATCGCGGCATGGGAAGTGTCGGTGCGATGGCGCGCGGCTCGGCAGACCGCTATTTCCAGCAGGATATCAAGGACCAGCTCAAGCTCGTTCCCGAAGGCATCGAAGGCCAGGTTCCCTATAAGGGGCCGGCGCGCGATGTGATCCACCAGCTGGTCGGCGGCGTAAAGGCGGCAATGGGCTATGTCGGCGCGCCGACGCTGCCCCAGCTCCGCGAAAAGGCTCGTTTCGTCCGCATCACCAATGCGGGCCTTCGCGAAAGCCATGTCCATGACGTCACCATCACGCGTGAGGCGCCCAACTACCCGACGCGGTGATTGCAAGCCACCTGTCGGTCGCACGCTGGCGATTGCGTTGCTTTGCGCCACCGGCGGATGCGGCACCGGCGCTTCGATCTCCGAGTCCGATGACGAACGCATGGCGGTGGAGCAGGGGCTTGCCGTCAACCAGCTGTCGCCGAACATTCGGCGCAATATGGTATCGGCACCGTCAATAGCCGACTGGTCCGAGCGCGACCTTTCCTTCATCGGTCCCCATGCTGCCGAGGCCGGGCCGACGCGTGCCATCTGCAAGGCTGTGCTGCATGCGGAACCGCCTGAGGCCGACCTGCCCGGCGAGACCGAACGAGAGTCGCTTCGGGGATGCGATAGCTGGTCGCTCTATTTCGGTATTGACGGTCCGGCCGATCCGGTGGCTGCCCGGAAATGCGCGCTGATGGAACGCGGGACGGTTTCGCTTCCCGCCGAATATGGTGGGGAGACCGTGCTCGCCATGGTCTATGCCAATGGCAATGGTGCCGACCGCGATCTCGACGTGGCGATCCATATGGCGTGCGGGATGAACGATGCGCCTGCCGCGATGGAGTATCGCATCGCGCATCTTGCGGAACTGCGCGATCATCCCGACCCGTCAGCCGACTTCAGCTATTGTGACGATTTCACCAGCGGCGGTTCGGAAGCGGTTTGCGCCAGCCTTGACGAACATTTTTCGGAACGGCGCCGTCAACAACGGGTAAGCGGGCTTTCGACCCGGTGGGACGAAGCAACGCGTGAGAAATTCGACGCGGCCTATGCGGCGTTCGCCGAATATGCCGATCGGCTCCACGAGATGGATTGTTTTCGCGGCACCGCGCAGAGTGCTTGCGAGGTCAGAGGGCGTAATGCCGAGCAAACCGCGTTTCTCGACCGGGTCGAGGCAGTTGTCGCGAAAAAGGAAGCTCCACGCGCTTTGCCTGAGCGCCCTCTCGGCAATCCGGCGACGCAACCCGACGAATGGGCGCAATCTGTCGCATATTTGACCGAGGGCGATCCCGATCTGCGGGCGTGGTATGACGAAAACCGGGACCATGTCGCCGCCCGCGCGCGATTCGAACGACAGCTCATCGCGTTCTTCGCTGCTGGCTATCCGCAATATTCCGCGCATCGCATACGCCAGCTGTTCGGCGATCTCTGATCCGGACCGCTGCGGACTTGAGGGAATGGCGCGGTCATAAATTTGTAACATATCTTTGCGGATTGGCGGCGGAGCGCGTAGAGGGCGCGGCACGCTTTATTTCCAGTCCGGACTCGCATCATTCGCCAGGTTGCCGCTCTTCCCTACAAGACTGAAGGCCTTGCCTCGAACGCCAGCGTTCGGGTGATGCTGATCACGTCGCGTGGCACCGGGCGCTGGGTGATGCCCAAGGGCAATATCGGCCCGCGCATTCCCGCGCATGTCGCCGCCGCGCGGGAAGCGGAGGAGGAAGCGGGTATCCTCGGCGCGGTCTGTCCGGTGCCGCTCGGCAGCTATCGCTATCGCAAGCTGCGCGGCAGCGGTGCCTCGCTGATGATCGATGTCGACGTGTTTCCGCTGGCGATGACGCGCGAACTCGATCGCTGGAAGGAGCAGGACGAGCGCGAACGTCGCTGGTTCACGCTTGAGGAAGCTGCCGATGCCGTCGATGAAGCGGATCTGGCGCAGCTCATCCATTCCTTCGCGACTTCCGATTTCAAATCCGCTGCGAGCAGGACGCGTCTGTTCAATGCCGTGGCGGAACATTCCAGGGTGCATCACATGTTTGCGTGGTTCCAACGTCTGCTGCCGAAGACCGGCAATTTCTTCGAACAGTTCGAAGCGCATGCTGCGACCGTGCTGGCCGGCGCGGAGGCAACGGCGCGACTGATGTCGGGCGGCGACGATTCGGCCGAGCATATCCGCGAGATTATCGAACGCGAAAACGACGCCGATGAAATCACCCGCGAAGTGCTGCAGGAAGTGCGTCGTACCTTTCTGACGCCGTTCGATCGCGCATCGATCACCAGCCTGATCGGCGCGCTCGACGACACGGTCGATGAAATGCAGGCGGCGGCGCAGGCGATCAGCCTGTATGAGTTCACGAGTTTCACCCCGGAAATGCGCGACATGGCGGCGATTGCAGTCGATGCGGCGCGGCTGACCTCCGAAGCAATGCCGCTGCTGCGCGACGTGGCGAAAAATGCCAAGCGCCTCCACGAACTCACCGAGCGACTGATCCGGATCGAAGGCCATGCCGACGCGATCCATACCGATGGGTTGCGGCGCGCGCTGGCCGATCATGGCGGCACCGACACGCTGCGCTTCGTGATCGAGCGTGAAATCTACAAGCATCTCGAACGGATCGTCGATGCGTTCGAGGATGTCGCCGATCAGATCGACGGCATCGTCATCGACCACGCCTGATCGCGCGCCCGTGTACGAACTCGCCTTTCCGCTGCTCGTCGCGCTGATCCTCGTCGCGCTGGCATTCGATTATCTGAACGGGCTGCACGACGCCGCCAACGCGATCGCGACGGTGGTGGCGACGCGGCTGCTTTCGCCGGTTCAGGCGGTGATTTTCGCCGCCTTCTTCAACTTCGCCGCCTATTTCGTCACTATCGCCTTTCCCGCGCTGCATGCCGTGGCGGAGACGATCGGCAAGGGGCTGATCGACAAGGATCTGGTGACGCCTGCGGTCGTGTTCGGCGCGCTGATCGGGGCGATGTTCTGGAATGTCGTCACCTGGCTGAAGGGCATTCCGTCCTCCTCCAGCCACGCGCTGATCGGCGGACTGATCGGGGCAGGGGTGGCGCATGCCGGGATGACCGGTATCCAGTGGGGCGGGCTTTCCAAGACGCTGATCGCGATCGTCCTGTCGCCGCTGATCGGCATGTTCCTGGCGATGCTGGTGATGCTGGTCAGCAGCTGGGGGCTGCGCCGTGCGACCGCGCGCGGTGCCGAGCGGGGATTGAAGGTGCTGCACCTCATCTCCTCAGGCGCCTATTCGCTCGCCCATGGCCTCAACGACGCGCAAAAGACGATGGGGATCATCACCGTGCTGCTCTATTCGACCGGCTATCTGTCGGGCGAATTCGAAGTGCCACACTGGGTGGCGATCGCCTGTTATGCCGCAATCGCGCTCGGCACGATGACCGGCGGTTGGCGGATCATCGAAACGATGGGAACCCGCATCACCAAGCTGTCACAGCATCAGGGGTTCAGCGCCTCCTTTGCCGGATCGATCGTGCTGTTCGGCGCATCGGCGCTGGGTATCCCCGTTTCGACGACGCACACCATCACCGGCGCAGTGATCGGCGCAGGCACCGCCCGCCGCGCTTCGGCGGTCCGCTGGGGCGTGGCGCAAAGCGTGGTCGTCGCCTGGATCATCACCATCCCGGCCTCGGCGGCGGTCGGCGCGCTCTTCTATCTGCTGACGCGGCTCTTCTGACGCAGCTATTCGGCGGCGAGTGCCGTGCAGCTCTCGCCATGCGTCGCTGCCCATGCCACGCGTTGTAATCGAACCGCAGCTTTGGGTGACAAGCCATTGTCCCCGGCTGCTTTTTCGGAGCTGCCGAACTGGCGCGGATCGTGGCCCGTCACGCCGATGAACACCGTCAGCGCTTCGAGATAATAGCCGGCGAAGCTCGCATGATAATGGTCCCACGCCCATAGATTGACCGTGTCGGGATCGATCCCGTCATAGGGATTGGCGTCGGCAAACCCGGCAGCGATCGCGCAGCTAAAGGCCTGACCCACCGGATTGACGCGCGCAATCTGGGGATAGGCATTGGCGGCCAGATCATATCCGTGGCGCAGGTCGAGCGCCATTTGCGTCACCGGCTTGCCATACCATTTGCCGCCGGGGCGATAGGTCTGGTCCGGCCGCGTCCAGGTCGCGGTCAGGCTGATATCGACACCGGGATTCTTCGCCGTGAACAACGCGACCCAGCGGCCGGCATAATCGATCAGCTTCGCCGGATTGCCGGGATCGGCGGAATCCAGCGTGCTGTACTCCTGCATCACGACATGGTCCCAGCGGCGATCGAGCAGCGCGCGCTTGTTCGCCCAATGCCATTCCAGGCTGCGCCCCGGCGCCGTTTCCAGGCTGACGGCATAATCGAGCCCGGCCTGTTCGGTGAACAGTTTGAACAGCGCGGGCACGCCGCCGATGCCATCGCCGTTCAGATCGGTGACGCTGTCGGCACGATAGCGAAACGCCGGCGAAAGCGCGCCGAAGGTGAAGCTGTTGCCGATGAACAGGATGGTCTGCGGCGCCGGCGCATTCTCGGTTGTCCCGGCATCACGATGCGCCGCCGCGGGGCTTTGCTGCGCGGCTGCCGGAACGACCGGCATCGATGCGCAACATGCGGCGGCGGCCAAGCGAGAAATGAGACGTCTGGAAATTGCGATACGCGACACTTGCTGCTCCTCAACCGGCATCGCGCTCCGCAATACGGTCGGCGAGCATGCGCTTCCAGCGCATTCTCAACGCGCCGGGGCGTTCGTCATAAATCTCGTCGAGAAACGCTGCCGATATCACGCGATCGGTGCGGAAATGGCGGAAGTCCCGCCGCAATTCGCACCATGCCGCCAGCACGCGGGTTTCGTCGAAAAAGCCGATGATCACCGGCCAGACGATCCGGGCGCTCAATGCTCCGCGCTCGTCGCGATATTCCAGGCGGATCTTGCGTCCTTCGCGGATCCAGCGGCGGGTGCGCGCGATGTCGATCCCGTCGGGCGGCATTTTGCGCCCATGCGGAGTCGCAGTCGCGGGCTCGGCGATCATCGGATGAAAGCGTTCGGGCACGACGCTGGTGATTTTCGCGATCAGGTCGCGCGCGGCATTGGCCAGCGCCGGATCGCCGCGCGCCGCCACCCATTGCGCGCCCAGCACTGCCGCTTCGATTTCGTCGGGGGTCAGCATCAGCGGCGGCATGTCGAACGTGTCGTCCAGGACATAGCCGAACCCTGCTTCGCCCCGGATCGGCACGCGCTGGCCGATCAGATCGGCAACGTCGCGATAGACGGTGCGCAGCGATACTTCGAGTTCGGCGGCGATCTCGCCTCCGGTCACCGGACGCGACGATCGTCGCAAAATCTGGATGATCTGGAACAGGCGATCGGCTCTTCGCATCACGCCCCCATATCATGCTGACAATATGCTGTCAGCAGCCATGCCCTATCAGCAGGTCGACGCGGCGCGCAACGGCACCGCGTGGATCCTGGAGAAGCCGCAATGATCACGCTTTATCACGCACCGCAATCGCGCTCAGGGCGCATCCTCTGGATGCTTGAGGAAATCGGAACGCCATATGAAATCCGCCCGGTTTCGATCTTTCGTCCGATGACCGGCGAAGGAGCGGGCGATCCCGCCAATCCGCACCCTGATATGCGCGTGCCTGCGATCGATCACGACGGTGTCGTCGTGTCTGAATCGGTCGCGATCGTCCTTTATCTCAGCGATGCCTTCCCCGATGCCGGTCTGGGGCCGGTGGTCGGCGATGCGGATCGCGGAATCTATCTCACCTGGCTTGCTTGGTATGCGACGGAGTTCGAACAGGCGATGTTCGCGGCGATGTCGGGAAAGCTGCAGGATTCGCCGAACAGTCAGCGCGATTACGATGCAGTCCTACGCCGCCTCGAAACGGCGCTGCGCGAGGGGCCGTATCTGATGGGTGCGCAGTTTTCGGGAGCGGATATCCTCGTCGGCAGCGCGCTCGGTTTCGGACGTACTGCGTTCCCGGACCGACCGATTCTCGACGCCTATGTCGAGCGTTGCCGGGCACGTCCGGCGGCGCAGCGCGGCGTTGCGCTCGATACTGCCTCGGGCATGCAGGGGCCTGTGGAGGCCGCGCTGCCCTGATCGGCGGAAATCGCTTTCAAAGTAGGATTTCCTCTGCTTTGGGTCGGGTATGAGCGCGCCAGCAATCCTGCCCGACTCCACATCGATGCATTTGACGCCNCGGGCCGTGCCGCTGCACGCGCGTATAGGTGCGAACCGGTGCGAACTTTGCACGGAAANCCGCCAATGACGCCCGCCGCNCGTGTTCAGTCCGCGATNGAGTTGCTCGATGCGATCACCGCNGCTGCGCGNGACGGCGGCGCCGCGGCCGATACGATCATTGCCCGCTGGTTTGCCGAGCGCCGCTATGCCGGATCGAAGGATCGGCGCGCGATCCGCGAACTGGTCTATGACGCGATTCGCCTGTGCGGCGAACGCCCCGAAAGCGGGCGCGCCGCCATGCTCGGGCTGGTCGCCACCCGATCCGAACTGGCCGACGTATTTGACGGGTCGCCCTATGGGCCGGCACCGATCGGCGCGGGTGAGCAGGCGGCACCGGCGGGCGTGGCGCCGCAATGGCTGATCGACGCGCTTGCCGCGTCCGGGCTCGATGAAACGCAGCAGGCTGCGTTGCTCGATCGCGCGCCGCTCGACATCCGCGTCAACCGGCTGAAGGGTGATCGCGACGCCCTGCTGGCGGAGCTTGCCGATGCCGAACCGCTCGATTTCGCGCCCGATGCGCTGCGCCTCCCGGCCGACACGCGCGTCGATCAATCGCAACGCTATCGCGACGGCTGGTTCGAGGTTCAGGACGCCGGCAGCCAGCTCGTATCGCTCGCCGCACCGTTGCAGCCGCGGATGCAGGTGGTCGATCTGTGCGCGGGCGGGGGCGGCAAGACACTCGCGCTCGGTGCCGCGATGAACAATCACGGCCATATCCTTGCCTGCGACATTGATCGCCCGCGCCTGTCGCGGCTCGCGCCGCGCGCCGAACGGGCAGGGGTCAGCATCGCCGAAACGCGGTTGTTCAATCCGGGGCGCGAGCATGAGGCGCTGGAGGGATGGGCCGATCGCGCGGACATGGTGCTGATCGACGCGCCCTGTTCGGGCACCGGCACCTGGCGCCGGAATCCGGAGGCGCGGTGGCGGCTGACGCCCGCGCGGCTCGACCGGCTGGTCGAAACGCAGCGGCATTTGCTGGCGCTTGGCGCGGGCCTCGTCCGCCCCGGTGGCGCGCTGGTCTATATCGTCTGTTCGCTGCTCGATGCCGAAGGTGCCGATCAGATCGCGGCGTTTCTGGATGCGCATTCGGGCTGGAGCGCGGAGCCGCCGCACCTGCCCATCGGCACGCCGCGCGGGCATGGCGTGCGGCTTACGCCAAAGTCCCACTCGACCGACGGCTTTTTTGTCGCGATGATGCGCCGGTCATGATAGCCATGCGCGCAACACCTGCGGAGATTTTCATGCGTTTCACAAGCGTTTCTGTCGCCATTGCCCTTGTCGCACTGTCGGTTTCGACGTCGCTGTACGGCCAGCGTGCGGATGATCAGATCGATGCGCGTTCGATGGCGTTGCTGCAGCAGGGGCGTCAGGCACAGGCGGCGGGCAATCTGACCGCAGCGATCGATTCGCTCGAAACCGCGCTGGCGGTCGATCCGCGCAATCGCGAAGCCTTTGTCACGCTGGGCGACATTGCCCGCGCGCGCGATCTTCCGGGCAAGGCGATCCGCTATTATCGCCATGCGCTGACGCTCGATCCCAACGATACGGTCGCGATGCGCGGCGAAGGGGAGGCGCTGGTCGCCAAGGGTGCGATGGACAAGGCGAATGAAGTGCTCGCCAATGTCCGCGCCATCTGCAACGGCGGCGCATGCCCGGATGGCGACCGGCTTGCCGCGGTAATTGCAAAGGGGCCGCCGCCGACGGCGACTGCTGCCAACGAAACGCCCGCCCCCGAAACGGCGCAATAACGCTCGGGCTAGGTCGTAGACTCATACGCGCGGAGCCACAGGCGCATTGAGGCGAGTTGGACCATAGCGAGGAAGTTAGCCGCGAGTTTGTCGTAGCGGGTGGCGACATGGCGGGAGTGCTTCAGCTTCGAGGAGAACCGCTCGATCACGCGCCTCTCGAAGTCAGTCAGATCATATCGACTCATGTAAAGCTTGAATCACCGGGTTGAGTCGAATGGAAGCCTGTTCTTTCGGCGGGAGCCGCTTATCGTGCTTGTCGCGATGACCCTTCGACACATCCTCCTCTTCGCCTCGGCAATCACGCTCGCCGGATGTAATAGAGGTGAGTCAGCGTGCGAACGCGCAACAAAGGCTGCTCTACCGGCACGAAACGAATATCAGCAGATCGCGGCAAAAGAGGAGCCGGGGGAAACACCGGCTATGACCTACTGGATCATCGACTATTCTGTGACGACGCCGACCGGAACGCGACGACAGGAACGGGTTCGCTGCTCCTATATGCGCGACACCGGTGAGGCCGAACCACACCGAATCGCTTCTACGCCGGCGCCTTTATGAGTTCACTGCCTAATCGGACAACAGCTTCGCCAGCGCGACATATTCGGCGACGCTGACGGTTTCGGCGCGGCGGCTCGAATCGATCCCGGCGGTTTCCATCGCAGCGATCGCGCCGGGGACCGATTTCAGGCTCTGGCGCAGCATCTTGCGCCGCTGGCCGAACGCAGCGGCGGTCAGAGCCTCCAGCCGATCGAACCGCACGCCCTCCGGCGCGGCCTGGGGCAGGATGTGGACCACTGCCGACATCACCTTGGGCGGCGGGGTGAAGGCGGAGCGGTGGACCGGCATCGCGATCTTCGCGCTCGATCGCCATTGGGCGAGGACCGCAAGCCGCCCATAGGCATCGCTTCCCGCCGTCGCGACGATCCGGTCGGCAACCTCGCGCTGGAACATCAGCGTCAGGCTCTGCCACCACGGCATCCACTGCGCCGACAGCCAGCGGACGAGCAGCGCGGTGCCGACATTATAGGGAAGGTTGGCGACGATATGCGGCTTGCCCGCGAACAGCGAAGGGACGTCAATTTCCAGCGCATCGCCTTCGATCACGGTTAGCTTGCCGGGATAGGCTTCGCCCAGTTCGCCCAGCGCCGGGATGCAGCGCCGGTCGCGCTCGACGGCGGTAACCGTCGCCCCGGCACGCAGCAGCGCGCGGGTCAGGCCGCCGGGACCGGGACCCACTTCGAACACTTCGGCGCCGTTCAGATCGCCCGGCACCGCCGCGATGCGATCGAGCAATTGCTCGTCGAACAGGAAATTCTGGCCAAGCGCCTTGCTGGCGCTCAGTCCGTGGATGCGGATCACTTCGCGCAGCGGCGGCAGGTCGCTCACGCTGCTCCTGCCGACGCCAGTTCCGCGCGGTGCTCGGCTGCGCTTGCCGCCATGCGCAGCGCGGCGATCATCGCGCCGGGCTCCGCCTGATCGGTGCCGGCGATGTTGAAGGCCGTGCCGTGATCGGGGGACGTGCGCACGATCGGCAGGCCGAGCGTAATGTTGACGCCCTCGTCGAAATGGAGCGTCTTGATCGGGATCAGCGCCTGATCGTGATAGAGGCACAGCGCCGCGTCATATCCGGCACGGGCGCGGGCATGGAACATTCCGTCGGCTGCCCAGGGGCCGACCGCGTCGATGCCTTCCTCACGCAACTGCGCGATGGCGGGCTGCAATATGTCGATTTCCTCGCGGCCGATCGCGCCGCCTTCGCCCGAATGGGGATTGAGCCCGGCAAAGGCGAGCCGCGGATTTTCGATGCCGAAATTGCGATACAGGCCGCGAGCGGTGACTCGCGCCTTGTTGAGCACCAGTTCGATCGAAATCAGCTCGGGCACTTTGGCGAATGCGACATGGACCGTCATCGGCACCACTCGAAGCGTCGGGCCGGCCAGCATCATCACGGCATTTTCGACCGACACGCCGCAACGTTCGGCAACGAATTCGGTCTGGCCGGGATGCGAAAACCCGACCTGATAGAGCTGTCCCTTGGACACTGGTCCGGTGACAAGCGCACCCGCCGCGCCCGACCGGGCGAGCCCGGAGGCGGTCTCCAGCGTTTGAAGCGCGCAGCGCGCGCCTTCGATGCTCGGCTCGCCGGGCGTGATTTCTCCGGCATCGGCGACCGACAGGACCGGCAGCGCATCGGCAAAGCAATCGGGTGCCTGAGCGGGGTCGTCGATTTTCGTGATGGGGCCGTCCCATACGCGCTCGATCGCGCGAACGTCCCCCACGGCAAAAAACGGCGCCAGCGAATGAAGCTGGCGCGCATTCCATGCCTTGGCCACGATTTCCGGGCCGACCCCGGCGGGATCGCCCATTGCCACTGCCAGCGGCCGGATGGTCACCAGCCGCCTCCGCTCACCGATATTCGATCAGGGCGTCCCGCCGCAGGTCGCGCAGCATACGCTGTGCGCGAAGCGAGGTGCGCTGCTGTTCGATCTGATCGCGGACCTGATCTTCCGAGGGCAGAAGCGGTTCGGACGGAGCATCGCGACCGCACAGGACCAGGACGCTCACGCCATCGTCCAGCGATCCGAACGGCTGGGTGGCGGTGCCGATTTCCATCGTCTGCATCGTATCGCGCAGCTGGACCGGCAAGTCCCGGACCCGCATCGAATCATTGTCCACCACCGTGGCGCCGATCTTTTCGGCGGTCGCGGCCACGTCGCCGCATCCGCGCATCGCCTGGGTCGCGGTCGCGAATGCCGATACCAGCGACGTCGCCTGTGCCTGGCTCGTTCCCGCCGGGAAGCGAATCGTCATCTGCCGCAGGCTGAGGCGCGCGTCGCCCGGATCGGCAGTCAGCACCTTGCGCTTGTCGACCAGATAGAGGAGCGAAAAACCACCGCCGACATCGATCGGACCGGCAATCTGGCCGACATCCATCGACTGTGCGGCCTGCGCCAGAGGCTGCGGAATCATCCCGGCACGTACCCAGCCGAGATCGCCGCCCAGCGGCGCCGTCGTGGCTTCCGAATATTGCCGGGCAAGCATTTCGAAGGGCGTGCCTTCACGCATCTGCGATGCCATTTGCTGGAATGCGTCATAGACCTGACGCTGACGCTCCGGCGTCGGCGCGGAAATATAGATTTCCTTCAGGTGAAATTCCTCGGTGCCGCGTGCTTCGCGGATACGGTCAATCGTCGCGCGCACTTCGTCGTCGCTGACATTCACCTGCACCTGCTGGCGAAGCAGCTGCTGCCACGAGATTTCACCTTCGATCTGGCGCTTCACCGTTGTAGCCGATGACCCGATCGAGGCAAGCCACTCGGTCATTTCTTCGGGCGTCTTGTTGAAGTTCCGCTGAGCATAGACGGCGAAATACCGGTCGATCTGATCGGGCGTGACTTCGATCTTGTTGGCCTTGGCTTCCTGAATCTGCAGCGTTTCGTCGATCAGCTGCGACAGGATTTCCCGGCGCAACTGAAGTTTGTCCTCGTCGCTGAGTTCGAAATTGTTGACCGTGGTGACGAAGGCAAGGCGCTCGTCGATATCGGTCCCGGTGATCACCGTATCGTTGACGACTGCGGTCGGCTTGCGAACGTCCGGATTGGGATCGCCGAAAATCTGAAGATTGGAGGGCAGATCGAGGCCGGTCGAGGGGAGCGGGGCATCGTCGGGGACGGTTTGCGCGCCAGCAGCGGGCGCGAGAGCCATAAGTCCCAAGGCCAGCGCGGCCATGCCGCCCATCCGGGCCGCCTTCGCAACAAGTTTCACGAGAACCAGAACCTCACCATCTACCGGAAGAATTGGCGGCTTTAATCGGCAATTGTGCCTGAACCAAGGCTGACTTGCCGATCGTTCCCGGTCCGCCCTGTGTTCCGATTACCCGCCCAGATTGGTGAATGCAAAGGTCAGAAGATAGGTATTGCCCCGCACGGCGTCGCCCGTCGTCTGATAGTCGCGTTTCCAGGTGACGCCGAGGCGCAGGCAATTGTCTTCATACAGGACACCCAGCCGGTGCCGGACCGGCTCGAATCCGTCCGAACTCGACAGCAGATCCTCATTGCTGTCGGTCAGATCGACGAGAATCGATCCGGATATCGACCAGAAACGCGAAATCTGAACGCGGGCGCCCAATCGTGCTTCCTCGCGATCCTGAAGATCCTCGAGCGTCGGACCGATATCGCGATTCAGCCGTAGATAACCGAGCTGGACATAGGTTGCGCGCGATCCGACCGTCGCGTCGATTTCGTTGCGGCGGAACGCGACATTATCCTTGTCGAGGCGGAAGCGGTGCGTGAGAGTGAGGAAATCGCGATAGCGGACCACCGTCCGCCCGACGAAATCCGACACGCGATTGGTCAGGCCGGTACCGTCCGGGAACAGCGTTGGCCGGGACGTCAGGCGATAGCTTTGCCCGACATTGGCATCGATCGACAGGCCGGGGAGATAGAGCGCATATTCGACGCCCCAGGTGAATCGCGTCGAATCCTCGAACCGGTCATATCCCGGAAAGCGATTGAGCGCGAAAAGGTTGGAATCCTCCAGATCGACCGCGCGTGCATCCTCGTTCGGCACCGCGAGGTTATCGAGCTTGGGCGCCGCCACGATCTGAAAGCGCGGCGTGATGCGCTGGGTGCCGCCAAAGGCCGGGCCGATCAGCGGCCAGCGCATGTCGAGTGCGACGGCACCGATGGCGCGGCCGCGAAAACCCTCGGTTCCGCGATAGCTTTCCACTGTCGTCGAAAGCGTGTCGTTGGCGTTGTACACGTCACCGCGCCCGAATGCGGTCAGCGTGATTTCCTGACCCCAGCTGGTGAGCCGGCGCAGATCCCAGCGCAGCGACGCGAAGGCGCGTTGCGTGTCCTGACCGCCCGTACGCGTCAGCGCCAGCGTGTTGACCTGTGCTTCCACCTTGCCGCCCAGCGGTCCGTCGAACCGGCGACGATAATCGATTTCGGGAAGCGCAATCGGCTGAAGGCGTTGCGATTCGCCGACGCGCAGCGTCTGAACCGCCCAGCCATTGATCGCGAAATAGCTCGATTCGTCGATCCGCTCGACCCGGATATTGTTCCGCAGGCGATCGTCACGAGAGAGGTCGTAGCGACGCAGGAACGTGCGATCGGTCGCAACTCGCACCGATCCGCTGACCGACCAGTTAGGATCGAGCTGATAATTGGCGATGCCGTCCAGATATCCGCGGAAGCTGTTGGTTGACGTCGCGGGCGTCAGCGGAACGGTCAGGTCGTCGCTTCTGCGGCTATAGGTGCCATAGGCGGCGACCCGAAACGCGCCGAGCGAATTGAGCTCGCGATATTCGGCGCGCAGCATTGGCGCGACATCGGAAAAGAGCGTCGGCGTGATCGTCAGGTCGCGATCGGGCGCCATCGCAATGAAATAGGGTAACGAGACCTGAAAGCCGTTGGTGCGCGTATAGCTGATCGAGGGAGCAAGGATCCCGTCGTCGCTCCGTCCGCCCGCCGGATGCGAAAAGGCCGGCAACGGCAATGTGGCAAACCCGAAGACCGAAACCCGCGCGCCATGATAGCGGATGCGGCCTGAGCGGGGATCGTAGACGACGCGATTCGCCGTGATCTTCCACGACGGCTCCTTGGGGCAGCCATCCGAATCCGTCACATCGCATGGCGTGTATGCGGCGTCGTAGACCGTCACGATTTCGTTCGATCGCTCGCCCCGGCGCGCCGCGATGCGGCCGCCGGCCTCAAGCACGACCAGCATGTTGTCGACGACCCCGTCCTTCAGCGTGTCGGTCAGTTCGATCCGGTCGCCATAGGCAGCGTCCCCGCCGGCGTTGATGATGACGATATTGCCTTCGGCGACCACTTCGCCGGTTTTCCGGTTCCAGGTCACGCTGTCGGCGCGCAACCGGTCGCTGCGACGATAGACGCGCACATCGCCTTTGGCCGTCACCACATCGGCGTCGTAATCATAGAGCAGTTCTTCGGCGCTGAACTGGAGTTCGTCGGGGTCGTCGCTGGGCGCGGTTTGCGAAGGGGGCGGCGGCTCCTGCGGGCGGTCCTGAAGACTGACCGAATCAGCCGATGGCCGATCGATGGGAGGAGCGGCCGCGTCCTGCGCACGGGCGCCCTGCGCGAAACAGAGCGCCAGCGGTAGCGCACTCGATAGCAGCAATGCCTTGCGCGTCACGGAAACGCCTACCCCTTTGCAATTGAATACACGCGATACGCGCAAACCGGCCCTATCGCACCGGAAGCCGCGTATCGCAACGCCCGGGCAACACGCTGGCGGTGCGTCCTGCCGCAGGTTAGGGAAAGACGATGCAGGTCGATTTCTACCATCTCACTCGCTCGCCCATCGATCGTGTGCTGCCGCAGATCGCGACGCGAATCCTGTCGGACGGCGGGCGATTGCTGATCGTTGCGGAGGGCCAGCCGATTCGCAACCGACTCGATGCCAGCCTGTGGACCTGGTCTGCAGAGAGCTTCCTGCCGCACGCCCAGCAGGGGCGGGGGGACGATTCGCTGCAGCCGATCTTGATTGCCGACACGATAGGATCAGGGAACGGTGCGCGGAACGTTGCGCTGGTCGACGGGCTGTGGCGGGACGGGGCACTCGATTTCGACCGCGCGTTTCATTTTTTCGATGAGGATCGGATCGCGGAGGCGCGACTGGCGTGGAAAGGTCTGGCCGGACGCGATGGTGTAGAGCGCAAATATTGGAAGCAGACCCAGAATGGCTGGGAGCAGGCGGGATAGCAGCAACGTCTTGCATCCCGTAACCGGCGGGATTAGTGGGACGCGACTTTTCCGCAACATTCAGACACAGGAGCCGCACGGCCATGGCCGCGACCCGGACCTTTTCGATCATCAAGCCCGATGCCACTCGCCGCAACCTGACCGGCGCCGTCACCAAGATGCTGGAGGATGCGGGGCTTCGCGTTGTCGCTTCCAAGCGCATCCACATGACTCGCGAGCAGGCTGAGGATTTTTACGGCGTTCACCGCGAACGTCCCTTCTTCGCCGATCTGGTTGCCTTCATGACCTCGGGCCCGGTCGTCGTGCAGGTGCTCGAAGGAGAGGACGCCGTGACCCGCAACCGCGACGTGATGGGTGCGACCAACCCTGAAAACGCCGCGGAAGGCACGATCCGCAAGCCCTATGCCGAATCGATCGAAGCCAATTCGGTCCATGGTTCGGATTCGGCCGAAAACGCCGAAATCGAAATCAACTTCTTCTTCAAGCCCGAAGAAATCGTCGGCTGAGTTGCTGTTTCCCTTCCCCGGATCGGGGAGGGGAAACCTTAACGCCGCAGCGTGATGGTGGCGGTCAGGCCGCCGCCATCGCGATTCGCCAGCGTGATTTCGCCGCCCGCCTCGCGCACGATCGCCCGGGCCAGAGCGAGCCCCAACCCGATTCCGCCGGTTTCGCGATTGCGCGATGTTTCCAGTCGCGTGAAGGGATCGAACACCAGCGCAATCTGCTCCGGTGCGATGCCGGGGCCGCGGTCGGCGACTTCGATGCGCACCGCATGTGCTTCGGGCACCAGCCGCACTTCGGCGCCTCCGCCATATTTGACTGCGTTTTCGATAAGATTGCGCACGGCACGCCGCATCAGCGAGGGGCGCAGGTGCATGGTCAGCCGCGCTGCTTCCTCGAACGCGACATTCGCGCCCAGATCCTGAAAATCATCGACCACGGCGTCGATCAGCGCCGCCATGTCGACATCGGTCGCCGGTTCGCTGGGGCGGCCTAGCCGCGCCAGAGACAAGATGTCGTCGAGCGTCCGGTTCATCTCATCGATCGTGTCGGCCATTTTCGCACGATCTTCATCGTCTTCGACCGATTCGATGCGAACCCGCAGTGCCGCCAGTGGCGTGCGCAGGTCATGACCGATCGCGCCGAGCATCTTGTCCTTCTCGTCGATCATCGCGTTGACGCGCAGGCTGAGTGCGTTGAACGCCGTGATCACGGCGCGCACGTCGCTGGGCCCGGCCTCTTCGACGGGATCGGCCGGCTCGCCGGGACGGAAGTGTCGCGCTGCCTGCGCCAGATTGTTGAGCGGGCGTGCGATCCGATGCCCCGCCCACAAAACGGGCACGAGCACGACGATGTACAGGATCAGCGTCTGGAGCAGCAGCTGAAAGATCAATCCCTGTTCCGTGCGCGGCCATGGTGCGCGCAGGACCAGCCAGCCATGGCCGGGGATTTCCACGGCGATATGCAGTTCGCCGCCCAGGCGTACCATTCGTTTCTTCCGCGCAGCCGACATGTCTTTCAGGCGCGGATCATCGGGGGAAACGCCTTCGATTCGCGTGATCACCGCCCCAGCCGTCAGGCCAGCATCCGATAAGCCTTGCCGAATGGCGGTTTCCACGTCTGTGCGATGCCGTGACGTCGGATTGATTGGGTTGTTTGGTTCCAGTTGGACACGCGTGCGCCGATCGCGCTGAAAACGCCCGCTGGTCACCCGCTCGGCGGCATCGACGACGCGCGTGACCGATGGCGCGATGATCTCCGCAAAACGGACCTGCTGACGCTCGCGAAGCAGCATGGAGAAATTGATCGCCTGCGCCACGAACAGCGCGATCGCGACCAGCACCGCGATCTGGCCCGGCAGACTGCCGGGCAGCCGACGCGGGATCACAGGCGCGTCACTTCGGCAGAGAGGGTGTAGCCGCCGCCCCACACCGTCTTGATGATCGCGGGATTCTTGGGATCGGTCTCGATCTTTTTGCGCAGGCGGCTGACCTGATTATCGATCGCGCGATCGAATGCCGCGGCTTCGCGCCCCTGGGTGATGTCGAGCAGCTGGTCGCGCGTCAGCACCTGTCGCGGCCGCGTGACCAGCGCATGCAGCAGGCTGTATTCGCCCGTGGAAAGCGGCACCGATACGCCTTCACGGTCGACGAGCGCGCGTTCGCCGGTTTTGAGCACCCAGCCGGCAAAGGAAAAGCTGCCCGATTCGGGTGCGTGCTGGCGTGTGCCACCCGCCGAAAGCCGGCGCAGCACGACCTTGATACGCGCTGCAAGCTCGCGCGGACTGAACGGTTTGACGACATAATCGTCGGCGCCCATCTCCAGGCCGACGATCCGGTCGGTCTCTTCGCTTTTCGCCGTAAGCAGGATGACCGGCGTCTCGCTGGTCGCGCGGATATGACGACAGAGGCTGAGGCCATCCTCGCCCGGCATCATGATGTCGAGGATCACGAGATCGATGCTATAGGCATTGAGCCGCGCACGGGCACTTTCTGCATCGCCGCACTGCGTGACGCGAAAACCCTGTTTGGTGAGATACTGCGCGAGCGGCTCTCGGATCGAACGCTCGTCGTCGACGAGCAGGAGGTGCGGTGTATCGGACATTTCGTGCCGTTAGCATATCCTGAAAAAGTCGGAAGCGCCGGGTGGGCGGGGGGAGCCCACCCGGCGCGCCGCATGCATATTCGGTGCGCAAAGCGCCTTAGTCTGCAGGCGGCGGGGGAGGCGGGGTTTCACCGCCCGGAGGCGGCGGCGGGCCCTGACGGTGGCGCATCGCCATCATGCGATCGCGCATCGCCTCACGTTCGGCCTGATCGATCTTGCCGTCCTGATTGGTGTCGACCATGGCGAAGTGCGCAAGCGCGGCATCCCGTGCTTCGGCAAGCGTGACCTGACCGTCGCCGTTGGCGTCGACCCGGGCCATCATGCGTTCCTGCGGGGCGCCGCGGCGTCCGCCATGTCCGCGCCGTCCGTCGCGGCGGCGATCGGTCGCGTCGCCATTTTCGGCGCGCTGGCTGCGGCGTTCGCGCATCCTTTGGCGCATCGCCTCGCGTGCCGCTTGCCGTTCCTCGGCGGTTATCACGCCGTCGCCATTGGTATCGCCCTTGGCAAAGCGACGCTCGGCATCCGCGATCACTTCTTCGCGTGTGACGATTCCGTCATGGTTGGCGTCGGCCATCTTGCCGGGTCCGTGGCGCGGCGGGGTCTGGCTTGCGTCCTGCGCGACGGCCGCGCCGATACCCGTAAGCATCGTGGCGGCAAGCGCGGCGGACATCAGGGATGTTTTGAATTTCATCATCTGCTCCAAATTTTCGCTGCTGACATGGTTGTCGTGGCAAGCTGCTTTCTGGAGCGTCGCTGTCGCGCCGGTATGTCACATTGCGCGAAAACTGTCGCAAATTG
This sequence comes from Sphingomonas sp., assembly GCA_002707985.1. GTDB lineage: Bacteria > Pseudomonadota > Alphaproteobacteria > Sphingomonadales > Sphingomonadaceae > Sphingomonas. The sequence continues at coordinate 66,896 of PAOI01000024.1, read as the reverse complement.
TCGCGAGGGGATGGCGCGCACCCGTCAAGCCCGCTTCCAATCGGCCGGAGGACGCCGGTAAGAATGCCGCGGAGCAGCATTTTCAAATATTCGGTATTGTGGGGCAATTTGCCCGTCACTGCTGCAGTGCATGAAAATAGCTATGGCTTTTACGCAACATAGCGTGCTCTTGCGGCATTCGAGTGTCGGTTATGCTTGACGTCCTTGGGTTGAAATAGTGTATTCGAGTTTGGGGTACGGAACCTTCAGTGTTTCGGCCAAACGGAGGAGAGGATGATGCGCTATCGCCTTTTGTCGGCATGTGCGGTGCCGGCGTTGATTATTTCGCTTGCGGCTCCGGCCCAGGCTCAGGAGACCACTGCCTCTCAGGATGCTGCCGCGCAAAGCCAGGACGTGTCGCAATCGGAAATCGTCGTGACGGCGCAGGGGCGCGCTCAGGTGCTGGCCGATGTGCCGGTCGCCATCTCCGCGGTTTCTTCCGAGCAGCTGGCAGAAAGCGGAACGAACGATATTCGCGAGCTCAATCAGCTTGCGCCTTCGCTGCTGGTTTCTTCGACCGGTAACGAAGCCAATGGTTCGGCGCGTATTCGCGGCATCGGCACGGTGGGTGACAATCCCGGCCTCGAAAGCTCGGTCGCGGTGTTCATCGACGGCGTCTATCGTTCGCGCAGCGGTAATGCGCTCGGCGAACTCGGACCGATCGAACGCATTGAAGTGCTGCGTGGTCCGCAGGGCACGCTTGGCGGTCGCAACTCGTCGGCGGGGCTGTTGAGCATCTTTACCGCACCTCCCGAATTCGAATTTTCGGGCTATGGCGCCTTCACCTATGGCAATTATGACGCGTTCCGCGTCGAGGCGGGTATCAACGCACCGCTCGGCGAAACCGTCGCGGCGCGCGTCGACGGCGTCTATTTCAAGCGGGACGGTTTCTATCATGATGTGGTGAACGACACCGACATCAACAATCGCGACCGTTATCTGGTTCGTGGTCAGTTGCTGTTCGAACCGAGCGCCGACCTGTCGGTGCGGATCATCGGCGATTATTCGGAAAAGAGCGAAAGCTGCTGTGCGGCAACCTTTGTCCAGACCGATTCGGCGCCGCTTGCCCGGGTCAGCTCGGGCCTCGATCCCTATAATCGACCGGTCGCCGGTGCGCCGGCGCTGACCAGCACTTCCAACCCGATCATCCCGATCCTTCTGGCGCTGGGTCAGAATCCAGACGGGCTGAACGGCAGCACCTATGATCGCGACATCTACAACACTGCCGGTCGCTCATTCGCGGGCAAGACCAAGGACTACGGCATTTCGGGCCAGATCGATTATTCGTTCGGTTCGGTGAACCTCACCTCGATCACGGCGTATCGCGAATATTCGAACTATCAGGGTTCGGACACCGACTATACGCAGGTCGACATCCTGTATCGCGCGCCGAACGAAGACGGCGCCTCGCGTGCTTTCAAGACCTTCAGCCAGGAACTCCGCCTCCAGGGTTCGGCGTTCGACAATACGGTCGACTGGCTGATCGGCGGCTATTACGCCAACGAGAAGCTGGAAACGCGCGATAATCTACGCTTCGGTACGCAATATGGCGCTTTTGCGCCGTGCCGTGTCACGATCGGTCTTGCCGGTGCCGGCTTCGGCGCGGCCGCCGTCAACCCGGCCAATTCGGGTTGCCTCGGCAGCGTGACGCGCGCTCAGCTTAACAGCGGTCTTACACCGCTGGGTGCTGCGGGCGGATTGCTGGTCGCAGGTCTCGACCAGTTGTCGACGCTGAATGACATGGGATCGACGCGCGACGTTTATAACCAGGAAAGCAATAACTTCGCGCTGTTCACGCATAACATCATCCATGTGACCGATCGCTTCGACATCACGCTCGGCTTGCGTTACACGAGCGAGAAGAAGGATTTCGCCGCGACCTTCGGCAACGACAACACCGTCTGTCCGGCGAACCGTGCGCTGCTTTCGGGCTTGCTCGGCATCAATCCGACTCTCGACAGCCTTGCCGGCGGTATCATCGCGCTTTCCTGTCAGGGTAACTCGACATCGGAACTCGATGGGGTGTCGATGTCCGACAGCCGCAGCGAGGATGAGTTCACCGGCACGGCGATCGTTTCCTATCGCCCGACCGATGACCTGATGCTCTATGGCAGCTATTCGCGCGGCTATAAGGCTGGCGGTTTCAACCTCGACCGTTCGGCGCTTCAGGCGAGCCCGGTGCTCGGCAATCCGGCGACCACGGGTTCGACTGCGAACCTTCAGTTCGACGCGGAAACGGTCAATGCTTTCGAAATCGGTGCCAAATACGCAACGCGCGATTTCATGGTGACCATCGCCGGGTTCCGTCAGGAATTCAGCAATTTCCAGCTGAACACCTTCAACGGTTCGGTCTTCCTGGTTCAGAACATCAATGGCTGTAGCCAGGATCTTGGTGGCGCCGATCGGGATGCCAGTGTCGCGACCGGTTCTTGCGCCGCAGGTGATGTAACTGCGGGTGTTATTGCCCAGGGCGTTGAGCTGGAAGGCACGCTGCGTCCGACCCGCGACCTTACCTTCACCATGGGCATCACCTACGCCGATACGCATTACAAGGATGACCTGGTCGGTACCGACAATGGCGCTCCGCTGGATCCGGCACTGCGCCTGCTGCCCGGCGACAATCTGTCCAATGCTCCGGAAATCGTCGCGACCGCGTCGATGTCGTGGACGCCGGAGATCGGCAGCACGGGCCTGTCGGGTCTGTTCTACCTCAACGCCCGCGCGGTTGACGACTATAACACCGGTTCCGACCTGCTCTATGGCAAGGAACAGGACAGCTATGTTGTCGTCAACGGTCGCATCGGTATCCGGGGACCTGACAATCGCTGGGGTATCGAGTTCTGGGGTCAGAACCTGTTCAACGTCGACTATACCCAGGTCGCGTTCAACACGCCTTTCGTGGCGCCCCAGCAGACCTATTCGGCGTATCTCGCCGAGCCGCGCACGTATGGCATCACGCTGCGCGCGGGTTTCTGACGCCTTTGGAGGGGAGCCGGCCGTAAAGACCGGTAACAGGGGGAAGCGGTCGGCATTGCCGGCCGCTTTCTCTGTTTCGGGGAACCGAAAATCCGAACTGCCGCCGGTTGTGCGGAAAGGCAGGTCAGCCCGCGAGAAGGCGGTCGTCGAATAGCCCGAATGCAAGGGTCGAAGCGTAAAATGCGACGGCCTTGTCCCGCGGCATGGTGCTGGCCCATTTGCGCATGTCGAAGGCCGCGTTCTGCAGCGCCATCAGCGCCTGGCTGGCGATCAGCGGATCGACCGCGCGAACCGAACCTTCGGCGATCCCGTCCGAAATCATGCCGGCGAAGCGCCGCGCGATGCGATTGGACCGGTCGACCATCGCGCTGCGCGTTTCCGGCGGCAGGCCGAACAGCGCCGTCGTGCGCAGCAGCGGACCATGTTCGGAAAACTGCACGTCGAGCAAGGTTGCGACAATGTTGGTGAGCCGTTCCCAATAGCTTCCCGGCTGTTCGGCACCCAGCCGCTGGGCGTTGGTCAGCACATCGAAGCTGCGTTCGTGGCATGCAACGGCAAGGTCGTCCTTGGCATCGAGATGATGGTAGAAACTGCCCTTGGTGACGTTGAGTTCGGACGCGATCCGCTGCACCGACGCTCCGCGATAGCCGAGTTCGTTGATCAGCCGCGTTGCCGCCAGCAGAAATGCCTCGCGACCCGGTTCGTTGCCCGGCGGCTCGAGGTCGAGCAGATGCGGGTGCCAGCCGCTTCCCGGCGCGGCGATGCCGTGCAGGAAAATCTCCATCTGGCGCGCTTCGACCCGAGGATATTCGTCAAGCTCATAGCGATCGAGCCACGCCGGCAGCCAGAAAGTGTTTTCCAGCAGCACATGAGCGCGCCCGCCCCATAGATTGATCTCTTCGCGCGACCGCGCTTCCTCGCCCCAAAGCGCGCGGGTACGGCGAAAAACGCCGCGCCATCCGTCGAGCAGGCGCCGTTTGATCGGCTCTTCCATGGCGCGAAGGTCGGACAGGGTGGCCGCCGAATGCGCTTCGCCACGACGAATGCGCGCAAGGCGTTCCATGTTCACCGCCAGATAGCGTGCGACGCGATCGCGCGGGGTGGTTTCGCGCTCGGCTTCCGCCAGCATGCTGTGTAGCAGATCGAGCGTCTGTTCGAAACAGGCCGCGGCAAGGTCTTCCTTGCGCTTGAAATAATAAGTGACGCTGGTGGTGTTGAGCCCGACGCGCCGCGCCACATCGGCGAAGGTCATGCCCCGCGCGCTTTGCAGGTTGATCGTCTCCGCAGCCGCCGCGAGGATCGCGTCGCGCTTTTCGCGGAATCGCTGCGTGCCCTGTGCTTCGTCCTCCTCGCGGACGTCTTTTGGCTTCGACATCAGACCAGTTTAGCGGATTTGGCGCCGCGCCAAAGCGTTTTTTGATGTTGCGGCATGCCAAAATTCGATAAAAAATTGCTCTGCGACAGCGTTCGTTTCCCTTTACCGAATATCCGGTACGTTCTAAGCCGGGCCAGTTGGTATGTCTGGGCGGTATAAGAGAGGATGGAAAGATGGATTTCACGCTGACCGAACGCGAAACGCATTTTCGCGACCGGGTTCGCAATTTCATAGCGCGCGAAATCCTCCCGCGCACGCCGCAATATCGCGCCCAGGTGGCCGAAGGTGACCGGTGGCAGCACGTCCCGGTGATCGAGGACGTCAAGAAGCTCGCAAGGGCCGAGGGGCTGTGGAATCTCTTCATGCCGCCGCATTCGGGTCAGAAGCATGTCGATGAGAGCTTCGTGTTCGAAGGCGAACAGCTCACCAACCTCGAATATGCGCTCTGCGCCGAGGAAATGGGGCGCAGCGAATGGGCGTCGGAGTGCTTCAACTGCTCGGCGCCCGATACCGGCAATATGGAAGTGTTCCATCGCTATGGCACGCTGGCACAGAAGGAAGCGTGGCTGCGTCCGCTGATGAACGGTGAAATCCGTTCCGCCTTTCTGATGACCGAGCCGGCCGTGGCAAGCTCGGATGCAACCAACGTCCAGACGCGGATCGAGCGCGACGGCGATGAATATGTGATCAACGGTCGCAAATGGTGGTCGTCGGGCACCGGCGATCCGCGCTGCAAGATCGCGATCGTGATGGGCAAGACCGATCCCGATGCCACGCGCCACGCGCAGCAGAGCATGATCCTTGTCCCGCTCGATACGCCGGGCGTGAAGATCGAACGGATGCTGCCGGTGTTCGGGTATGACCATGCACCGCATGGTCATGGCGAAGTGTCGCTGACCAATGTTCGCGTGCCTGCCGAGAACCTGCTGCTCGGCGAAGGGCGCGGATTCGAAATCGCGCAGGGGCGCCTGGGACCGGGCCGCATCCATCATTGCATGCGCACCATTGGCGCTGCGGAAGAGGCGATCGACGCAATGGGCCGCCGCCTTGTCAGCCGGATCGCGTTCGGCAAGCGGATTTCGGACCATTCGGTCTGGGAACAACGGATCGCGCGGGCGCGCATCGATATCGAAATGACGCGCCTTCTGTGCCTGAAGGCCGCCGATATGATGGACAAGGCCGGGAACAAGGCCGCGCATCTGGAGATTTCGATGATCAAGGTGCAGGCGCCGCAAATGGCCCTGTCGATCCTCGACGACGCGATTCAGGCGCATGGCGGCGGAGGCGTTTCGGACGATTTCGCACTCGCCGCCGCCTGGGCCAACATCCGGACGCTGCGGTTCGCCGATGGGCCGGACGAAGTGCACAACCGCACGATCGCCCGGCACGAATTCGCGCGGCATGGCGAACATATGGCGGAGCGGCCGTAAGCGCCGCCTGCTTCGGGAAGAGGGAGAAGAGGCATGAAGGCAGCGGTGCTCCGCGAGGCAGGCAAGCCGTTGACGATCGAGGAGGTCCGGGTTTCGAAGCCCGGACCGCGCGAAGTGCTGATCCGCACCGCGGCGGTCGGTGTTTGCCGGTCCGATCTTCATTTTATCGATGGTGCCTTTCCGCATCCGTTGCCGACGGTGCCGGGGCATGAGGCAGCAGGCATTGTCGAATCGGTTGGCAGCGACGTCGCGCAGATCCGGCCCGGCGATCATGTGATCACCTTCTTCACGGTTTTCTGCGGATCGTGCGAGATGTGCATCACCGGGCGGCCGTCGCTGTGTATCGACCCTTCGACGCGGCGCGCAAAGGGGGAGGAACCGCGTCTGTCGCTCGCCGATGGGACGCCGCTGGCGCCGTTCCTCAATCTGTCGGCCTTTGCCGAAACGATGCTGGTGCATGAAAATGCCTGTGTCGCGATTTCGAAGGAGATGCCGCTCGATCGTGCCGCGCTGCTCGGTTGTGCGGTCATCACCGGAGCCGGTGCGATCTTCAACGACAGCCGGGTGCGCCCGGGCGAAAGCGTCGCGGTGATCGGGGCGGGGGGTATCGGCCTTGCCGCAATCAACGCCGCAAAGATCGCCGGGGCTGGCATGATCCTGGCGATCGACCCGGTTGCGGAGAAGCGGCAGCTGGCGCTCAAGATGGGCGCTACGCATGTCGCTGATCCGGGCGAAGACGGCATTTTTAAAACCGTCCTGAAAATGACCGATGGCGGTGTGCATTATGCGATCGAAGCCGTCGGACGACCGAACACGGCGGAGCTGGCCTGGAACATCCTGCGGCGTGGCGGGACGGCGACGATCCTGGGGATGATTGCGCCGGGCAACAATGTCTCGATTGCCGGTCCGACCTTCCTGACGGGCAAGAAACTGCAAGGCTCGCTGCTCGGATCGACGCGCTTCCCGATCGATATGCCGCGGCTGGTGCAGATGTATCTCGACGGCAAGCTCGACCTCGACACCATGGTGGCCGAGCGGATTCGGCTGGAAGATATCAACGATGCGATGGACAAGCTGCGCAAGGGAGACACCGTGCGGTCGGTGATCGAATTCGCATGAGCGACCTGGATTGCGAAAAGCTGGCCGAATGGATGGCCGCGAATGTGGCCGGTTTTGAAGGGCCGGTGACGGCGGAGAAATTTCCGGGCGGCCAGAGCAACCCGACCTATCGGCTTCAGGCGAAAAGCGGCGCCTATGTCCTGCGGCGCAAGCCGTTCGGGCCGTTGCTGCCCTCCGCCCATGCCGTCGACCGCGAATATCGCCTGATCGCGGCGCTGCATCCCACCGGCTTTCCCGTCGCGCGGCCCTATGGGTTGTGCGAGGATGACGGCGTGATCGGATCGGCCTTCTACATCATGGAGATGGTGGTCGGGCGGACGATCTGGGACGGCAGCCTGCCCGACATGGCGCCCGATCTGCGGCGCGATCATTATTGGGCGATGGTCGATACGCTGGCCGCGCTTCACGATATCGATCACGAGGCGGTCGGGCTGGGCAGTTATGGCAAGCCGGGCAATTATTTCGAGCGGCAGGTGGGCCGCTGGTCGAAACAATATCGCGCCAGCCAGACCGACGATATTCCGGAAATCGAGAAGCTGATCGAATTTCTGCCCGCCACAGTGCCCGAGCAGACGCGGACATCGATCGTCCATGGCGATTACCGTATCGACAACATGATCTATGCCCCCGACCGGCCCGAGGTATTGGCGGTGCTCGATTGGGAATTGTCGACGCTCGGCGATCCGCTTGCCGATTTCTCCTATCTGCTGATGAACTGGGTGACTCCCGCCGATGGTCGTGCGGGTATCGAGGGCCTGTCGGGCGGCGACAGCGGCATTCCCACGATCGAGGAAACCGTCGAACGTTATTGCGCGGCGACCGGACGCGACGGCGTGCCGCAGCTCGACTGGTATTTCTCGTATAATTTCTTCCGCCTGGCGGGGATTGTTCAGGGCATCAAGAAGCGGATGATCGACGGCAATGCGTCGAGCAAACAGGCCGCTGCGACGGTCGCGCGATTGCCCGCGCTGGCGGCTGCAAGCTGGAAATTCGCACAGCGTGCGGGCGCGCGCTGACAGGAGAGAAAAGATGCACAGATTTCAGGGCAAGTCGGTGGTCGTCACCGGCGCCGCATCGGGCATCGGTCGTGCGTCGGCAATGCTGTTTGCCGCTGAAGGCGCCAGCGTCATTGCCGCCGATCTGTCGGATGGCGTCGAACGAACCGTTGCGGCGATTGTCGATGCGGGCGGTTCCGCCCAGGCAGTTCGGATGGATGCGGGATCCGAAGATGATGTCGCGGCGCTGGTCGCGACGGCATGCGACGCGCATGGCGGGATCGATGTCTTTTTCGCCAATGCCGGGGTTTCGGGCGGTGCGGCCGGAATTTTCGACCAGAGCGCGACAGACTGGACGGAAATCCTGCGGATCAACCTGATCGGCCCGGCGATGGCGATCAAGCATGCCGGGCAGAAGATCGTCGAACGTGGCGGCGGTGCGATCATCTGTACCGCCAGCGTCGCGGGACTTCGCTCGGGTGCCGGCGGACCGGCTTATTCGGCGTCCAAGGCGGGAGTCATCAATCTGGTGCAGACCGCCGCGCAGCAGTTTTCGGGCAGCAATGTGCGGATCAATGCGATCTGCCCGGGGCTTATCGAAACGGGCATGACCGCGTCGGCATATGAATATGCCCGCGCCAAGGGCGTCGAGGACAGGATCGGCCGGCTGAACCCGATGCGGCGCGGCGGCGTGCCCGAGGAAATTGCGCGGGTTGCACTGTTTCTCGCTTCGTCGGACGCCAGCTATGTCAACGGACAGGCATGGGTGGTCGATGGCGGGCTTTCGACCAGCCATCCGGTGACGCGTCAGGAATTCGGAAAAACCAGTTTCTGACGCGGGACGGACGCAGGTCAGGCATGACCTCCGTCCTCGCCGGGCGCGCATTGGCTTCCGGCGGGATCGACTGGAACTGAGAAAGAGCGCGTGGAATGCGGTCGGGCGATTTTCCATTATCGCCAGATTGGCAAAAGCCACGCAAATCCGTGCAAAGTTCGCACCGGTTCGCACCAACACGCGCGTGTTGGTGCACGCGCCCCAACAATATGACCGACCGATTCGGTATCAATTTCCGCAAATGTAGGACAGCGGAGAATCACGGCGCCGGAGCCTGGCCTCGGAATGCCCTCTTCCGTGCGGCTTTGTCATTTGACTTGACGGTTTCGCGCGCCGAGCCTTTGCCATCCGCAGCGACGATGGGAGAGGGGTGATGAAGCGCGTTCTGATGGGATTGGCGACGGTCGCGGCCCTGTTCCCCACCATCCCGGCATTTGCGCAGGAAATCGTCGTGACCGGCGCGCGGCGTGACGATGTCACGTCCATTCCCGTCATTCGTGTCAAACGGACTGCCGATTTCGCCATTCTGGAAGTCAGCGTGTCGGGAGATACGCGCGATGCACCGCAACGGCAGGACGAGATTTACGGCATGATCCGCCGCGCGATCGAACTGGCGCCGCGCCATGGTGTCGAACTGGCGACCGGGCAGTTGATCGTGGAACCGCTGACGCTCGAAAATTATCGCGACCTTCCGCTGGAAAGCGATCGGCGACCCGATACGAACCTGACGCGCTTTTTCGTCAAGGCACGGCTGGAGCCGGGGATGAATTCCGCCGATGCCCTGGGCAGGATCACGCGTTTCGTGGCGGCTGTTCCGGCGGTCGGACGCGCGCAGATGGAGGCCGAAAGCGACCTGTCGCTTTCCGTGGTCGATCCCAATCAATATCGTGGCGAGATTATCGCGCTGGCGGCGGAGGATGCGAAGCGCACCGCTGCTGCGTTCGGCGACGGATATGGCGTTACGGTTTCGGGGCTGGAGCAGCCGGTGCGATGGGTGCGTGCCAGCCTGACCGAAGTCTATCTATATCTGCCGGTGAGTATATCGGTGCTGCCCAATCGCTGAGCGGCGGAGGCTTTCTTACTGGCAATCCGGCGAGGTGATTTCGCGCCCCGTCGCATGGAACAGGCCATCGTCACCTTCGGAAATTTCCACTGGTTTCACAGTGAAATAACTGCCGCCGTTAAGAGCGCGATCGAGCACGCAGATGCGGATCGTGTCTCCACTCGCGCCGAGCACGCGGATACGGAATACCCATTCGCCGTCGGCGCTGGTCAGCTCTGCCGTACCGGCATCGTCCGCAATTTCGGTAAAGCCGTAATCGGCGAACCGATGCTTGTCCGCTTCGCGACGCGGGCCGATCGAATTGGGAAAGCTGGTGACGTCGAGCCGTTCGGCAACTTCGGTCGCGTCGAACATGGACGTTTCGGCGAGCAAAGCGTCTTGCGGCAGGGCAAGCATCAGCAGGGCGAAGAGCATCGGGAGCCTTCCGTGGCATTCGGGACAGGATGCCTTTGGCAACGCCCCGATCGCGGCTGCGTTCCCCGCGCGCCTTCAGTCCTTTGCCGGTTTGTCGCGCAGGCGGATCAGCCCTTCCTGACTGGTGCTGGCGACGAGCCGCCCGTCCTGCGTGAAGATCTGGCCGCGATTGAAGCCGCGACCATGACCCGCCCAGGGACTGTCGCAATGATAGAGCAGCCATTCGTCCGCGCGAAAATCCTCATGCAGCCAGACCGCATGATCGAGGCTGGCCGTCTGCATCCGGGTGGTCAGCCAGTTGACGCCATGCGGCAGCATCGACGTGCCCAGCAACGCCATGTCGGACGCATAGGCGAGGATGGCGCGATGCAGCGCGGGATCGTCCGGCGCCGTGCCGACGAGCCGGAACCAGCTGCTCTGTACCGCCGGGCGCGGTTCCGGGTGCATCCAGTAGCGCGGATCGCAGGGACGGATTTCGATCGGACGTTCGCGCAGGAAGAAGGGACGAAATTTTTCGGGAATTTCGGTGGAATATTCCTTCCGCACTTCATTTTCCGAACGCAGGTCTTCGGGAGGCGGCACATCGGGCATCGCGTCCTGATGGCGCAGCCCGTCCTCCGGCCGCTGGAACGATGCGATCATGTTGAGGATCGGCTGACCCCGCTGCAACGCGATGATGCGGCGATTGGCGAAGCTGCCGCCATCGAAATCGCGAACGACGCGATAGATGATCGGATAATCCTCATCGCCGGGCCGCATGAAATAGGCGTGGAGCGAATGGGCGGTCTTGCCCTCCACCGAACGTTGGGCCGACTGAAGCGCCTGCGCGATCACCTGGCCGCCGAACACGCGACCGACGCCGCCGGGCTGGCGGCTGCCGCGATAGAGGTCGCGGTCGATTTCCTCGACATCGAGCAATGTCACCAGCTGCTGGACGAGCTGTTCGGGCGTGGTTGCGCGGGTGGGATGGTCAGTCATGCCGGATCCAATGTTACAACCGGTGGCGGCTGGCAAGTTTCGTCAGCGGGGATGTCGAGGGCCGATCATGGTCGCAAATGGCGGCATGAGGCCATGGCCGGCTGCCTAAAAGCCGGCCATCCGCGCCACCGCGTCGGCGTGGAAATTGGTGTCGCCGAACATCTCTGCCAGCACGCGACCGCGCTTCATGTAAAAGCCGATGTCATGTTCGTCGGTCATGCCGATGCCGCCATGCATCTGGACGCCTTCCTGCACCGCCAGCGTGGTGGCAAGGCCGGTCATCGCCTTGGCGACAGCAGCGGCCATCGCCGCTTCCTCCGATCCGGTGTCGAGCAGCTGCTGCGCCTTGAGCACGGCGGCGCGGGCGACTTCGAGTTCGGAATAGAGATGTGCGGCGCGGTGTTGCAGCGCCTGAAAGCTGCCGATCGCGACGCCGAACTGCTTGCGGTCCTTGAGATAGGACATGGTCATGTCCATCGCGCCGCCGCCGACGCCGAGCATTTCCGCCGAAGCGCCGATGCGCGCGGCGTCGAGCAGCCGGGCATAGGCCTCGCCGCCATCCTCGCCGCCGATCACAGCGTCGCCATCGAGCTGAACATCATCGAACTGCACGCGCGCGGCGATGCTGGCATCGGTCAGCCGCTCGGGCGTGGCGGTGACGCCGGCGGTGCCCGCGGGGACGGCGAAGAGCGTGACATCCGCATTCTCTTCGACATGCGCGGCGACGATCAGCAGGTCGGCGACATGGCCGTGCGTCACGAATTGCTTGGCACCCGACAGGCGATAGCCATTGCCCGCGCGGCGCGCCTGCATCGCGACCTTGCCGTTATGCTTGGGCTTTTCGTCGATCGCGAGCGCGGCGACGGTTTCGCCGGCGATGATGCCGGGGAACCAGCGTTCGCGTTGCGCCGAGCCCCTGAGCGCCTCGACCGCTGCGACGGCAGTGGTGAGAAAGGGCGAGGGGGACAGGTTGCGCCCGATCTCTTCCAGCACCACGCCGGCTTCGACATGGCCGAGGCCGAGGCCGCCATCACCCTCTGGAATCAGGATGCCGGTGAAGCCCATTTCGGCGAAGGACTTCCAGTGGTCGCGCGAAAATCCGTCGGCGCTTTTGTCGTCGCGCAGCTTGCGCATATGGGCGACGGGCATTTGTTCGGACACGAAATCGCGCGCGGTGTCGCGCAGCATCGTCTGTTCGTCATCGAGGAAGAGAGGCATTTTTTCTCACTCCGTCGCCCCTGTACGGGGCCTATTTCTGTGTAGTTTGCGGAACCGGTTGACGGTGATTGAACAGGATAGTGTCAGCTGGTTCGCGATATGTTGGAGCCATGGGCCCCTGCCTGAGCAGGGGCGACGGCTCAGGCGCCCGGCAGGTCTAGGATGCGTTTGGCGATGATGTTGAGCTGAATCTCGCTCGTCCCGCCTTCGATCGAATTGGCCTTGGTGCGCAGCCATGCGCGCGCCGCCGCGCCGCCGTTTGATGCGTCACTTTCCCATTCGAGCAGGTCCGACCCGCCCGCCGCCATCATCAGCTCGTTGCGGGTCTTGTTCAGCTCGGTGCCGTAATATTTCATCATGCTCGGCTGGGCGGGATGCGCGCGACCCGCCTTGAGTTCGTCCATGAACTTTTCGGACATCGCCTTGAACGCGCGGCTGCGCACTTCATAGAGCGCCATCTGCGCGCGGAGCAGCGGATCGGCGAGGCGGCCTTCGCCATCCAGCCCGGTCTTGTCGCGGGCAAGCGCGTGAAGCGCGCGATTGCCGCTTTCGCCGCCCATGCCGGAGATCATCTCGCGCTCATGGCCGAGCAGATATTTGGCGACGTCCCAGCCGCGATTAAGCTCGCCGACCAGATTTTCCTTGGGCACCTTCACATCGTCGAAAAAGGTTTCGCAGAAGGGGGAATAGCCCGAAATCAGCAGGATCGGCCGGGTCGAAACGCCCGGCGTTTCCATGTCGAACAGGACAAAGCTGATGCCGCGATGCTTGTTCGTCTTGTCGGTGCGGACGAGGCAGAAGATCCAGTCTGCCTGATCGGCATAGCTGGTCCAGACCTTTTGCCCGTTGACGAGGAAATGATCGCCCTTGTCCTCGGCAGAGGTGGCGAGGCCGGCGAGGTCCGATCCGGCATTGGGTTCGGAATAGCCCTGGCACCAGCGGATTTCGCCGCGTGCGATTTTGGGCAGATGTTCGAGCTTCTGTTCCTCGGTGCCATATTTGAGCAGTGCCGGGCCGAGCATCGAGATGCCGAAGCTGTTGAGCGGATTGCGACAGCCGAGCTTGGCCATTTCCTCGCGCAATATCTTGGTTTCGGCGGGTGACAGGCCTCCGCCGCCATAGGCTTTGGGCCAGTCGGGCACGGTCCAGCCGCGGCTGGCCATCGCGTCCATCCATTCCTTCTGCCCCGGCTGGTACACCGCCTTGCGGCCGCCCCAATTGGCGTCTTTTTCGCTGCGCATCGGCTGCCGCATTTCGGGCGGGCAATTTGCCTCAAGCCATGCGCGCGTTTCGGCGCGAAAGGTTTCCAGGTTGTCGATCACTTTCCTCTCCTTTCTCTATCCACCGATAGAGACACGAGCGCATCAGAATTTGCAGCATTCACTCGGCGTCATCAGAGCTAACGACCAAATCCCCGCGATCACGGTCGAACCAGCGCCGATAGATGAAGGGTATTGTTACCAAGCCGACCAATGCGACTATGCTCATTCGAGCGATGTGACTCAGTCCCCCCAAAAAATGCTCCGAAAGCATCAGGGCGGCAAGGATGACCGCAAAGTGCACGGCCGATCTTGAAATCATGAACAGCATCTGCGCGGCGCTTCCTCTCTCCCAGCCCTCTCCCCAAAAAGGGGAGAGGGAGAGTCCGCTTTAGTTGAACCGTTCGCCCTTTTCCGCTTTTTCGCGGAGCAGCGGGGCGACTTCGAGGCCGTATTTCTCAAGGCCCTCGACCACCGTCTTCGCGCCGATCGTGTCCGCCCAGAACATCGGGCCGCCGCGATAGGGAGGCCAGCCATAGCCGTAGATCCAGACGACATCGATGTCGGACGCGCGCTGGGCGATGCCTTCGGCAAGGATCTTCGCGCCTTCGCTGACCATCGGATAGAGCGTGCGGGCGACGATTTCCTCGTCGGTCACGTCATGCTGCTCAGCGCCGGTCTTCTTTCGGAAATCCTCGATGATTTCGGCGACGCGCGGGCTGGGCGAGGGCTGACGCTTTTCGTCATAATCGTAAAAGCCCGCGCCCTTTTTCTGGCCCCAGCGATCCTCGGCGCAGAGCGCGTCGCGGATATTCTCGATCCGGCTGGGATCGCGGTGCCAGCCGATATCGACGCCGGCGAGATCGGCCATCTGGAAGGGGCCCATCGGCATGCCGAAATCGGTGTGGACCTTGTCGACCTGCGACGGGGTGGCGCCTTCCATCAGCAGCTTTTGCGCTTCCATCTGGCGCGGGATCAGCATGCGATTGCCGATAAAGCCGTAGCAGACGCCCGAAACCACGGCGACTTTCCGGATCTTCTTCGACAGCGCCATGACGGTGGCGAGCACGTCCTTGTCCGTCTTTTCGCCGCGCACGACTTCGAGCAGCTTCATCACATTGGCGGGCGAGAAGAAGTGCATGCCGACAACATCGCCCGGACGACTGGTCGAAGCGGCAATCTCGTCGATCGAGAGATAGCTGGTGTTCGACGCGAGGATTGCGCCCGGCTTTGCGATCTTGTCGAGCTTGCCGAAAACGTCCTTCTTGACGTCCATGCTTTCATAAACGGCTTCGATGATGAGGTCGCAATCGGCCAGATCGTCCATGCTGAGCGTCGGAGTGAGCGCGCCCATCGCGGCTTCGACCTGATCCTGCGTGATCCGGCCCTTCTTCGCAGTGCTCTCGTAATTTTTGCGCATGATGCCGACGCCGCGATCCAGCGCTTCCTGCTGCATCTCGACGATGGTCACCGGGATGCCGGCGGACAGGAAGTTCATCGAAATGCCGCCGCCCATCGTCCCGGCGCCGATCACGCCGACGCGCTTGATGTCGCGCAGCTTGATGTCCTCGGGAACGTCGTCGATCTTCGACGCCTTGCGCTCGGCGAAGAATACGTGGCGCAGGCCCGCCGATTGGGTGCCCATGATCAGTTTCATGAAGCCCTGGCGTTCGCGCTGCACGCCCTCGGCATAGGGCTTGTCCCAGGTCGACTGGACGACGTCGATGATTTCATAGGGCGCTTCATAGCCGCGCATCTTGCGTGCGTTCGCGGCCTTGAATTCCTCGAACATGGCGTCATTGCCTTCGACCTTGCGCTCGCTGGTGCGGGGCAGGGGACGGGTGTCGGCGACTTCATTGGCGAAGGCGATGGCGTCCTGAAGCAGGCTGTCTTCCCCGGCGAGGCGATCGAGCAGACCGGCTTCCTTTGCCTGTTTGGCAGAGATCGGCGATCCGCCGGTCATCATGCCGAGCGCGGCAGGGATGCCGACGACACGCGGCAGGCGCTGGGTGCCGCCCGCGCCCGGCAGGATGCCGAGCTTGACTTCGGGCAGGCCCATTTTCGCCGAGGGAACGCCGATGCGATAATGGCAGGCAAGCGCGACTTCGCAGCCGCCGCCCAGCGCGGTACCATGGATCGCGGCGATGACCGGCTTGTCGAGCGCTTCGATCGCATCGACAACGGTCGGCAGACCGGGTTCCTTCATGCCCTTGGAAAATTCGGTGATGTCGGCTCCGGCGAAGAAGGTGCGGCCCCTGCACGCGATCACGACGGCCTTGACGCTGTCGTCGCCTGCGGCTTCCTCAATCCCTTCCTGCAGGCCGAGGCGTACGGCATGGCCGAGGGCGTTGACCGGTGGATTATCCGACGTGATGACGAGGACGTCGCCGTGACGTTCGGTGGTGATAACGGACATTGGTAGCTTTCTCCTGTGGTCTGTTGTGCGGCGCGCGTTCAGGTGAGCGCCGAATAGATGAGCGTTTTGAGTTCGCGCCGGATGGGGAAGGCCATCGAGGGCGAAACCTGGGTCATGAACACCATGTGCATCTCCTCGACCGGATCGATGAAGAACGCAGTCGCGAACATGCCGCCCCAATAATATTCGCCCGCGCTTCCCTGAATCAGCGAGCGCGCCGGATCGACCGTCACCGCGAAGCCAAGCCCGAAGCCGGTGCCGGCATTGGTGGCTTCGCTGAACAGCGATTGCGACATCGCCGTCAGGTCCGATCCGCCGGGCAGATGGTTCGCAGTCATCAGATCGATCGTCTTGCGACCGACGATCCGCGCGCCGTCGAGTTCCCCGCCATCGAGGCACATGCGGCAGAAACGATGATAATCGAGCGAGGAGGAAACGAGGCCGCCGCCGCCGGAAACCAGCGTGGGCGGCTTGCTCCAGAAGGAATCGGCGCCGCGATCGAACATCACGCGCCCCTTGCCCGGTTGCAGCGTGTAGCAATCGACCAGCCGGTGAAGCTTGTCCTCCGGCACCTGAAAGAAAGTGTCGTCCATGCCGAGCGGCGCGAAGATGCGGGTATGGAAGAACTCGGCCAGCGGCATGCCGGCCACACGTTGAACGACTGCGCCGAGCACGTCGGTCGACACCGAATAATTCCATGCCTCGCCCGGCGAAAATTCGAGCGGGATTTTGCCGAGCGCGGCGAGAAACTCGTCGAGATCGAGATTGCCCCACCAGTTTTCGATCTTGCCCTCGCGATAGGCCGCGTCGACGTTCGAGCGATTCTGAAAGCTGTAGGTCAGGCCCGATGTGTGGCGCAGCAGGTCCACCATCTGCATCGGCCGCGCAGGGGGCGTGGTCGCGAACGGGACGCCGGCGCCGCCACCGGCATAGACGCCGACATCGGCGAGTTCGGGAATCACCCTGGCCACGGGGGTGTCGAGCGCGACCTTGCCTTCCTCGACCAGCATCATGAAGGCGATCGAGGTGATCGGCTTCGTCATCGAAGCGATGCGGAACAGCGAGCCTGCATCGATCGCGTCGCCGCCTTCGCGCGCCGCGCCCTGATGCGAGAAATGGACGATTTCACCGTGGCGCGCGATCAGCAGCTGGGCGTGCGGAAGGCGCCCCGTGTCGAGATAGCGTTCCTTCAGAAAGGTATCGATCCGGGTCAGCCGAACACTGCTGAACCCATGAGACTCGGGCGCTGCCAATTGCATGTTCAGGTCCATACCCCCTATTCGAAAAGGTCACAAAGCAAATCGGCGCCTTTTGCCGGTTCGCGGTTTCTATTGCCTTGAGAGTGGTGCAAATCAACAGTAACGTTGCGCGCAAAGAGCGGATAACGCCAAACCCGATATTCAACACACCCGAGTGCGGAGAGGATTTTTGACCACCCAAGCGCTAGTGCCGCTAGACCCCTCCTGGCCGCGCATGACGCTCGCCCAGACAGAGGCGTTGCTAACTGCCCCCGATGCGAAGTTCGAGATGGAAACCGCCGACATTCGAGGCGTTTCGACTCGCGTCTGGAAGAACGCACCACCGTCGCTGCGGTTTCTGGCGCAGGCTATTCGCGCTCATGGCGATCGCGTCTTCACCATCTATCAGGACGAACGCGTCACATACGAAGCCAATTGGCGCGCGACGACTCAGCTTGCCAATCGCCTGTGGGCGATGGGCGTGCGCAAGGGCGACCGGGTGGCGATCGCGATGCGCAACCTGCCCGAATGGCCGGTGGCGTTTTTCGCGGCGGCCAGCCTCGGCGCGATCGTGGTGCCGCTCAACGCATGGTGGGTGGGCGAAGAGCTGGAATATGGCCTGAGCGATTCCGGGACGAAGGTCGCGATCCTGGACGGGCAACGGCATGAGCGGTTGCTGCCGCATTATGACAATCTGCCCGATCTGGAGCGGGTGATCGTCGCGCGGGCGCGCGATCCGATCGAGGAACCCAAATTCAGCCGTCTGGAAGTGCTGATCGGCACGCCGCACGACTGGGCGGGGCTGGACGATATGCCGCTTCCCGATGTTGCCGTGGGACCGGAGGATGATGCCACCATCTTCTACACCAGCGGCACCACCGGCCTGTCCAAGGGCGCGCTCGGCACCAATCGCAACATCTGTTCGAATATCCTGTCGGCCGGATATACGGCGGCGCGCGCGATGCTGCGCCGGGGCGAAACGCCGCCGGAAACGCCCGAGCCCAAGGTGTCGCTGCTGGTGATCCCGCTGTTCCACGTTACGGCGTGCAGCGCGGCGCTGGTGCCCGGCGTGGTGACGGGATCGACGGTGATCTTCATGCGCAAATGGGACCCGGTCGAAGCGATGCAGATCATCGAGCGCGAGAAGGTGCAGTTTACCGGCGGCGTGCCGACGATCGCATGGCAGCTGCTCGAACATCCCGATCGCGGGAAATACGACCTCTCTTCGCTCGACACGATTTCCTATGGCGGGGCGCCGTCCGCGCCGGAACTGGTCAAGCGTATCTATGAGGAGTTCGGGGCACTGCCCGGCAATGGCTGGGGCATGACCGAAACCATGGCGACCGTGACGCAGCATTCGGCGGAGGATTATCTCAACCGACCGACGAGCTGCGGCCCGCCCGTGCCGGTGGCGGAGCTGAAGATCATGTCGCCCGACGGGACGCGCGAATTGCCGCTCGGCGAAGTCGGCGAGCTGTGGGCCAAGGGGCCGATGATCGTGAAATGCTATTGGAACAAACCGGAAGCGAGCGCCGAAACCTTCGTCGACGGCTGGGTGAGAACCGGCGATCTGGCGAAGCTCGACGAGGAAGGGTTCTGCTACATCGTCGATCGCGCGAAGGACATCGTCATCCGCGGCGGCGAGAATATCTATTCGAGCGAAGTCGAGGACGTGCTTTATTCGCACCCGGCAGTGACCGATTGCGCGCTGATCGGCATGCCGCACCGGACACTGGGCGAGGAGCCGGTCGCTGTCGTGCATCTTCAGCCCGGCACATCGGCGAGCGTCGAGGAATTGCAGCAATGGGTGGGGCAGCATCTGGCCGCGTTCAAGGTGCCGGTGGCGATCAAGTTCACTGACGAGGTGCTGCCGCGCAATGCCAATGGCAAGATCCTGAAAAAGGATCTGCGCGGGATGTTCGAAGAGAGCGTAGCCTGATCGCGGCTTGCGAAGCGTGAGAGGGATCGGCACGGGAGGTCGATGACCGACGCCGATTCCCTGTCCGGGCGGGAAATCCGGATCTATCGCGATTCCGATTTCGACGGCGTCGATCGGCTTTGGCGGCGGGTCTTTCCCGATGATCCGCCGCGCAATGCGGCGGCACAGTCCATTCCCCGCAAGCTGGCGTTTCAGGGCGAGCTGTTTTTCGTCGCCACCTCGGGGGCGGCGGTGATCGGCACGGTGATGGCCGGTTATGACGGGCATCGCGGTTGGCTCTATTCGGTGGCGGTCGATCCGGATCATCGCCGCGCCGGGATCGGCAAGGCGATGGTGCGCCAAGCCGAGCGCGCGTTGCGCGACCTGGGCTGCAACAAGATCAATCTGCAGGTGCGCGAGCGCAATGCGTCGGTCGTCGCTTTCTATGAAAGCCTGGGATATTCTCTGGAACCCGTACTCGGGATGGGGCGCTATTTCGGGCCTTGAGAGCGGCGCCGGGCAGGAGCCGTTCGCAGTGTTTCCACGCCGCCTATCGCGCTTCGGTATGCGCGATCACGTTCTTCACCGCTGCCTGCCACCCCGCGAGCCGGGTCTGGCGGGCATCCTCGCTGAGCTTCGGTTCGAAGGTTTCGACGGCGCTGCGCATCGCGTCGGCGTCCTTTAGCGAAGCAAACATGCCGCAGCCGCGCGCCGCGAGCATCGCCGCGCCGAGCGCCGTGGTTTCGGTCATTACCGGGCGATCGACCGGGATGCCGAGCACGTCGGCCATATCCTGCGCGATCCAGTCATTGCCCACCATGCCGCCGTCGATGCGCAGCCGCGTCCAATCGTCGCCATCGGCGGCGAAGGCGGTTTTGAGGTCGTGCGTCTGGAGCGCCTGCGCCTCCAGCGCGGCACGGACGATGTGCGCCTTGCCGGTCGCGAAGCTGAGCCCGGAAATGGCGGCACGCGTTTCCGGTTCCCACCATGGCGCGCCGAGCCCGGCGAGCGCGGGGACGAGATAGACGCCGCCATTATCCTTTGCCTGCCGCGCCAGCTTTTCGGTTTCCTCCGCCGATCCGATCAGGCCGAGCGAATCGCGCAGCCACTGGATCAGGCTGCCCGCGACGAACACCGCGCCTTCGAGCGCATAGGCGCGGCGCCCCTCAAGCTGCCACAACACCGTCGCGAGCAAGCGGTTCTTTGACGATGGCGGGGTGCCGCCGGCATTGGCGAGGATGAAGGCGCCGGTGCCATAGGTGCCCTTCGCCTCGCCGCGCTTGAAACAGCCTTGCCCGATCGTCGCGGCCTGCTGATCGCCCGCAAGCCCGCAGATCGGGATTTCGCCGCCGAGCAGCCTGGTCGTGCCGAAATGCCCCGCGCTGTCGACAATGCGGGGCAGGGCGCCCGAGGGGACGCCGAACAGATCGAGCAGGCCGTCGTCCCAGTTTCCCGATCCCAGCGCCATCAGCAACGTGCGCGAGGCGTTGGTGGCGTCGGTGATGTGGAGCCCGCCGGTAAGTTTCCAGACGAGCCAGCTTTCGACCGTGCCGATGGCGAGTCGGTCGCCCGCACCCTTCAGCTGCGGCCAATGTTCCATCGCCCACGCGATCTTGGTGCCCGAAAAATAGGGATCGAGCAGCAGGCCGGTGCGTGCCTGTACCCCCGGTTCCTCACCGCGTTCCTTCAACCGGCGGCAGATCGCGGCGCTGCGCCGGTCCTGCCACACGATCGCGGGCGCGAGCGGCTCGCCGGTGGTGCGATCCCAGAAGACGATGGTTTCGCGCTGATTGGTGATGCCGATCGCGGCGATGGCATCCGGCCCGCCGGCCTTGCCGACCACGGCGAGCGCGCAATCGAGCGAATGGCTCCAGATTTCGTTGGCGTCATGCTCGACCAGCCCATGCGCGGGATAATGTTGTGTCAGTTCGATCGCATGGCTCGCGCGGACGCGTCCGTCCGGGCCGAACAGCATCGCGCGCGTCGAAGTGGTTCCTTCGTCGATGACGAGCAGCATCTCTCCCATTTCCTCTGCCTAGCCGGGATTACAAGCGCTGCAAACCGCGCTAGAGCGGAGCTTCCTTGAAAGGTCATCCTGGTTCGATGACACATATCGGCGGTGAGCGCGGGAAGAGGGGCAGTGGAAGGCGAGTTGAGCGCGCAGGACGGCGAAACGAAGAACGCGGCGACCCCGCCGCCTCCGGCTCCTGTGCAATATCCCGAAGAAAGCGCGATCGAACTGCGTCGCGACCGGTTGCTTGCCGGGCTGACGCTGATGGGCGGCGTGGCGCTGGTGCTTGCGCTGCCCTTTGCGCTGCAGGCGGGATCGGAATTTTTCCTGCCGCTGACCGCCGCGCTGGTGATCGCCGTCGCGCTGGTGCCGCTGCTCGAATGGCTTGAGCGGCATCGCGTGCCCGCACCGCTCGCGTCGCTGATCTGTGTCGTGCTGTTCATTGTCGCAGTGAACGCGGCGCTCGCGCTGATCGTCGTGCCGGCATGGCAATGGATGCGGATGCTGCCCGACCGGGTGGATCTGATTCAGGCCAATCTGCGCCCGCTGATCGATTTTTATTCGAGCCTGCAGCAGTTCATCGACGATACGCTGCGTAATTTCGTTTCCGGGCCGATTCAGGAGCCGGTCGCGGTTTCCGGGCCGCCGCCGCAATCGCTGGTCGATCTCGTGACGAGTTCGGCGCCGAATGTGCTGATCCAGCTCTTTTTCGCGGTGCTGGTGATTTATTTCTTCCTGTCCGGATGGACGCGCCTGCGCAAGAAAGCGATCACGAGCCGGTCGAGCTTTGGCGGCGCGATGGCGACGGCGCGCGTCATTCAGGACGTGGTCGACGACACATCGGCCTATCTGGGCACGATCACGCTGATCAACCTGCTGCTCGGGTTGTTCGTCGCGGGATGCCTGTGGCTGCTCGGCATGCCGACGCCGCTGATGTGGGGCGGCATCGCGACCTTGCTCAACTATATCCCCTATTTCGGGCCGGTGCTGGCGGCGATCCTGCTGGGGCTGGGCGGGCTGATGACCTTCCCCGACCTGTGGCTCGCGGCGCTGCCGGGGCTGATCATGATCGGCGCGCATCTGGTGGAGGCGAATCTGATCACGCCGCTGGTGGTCGGACACCGGCTGACGATCAGCCCGCTGATGATTCTCGTGTCGCTCAGCTTCTGGAGCTGGGTATGGGGCACGCCGGGCGCGCTGCTGGCGGTGCCGCTGCTGATTATCATCCAGACGGTGATGGAGGCGGCGGGAACGCCCGATATCGCCGGATTCCTGTTCGAACACGGCACGCTGGTCCATGATAATGGCGGGCGCCGCAAACAACGTGGTGCAGGGGATGAGCATTCGGGTTGACAGCCCCCAAAGCCTCCCCTAACAGCCGCGCTCTCGCAAGAACGCGGGTGTAGCTCAGTTGGTTAGAGCGCCGGCCTGTCACGCCGGAGGTCGCGGGTTCGAGCCCCGTCACTCGCGCCATTTCCTGCATCGGAAATGGCGCTGCGGCTCCTCAGAAAAATTGATCCGATAGGACGCAACGGCCCGGGCGCGCCATGCGTTTTTCCTGCGCGACCGCAATGCATGCGGCGTTTGCGTGAGAGGAGAAACGACATGGACGTCGATACCCATGAAACCGGCCAGCTGATCGCGTCGGACAAGGTCGAAGGCACGGCCGTTTACAATCGCGACGGAGAGCGACTGGGGACGGTCGAGCGCTTCATGGTCGATAAACGCTCAGGACAGGTCGAATATGCCGTGATGGCGTTTGGCGGGCTGTTCGGGCTGGGCCACAATCACTATCCGCTGCCCTGGCGCGCGCTGACCTATGACACCGATCAGGAAGGCTATATCGTCGACGTGACGAAGGAGCAGCTGGAAGGCGCGCCCAGCTATGATCCGGCGGCCGAGAACCAGCCGGTGTTCGATCGCATGTTCGGGCAGAGCATCTACGCCTTTTACGGCGTGCCCTTTCCCTGAGTGAGTCGGGAGATCAGGCGCGCCAGCGCCCGGTTTCCATCCAGCGGAGCACGGGCTTCAGCGGCGCGATCCAGATGATGCCGGTGACGATGTAGAACAGCAACTGCAGCAGGAAGGGCAGCGTGGCCAGCCATTCGGAAAGGCTGGCGACCAGTACGACCCACACGAGAATCAGGCCGCAGATGCCGAGCATGCCCGCCGGCTTGCGCCAGGTCGGTTGCCATTCGGGTTCAGTCATAACGGCGCCTTGCTGAACAGGCCGCGCTCTGTGACCACGGCGTCTAGGGGTTCGTCCCAGCTGTCGATGGGGACGGCGGGGACTTCCTGAATCGACCAGGCGACTCCGATTCGCAATGCTTCGCCGAAATGGGCGAAGGCGCGGTCGTAATAGCCGCGCCCCTGACCCAGCCGGTGGAGCGCATCGTCGAACGCCATCAGCGGCGTCAGGATAATGTCGGGGGCCAGTTCCTCCGCACTGGCGAGCGGCTGGCGAATCGCATGCTGGTTTACTTCCGTCTCATCACCCGCTTGCCAGGCAAGAAACCGCATCGGAACCGAAGGGGTCTGGATATAGGGCAGCGCGATTCGCGCGCCCAGTTCGCGTGCCCGCTCGGCCATCGGGCCGGGGTCCGCCTCAAATCGCATCGGCAGATAGCTGGCGACCACGGTGCCCGGCTTGATACGATGCTGGAGCAGGGCCGGGAGCGCGATCGGGTTGCCGCCGGCAGCCATCGCGAACCCGCGACGCAGGCCGCGCATTTCCGCGCGCATCGCCTGTTTTTCTTCGGAAATCGTCTTCATGTGGCGGGACCACCCTGGCCGTTTGCCTGAATATCCTCTGACGCCTGTAACGTCAGGTGGGCGCCGTGTACGTCGGGCCGGAACCCGGGCAGGGACAGCTCCCTTGGATGTTTCTATCGCCTCAGGGATAATCGCTAAAGCTCGTACCGGGCAGAACCCGCCGACACCAATTTAGGACGCGGCGGGGTCTTCCTCAAGTGCTGCTGCGACGGCTTCGAGCCTGTCGGCAAGATTTTCGAGCAGGATCGGCGATACGCCCGACGGCGGATTGCGCTGCGCTTCGTCCAGAAGATCGGCAAGGATCAGCGACAGATAGAGCAGGGTGCGTTCGCTGCTGAGCCCGCCCGAAGCGCGCTGCGCGGTTTCGGCATGGCCCGCCATCAGCGATTCGAGGCGCCGGAGATGCGGCTCCTCGCCATCGCGACAGGCGACCGAATAGCTGCGACCGGCCAGAGAAAGCGAAATTTCGGCCATCAGTCCTGCCGCTCCTCGCGTGCGATAAGATTGTCGAGCGCCGCCACCGCTTCTTCGATCCGGCTGCGCAGAACGGCATGGCGTCGGGCAAGCCGCTCCGACGCGAAAGCACGTGCTGCCGCCGCTGCTTCTATCCGTTCCAGAGCACGGTCGATCCGCGCGGTGGCGTCATTGGGGGGTGTGTCCGCCATGTCCATGCCACTAGCACGCGATTCCGGCGCGACAACCCCTTGGAATGGGGCGGGCGCCGGTGCGGGGCGGACGAAGGATGAGACGGGATAACGCATTGCGCTGCCCGCGATTTGGGTTCACGACCAAGCGCGCCGTCGGCTCTGCGTTCGGAAATGTCCGGTAGAAAATCGAGGCCGATCGCTTCCACCGGAAAACAGCCGACACCGCCGATCAGGCCCGCGCTCTGGTTGACGTGCGGGCGGCTGGGTCGCAAAGGCGTGCGCGACTCGATTCGCCGCAACAGTCGCGGCTGGGCCGCGGGCTTTGTCCCCTCGGCATCAAGGGAGAGCAATGACCGCGTCGTTCAAAGACTGCGCAAACGCCATTCGCGCGCTTGCCATGGATGCCGTCGAGGCGGCGAATTCCGGCCACCCGGGCATGCCGATGGGGATGGCCGATGTCGCGACGGTGCTGTTTCAGGACTATCTGAAATATGACGCGGCCGATCCGCACTGGGCCGATCGCGACCGTTTCGTCCTGTCGGCGGGCCATGGATCGATGCTGCTCTACGCGGCGCTCCACCTTAGCGGCTATGCGCGTCCGACGCTGGAGGACATCCGGAATTTCCGTCAGGTCGGCAGCCCGTGCGCGGGCCATCCGGAAAATTTCGAACTGCCCGGCGTCGAATGCACCACCGGCCCGCTGGGTCAGGGGCTGGCGATGGCGGTCGGCATGGCGATGGCCGAGCGCCACCTGAACGCAGTGTATGACGACAGCATCGTCGATCACCGCACCTGGGTGATCGCGGGTGACGGGTGCCTGATGGAAGGCATCAACCATGAAGCGATCGGGCTGGCCGGGCATCTGAAGCTGGGGCGGCTGATCGTGTTGTGGGACGATAACGACATCACCATCGACGGGAAGGTGAGCCTTTCGTCGAGCGAGGATATCCCCGCGCGCTATACCGCAACCGGCTGGCATGTCGTGGAATGCGACGGCCATGACGCGGCGAGCATCAGGGCGGCGATCGATGCGGCGCTGGCCGACGACCGGCCCTCGCTGGTGCGTTGCAAGACGGTGATCGGCAAGGGCGCGCCGACCAAGTCGGGTACGTCCGGCGTGCATGGCTCGCCGCTGGGTGCCGACGAAATCGCCGGCGCGCGTGAGGCGCTGGGCTGGAGCTATCCGCCGTTCGTCGTCCCCGACGATGTGCGGGAAACCTGGCTGGCGGCGGGCAAGCGCGGCGGTGAGGCGAATGTCGCATGGCAAGGACGGCTTGCAAACCATTCGGATCGTGCGGAATTCGAGCGTCGCATGGCAGGCGATCTGCCCGACGGTTTCAACCTGGATGATTATGTCGCGGGGCTGCTCGCCGATCCCAAAAAGGTCGCGACGCGCAAGGCGAGCGAAATGGCGCTCGGCGCGCTCAACGATCTGTTGCCCGAAACCATCGGCGGTTCGGCGGATCTGACCGGATCGAACAACACCAAGACCAAGTCGACCGGGCCGCTGACGGCCGAGGATTATAGCGGCCGCTATGTCTATTACGGCATTCGCGAATTCGGCATGGCCGCGGCGATGAACGGCATGGCGCTGCATGGCGGCGTCATTCCCTATGGCGGCACCTTCCTGGTCTTTTCCGACTATTGCCGCCCGGCGATTCGCCTGTCGGCGCTGCAGCGCTGCCGCGTCGTCTATGTCATGACGCATGATTCGATCGGCCTCGGCGAAGACGGTCCGACTCACCAGCCGATCGAGCATGTGATGAGCCTGCGCGTGATGCCGAACCTTGAGGTCTGGCGTCCGTGCGACACGATCGAAACCGCCGAAGCATGGCAGGCGAGCCTCGAAAACCGGAACGGGCCGAGCCTGCTCGCGCTTTCGCGCCAGAATTTGCCGCAGTTGCGCACCAGCGGCGGGATGGAAGCGTCGAAGGGCGCCTATCGCCTGAAGCCCGCCGAAGCCGCGCGCAAGGTGGTGGTGATCGCCACGGGTTCGGAAGTCGAAATCGCCGTTGCCGTGCGCGACCGGCTTGAAGCCGAGGGCTTTGGTACCGATGTGGTTTCCATGCCCTGCTGGGAGCGATTCGATGCGCAGTCGGATGCGTATCGTGCGGATATTCTGCCCGACGCCGCGCTGCTGGTTTCGATCGAAGCGGGCACGACGATGGGCTGGGAGCGCTATACCGGGCGCGACGGCATGCGTTTCGGCATCGACAGCTTCGGCGCGTCGGGCCCGGCGCCCCAATTGTTCGAACATTTCGGCCTGACTGCGGAGGCCATCGTGCCGCAGATCCTGCAACGACTCCGGGAGAAGTGAGACAATGACGAAGGTAGCGATCAACGGGTTCGGACGTATTGGCCGTCTGGTGGCCCGCGCGATCCTCGAACGCCCCGATTGCGGGCTGGAGCTGGTGACGATCAACGATCTGGCGGATGCCAAGTCGAACGCATGGCTCTTTTCGCGCGACAGCGTCCATGGCAAATATCCGGGCGATGTCAGCGCGGACGGCAACGACCTCGTCATCGACGGCAAGCGGATCAAGGTGACTGCCGAGCGCGATCCGGCGAACCTGCCGCATGCCGAAAACGGCGTCGAACTGGTTCTGGAATGCACCGGTTTCTTCACCAAGCGTGCGGATGCGCAAAAGCATATCGATGCAGGCGCCAAGAAGGTGCTGATTTCGGCGCCGGGCAAGGACGTCGATCTGACCGTCGTCTATGGCGTCAACAACGACAAGCTGACTGCCGATCACAAGATCGTGTCGAACGCTTCGTGCACGACCAACTGCCTCGCCCCGGTGGCCAAGGTTCTGAATGACGCGATCGGCATCGAGCGCGGCCTGATGACCACGATCCACGCCTATACCAACGATCAGAAGATCCTCGACCAGATCCACCCGGATCTGCGCCGCGCGCGTGCTGCCGCAATGTCGATGATCCCGACGACGACGGGCGCGGCTCGTGCGGTCGGCGAAGTGCTGCCCGAACTGAAGGGCAAGCTCGACGGTTCGGCGGTTCGCGTCCCGACTCCGGACGGCAGCCTCGTCGACCTCACTTTCACGCCCAAGCGCGACACGAGCGTCGAGGAAGTCAACAAGCTGCTCAAGGAAGCTGCCGAAGGCCCGATGAAGGGCGTTCTGGAATATACCGACGAGCCGCTGGTTTCGATCGACATCGTCCACACGCCGTTCAGCTCGACGGTCGACAGCCTGGAAACCGCCGTCATCGACGGCAAGCTGGTGCGTGTCGTCAGCTGGTACGACAATGAATGGGGCTTTTCGAACCGCATGGTCGATACCGCAGCGGCGATGGCCAAGCTGGGCTGATGGCCAGGATCGCCGGCATCGCCCGCCACGATCGCCCGCGCGGGCCGATCGAAACGATCGACACTGTCGAAGTGACGATCGAAGGCGGGCTTGCCGGTGATTTCCGCGGCGCGGTGCGTCCGGGGAAAAAGGCCAAACGGCAGGTGTCGCTGATCGAAGCGAAGGACTGGGATGCGGCGATGGCCGAAACCGGTCATTCGCTGCCTTGGTGGCATCGCCGGGCGAACCTGCTGGTCGAGGATTTCGATCTGCCGCAGACGCCCGGCGCGCGCCTCCGCATCGGCGCCGATGTGGTGCTGGAAATCACCATGGAATGCGATCCGTGCAGCCGCATGGACGAACTGGTCGACGGCCTGCGGCTGGCGCTGATCCCCGATTGGCGGGGCGGGGCGCTGGCCCGGGTGATTTCGGGCGGCACGATTTCGATGGGCGATGCGATCGTAATCGAACAAGTTTAGCTGCTGACGATCTTCCACCGTTTGCCCTGAGCTTGTCGAAGGGCAGTTCTTCTTTCGGCCCACGGCAAGAAGACGACAACGGTGCTTCGAGACGGTCAGCGCCGACGGCAACAGGAACGAGGTACCGAATGACGCGCAGCTTCAAGACGCTGGACGATATGGGCGACATCCGCGGCAAGCGCGTGCTGGTGCGCGAAGACCTGAACGTACCGATGGCCGATGGCGCGGTGACCGATGACACACGGCTGCGCGCTGCGATGCCGACGGTCGCCGAACTCGCGGACAAGGGCGCGAAAGTGATCGTGCTGGCGCATTTCGGTCGTCCCAAGGGCGAGCGCAAACCGGAAATGAGCCTGGCGCTGGTCACCAAACCGTTCGAAGCGGTGCTGGGCCGTCCGGTTCGCTTTATCGACGATCAGGGCGCCGCCGACGCGATCGCGACCATGGAGCCGGGCGATATCGGCATCCTGGAAAACACGCGCTTCGATGCAGGCGAGGAAAAGAACGCGCCGGAAACGGTGGCACGGTTCGCCGCGCTGGGTGACCTCTTTGTCAACGACGCGTTTTCGGCGGCGCACCGCGCGCATGCCTCGACCGAGGGCTTGGCGCATGAACTGCCTGCCTTTGCCGGTCGCCAGATGGAGGCTGAGCTCGATGCACTGGACAAGGCGCTGGGCAATCCCGAGCATCCGGTGGCGGCAGTGGTCGGCGGCGCGAAGGTTTCGACCAAGCTCAACGTGCTGAAGCATCTGGTCGCAAAGGTCGATCATCTGATCATCGGCGGCGGCATGGCCAACACTTTCCTTGCCGCGCGCGGCGTGAATGTGGGCAAAAGCCTGTGCGAACATGACCTGACCGGTACTGCCGAGGAAATTCTCGACGCTGCCGATGCCGCCGGATGCACCGTGCACCTTCCCTATGACGTGGTGGTGGCGAAGGAATTTGCAGCCAACCCGCCGAGCCTGCGCACCTGCAACGTGCATGAAGTCGCCGCCGACGAAATGATCCTCGATATCGGCTCGGCAGCGACCGAGGCGCTCGCCGACGCACTCAAGACCTGCAAGACTTTGGTGTGGAACGGGCCGCTGGGCGCGTTCGAAACGCCCCCCTTCGACACGGCGACAGTTTCGTTGGCGAAAACCGCGGCGGCGTTGACCAAGGAAGGGACGCTGGTTTCTGTCGCAGGGGGCGGAGATACAGTGGCTGCACTTAATCAGGCAGGCGTTTCGGACGAATTTACCTTCATATCGACGGCTGGCGGCGCCTTTCTTGAATGGATGGAAGGCAAGGAGCTTCCCGGTGTTGCCGCACTTGCGAGCAAGTGAGTCCTAACGTCGCTGGTAAACGTGCTGGCGACTAAATTCTTTATCCTGAAGACTCTAGCTCTACTTTACGCGTCTATAATTGGTGGGATGTCCTGCGCATATTGCGCGCCAAGAGGCTTCTTGACCAATGCTCAATTCGCTCCCCATTTCGCGTAAGCTGGCTGCAGCGTTCGGCACAATATTCCTGATCGCTGCAGTCGCGATGGGCTTTGTTTTCGTGACGGCCAATCATGTCAGCAGACTGAGCGACCGAAACGAAGTGTTCGATCGCGAACAATCGCTTGCGGCCGAGGTCGAAACCAGCCTGCTCCGCGCAGTCGGGCATTTTCGCGCCTTCGAGGCGGAGAACGAGCCCGCGCAGGCGGCGGCCTATCAGGAATCGATGACTGAGTTCGACCAGCACGTTACGGCGCTCGCGCCGTTGCTGACCGAGCAGCAAGACATCGAACTGCTGGAACGCACGCGCGCCACTGCGAACAAATGGCGTAGCGAAGTAGCCGATCCGGCAATCGCGCGTGCGCAATTGGGTGAATTGCCCGATGGTTCTGCCGGAGCGCATCTGATCGAAGGGATCATCTCCGGTGCCGAAAAGCTGCGCGAGGAGAAGCATCTTCAGGTTGAACAGGCGCTGGAGGAGATCAAGGCTGCCGGCAAGCGCGAGGACATGGTGATCGCGATCGGCGGGATCGCAATGCTGGTCATCGCTTTTCTGATGTGGATGGTGCTGCGCAAGCAGATCGGCCACCCCGTCACCGAAATGACCGGCGTGATGCGTGAACTGGCCGACGGGAATAACGAGGTTACTGTACCGGCGATCGGTCGCGGTGACGAAATCGGTGACATGGCGAAGGCCGTGCTGGTGTTCCGCGACAATGCGATTGCCAAGGCAGAGGCCGAAGCGCGCAAGGCGATCGCCGACGCCGAACAGCGTGAAGTGGTCGAAACCCTCTCCGATCGGCTGGAAAAGGTCGCCGGCGGCGACCTGACGGCGACGATCCAGGGTGATTTCCCGCAAAGCTATTCGGTTCTGCGCGACAATTTCAATTCCGCGATCGGTTCGCTGCGCGATGCGATTGCGACTGTCGTCAACAGCACCGGTTCGATCCGTGGCAGTTCGGACGAAGTCGCGGTGGCTTCGGAAGACCTTGCCAAGCGCGCCGAAGGCAATGCGGCCAGCCTGGAGGAAACCTCTGCCGCGCTGTGCCAGATGGACGAACGATTGCGTGGTACCGCGACTGCCGCCGCCGATACGGTGGCGAGCACCTCAGCAGCGCAGGGCGCCGCTGGCGAGGGACGGAAAGTCACCGATGGCGCGGTGCAGGCGATGGCGCGTGTCGCGGCCGGCGCAGAAGGCATCGACAGCGTGATCGAAGGGCTCGACAAGATCGCATTCCAGACGCGCGTGCTGGCGATGAACGCAGCGGTCGAAGCCGGTCGCGCGGGCGAAGCAGGCCGCGGATTTGCCGTGGTCGCCGATCTGGTTTCGGCGCTGGCGATGCGTGCGGAAGAGGAATCGAAGCGTGCCCGCGAACAACTGGTTTCGACGCAGACCGATATCGGGTCGGCAGTCGATGCAGTCCGCAATGTCGACTCCGCGCTTAACGGCATTTCCGACGGTGTCGATCGGGTGTTCGAACTGGTGAACGCAATCGCCGCCGACAATCATGCGCAATCGGCAGCGCTGACGCAGATCAACGTCGCGATCGGCGGCATGGACCGCGCAACCCAGCAAAATGCCGCTATGGTCGAGGAGACCTCGGCCGCATCGCGCGCGCTGGCGAGTGAAGTTCAGACGCTGGCGGCGTTGACGTCGCGGTTCGTCATTGAAAACGGAGCGCGTGTTGCGGGCTCCGTTGCGCCGAAGTCAAAAATGGCGGTAACCGCATTTTCGGCTGTCGCTGCCTGAATTTTTCCCGGTTCCGCTATCGCGGAAATCCTCGAAAGAGGCGCCCCGGCGATGCTCGTGCCACGGCATCGTCGGGGTTGTTGCGGCTTCCCCCCCGCGCGTCTAACAGATCGGGAAGATTGCCGATCCACGGCGACATAGCGGGGAAAAAATATGCAAGATGCGGAAATGACGGCGAAGATTGCCTCGGGTAAGGGCTTTATCGCGGCGCTCGACCAGAGCGGCGGTTCGACACCCAAGGCACTGCGCGGCTATGGAATCGAGGAAAGCGAATATTCGGGCGACGATGAGATGTTCGCGCTTATTCACAAGATGCGCAGACGCATCATTTCCTCGCCCGCTTTCACCGGCGACAAGGTGATCGGCGCGATCCTGTTCGAAAAGACGATGGACGGCGAAGTCGGCGGGAAGTCGACCCCGACCGCGCTGCGCGACAAGGGCGTCGTGCCCTTCATCAAGATCGACAAGGGCCTGGAGGCCGAGGAAAACGGCGTTCAGATGATGAAGCCGATGCCCGAGCTGGATGCGCTGCTCAAGCGTGCCAAGGGGCTGGGGGTGTTCGGCACCAAGGAACGATCGGTGATCAACGCCGCCAATCAGGCGGGTATCGAAGCGATCGTGAAGCAGCAGTTCGAAGTCGGTCAGCAGGTGCTTGCCGCCGGGCTGATGCCGATCCTCGAACCCGAAGTGAACATCAAGAGCGAAGATCGCGCCATGTCGGACGTGATCCTGCTCGCCGAGATCGCCAAGGCGCTGGCGGCGATGCCGGGCGATGATAAAGTGATGCTGAAGCTGTCGATTCCGGCGGTTTCCGGCACGTTCGATCCGCTGGTCGCGCATCCCCGCGTGCTCCGCGTCGTCGCGCTGTCGGGCGGATACAGCCGCCCCGAAGCCTGTGCCGAACTGGCCAAGAACAAGGGCATGATCGCGAGCTTCAGCCGCGCATTGCTCGAGGATCTGCGCGCGCAGATGAGCGATGACGAATTCGACGCCGCGCTGGGTAGCGCGATCGACGAAATCTATGCCGCATCTGTCGACAAGGCGACTGTCGCCGCCTGACCCATGGTGCGAACCGCCATGTCGACGCGCTGGCCGGAAACGGTAGCGTCGGCATGGCGGTTTGCGGGTCTGGTCACGCTTGCGCTAGGCGCGGCGCGCGAGTGGCGATATGGCGTGCGCCATGACACCCGATGCCATGAATCCCGATGATGATCCGCTCGGCCCGCTCGACGCCGATTTCGCCGCCCGTTTCCAGCGGGACGGTACACGCGAGCCTTGCCAGCTCTATCTGATCTCGCCGCCCGACGTCGGCGGCGATTTTCCGGAACGGCTGCGCCGCGCGCTCGGCGCCGGGCCGGTTGCCGCGTTCCAGTTCCGGGTCAAGGACATCGATCAGCATGCGGCGGCGAAACTCGCCGAACCGCTGCAGGCGATCTGCGCCGAACATGATGTCGCGTTCATCGTCAACGACAGCGTCAGCCTTGCCAAAAGGCTGGGTGCCGATGGCGTGCATCTGGGCCAGGAAGATGGCGACGCGCGCGATGCACGATCGGTGCTGGGGCCGAACGTACAGATCGGCGTGACGTGCCATGACAGCCGCCATCTGGCGATGGAGGCCGGCGAGGCAGGTGCGGATTATGTCGCGTTCGGCAGCTTCTATCCGACCACGACCAAGGAAGTGCGCCACCATCCCGAGCCGGTGATCCTGAGCTGGTGGTCGGCGTTGTTCGAACTGCCCTGCGTCGCGATCGGCGGTATCACGCCGGAAAATGCCGCGCCGCTGGTCAAGGCGGGTGCCGATTTCCTGGCGGTGAGCGGCTCTGTCTGGAGTGGGGACGAGGAAGCCGCAGTCAAGGCGTTCGCGGCGCTGCTGAACGGTTAGAAACGGTTGCGCCCGACCTGCATCTTCGATCGCGGCTGAAACAATGCGCGTGCCACGCGCGATGCGTGGCGCATCACGATCAGCAACCGGTCGCCCGGCTCGATCCGGTCGTCGGTCGCGGGGCGGGCGATGACTTCCTCGCCGCGATCGATCTGGACGATGAACATCGCGCCGTCCGCCATGCGTTCGGCGGCGGATACGGTCATGCCGCAGATCGCCGCATTGTCGGGCACCAGCGTGTGTTCCAGCTCGAGGCCGAGCTTGCCCAGTTCCAACCGCGAATGCCGCACCTTTTCGTCGGTCGCCGCCCATTCGCCACGCGGGAACAGGATCATCCGTGCGATCCGCTCGGCACCGATATGGGTGGGAAAGACGATATGATCGGCACCCGCCTGGCGCAGCTTGCGGTCGGTGGTCGGTGCCTCGCCGCGCGCGATGATCTCGACGCGGTCGTTGAGGCTTCGGGCGCTCAGGCTGATGAAGACATTGGCCGCATCGTCGGGCAGCACCGTCGCCAGTGCGCGGGCACGCGCGACGCCCGCTGCGATCAGCGTGTCCTCTTCGGTGGCTTCGCCATGCAGGCAGAGATGCCCGGCCTCCTCGGCTTCATGCAGCCGCGCCTCGTCGCGCTCGATAATGACCAGCGGAACCCTGGCCTCGGCCAGGTCGGCGGCAAGCATCTGGCCGATCCGGCCATAGCCGCAAATGACGACATGATGGTCTAGCTTGTCGATGCGCGCCTGCATTCGGGTGGCTCCAAATATCTGGCGCAGCTGAATCACAGTGAAGAACTGGACCAGCGCGCTGGTGAGCAGGATCATTCCAGTGCAACCGAGCACCATGGTGACGATGGTGACGGTGTGGAGATAGGTGGTATCGATCGGCCGCACTTCGCCATAGCCGACGGTGTAGATGGTGAGCAGCACCATGTAGCTGGCGTCGGTGAGGCTCCATCCCGCCGCCATATAGGCGATCGTCGACACCGCGGTGACCGAGACCACGAAAATCAGGATCGTAACCAGATTGCGCGTCGGTGAACCGAGCAGGCTCTCAGCGCCGGATAACAGTCTCCGCATCTCGGGCAAGGAGTGTGACCGGAGGGCAGGGCGCTGTCCAGCAGGGAAACTCTCCGACACCCAAATCGTTGTCTTTGCGCAACGGCGCGGTCATTCTGCTGCGTAGATGCGACGGGAGAAGCAGTTTTGGGCAGAGTGATCCGACGCATCGGATGGTCGCTGGCGGCGTTGATCATCCTGACGCTCGCGCTGTTCGCGTCGATGATCCGGGTCGATACCCATTCGAATGGCGATGCGGTGGCGGCGCCGGTTCGGGCGATTTCCCCCGATCGGGCGGCAGCGGCGCAGGACGTGCCGGCAACGACCGGTGCAAGCGCGGACATGCGGGCGACCGCAGAAGCGCAGATCGCCGCTCCGCAGCAATGGCCGACCCTGATCCTGCCGGTTCAGGGCGTCCGCGCAGAAGATCTGCGCGACAGCTGGGGCGACCCGCGCGGCGACGGCACGCGCGGCCATACCGGCATCGACATCATGGCGCCGGGCGGCACGCCGGTGCTCGCCGCAGCGCCGGGCACGATCGAGAAGCTCTATTTCAGCAATGGCGGGGGCGGGATCACGCTCTACGAACGGTCGACCGACGGCAAATGGACCTTCTACTACGCCCATCTGGGCGGCTATGCCCCCGGCATCGTCGAGGGGAAACAGGTGCAGGCGGGCGACCCGATCGCCTATGTCGGCGATACCGGCAATGCCGGCGCGGGCAACCACCACCTGCATTTCGGCGTGTCGGCGATGCAGCAGGGCGAGGGGTGGTGGCAGGGGACGCCGGTCAACCCCTATCCGCTGCTTGCGAAGGCGCATTCCGGCGGCTAAAGGCCCCGCTCGCTCTTTTACAACCTGACGATAGGCGATCCCATGAAGATCAGCGGTGTGGACATCCGTCCCGGCAACATCATCGAATATGAAGGCGGCCTGTGGCGCGCCGTGAAGATTCAGCACACCCAGCCCGGCAAGGGCGGCGCCTATATGCAGGTCGAGCTCAAGAATCTGCGCGACGGCCGCAAGAATAATGTCCGTTTCCGTTCGGCGGAAACGGTCGAGCGCGTGCGCCTCGATACCAAGGATTTCCAGTTCCTGTTCGCCGATGGCGACATGCTGACGTTCATGGACAAGGACACCTACGAACAGATCACGCTGCCCAGCGACCTGCTCGGCGATGCCGCTGCGTTCCTTCAGGACGGCATGGACGTGCTGATGGAAATGTATGAGGAAGAGGCGCTTTCGGTGCAGCTTCCTGACACGATCGAAGCGACGATCGTCGAGGCCGACGCCGTGGTGAAGGGGCAGACTGCCTCTTCGAGCTACAAGCCCGCCGTGCTCGACAATGGCGTGCGGATCATGGTGCCGCCGCATATCGAAAGCGGTACGCGCGTCGTCGTCGATGTGTACGAACAGACTTATGTGAAGCGCGCGGAATAAGGCGTGCTTGCCCTTCCCGCTGGCGGGAGGGGGTATGGGGTGAGCCGGTGCTCACCGCAATTGCCACCGTTTGCGGCAGGCCGGGTGTCCATCCCTGCCCCTCCCGCATGCGGGAGGGGAGAAGTTAATTTGGTTTCCCATTCCGGCCTGATCACTGTCATGGAACGCGCCGCCCGCAAGGCGGGGCCGCGCTTGCGTCGTGATTTCAACGAAGTCCAGCAGTTGCAGGTTTCCAGAAAAGGCCCGGCGGATTTCGTTTCCGCCGCCGATCAACGCGCAGAAGAAACGCTGATCGAGGAACTGCGCAAGGCGCGGCCCGACTGGGGATTCCTGGTCGAGGAATCGGGCGTGATCGAAGGCGATCCGGACAAGCCACGCTGGATCATCGATCCGCTCGACGGCACCACGAACTTCCTCCACGGCATTCCGCATTTCGCGATTTCGATCGCGGTCGAAGATCCGCGCGGAAGCCAGGGCAAGCCCGAAATCACCCATGGCTATATTTATCAGCCACTGACCGACGAAAGCTTCTGGGCCGAAAAGGGCCGGGGTGCATGGTTGCAGGACCAGCGGCTGCGCGTATCGGCGCGTCGCCATCTGGACGAAGCGCTGATTGCCACCGGCATTCCGTTTCTGGGCCATGGCAATTTCGCGCAATGGAACCGCATTTTCGGCGCGGTCGCGCCCGAAGTCGCGGGCATCCGGCGGTTGGGATCGGCGGCGCTCGATCTCGCCTGGGTCGCGGCGGGCCGGTTCGACGGCTATTGGGAAAGCGACCTTCAGCCGTGGGACGTCGCGGCGGGCATGTTGATCGTCAAGGAAGCGGGCGGATTCGTCACCGATTTCCGGGGGCAGGACATGGCGATGCAGCGCAGCCAGTTTCTGGCGGCAAATGATGTGCTGCATTCCAAGCTGCATAAGCTGGTGGCCGGGGCGCTGCGGTGATTCGCGCGGGCGTGCTGGCGCTGGCGTTGCTCGCCGGTTCCGGTTCGCCGCAAGTGCTTGTCTCGGTTCCCGATCGGCACCGGCTGGTCGAAGGGATCGCGACCGATGGCGAGACGATCTGGCTGTCGAGCGTTCTCGATCGCACCATATTGGTCCGTACAAACGGAGCGGCGTTGGGCAGCTTTGCCATGCCCGCCGGAACGCTGAACCCCATGGGGATTGCGTGGGATGCAACGCGCGGCTGGTTGTGGGTGGCGACCGATTGTCCCGACCTTCCTGAAATCGAACGATGCGATTCCGGGGCGCTGGTTGCGCTGGATCGCGCCGGGCAGCTCAAGGCGAAACTGTCGCCGGGCGAGGGCTTCCATCCGGGCGATGTTTCGGCAGCGGATGGTCAGGTGTTCGTTTCCGATGGCTTGAACGGTGCCGTCTATCGGCTTCGGGGCGGCGTGCTCGAAACGCTCATCGCGCCGGGTGTCGGGCGGTCGGCGCAGGGGACCGCGCTCAGCGAAGACGGCACCAAGCTGGTGGTCGCCGATTATGGGCGCGGCGTTGCCATGATCGATCTGGCCACCAAGGAGCGCGTGCTGCTGCCGATGGCCGGGGATCGGCCGTTGCGCGGGCTGGACGGGCTGGTGCGCGTGGGTCCCGATTATTATTCGGTGCATAATGGCAGCAGCCCCGGATCGCTGGTCCGGTTCCGGATCGAGGGCGCTGCGATCGATCTTGCGGTGGTTCATCATGGTACGCCGCTGGTCGATCCGACCCAGATCGCCAGCGATGGCGCGCAATTGCTGATCGTCGCGGATGCCGGCTGGCCCGGCGCGAGCGATCCGCAGGCACCGCGCCGCGGCCCGGACACCGTGGTCGCGTTGCCGCTTCGCTGAACCAGTAGTTGCGAATGATTCTCAGGGCTTCCGGGCCTTGCGGCTCACCCGGCACAGTCCTAGAAGCCCCCTGTGTTTCCGCAATTGCGAGAAGGCCCCTTGGTCGACCTCAGCCAATATCTGCCGATCCTGCTCTTTCTGGGCGTGGCTCTGGCGCTCTCCGCCACGTTCGTTTTTCTGCCGATGCTGGTCGGCCGCCTGACGGGCGCGCATCAGCCGACGCCGGAAAAACTGTCCGAATATGAATGCGGCTTTCCCGCGTTCGAGGATTCGCGCAGCCAGTTCGACGTGCGCTTCTATCTCGTCGCGATCCTGTTCATCGTGTTCGATCTGGAAGCGGCATTCCTGTTTCCCTGGGCGGTAACGGTGTTCGATCTGGGCTGGGTCGCCTGGATTTCGATGATGGTGTTCATTGCCGAACTGGCGCTTGGCCTTGTCTATGCGTGGAAAAAGGGAGCGCTGGAATGGGAGTAGATCTTACCACCCCGCCGCCGCCCGGCACTGCGCCGGACCTGGCATTTTACAACGACATCAATGCCGAGCTGGGCGACAAGGGCTTTCTGGTCACTTCGACCGAGGAGCTGTTCCAGTGGGCGCGCACCGGCTCGCTGTGGTGGATGACCTTTGGCCTTGCCTGCTGCGCGGTCGAGATGATCCATGTGAACATGCCGCGGTATGACATGGAGCGGTTCGGCGCCGCGCCGCGTGCTTCGCCGCGCCAGTCGGACGTGATGATCGTTGCCGGTACGCTGTGCAACAAAATGGCTCCGGCGCTGCGCCGCGTGTACGACCAGATGTCCGAGCCGAAATATGTGATTTCAATGGGCAGCTGCGCCAATGGCGGCGGCTATTACCACTATAGCTACAGTGTCGTGCGCGGATGCGACCGCATCGTGCCGGTCGATATCTATGTGCCGGGTTGCCCGCCGACTGCCGAAGCGTTGCTCTATGGCGTGATGCAGTTGCAGCGGAAGATCCGCCGGGTCGGGACGATCGAACGGTGATGCGACCGCTGCATATGCTGGCGGCCTGCGCTGCGCTGACTCTCGCGGGGGCGGCCAATGCGGGGCAGGAAGGCTGGGCGCCGGCGACGTCCGGAACCGGGGCGTTCACGATCGATACGCCGTGCACCGCCGAAGAGATTGCCGCGTTCGACCAAATGCCTTCGGTCACCGACGGTGTCACCTTCGCGCCCAATTCGCGCATCCTGTGCAAGAAGGGCACGTTGTTGCTGGTCGCCGGCATTTTCGAGCCGACCGACTATCCGGAAAGCGCACCGGCGCTGTTCGACGCGTTTCAGGAAATGATCGAGCATGAGGAAAGTGGCGGCAGCATCCGGGCTTTCGACTTTCAAGGCCGGCGTGCGCTGGTCAATCGCGAAGAATCCGATGGGCAGGTCGCGCAGACCCAGTTGATCGAACTCGATCATTCGCGACTGATCCTGATCCTCGGCGGCTTTGACGATGCCGGAGCCGATTCCGCGGCACGGCACGCGATGGTCGATCGCATCTTTGATTCCGTCCGGATAAACGAGCAATGACGCAGCGCCACCCTGCACCCAAATTCGCGCCCAATGACGGCGTGATCGAAACCGCGACTTCGGCGCTGGGCGCCATGTTGCTTGCCAGCGAGGACAGTGTCGGCGAAGTCAATCTGACGCTCGCGCGCGAGACGCTGGTCGATGCCATGATCGCGCTGCGCGATACGCCGGGCCTTGAATATCAGATGCTGATGGAAATCGCCGGTGTCGACTATCCGTCGCGTCCCGAGCGGTTCGAAGTCGTGTACATGCTGCTCAGCCTGACGCGGAACCACCGTATCAAGGTGAAGGTGATCACCGACGAAGTGAAGCCGGTGCCGAGCGTGACGGGCATCTGGCCGGTCGCCGGCTGGCTCGAGCGCGAAGTGTACGACATGTACGGCGTGCTGTTCGAAGGTAATCCGGACCTGCGCCGCATCCTGACCGATTACGGCTTTGTCGGCCATCCGCAGCGCAAGGACTTTCCGCTCTCGGGCTATGTCGAGCTGCGCTATTCCGAAGAAGCCAAGCGCGTCGTCTATGAGCCGGTGCAGCTGGCGCAGGATTTCCGCAATTTCGATTTCATGAGCCCTTGGGAAGGCGCCGAATATATCCTTCCCGGCGACGAGAAGGCCGACGCCAAGGTGCCCGAGGCCAAGGGCGCGCCGACGCCGCTCAAGGCCGACGAGATCAAGAAAGCCGACGAGGCCGCTGACAAGAAAGTCGAACCCAAGGCGGACACGCCGAAGACGACCGAAAGCACGGCGCAGACCGGGGC
Source organism: Sphingomonas sp. (assembly GCA_002707985.1). Lineage (GTDB taxonomy): Bacteria > Pseudomonadota > Alphaproteobacteria > Sphingomonadales > Sphingomonadaceae > Sphingomonas. The sequence goes on along the minus strand of PAOI01000024.1, from coordinate 26,672 downwards.
AGGCGAAGCCGATCCGGGCAACCAGCCCGAAGACAAGCCCAAGGACCCCGATGTGGTGCCTCCGAAGGACGGGGGTAAGGACGCATGAGCGACTATATCGATGAAATCGAAGGCAAGACCGATCCTGCCGATCCCACGGCGGGCGATACGGCAATTGCCAATTACACGATCAATTTCGGCCCGCAGCATCCGGCGGCGCACGGCGTGCTGCGCCTCGTCATGGAGCTGGACGGCGAAATCGTCGAGCGCGTCGATCCGCATGTCGGCCTGCTCCATCGCGGCACCGAAAAGCTGATCGAGTACAAGACGTACACGCAGGCGATGCCCTATATGGATCGCCTCGATTACTGCTCGCCGCTTTGCATGGAGCACAGCTTCGTCCTTGCGGTCGAAAAGCTGCTCGACCTCGAAGTGCCGATCCGCGCGCAATATCTGCGCGTGTTCTTCGCCGAGTTGACGCGCATTTCGAACCATATGCTGAACCTGGGTTCGCATGTGATGGACGTGGGCGCGATGACGCCGAACCTGTGGATGTTCGAGCTGCGTGAGGATTGCCTCAACTTCTTCGAGCGGGTTTCGGGTGCGCGGATGCACTCCAACTATTATCGCGTCGGCGGCGTCCATCAGGATGCGCCATTGAAGCTGCTCACCGATATCGGCGACTGGCTCGACACGCGGCTGCCCAAGCTGTTCGGCGATGCGATCAGCCTGGTCGCGGAAAACCGCATCTTCAAGCAGCGCAATGTCGATATCGCCGTTGTCAGCCGCGAAGATGCGATGCGCTGGGGCTTTTCGGGGCCGATGATCCGCGCGGCGGGCATCCCCTGGGATATCCGCAAGGCGCAGCCGTATGATGTGTACGACCGGATGGAATTCGACATTCCTGTCGGGACCAAGGGCGATTGTTATGATCGGTTCATGGTTCGCGTGAAGGAAGTGTATGAATCCGCGCGCATCATGAAACAGTGCCTGGCGGAAATGCCCGAAGGCCCGATCATGACGCTAGACCGCAAGGTCGGCCCGCCCAAGCGCGGCGAGATGAAGCATTCGATGGAAGCGCTGATCCATCACTTCAAGCTCTACAGCGAAGGCTATCACGTCCCCGCGGGCGAAGTGTATGTCGCGACCGAAAGCCCCAAGGGCGAGTTCGGCATCTATATGGTGAGCGACGGGACCAACAAACCGTACCGCTGCAAGATCCGCCCGACCGCGTTCAGCCATCTTCAGGCGTTCGATTTCATGGGCAAGGGCCATATGCTGGCCGACACCACTGCGATTCTGGGCGCGATGGATATCGTGTTCGGGGAGTGTGACCGGTGAGCAAGAGGAATGCCTTTATTCTTGTGCTCGGAGCGGCCATTTTGGTTCTTGCTTCGCCGAAGACTGCCTTGGCCCAGTCGGGAGATGTCCCTGTCAGCGAGCAACCGTCGGGTCGAGATTCCCTGACGGTTGGTACCAATGCCTTCGACCGAGCTTCCAATTCGTTTGTGGGTTATGGGGCGCGGTTTGTGGATGCAGCTGCTTCGAGTGATTACGAAGCAATGGCCGCATTAATGCGAGGTCCTGTCCGGTCGGCTGTTGAAGGATATCGAACCTATTCGGCTGACGAATTCATCGATTTCATAAAGAACTGCAGATGGATGAATCCAGGGGGAGGGGGGATTCTCTGGGATTGTCCGGCGAACCAAGGAGACTTGCGTTTTGCAGTTTTGTTTGTGCTTAGGAATGTAGAAGGCGGCGTTGTTCTGGTTGGTACGGGAACGATGCCTCTCAAGCCTCTTGGTGAGCGATAATGGCCGCTAAAACCATCCCCGATACCCCGGAAATCCGCGAGTGCCGGTCGGGCTTTGCCTGGGCCAAGGCGAATGTGCGCGCATGCGGGGAGTGTGACCGGTGATTGCCATGATACTCGCCCTGGCGGTCGTTCCAGCTCAAGATGCGGAAGCAGGGAATGCCGAGGCGCAGGCGCGCAATCTCGCGGCCCTGACGTCCTATGTCGAGGCCATCGCGAACGGGAGCGATGGATCGCAGTATCTGAGCGCCGAGCCCGTGATCGAATCCTATCTCGGGCCCGATGGCGAACGCCTATCGACGGGTGTCGCTTCGAGCAAGTCGGCCGTGCGAGCCTATATCGGCGACTGCAAGGTCGACCCGATTAAACTCTTTCCGGAGTGGAAGGCGCCATCGTCGAGCGAGTCCATCGTCTCATGGGCTTGCGCAGATGGCTCCTCCCGGGTCGCGACGTTTCGCGCGTCGGAAGGGCGCATCGCGGCTATCTATTGGGGTGCGCCGGTCGTTTTGGTGCCGAGGGCGCCTTGATGCACACGGAAACACGCAACCTGGTGATCGCGCTGATTCGGGCACTGTCGGACGTGTGGCTGTTGCTGCTGGGGCAGTTCCTGGCGCTGCTGCTGGCCTTTTCCGCAATCGGCTTCGAAAGAGCGTCGTTCGTGATCCAGTTTTCGGCGCTGGCGCTTGTCGCTGCCGCAGCGCTGCAGATTATCGTTGCACGCCCGCTGTGGCTGATCCCTAAACTCCGAGGAAACCGTGGCTGACAAGAAAGTCATTTCCGATACCCCCGAACTGCGTGCGCGCTGGGGTAGCTTTGCCTGGACCAAGGCGAATGCCGCCAAGGCAAAGGAAATCCGTTCGCGCTATCCCGAGGGGCGTCAGCAGAGCTGCACCATTCCCTATCTCGACCTCGCCCAGCGGCAGGTTGGTGCGGAGACCGATACGCAGGGCTGGCTGCCGATTCCGGTCATTGAGTTTGTCGCCAGGGAGCTCGATCTCGCGGTGATCCGCGTGCTGGAAGTCGCGAGCTTCTACACGATGTTCAACCTCAATCCGGTCGGCAAGCATCATGTTCAGGTGTGCGGGACCACGCCATGCTGGCTGCGCGGCAGCGACGAGGTTTTCCGCGCGTGCAAGGACAAGGGCATGGTGAAGGGCCATACCACCGAGGATGGCCTGTTCACGCTGACCGAAGTCGAATGTATGGGCAATTGCGCCTCGGCGCCGATGGTCCAGATCAACGACGATAATTTCGAGGATCTGGACTACGATCGCACCACCGCGATCCTGAATGCGCTGGCGAAGGGCGAGAGCCCCAAGCCCGGGACGCAGGAACCGGGCCGCCACACGGTCGAGCCGGTGGGCGAGCCGACCAACCTGGCGGCGATGCAGACCGAAAACCACGATTATCGTGGCGAGTGGGAGAAGACGGCATGAACAAGAATCTGATCGTCACCATCCTTGCCATCATCGGCGGCATCGTCGTGCTGGGCTGGGTGCTCAAGCTGACCTTCAACCTGCTGGGCCCGCTGCTGCTGATCGGCCTGGCGGTGCTGGTGTATCTCGTATTCTTCAAGGACAAGTCGAACCGATGAGCGACTTCACGCCTCTCGCCGACAAGGATCGCATCTTCACCAATGTTTATGGCTTTCAGCCGTGGAACATTGATGCTGCGATGAAGCGTGGCGACTGGGACAATACCAAGGCGCTGCTGGATCTGGGCAATGATACGATCATCGATCGGATCAAGGCTTCGGGCCTGCGCGGGCGCGGCGGGGCAGGGTTCCCGACCGGCGTCAAATGGGGCTTCATGCCCAAGAATCCGACGCCGGAACGCCCGAGCTTCCTCGTCATCAATGCCGATGAATCAGAACCCGGTTCGTGCAAGGATCGCGAGATCATCCGCCATGATCCGCACAAGCTGCTCGAAGGGGCGCTTGTCGCGGGCTTCGCGATGCGGGCGCGTGCGGCGTACATCTATATTCGCGGCGAATATATCCGCGAGGCAGAGACGTTGTTCGCGGCGATTGCCGAAGCCTATGACAAGGGTTTCCTTGGCAAGAATGCCTGCGGTTCGGGCTATGATTTCGACGTATTCTGCCATCGCGGTGCCGGCGCCTATATCTGTGGCGAAGAAACCGCGATGCTCGAAAGCCTTGAGGGCAAGAAGGGCCAGCCGCGCCTGAAGCCGCCATTCCCGGCGGGTGCGGGCCTCTATGGCTGCCCGACCACGGTCAACAATGTCGAATCGATCGCGGTTGCGCCGACGATCCTGCGGCGCGGACCCGAATGGTTCTCGTCCTTTGGGCGCGAGAACAACAAGGGCACCAAGCTTTTCCAGATCAGCGGCCATGTGAACCGGCCCTGCGTCGTCGAGGAAGCGATGTCGATCCCGTTCCGCGAGCTGATCGAGCGGCATTGTGGCGGCATTCGCGGCGGTTGGGACAATCTGCTCGCGGTGATCCCGGGCGGCTCTTCGGTTCCGCTGGTACCGGCGGCGCAGATCATGGACGCGCCGATGGATTTCGACGGGCTGAAAGAACTGGGTTCGGGCCTTGGTACCGCCGCCGTCATCGTGATGGACAAGTCCACCGACATTGTTCAGGCGATCGCGCGCATCAGCTATTTCTACAAGCACGAAAGCTGTGGCCAGTGCACGCCGTGTCGCGAAGGCACCGGCTGGATGTGGCGCGTGATGGAACGGCTGCGCACGGGCGATGCTGACATCAGCGAGATCGATACGCTGTTTCAGGTGACCAAGCAGGTCGAAGGCCACACCATCTGCGCGCTGGGCGATGCGGCGGCATGGCCGATCCAGGGCCTGATCCGCCATTTCCGCCCCGAACTGGAGCGGCGTATCAATGAAAAGAACGGTGGCGGCGCACCGATGATGGAGGCGGCGGAGTAGTATTGTCAGACGAGTGTTCTGATCAAAAGGCGTGGCGCGCGACGCCATTCGAAAGCATTGACACTTATCTGACGAAGCGTGCGGTATCCGCTTAGATAAATCGCAGTAAGATTGCCCGAATTTCCTCGTTTGGTATCGTAGAGCTTTGTATGAATGTTCGATGAACCGACTGAATTTGCGCGATAAGCGGTCGAAGCGAGTGTTTTTCGAGTTAAGCGGTTTAGTGCATCTGTCACCACCACCGCCGAACTATTGATTAAATGGTTGGCTTGGCGCAGGCTTCCCTGAACATTGCGAATTAGAAGGGGTGTTGCGCGTGAAATCTGCGACGATCGGCGCTGTTGCGCTTGCGATGTCTTTCGTGGCCGTTGAGGCATCTGCCCAAGTCGTGCCGTCGGCACCTTCCAATGCGTCGGCGCAGCGCGTGCCGCGTTCACCCTGGGGCCCGACGCGTTCGGCAGGGGATCTAAATCCTCGCGCATATACCGCGTATAGCCTGGGCGACCGCCCTGGCGAGCTTGCCGAACAATATTCGCTGGCGCAGACGACGGCGCGCTGCATTGTCGGCATCGGCGGATCGGATGCAGCTTCTCTCCTGGGCGGGGATCTGACCGATGATCCGCAGTATCAGGGGGTCCGGACGGCGGTTTGGAGAGAGTATCGCACCTGCTCGCGGGGAGGGCGCGTCGCGCCGCTGATGCTCAATTATGCGATTGCGGAACAGTTGGTTCTGCGCGCCGGCAGTGCCGGCCTCGAGGATCGCGCGTCTTTCGTGAACATGGATGAGGCAGAGGCATTCTACGGCAGCTTCGAAGGCGAAGTGACGCTGGTCAAGGTCGCGCGCTGCGTCTCGGTATTCTCGCCGGGCCTTGCGTACAAAGTTCTCGAAACGCCGGTGCGTTCGGAAGCGGAAGCAGCGGCGCTCGACACCCTGTATCGCAGCACGCCGGAATGCGGAGTCTCCAACGCTCCGAGCGATGTCGGCCGCGCATTTGAGCGCGGTGCAGTTGCTGATGCACTGTATCATTGGACGCAGCGGGAAGGTTAACCGCTGCCGAAAGTGCCGGTCAGGATATGGGGAGCAATTGCAGAAGCCGATGCTCCCGGTTCCTGCGGCAGGATAGTGGAAATCGCTGCGGTTCGCGCCAATGCGAATTAAATGCTTGCGAAATATAGTCCCGTCGCGACATTATCGGGGGATAGGTAGTTGATGCGGGGCCCGCATCGGAACCGGTATTCTGAATTTTTCGGGGATTGGCGATGAACAATATCACCCTTGGAGTTGTGGCGGCAATTGCTTCGCTTGCGGGCGGCGCGCAGGCGATGGCGCAGAACCAGCAGCCGCAGCACATGGCGCGCCCCTCCGAAATGCGTGAGGGCAATCGCGACTTCGCCGATCGCTTCAGCACCGCCTCGCTGTTCGCGAACCCGGAAAGCGCCTCACGGGCTTACGAGCACGCCGCCGTCACCGCGCGCTGTATGGTGCGCACCGGCGGGAACCGCGCGGCGTCGCTGCTCGGCGGCGCAGGCACCGACGATCCCGATTACAGCGACATGAGCCGCGCGCTGCGTGGTCGGTACAGCGGTTGCGTGCGTGATGTCGCGGGTCTCGTTCCGGTGATACTCAACGGAGCGCTCGCCGAACAGCTGTTGCTGCGCGAGAATCCGACGCTTGATGATCGCGCGGCCAACGTCGATGTCACCAAGGCCGAGGCATATCACGGCAATCTTAACGGCGCCGGCGTGACACTGTCGAACTTCTCGCGCTGCCTTGCGGTCTATTCGCCGGGCCTCGCGTTCAAGGTCCTGAAGAGCGATCCGGGCACTTCGGGCGAAGAGGACGCGGTCGACGCCCTCTACGGTGCGACTCCGGAATGTGGCTTGACCGCGCGTCCGGCGGACATCGCACCGACCGCACAGCGCGGGCCCATCGCCGAGGGCCTTTACTACTGGCTCCATCCTTAAGACTTATCCGAAGCGGAACCAATGTAAGGCGACCGAGGAAATCGAAGTTTCCTCGGCCGTTTTTTGCATTTGCGCAAATGCGGTGGGTTGCACTTGGCCGCGCTCTCGGACAGAGACGTGGCGCGCGCAGTGGCGCACCCGGACCGAGTCCGCGTGGGCCGTCGTGAAACCAGGACGAAAGTTGCATGCCCAAGCTTACGGTCGATGGAATTGAGGTAGAAGTACCCCAGGGAGCCACAGTGCTTCAGGCCTGCGAGGCCGCGGGTAAGGAAATTCCGCGCTTCTGTTACCACGAACGCCTCTCGATCGCCGGCAATTGCCGCATGTGCCTGGTCGAAGTGAACCCCGGGCCGCCCAAGCCGCAGGCGAGCTGTGCGCTTCCGGCTGGCGACGGTCAGGAAATCCGCACCGACACCCCGATGGTGAAGGCTGCGCGCGAAGGCGTGCTGGAGTTTCTGCTGATCAACCATCCGCTCGATTGCCCGATCTGCGATCAGGGCGGCGAGTGCGATCTGCAGGACGAGACCATGGCCTATGGCAAGGGCCATTCGCGCTATCAGGAGAATAAGCGCGCCGTCACCGAGAAATATATGGGTCCCATCGTCAAGACGGTGATGACTCGCTGCATCCACTGCACCCGCTGCATCCGTTTCACCGAGGAAGTGGCCGGTGGCGAGGAAATCGGCGCGATCTTCCGCGGCGAGGATATGCAGATCACCAGCTATCTGGAGCATGCGGTCAAGAGCGAGCTTTCGGGCAATGTCGTCGATCTGTGCCCGGTCGGCGCGCTGACGAGCAAGCCCTATGCGTTCGAAGCGCGTCCCTGGGAACTCAAGAAGACGATGGCGATCGACGTCATGGACGGCGTCGGCACCAATATCCGCCTCGACAGCCGTGGCCGCGGCGTGCTGCGCGCGCTGCCGCGGATCAATGAGGACGTGAACGAGGAATGGGCGCACGACAAGACGCGCCACGCGGTTGACGGCCTGTCGCACCGTCGCCTCGACAAGCCCTATGTCCGCCGCGACGGCAAGCTGGTTGCCGCGAGCTGGGAAGACGCATTTGCCGCGATCGCTTCTGCGGCGAAGAAGGCAAAGGACAGCGTTGCTGCGATCGCCGGCGATCTGGTCGATTGCGAGACCATGTATGCCGCCAAGGCGCTGGTGAATTCGCTCGGCTCGACCCTGATCGAAGGGCGCCAGACCGGCATGGATTATGACGTCACCAATCTGGCGGCGGTCAATTTCAACACCACCATCGCGGGTACCGAAGAAGCGGATGTGATCCTGCTGGTCGGTACGAACCTGCGCTGGGAAGCGTCGCTGGTGAACACCCGCGTGCGCAAGGCGATCAAGCGCGGCGCGAAGGTGTTTGCGATCGGGCCGGAAGTCGACCTGACCTATAAGGTTCAGTGGCTGGGCAATGATCTGAGCCTGCTCGGCAAGCTGCCCAAGGTCGTGAAGGACGCATTCAAGGGCGCCGAAAAGCCGATGGTGATCGTCGGCGGTGCGGCGCTGAAGAACGGCCATGGCGCGGCGCTTGGCCTCGTCAAGACGCTGGGCCTCGTGAAAGAGGGCTGGAACGGCTTCAACGTGCTGCATTTCTCGGCGGCAAGAATGGGCGGGCTGATGCTCGGCTATGCGCAGCCGGGCGGCATCGCCGATGTGGTTGCGGCCAAGCCCAAACTGACCTTGTTCCTCGGCGCCGACGAAGTCGACTTCAAGGCGTTCAAGTCGAGCTACAAGGTCTATATCGGCCACCATGGCGATGCAGGGGCGCATGCGGCGGACGTGATCCTGCCCGCGGCCAGCTATGCCGAAAAGCCGGGCACCTATGTGAATATCGAAGGGCGCGTGCAGCGCGGCGACCGCGCCGTCTTCCCGCCGGGCGATGCGCGTGAGGACTGGACGATCCTGCGCGCGCTGTCCGAAGCTTTGGGCAAGACGCTGCCGTTCGACACCTATGGCGAATTGCGCGCGCAGATGTTCGCCGATGCGCCCGCGCTGGCGCAGGAAGGTCTGGCGAGCTTCGAATGGGCGCCGCCGGGCCTCGAGACCAAGGCGGAAGGCGAGATTGCCTATCCGATCCGGGACTTTTACCTCACCAACGCGATCTGCCGCGCCAGCCCGACGATGCAACGCTGCTCGGCCGAACTGATCCATGGTGAAGCCTTTGCGGAGGCAGCGGAATGACGGTTCTTTCAAATAGGCCGTTGGTCCCGAGCGCAGTCGAGGGACGTGCCGCAAACGATGTGCAAATGTGTCTCGACTTCGCTCGACACGAACGGGTTAAGGGGAGCGCCCTGTGACCAGCTGGTTCACCTATCTTGGCCTGCCGTTCGGCTGGGCGTGGTTCATTGCGACGATCATCGACATATTGCTGATCGCGCTGCCGCTGATGCTGGCGGTGGCGATGATCATTTATGCGGATCGCAAGATCTGGGCGGCGATGGCGCTGCGCAAGGGGCCGAATGTCGTCGGTCCGTTCGGTCTGCTCCAGTCGTTCGCCGACGGCCTCAAGGTTTTTCTTCAGGAAACGATCATTCCGTCGGCGGCGAACAAGGGGCTGTTCCTGCTCGCGCCGATCATCACCTTCACCGTCGCGCTGATCGTTTGGGCGGTGGTGCCGTTCCAGGCGGGATGGGCGCTGGCGAATATCAATGTCGGGCTGCTTTACGTGCTCGCGGCGTCGTCGCTCGGCGTGTACGGGATCATCCTTGCCGGCTGGGCGTCCAACTCCAAATATCCCTTCTATTCGGCGATCCGCGCTGCGGCGCAGATGGTCAGCTATGAAGTTTCGATCGGCTTCGTGCTGATCGCGATGGTGCTGTGGGCCGGGACGTTCAACCTCGGCGGCATTGTCGAGGGCCAGAAGGGCCACATCCTCGGCTTCATCAACGCCTATGGCCTGAACCCCTTGCTGTTCCCGATGGCGGTGGTGTTCTTCATCTCCAGCCTCGCCGAAACGCAACGCGCGCCGTTCGACCTTACCGAGGCGGAATCGGAGCTGGTTGCGGGCTATCAGACCGAATATTCGTCGATGGCCTTCGCGCTCTACTGGCTCGGCGAATATGCCAATGTGCTGCTGATGTGCACGCTGAATGCGACGCTGTTCTGGGGCGGCTATCTGCCCCCGATCGACTGGGCGCCGCTCTATTATGTGCCGGGCATCCTCTGGTTGTTCGCCAAGATCCTGTTCTTCTTCTTCTGCTTCAGCTGGGTGAAGGCGACCGTCCCGCGCTATCGCTATGACCAGCTGATGCGGCTGGGCTGGAAGATTTTCCTGCCGCTGTCGCTGTTCTTCGTGTTCCTGGTGTCGGGCTATCTGATGCTGATGCGGGTGGGAGTCTAAGATGCGGCTTCACGCGTTGCTGGGGTTTGTTGCGCTTGCTGCGCTGGCGCCGGGCGTTGCTTCCGCTCAGGATTCGGGCCTGCGTGCTGGCTATACCTGTGTAATGTGGCCTGAAACGGCCGAAACCGCAGAACAGCGTAAGGCACAGGCATTCCGCATCAGCATCGTTTATGACGACGATCAGTTCGGAGAACATGCGCCCGAAGCGACCACCGTCCTCGGCGGCCCCGATTTCATCGGGGATGCCCATGTCATTCAGTATCTGGCGCGCAACGACAGCTTTGCTTTCTTCATACAGGGTTCGTCCCGCTATCTGCTGACGCTTATGCCCAGCGACGAGCCCGGGGACTTCCTCAGCGGTCTGGGGGAGCTGCACGGTTCGGAGACTCACATGGGTCGTTGCACCCTTGTCAGCGCCGATGCCGAATTGATCGACTACCTTTCTCATCCGATGGATACGCAATGAGCTTCGCCCAAACCATCCGTTCCTTCACGCTGTGGGAGTTCCTCAAGGCGCATGCGCTGACCTTGAGCTACTTCTTCAAGCCCAAGGCGACGATCAACTATCCGTACGAGAAGAACCCGATTTCGCCGCGGTTCCGGGGCGAGCATGCGCTGCGTCGCTATCCGAACGGCGAAGAGCGATGCATCGCGTGCAAGCTGTGCGAGGCGATCTGCCCGGCGCTGGCGATCACGATCGAGGCCGAACCGCGCGAGGACGGTAGCCGCCGCACGACTCGCTACGACATCGATATGGTGAAGTGCATCTATTGCGGGCTGTGCCAGGAAGCGTGCCCGGTGGACGCGATCGTCGAGGGGCCGAATTTCGAATTCGCCACGGAAACCCGCGAGGAGCTGGTGTACCACAAGGAAAAACTGCTCGCGAACGGCGACCGGTGGGAAAGCGCCATCGCGGCGAACCTTGCCGCCGACGCACCGTATCGTTAAGCGGCATGCCAATCGATTCTAACCCGTTCGGGCTGAGCCTGTCGAAGCCCGCCCTTCGACAAGCTCAGGGCGCACGGCGCCTTGGGGGCAAGGTTTCACTGTGATCCAGGCAATCGCCTTTTACCTGTTCGCATTCGTCGTCATCGCGTCCGCGGTGATGGTGATTTTCTCCCGCAACCCGGTCCATTCGGTGCTGTGGCTCATCCTGGCGTTCTTCAACGCCGCCGGGCTGATGCTGATCGCCGGGGCCGAGTTCATCGCGATGCTGCTCGTCATCGTCTATGTCGGCGCGGTCGCGGTGCTGTTCCTGTTCGTCGTCATGATGCTGAACATCGATTTCGCCGAATTGCGGGCCGGGCTGGCGCGATATGCGGCAGTGGGCCTTGCGCTCGCCGTGGCGCTGGTGGCCGAAATCGTGATCGCGGTCAGCGCGTGGAAGGTCGGGGGCATCGAGCTGGGCCGCCGCATCGCCGCGACCGACGAGAGCATTCCGAATATCGAAGCGGTCGGGCGGCTGCTCTATTCGCGCTATCTCTTTGCATTCGAAGCGGCGGGCCTGATCCTGCTGGTCGCGATGATCGGCGCGATCGTGCTCACCTATCGCCATCGTGCCGGGGTGAAGCCGCAGAACATCAATCGTCAGATCAGCCGCCGGTCGAAGGACGCAGTGCGGATGGTCGACGCGCCCGTCGGCAAGGGAGTGGAGCTGTGATCGGCGTCACGCACTATCTGGTCGTTGCGGCGATCCTGTTCACGCTCGGCGTGCTCGGCATCTTCCTCAACCGGAAGAATCTGATCGTCATCCTGATGGCGATCGAGCTGATCCTGCTGGCGGTGAATATCAATCTCGTCGCCTTTTCCGCCGCGCTCGGCGACATGGTGGGGCAGGTGTTCGCGATGTTCGTGCTGACCGTCGCCGCCGGCGAAGCGGCGATCGGCCTCGCCATTCTCGTCATCTATTTCCGCAGCCGTGGATCCATCGCGGTCGACGACGTCAACCGGATGAAGGGGTAAACGTCCGGTGCAAGCCATCCATTTCATCATTCTGCTGCCGCTGCTGGCGTTCATCGTCGCGGGCCTCAGCAACCGCGCATTCGGCATCGTTTTCCCGAAGCTGGTGACGACGGGCGCGCTGTTCATCGCCTGCGCGCTCAGCTGGTCGATCTTCATCCCGTTCCTGACGGGCGGCGGCAGCGAAAGCGTCGCGCCGGTCTTTACCTGGATTGAATCGGGTGACCTGGACGTCAGCTGGGGCCTGCGGGTCGATGCGCTGACCGCGGTGATGCTGGTGGTGATCACCAGCGTGTCGGCGCTCGTCCACCTCTATAGCTGGGGCTATATGAGCGAGGACCCGGATCAGCCGCGCTTCTTCGCCTATCTCTCGCTCTTCACCTTCGCGATGCTGATGCTCGTCACCGCCGACAATCTGCTTCAGATGTTCTTCGGCTGGGAAGGGGTGGGCCTCGCTTCGTATCTGCTGATCGGTTTCTGGTTCAAGAAGCCGAGCGCGAATGCGGCGGCGATCAAGGCGTTCGTGGTCAACCGCGTCGGCGATCTCGGCTTCATGATGGGGATTTTCGGCACCTTCCTGGTGTTCGGGACGATTTCGATCCCGGCGATCCTGGAGGCCGCGCCCGGCATGGCCGGATCGACGATCGGCTTCCTGGGCATGCGCGTCGATACGATGACGTTGCTCTGCATCCTGCTGTTCATCGGCGCGATGGGCAAATCGGCGCAGCTTGGCCTGCACACCTGGTTGCCCGACGCGATGGAAGGCCCGACCCCGGTGTCGGCGCTGATCCACGCCGCGACGATGGTTACCGCGGGCGTGTTCATGGTGTGCCGCCTGTCACCGATGTTCGAAACCAGCCATGCGGCGATGACCTTCATCACCGTAATCGGCGCCGCGACCTGTTTCTTCGCCGCCACCGTGGGCGTCGTCCAGACCGACATCAAGCGCGTCATCGCCTATTCGACCTGTTCGCAGCTCGGCTATATGTTCTTCGCCGCGGGCGTCGGCATGTATGGCGCGGCGATGTTCCACCTGTTCACCCACGCCTTTTTCAAGGCGCTGCTGTTCCTGGGTGCCGGTTCGGTGATCCATGCGATGCATCACGAGCAGGACATGCGCTATTATGGCGGCCTGCGGAAAAAGATCCCGGTGACCTACTGGACGATGATGGCCGGCACGCTGGCGATCACGGGCGTCGGTATTCCGGGCAGCCTGTTCGGCTTCACCAATTTCGGTTTCGCCGGTTTCCATTCGAAGGACGCGATCATCGAAGCGGCCTATGCCGCGGGCGCAACTCCGGCTTTCTGGGTTGGCGTGTTCGTCGCGCTGCTGACCAGCTTCTACAGCTGGCGTCTGGTGTTCCTGACCTTCCACGGCACGCCGCGCTGGGCGGGCAGCGAGCATATCCAGCACGCCGTCCATGACGCGCATGGCCATCACGACCATCCCGCCGAAGAGGATGCGGGGCATGAGCCCGATCCCCATGGCGCGACGCATCATGAGGTTACCGACGGCACGGGCGGATATCATCCGCATGAGAGCCCGGCGGTCATGCTGATCCCGCTGCTCGTCCTGACGATCGGCGCGGTATTCGCGGGCTTCGTCTTCCACGGCTATTTCATCGAGGCCGAGGGCAATTTCTGGAACGGCAGCCTGTTCTTCGACGAACATCTGGCGCATGCGATGCATGAAGTGCCGGTGTGGGTGAAGCTGTCGGCGACGGTGGCGATGCTGACCGGCCTGCTGATCGGGTGGCTTGCCTATATCCGCAACCCCGCTTTCCCGGCAAAGGCGGCAGAGACATTCGCCGTCCTGCACACCTTCCTGCTGCGGAAATGGTATTTCGACGAACTCTACAATGTCGTGTTCGTGAAGCCCGCGCTGTGGATCGGTCGCATTCTCTGGAAGGGTGGCGACGAGGGAACGATCGACCGGCTCGGCCCCAACGGGCTGGCCTGGACGATCCAGCGCGGCAGCGGCATCGCGAGCAGACTGCAATCGGGATATGTCTACACTTATGCCTTCGTCATGCTGATCGGGCTTACCGCTGCGATCACCTGGGTCATCACACGGTAAGGGGCCCGGGCATATGGAACATTTTCCCATCCTTTCGGTGATGCTGCTGATCCCCGCTGCTGCGGCGGTGGCGTGCCTGTTCACCAATGCAGTGACGGCGCGGTGGATCGCGCTGGGCACGACGCTGGTCGATCTGGTGCTCGGCGCTATTCTCTGGGCCAATTTCGATATCGGCGGCGCGCAGTGGCAGTTTGTCGAGCATGTGCCGATCTTCGGTCGCTTCGCATGGGCGCTCGGCATCGACGGGTTCGCGCTGCTGCTAATCCTGCTCTCGGTATTCCTGATGCCGATCTGTATCGGCGCGAGCTGGAAGGCGATCACCACCCGCGTTCCGGAATATATGGCGCTGTTCCTGTTCACCGAAGTGCTGATGATCGGCACCTTCGCGGCGCAGGACCTGTTCCTGTTCTACATCTTCTTCGAGGCCGGCCTCATCCCGATGTATCTGATCATCGGCGTATGGGGTGGTGCGAACCGCATCTATGCCTCGTATAAATTCTTCCTCTACACGCTGCTCGGCTCGGTGCTGATGCTGATCGCCATGATCTATATGGTGATGACGACCGGCACGACGTCGATCCCCGAATTGATGCAGAGCGATTTCCCCGCGCATGTCCAGACATGGCTGTGGCTCGCCTTCTTTGCGTCGTTCGCGGTCAAGATGCCGATGTGGCCGGTCCACACCTGGCTTCCCGATGCGCACGTGCAGGCGCCGACCGCAGGTTCGGTGATCCTGGCGGGCGTGCTGCTGAAGCTTGGCGGATATGGTTTCCTGCGCTTCTCGCTGCCGATGTTCCCCGAAGCGTCGGCGCAGCTCGTCTGGCTGATCTTCGCGCTGTCGGCAGTCGCGGTGATCTATACCAGCCTCGTCGCGCTGGTGCAGAGCGACATGAAGAAGCTGATCGCCTATTCGTCGGTCGCCCATATGGCGATCGTCACGGTCGGCCTGTTCGCGTTCAACCAGCAGGGTATCGAAGGCGCGATGATGGTGATGCTGGGCCACGGCCTGGTGTCGGGCGCGCTGTTCCTCTGCGTCGGCGTGATCTACGATCGCCTGCATACGCGTGATATCGACCGCTATGGCGGTCTGGCAGTCAACATGCCGCGCTATGCCGTGCTGTTCCTGCTGTTCACCATGGCTTCGGTCGGTCTGCCGGGCACGAGCAACTTCGTCGGCGAATTGCTGGCGCTGATGGGTGCCTATCAGGTGTCGACGCTGATCACGCTCTTGTGCACGACCGGCATCATTCTGGGTGCCGCCTATATGCTGTGGCTCTATCGCCGCGTCGTGTTCGGCGATCAGAAGAACGCCGATGCGGCGGCGATGCCCGATCTGTCGCTGCGCGAATTCTGGCTGCTGGCGCCGATCGCGGCGGTGGTGCTGTGGATGGGCGTCTATCCCGAAAGCTTCCTTGCACCGATGCGTCAGGACACCGTCATTCTGCTCGAACGGCTCGACCGTGCGAAACCCGCCGGAGATTCGCTGCTGACGCCGGGCAATCCCGCTGCAGCGCCCGCCCATGAAGATGTCGCGCACGGGGAGGCGCACTGATGAGCTACGCCACCCAAATGGTCATGGTGCTGCCCGAACTGGTGCTTGCAGTNTCGGCGATNCTGCTGATGCTGATCGCCGCCTGGGGCGGTCAGGCCGCNACGCGCGCNGTCAGCTTCGTTGCCGTNCTNGCGCTGATCGGCGCGGGGATCGCNTTGTTCGGTCCGGCNTCTGCCGGGGGAACCGCGTTTGACGGCCTCTATCATGCCGATGCCTTCGCTGCCTTTTCCAAGGCGCTGATCTTCGGCGCGGCGGCGGTGGCGATCCTGATCGCGCCCAAATTCTTCGAACAGACGTCGGGCGACGATCTGCGTCCCGAATATCCCGTGCTGATCCTGCTTTCGGCGGCGGGCATGGGAATGATGGTTTCGGCGGGTGATCTGATCACCCTTTATGTCGGCCTCGAGCTGATGAGCCTCGCCTCCTATGTCCTTGCCAGCTTCATGCGGCAGGATACGCGTTCGGCGGAAGCGGGCCTCAAATATTTCGTGCTCGGCGCGCTCGCATCGGGCATCCTGCTCTATGGTATTTCGCTGGTGTATGGGTTTAGCGGCACGACGATGTTCGGTGGGATCGCCGACGCCTATGCCGCCACCGATCTGCACAGCGCGAGCGGCTATGGCCTGTTGTTCGGACTGGTGTTCGTATTCGCCGGGCTGGCGTTCAAGATTTCAGCCGTGCCGTTCCACATGTGGACGCCCGACGTGTATGAAGGCGCGCCGACGCCGGTTACTGCCTTCTTCGCTTCGGCGCCCAAGATGGCGGCGATGGCGCTCACCGTTCGCGTGGCCATCGATGCGATGGGACCGGCGCTCTCGGACTGGCGCCAGATCGTCGTCTTCGCGTCGCTCGCCTCGATCATCTTCGGCGCGGTCGCCGCGATCGGCCAGAGCAATATCAAGCGGCTGCTTGCCTATTCCTCGATCAACAATGTCGGCTTTGCGCTGATCGGCCTTGCCGCCGGGACGCAGGCCGGCGTGGCGAGCGTGCTCTTCTATATGGCGGTCTATATCGTCATGACGATCGGCAGCTTCCTGGTCGTTCTTCAGATGCGCGGACCGGATGGCCAGCCGATCGAAACGATCGCCAGCCTTTCCGGCATGTCGCGTACGCGACCGGGGCTGGCTGCGGCGCTCGCGATCTTCATGTTCAGCCTTGCCGGCATTCCGCCGCTGCTCGGCTTCTTCGCCAAGCTGGAAGTGTTCATCGCCGCCGTCGATGCGGGGCTGTTCGCGCTGGCGGTGGCGGGGATCGTCGGATCGGTGATCGGGGCCTATTATTATCTGAAGGTCATCAAGACGATGTACTTCGATGATGCCGCGCCGGCATTCACCAGCAAGACCGGCCCGGTCGAGGCCGTATTGCTGACGATCGCCGCGCTGGTGATTTCGCCGGTTGGCTGGTTCCTGCTGGTGCCGCTGGGCAACTGGACGAGCACGGCTGCCGCTTCGCTGTTCTGACACGCGATGATCCGCACCGTCACAGAGACGGGGTCCACCAATGCCGATCTGATCGCGCTTGCCCGGAGCGGCGCCGAGGAAGGGCTGTGGCTGCGCGCCGAGCGCCAGACCGGCGGGCGCGGTCGCCAAGGCAGGGCGTGGGTGTCGCCCGAGGGCAATCTTTACGCCAGCACGATCGTCCGCCTGCGCCCCTCCGATCCGCCAGCGGCGACGCTGGCGCTGGTTGCGGCGGTGGCGCTGGAGGAAGCGGTGCGGATATGGCTTCCCGATGCGCCGATCCTGCTGAAATGGCCCAATGACCTGCTGATTGCGGGCGCGAAACTGTCGGGCATATTGCTCGAGCGCGTCGATAATGCCGTGGTCATCGGCATCGGCGTCAATATCGCGCATCATCCGACCGATATCGAACGTTCGGCGACGAGCATGGCCGCGCAGGGCGCCGCGCCGGAGCCCGGACAATTCCTCGAAACGCTGGCCGAAACCTTTTCCCGCTGGCTGGAGCGGTGGCGGGGCGAGGGGATCGGCGCGATCCGCGACCGCTGGACCGCGCGCGCGCATCCGGAAGGGACGGCATTGCAGGCGCGGCTGGGCGACGGAGTCGTCATTGACGGGCTTTATGCCGGACTGAATGGCGACGGTGCGCTCATCCTGCGCTTGGCCGATGGCACCCGCCATGTCATTCACGCGGGCGACGTGTTCCTGATCTGAAGGGCCCTATTCATGCTGCTCGCCATCGACGCCGGCAACACCAATATCGTTTTCGCGCTGATCGAGGACGGCGAGATCCGTACCCGCTGGCGCATCGCGACCGATCCGCGCCGTACGGCGGACGAATATGCCGTGTGGCTGAACCAGTTGCTTCAGCTCGAAGGCTATGACCGGTCAGCGGTCAGCGCAGTGATCGTGTCGACCGTCGTGCCGCGCGCGCTTCACAATCTGGAAGTGCTGAGCAGCAAATATTTCGGCGTCGGTGCCGTGATCGCGGGGCAGGGCGATGCGCAATGGGGCTTTGCGCTGGATGTCGAGGAGCCGCAGAGCCTGGGCGCCGATCGCGCGGTCAGCATGATCGCCGCGCATCAGGCGCATCCGGGCGATGTGATCCTGATCGATTTCGGCACCGCGACGACGTTCGACGTGATCGATTATCGTGGCGCCTATAAGGGCGGGATCATCGCGCCGGGCATCAACCTGTCGCTCGATGCGCTGGTGAATGCAGCGGCGAAGCTGCCGCGCATCGCCATCACCGCGCCGGAAAGCAGCAGCGTCATCGGCCGCAATACCGTCGATCAGATGAATATCGGCATTTATTGGGGCTATATCGCGATGATCGAGGGGCTGGTCGCCCGCATCCGCGAAGAGATCGGCCGTCCCGCGCGCGTGGTGGCGACCGGCGGGCTCGCCGTCCTGTTCGAACAGCATACCGATGTGTTCGACGTGGTGGAGGCGGACCTGACGATCCAGGGGCTCGGCATCCTGTGGGAGCGGTCGCAACGCGCCCGGCATTGAGCGCCGCAGACGCAGGCGGGTTGCGCGCGCGCCGAGAAAGGTGCACCCAACACGCTCTTTTTCGCCGGTTGTCCTCTATCCGGCGTTTGATCCAGCGATAGGAAATCAGTGACCCCCGGTAAGGAACTTCTCTTCGTCGCGCTCGGCGGTTCGGGCGAGATCGGCATGAACGTCAATCTCTATGGCACGCAGGGCAAATGGGTGATGGTCGATTGCGGCATCACCTTCGGGGATGCCGGCTATCCGGGCATCGATGTGATCCTGCCCGATCTGCAATTTATCGAGGAACGGCTCGACGATCTGGTCGGTATCGTGCTGACCCATGGGCATGAGGATCATATCGGAGCGCTGCCCTATCTCGCGCTCGATCTGGGCGTGCCGCTTTATGCGACGCCGTTCACTGCGGGCCTGATCCAGGGCAAGCTCGACGAGGAAGGGATTTCCGACCGCGTCGAACTCAACATCATCGAAAACGAAGGGAGTTTCCGGGTCGGCCCGTTCGGCTTCCGCTATGTCCCGCTCGCCCATTCGATTCCCGAAGGCAATGCGGTGCTGATCGATACGCCCTATGGGCGGATTTTTCGCACCGGCGACTGGAAGCTGGACGAAGAGCCGCTGCTGGGTTCCCCGTCGACGGCGGAAGAGCTGAAGGCGATCGGGGACGAGGGCGTGCTGGCACTGGTGTGCGACAGCACCAATGTCTTCAACGAACAGGCATCGGGTTCGGAAGCCGCGGTTCGCAAGGGGCTGGACCAGGTGATTGCGGGGGAAAAAGGCCGGGTGCTCGTCACGACCTTTGCCTCCAATGCCGCGCGATTGCAGACGCTGGGCGAAGTGGCGCGCGATACGGGGCGGGAACTGTGCGTCGCAGGGCGTTCGCTCGACCGCATCCTGCGCGTGGCCAAGGCGACCGGTTATCTGCGCGATTTTCCCGATACGATCGATTTCGAAACCGCGATGACGTTGCCGCCCGGCCGGGTGATGATCGTTGCGACCGGCGGGCAGGGGGAGCCGCGCGCGGCATTGTCGCGCATTGCCGACGGCACCCATCCGATCAAGCTCGACAAGAATGATCTCGTCGTCTTCTCGTCGAAGCAGATTCCCGGCAACGAACTCGCCATCGGGCGGATCATGAATGTGCTGGCGCATCGCGGCGTGCGGCTGATCACCGACCGGCAGGCGTTCGTCCATGTTTCGGGGCATCCGGGCCGTCCCGAGCTGGCGGAAATGTATGGCTGGATCCGGCCCAAATATCTGCTGCCGGTGCATGGCGAGGTGCGCCATATGATCGAACAGGCGCGGTTCGGCGTCGATCAGGGCATTTCCGGCGCTATTTTCCAGGTGAATGGCGAGCTGGTGCGGCTTGCGCCCGGCACCCCCGAAGTGATCGATCATGTTCCGGTCGGGCGGTTGGTGCTCGATGGTGACGTGATCCTGCCCGCCGATGGCGGTACGATCAACGAACGGCGCAAGCTGGCGCTCAACGGTCAGATCTCGGTCGCGGTCGCGCTGACGTCGAATGGCGCGATGCTGGGCGTGCCGCAGATCCGGCTTCAGGGCGTCCCGGTAGAGGAAGAACGCGAATCCTTCCTTCAGGACGCTGCTGCCGCCGCCATCGAAGTGTTGCGCGATCGCAAGCGCGGAGGCGATATCGAGGATCTGCGCGAGAAGCTGCGGCTTGCCGTGCGGCGGACCGCGACGCGCTGGACGGGCAAGAAGCCGGTTGTCGACGTACTGATTGTGGAGGGTTGAGCCATGGGCCTGCCGTCAATGCTGGCCATCTATTTCCTCTTCTGGGTGTTCTCGGTCTTTCTCGTGCTGCCCTTTGGCATGAAGACCAGCGCCGAGATGGGAGAGCCGGTGCAGCCGGGCCATGCCGAAAGCGCGCCGCACAAATTCAGCCTGCCGAAAACCCTGCTGCGCGGCACGATCCTGGCGACGATCGTGTTCGCGCTGTTCGGGCTCAATTACATCTACGGGTGGGTGACGCCCGAAATGCTCGACTGGACGCAGTGGTAAGTCGGATCAGGCGCGCAGCCGTTCGATTGCCTGCGCCAGCGCGACATAGAGCTTGCCCATATCGCTCGACAGCAGCGTGACGCCGAGCGGCGAACCTTCGCGCAGCGAGAGAATCTGACGGAGCATCGCTTCGAAATCGTGGATGTAGCGATTGACGTTGTCGCGGAAATCCTCGTCCTCGCCATAGAGATCGGCGATCGCCTTGCTTTCGGTGGTGTCGAGCAGCCGCACCGCGCGGCGCGTGAACACGCCGCGATCGCCCTTCAGATAGGCGGTCCAGGCGCTGTCCGACACGTCCTGCGAGAAGCAGTTGGTGATGTCGATCGACGCCGAGTTCATCGCTTCGATCAGCAGTGAGACGCGGCGGGCAAAGCCGTCGCTATCGGCCTTTTCGCGCTCGGCGCGGGCTTCGTCGATCCTGTGTTCGACAGACGCCGTAGTTTCGGCGAGCGACAGCATCTGCTGCGTCAGCCGCTCGGATGCGCGGGTGGCGGCAGTGACCGCCGCTTCGGTGGTTTCGGCAAGCTCGCCCAGCTGGCGGCGCACCGACGCATCCATCGCGCGGCGCAATGCATCGGTTCCGGCGTTTTCCAGCGCGCGGGTGGCTTCGGGTACGATCCCGTGCAGCGCCTCGCGCGCCTTGTCGGCGGCGGCAGCGGCGGGTTCGCGCACCCGGATCAGCGCATCGACCAGCTGCGGGGCGGCATCCTCGGCAAAACGCTGTGTCGTGCCGATCGCCTGATCGACGATAGTTTCGAGCGATTCGGCCTTGGTCCGACCGTCGTCGAGCGTTTCGAGCAGTTCCTGCGACGTGCGTTGGAGCGTGTCGCGCTGTTGCGAAACGACATCGGCGATCGCTTCGATGGCGTCATGCGTGCTTTCGGCAGCAGTGACGAGCGCGAGCAGCTCGGGCTTGCTTTCGGAAACCGCCTTTCGGCTTGCCACGATCCGCGCGTCGAGCCGATCGAGCGCAGCGGGCAGCGTTTCGTCCATTTCGCGCGCCGAAGCGTCGAGCGCAGTGAGCAGATCTTCGGCAGTGCTGATGACACCGCGCGCCGTCGCGTCGCCCGCATGCATCGCTTCGGTCATCGCGCCGACCGAGCCGCTCAATGCGCTGATCGAAGCGGCAAGCGCCTGCGCGCGCTCCATGCCGCCGGCGTGCATCGCCGCGATTTCGCTGTCGATCGTCGACACATGGCCGGAAAGCGATGCGAAGATCGCGTCGCCGCGCCCCTGTTCCTCGCCGAGCCGCAGCGAGATACGTTCGACGGCATCCTCGATCGTCGCAATCCGTTCTCCGAGCGCTTCCACACTATCGCGCCCGGCCTTGTCGAGTGCGGCCTGATTGGCGTTGAGCATCGCAAGGATCGCTTCGCCCTGCGCGGCGATGCCCTTTCGCGCTTCGTCCACGGCCTGCGCCGCGCGATCGAGCACGGCATCGACGGCGGACGACATTTCGCCGGTAACCGATTCGAGCCGTTCGCCTGCCTTCTCGCTCGTCGCCTCCATATGGGCCAGATGCGATGCCAGCCGTTCGGCGGCGCCCCCGGCAATCCTATCGGCTTCGCGGCCGCGGTCGCTGAGCGCGGCAAGCTGGACGTCGAGCGCGGCGGCGCGCTGGCTCGCAGTCAGCCCTGCTTCCTCGATCCGACCGGTCAGATCGCGCATTTCCTCCTGCGCCTGGGGCAGGGCAGTGAGGACCGTGGTCACCTTCGCTTCGGCACCGGCCACTGCCTCGCCCAAACTCGTCGAACTCGTGTCGATCGCCTGGGCATGTTCGCCGATGCGATCGGCCGTGGCGCGCAGACGCGCGGTGGCGCTGTCGCCCATGTCCATCAGCAAATTGGTCTGTTCGGCCAGCGCCCGACGATTGTCCTCGATCTTGCGCGAGAGCGTGGCGACCATGCGTTCGAGCGCTGCGGCTTCCGCGCGCATCGATCGCGCAGTCGCGCCCCATCGGCGGGCTTCGGCGGTGCTCGACCGCAGGGTCAGCAGATAGAAGATGCCGATCAGCGCCGGCGGGACGCAAAGCGCGGCGATGAACTGAATGAGGGCAAGCGGCGCCATGCCCGTCTGCAGCGTTTCGCGCGACGCCCATAGCGCGCCGCCGAACCAGCCGAGCACGGCAAGTATAGCAAGCGCGGGAAGAAGCCAGCTGCGGCGCAGCGGAGCAGGATCGGCGTCGCTTTCCTCCTGATATTCCACGATTTCAGCTTCCGCGCTGTCACCGGTTTCGGTGGCAATATCCGTATCGTCCGCCGAGGGATGATCCCCGGCTGCATCGGACAGCAACAGCTCTTCGCTGCCTTCAACCTGCATATCGGGCAGGTGCTTCGCCTGTTTCGCGCGTGCCATGTCTCACATTTACCACGATTCGTCGCGGAACCAACAGCGTCGAAACAAAGCCTTAAGCAAGCGCGGCGTAGACCCGGGCCGATGGCATATGATCCTGGTGCAATCGATGCGACGTTGGCGGCCGCGGTGGGTGATGAGCCTGCGCTGATCGCCGAACTGCGCGAGGCGTTTCTGGACGGCGCGAAGCGCAGCTTCGCGACGTTGCGCACCGCGGAAAGCGGCGATTCCTGGATTGCAGCAGCGTTGCGGCTCAAGGGGCTTGCGGCGAGCTTTGGCGCGGTGCGGCTGATGGCGCTCGCCGGGGAAGCGGCAGAGGGCCTGCCGCGCGATGCCGCGATCCTGAGAAAGATCGGCCGCGCGATCGAGCGGCTCTGACGCTGTTTTCCTGATCGAACGCGTGCCGGTGAGCGATGCGAAGCGCAGGCGCCCCGCATCGCCCCGCGGTTCAGAATTTCAGGCTGATCCCGGCATGCGCGGTGATCGCCGTTTCATCGCCCCGGAACAATTCGCCGCTGGCTCCCCCCTGAAGCGACAGATTGGGTCCGAGTTTCCCGGCGACCGTGAAGCCATAGCTCATATAGTCGCTGTCGGCAGTGTGGACCGGCACGGTCCAGGAGATCGGTGCGCCCGATGGCGTCATTGTGAAGCTGCGCGGATCGTCATCGAAATCATGTTCATATGCCGCACGGATGTTCACCGCCACCGGGCCATCGCCCTCCGAGCGTAGCGCCAGGCCGACCCGTCCGGTCAGGCTTTCGATCTGCTGTTTGCCGAAACTGGCGCTGGTCGATTGCGGCGATGCTTCGGTATAGCCGTCGACCGTCACCCGTTCCCACTCGAGACCGATTTCGGGGCCGAATGCCATGCCGCCGCCATGCGTCAGCGTGGCGTCGAGCGTGGCGCCGATCGCAAGATAATCGGTATCGGTGTCGCCGACATGGGTGCGGGTAACCGGGCCGATATGCACCATGCGCGTGATGTCGTTCAGGCTGCCGGTGCCATAGACGCCCGAAACGCTGACCCCGGCAAAGCCGATATTTGCATGCGCCATGCCGGTGATCGACCAGGCTTCGCTGTCATAGCTGCCCGCGCCGAGATCGAAATCGCCATCGCCCTGGCTATAGCCGACGGCAAGCGCTGCCCCCGAATCCGGGCCGAACCCGAACGCGATGCCGAGATCGCCGATGAAGCCGCGTTCGGTAAGGCCGATCCGCTGAGTCGTGCCGTCATTGTCATAATAATGATAGCCGCCATTGGCGAAGAGTCGTGCGCCTTCGCCAGCACCTGTCATCGCGGCGTTTTCGGCGAGCCGACGATGTGCGCGATAGCTGGCCTGTGTGGCATAGCCCAATCCGGCGATCTGATCGGGCGCCATCACCAGGCTGGCGATTGCCTGACCCTGAACGCGCTGCATCTTGCCCGTCGGATGGACCGTATCGGCCAGCGCATGGGTTTCCGCCGCATCGGGGGAAACCAGCGTGTCGCGCGTGCAAACAAGCGACGACACGGTGCAGGCCGGATTGGCGATATCGGTAATGCCGAAGGCGCCGGGATTGGCGATGACTTCGTTATAGAGCATGTCAGTATCGAAATAGAGCGCGTTGACGTTTGCCGCCGCCAGCGCCGCCGCGTAATTCTGGTTATAGAACTGAAGGCCCGCCTGGCCGCCGGTCTGGACCGACATGGTGACGATGCGTCCGGCCCCGGCATCCTGAACCCGTCGGACCTGAGTGGCGAGTTCGCCGGCCGCAGTCGACAGGATCGTCGGATCGGTCCCGCCCAGCGCGCCGAAATAGAAGAAATCATTTCCGCCGCCCTGAATATAGACCAGGTCACTGGCGGAGAAGCTGCCACCGGCGGCAAGGAAATTGTCGATCTGAGTCGCGATCGGGATCGACAGCGCGTTCGCTGCCGTTACGCGCGCACCGCCCACGGCATAGTTGGTGCCGCCCAGGCCATAGGCAGTCTGCAGGTCAAGGCCGAGCATCGCCGCAAACACTTCGGGCGACACCGGGTCGGGGTTGGTGGTGAAGCTGCCGGCACCGGGCGGGAGCGTACCGCCGGCGGCGTAGTATCCGCCGTCCGACAGGCTGTCGCCGAACACGATGATGCGATCGACGCTGGTGGCTTCATGGTCCGCGCTGGATTGTGCGAGCGCGGGAGCGCACACGGTCGTCAACAGCGACGCCGCGCAAATACCGATAAGGCGTTTCATCCTCTTCCTCCTAACGTGGATCGGTCATTCTCGACGGACCGATTCCTTGATCGAGGAGACAGGGAACTGATTATACTGTCAAGTTTGACAAACCCGATCTTCGAACCTGTCGTGCGGGCGGCGGAATTGGCAGCGTTGTACGGGCGCGGAGCATCGCTCGCGACTGGCTTGCGGAGAGAGAGGCAGGTGCTGAATTGACGGTCAGCGTTTGCGCGTGAGCTCGCGCATCGCATCGTCCAGACCGTCGAGCGTCAGTTCATACATGCGGTCCTGCATCAGATCGCGGATGATCCGAGTCGATTGCGAGTAATTCCATTGCGCTTCGGGCAGGGGATTGAGCCACACGGTCGCGGGATAGGTGTTGGTCACCCGGTCGAGCCAGACGGCGCCAGATTCCTCGTTGAAATGTTCGACCGACCCGCCTGGATGGCTGATCTCATAGGGGCTCATCGACGCGTCGCCGACGAAGATCACCTTATAATCATGGCCGAACTTGTGGAGCACGTCCCAGGTCGGCGTCCGCTCCGAAAAGCGGCGGCGATTGTCCTTCCACACGCCTTCGTACAGGCAATTGTGGAAATAGAAGAACTCCATGTTCTTGAATTCGGCGGTGGCGGCGGAAAACAGCTCCTCGCAAAGCCGGACGAACGGATCCATCGATCCGCCGACGTCGAGGAACAGCAGCAGCTTGACCGCATTGTGCCGTTCCGGGCGCATATGGATATCGAGCCAGCCCTGCCGCGCCGTGCCTTCGATCGTGGCATCGAGGTCGAGCTCGTCCGCTGCCCCTTCGCGGGCGAAGCGGCGCAGGCGGCGCAGCGCGACCTTGATATTGCGGGTGCCCAGTTCGCGCGTGCTGTCCAGATTTTTGAACTCGCGCTTTTCCCACACCTTGATCGCGCGCTTGTGCTTGCTTTCGCCGCCGATCCGCACCCCTTCGGGATTATAGCCCGAATGGCCATAGGGCGAGGTGCCGCCGGTGCCGATCCATTTGCTGCCGCCCTGATGTCGTTCCTTCTGCTCCTCGAGCCGCTTTTTCAGCGTCTCCATGATCTCGTCCCAGTCGCCCAGCGATTTGATCGCCTCCATTTCCTCGGGCGTCAGATATTTCTCGGCGACGGCACGCAGCCATTCCTCGGGTACTTCGGCAGGGTTGACGCCATAATTGGTGGCGATGCCCTTGAAGACCTTGGAAAATACCTGATCGAACCGGTCGAGCAGCCCTTCGTCTTTCACAAAGGTCGCTCGGGCGAGATAATAGAATGCCTCGGGCGTCTGTTCGATCACGTCGCGATCGAGCGCTTCGAGCAGGATCAGATGCTCCTTCATGCTGGCGGGAATGCCGGCGGCGCGCAGCTCGTCGAGAAAATTGAGGAACATGGCCGCCCTTCTGCCTGCGCAAGTGGCGGAGGGCAACTAGGCTCAGGACTCATTGATTGAGCCAGAAGATGACGGTTGCAGCGATGCAGATGGCGGACATGAAGGTGTGGGCACAGCGGTCATAGCGCGTGTGG
>PAOI01000023.1 GCA_002707985.1 Sphingomonas sp. | reverse complement strand
GGCACGTCGATCGCGCGGCCGCTCATTTCCAAGCGGCTGATCGAGATCGCGAAGGAAGTCGGCGCCGATGCGGTGGCCCATGGCGCGACCGGCAAGGGCAATGACCAGGTGCGTTTCGAGCTGTCCGCCTATGCGCTCAACCCGGATATCAAGGTGATCGCCCCGTGGCGCGAATGGGACCTTACCAGCCGCACCGCGCTGATCGACTTTGCCGAAAAGCATCAGATTCCAGTGCCCAAGGACAAGCGCGGCGAATCGCCCTTCTCGACCGACGCGAACCTTCTCCACACCTCGTCCGAGGGCAAGGTGCTTGAAGACCCGTGGGAGGAAGTGCCCGATTACGTCTATTCGCGCACGGTGAACCCGGAAGACGCGCCGGACGAACCCGAATTCATCACCATCGATTTCGAAAAGGGCGACGGCGTCGCGCTGAACGGCGAAGCTATGAGCCCCGCGACCCTGCTCGCCGCGCTCAACGATCTGGGCCGCAAGCATGGCATCGGCCGCCTCGATCTGGTGGAGAACCGCTTCGTCGGCATGAAGTCGCGCGGCATGTATGAAACGCCGGGCGGCACCATCTATCACCTCGCGCATCGCGGGATCGAGCAGATCACCCTCGATCGCGGCGCCGCGCATCTGAAGGACGAACTCGCACCGCGCTATGCCGAGCTGATCTATAACGGCTTCTGGTTCGCGCCCGAGCGCGAGATGCTGCAGGCAGCGATCGATCATAGCCAGGCCAATGTGTCGGGCACGGTACGCATGAAGCTGTACAAGGGCGGCTGCTATGTCGTCGGCCGCAAGTCGCCCAACACGCTCTACAGCGAAAAGGTCGTGACGTTCGAAGACGATGCCGGCGCCTATGACCAGCGCGACGCGGCGGGCTTCATCAAGCTCAACGCGCTCCGCCTGCGCCTGCTGGGCCAGCGGTTCGACTGAGATGCGACGCCGCGTTGCTTTCCCGGGATCGATAGCGAGCAGCGTCGCACACTCTGGACGCAGCGCTGTCACCGCCCCATAACACACCCGGTTTCCAGCCTATTCCGGGGAGTGTTTCATGCGGGCGATGTTGACGAGTGTTTCGGTTCTGGCGCTGTTCGCGACACCCGCTTTTGCGCAGGCCGGGAGTAACAACCCACCCGTCGAATACAGCGTCGACCTGTCGAACCGCGTCCATCATGAAGCGAAGATCACCGTCACCTATTCAGGGCTGGGCGACGAACCGATCACGTTCCGCATGTCGCGCAGCTCGCCCGGCCGGTACGCGGTGCATGAATTCGCCAAGAACGTCTATTCGGTGTCGGCCGCCGATGCCGATGGCAATCCGCTGTCGATCACCCGCACCGATCCCTATAGCTGGACCGTCGCCGGCCATGGCGACACGGTGAGCCTCACCTACACGCTCTATGCCGATCATGGCGACGGCACCTATTCGCAGGTCGATCCCAGCCACGCGCATTTCAACATGCCATCGGCTTTCATGTGGGCGGACGGATATGACGATCGCCCGCTCAGGGTGACGTTCGAGGATTTCGATCCGAGCTGGAAAATCGCGACGCAGCTGCCCTCGGCGCCGGGCGAGACCGCGACCTTTACCGCGCCCAATCTGCAATATTTCATGGACAGCCCGACCGAGCTGTCGAACTTCATGCTGCGCGAATGGCAAGTGACGAGCGGCGGCCATAACTACACGATCCGCCTCGCCATCCATCACCTCGGCACCGAAGAGGAAGCCGATCGCTTCGCCGAAATGGCGAAGAAGGTCGTCGCCGCCCAATATGAAATCTGGGGCCAGGCAGCGCCCTATGACTATGGCGTCTATACCTTCATCGCCGATTATCTGCCGTGGATCGACGGCGACGGCATGGAGCATCGCAATTCGACGATCATCGCGATGCCGCGCGGGCTGGCCCAGGCCAATTATGCGCAGATCGGTACGCTGAGCCACGAATTCTTCCACAGCTGGAATGTCGAGCGGCTGCGCCCGACAGAGCTGGAACCGTTTGATTTTACCAAGGCCAATCCGACCCCGTCCTTGTGGTTCGCCGAGGGCTTCACGCAATATTACGGACCGGTCGCGCTGCGCCGATCGGGCGTGTGGGACATGAATCAGTTCGTCCGCAATCTGGGCGGCACGCTCAATTATGTGATCAACGCGCCCGGGCGCACCTATGCCGGCCCGGCGGAAATGAGCCTGCGCGCGCCGTTCGTCGATGCCGCCACTGCGATCGACACGGTGAACCCCAATATCTTCACCTCCTACTATCCCTATGGCGCCGTGATCGCGCTGGCGCTCGACCTCGAAATACGCGGCAAATATCCGGGCAAGACGCTGGATGGATATATGCGCCACATGTGGGCCGAACATGGCTCGGTCGATCGCGCCTATACGATCGACGATCTGCAGAAGGGGCTGGGCGAATATCTGAACGATGCCGCCTTCGCCGACGATTTCTTTGCGAAATCGATCCATGGCAACGCGCTGCCCGATTTCACGCCGTTGCTGGCGCAAGCCGGGTTCGAGCTGCGGCGATCGGGCGCTGACAGCGCCTATATCGGCAATGCGCAGTTCAATGATGACGGAGGCGCGGTGACGGTATCGAGCAGCCCCGCCCCCGGCACGCCGCTGTACGACGCAGGGCTCGACACCAGCGACGTCATCCTGACGATCGACGGCAAGGCGATCACGAGCAAGGCCGACCTGGGCAGCATCCTGCGTGCGCACAAGCCGGGCGATACGCTGGCCATCACCTATCGCGAGCGCGACGTCGAGCGCGAGACCAGGCTTACCATCGGTTCGGATCCCTCGATCGAAATCGTTGCGTACGAAGATATCGGCAAGACGCCCACCGCAGAGCAACTCGCGTTTCGCAACGCCTGGATCGGTAGCGACGCCGCCGAATAGAAGCCGGAGAAACCAGTCGTTAACCATAGTCGCGTAGCGCGTTTTCATGGAAACGCGCGCGCTTCGACCGGGATGGCGCGACCTTGCGGTCGCGTGCGCGCTGGCGCTTTTGCTGTCGATCGCCTGGTGCGCGCGCGACTGGCATCAGCTTTCCGCGCTTTACCTGCCTGACACCGATGACGGGATGCGGCTGCAGCAGATTCGCGACTGGCTGGGCGGGCAGCGTTTTTTCGATCTCACTCAATATCGCCTCGGCCCCGATGGCGTGGCGATGCACTGGTCGCGGATACCCGATCTGGTGCCGACAGCGATCATCGGCTTGCTGACGCCGCTGGTCGGCGCCCATGGCGCCGAACTGACCGCCGTCATCCTGTGGCCCGCGATCCTGTTCGCCGGCGCGCTGTTGCTGGTGGGAGCGATCGCGCGGGCGATGGGCGTGCAGCCAGCCGTGGCGCAGGTTATCGCTGCGCTCGCCTACCCTGCATCGACCTTGTTCCTGCCCGGCCGCATCGATCATCACGGGCTGCAGCTTGTCCTTCTGCTGATCGTCGCGCTGATGCTGTTGCACCCGATGTCCTGGCGCGGAGCAGCGGCGGCGGGGATGGCGACGGCGCTGTCGCTCGCGATCGGCATGGAGACGGCGCCGCTGCTGGCAGTGGCCGCAGCGATACTGGTGTTGCAATGGATCGTCGATGCACCCGGATCGCAGCTGCGGCTCGGCGCATGGTCGGTCACGCTCACGCTGACACTTGCCGCAGAGGCAGCGTTGCTGCGCACCAATGGCTGGAACATCGCGGCGTGCGACGGCTTCACAGCGACCTTGTGGCAAGCAGCACAGGGCGCGGCGATCGCGCCGCTGGTCCTTGTACTCGCCGGGTTCGTCATACGCGACCGCCGCGTCCGGACAGGCATGGCGTTGCTGGCGGGGTTGGCGGTGCTTGCGCTGGTGGTACTGATCGCGCCGCAATGCCTGTCGCCCTATGCCGGGCTCGACGCGACATTGAGCAGCATCTGGCTTGCCAATGTCGCCGAAGCCCAGCCGCTTTTCAGTGCCGATCCTGCCATCGCAATCGGCTATGCCGGCCTGATGACCGTCGGCATCGCTGCGTCGGCATGGTGCGCGCGCGCCGACACCCGCTGGCTGCCGCTGCTCGCGCTGCAACTGGCGTCGTTCGCAGTCGCATCCTTGCAGTTGCGCGGCGCCTATCCCGGCGCGATCCTTGCCGCGCCGTCGCTGGCGGCACTGGTGGCATCGGCGCGCGCACGCGGGACGGTGCAGCTTTTCCCGGCATGGATCGCCGCCGCAGGGATCGCCTATCCGGCAATGGCGACCGCGCTGATGCCGGGCGGCGAACCCCGGCCCGCGCGCGAAGCTTCCGGGGGATGCCCGGCCGATATCGCGATTGCGCAGCTTGCCGGCCTGCCGCCGGGCCGCGTGCTTGCTCCGGTCGATCTTTCCGCTGTCGCCTTGCCCGCCACGGGACATCGCTTCCTCACTGGCCCCTATCACCGCAATCAGGACGGCAATCTCGCGCTCTATCGCATCCTGCTCGCGACGCCGGACCGCGCGCGCGCCGACATCGCCGCGCTCGACATTGACTATTTCATCTATTGCCCCGGTTCGTTCGGCGAAGCCGAAGCGCGCGCCGGATCGGACAGTCTGCTGACCGCGCTGCGTAACGGTGCGCCGCCACGCTGGCTGCACCGGATTTCCGCCCCGGACGCGCCGCTGATCATCCTGACGCCAAAGGGCGCGATATGACCGAACCGCAGGTGCAATGGTGGCAGCGCCGCTGGTTTCTCGCGCTGCTGATCCTGGTCAGTGCGCTGCCGTTGCTGTGGCCGCCGCTGCCGCCGCTCACCGATCTGCCGGCGCATATGGGCCGCTATCGCGTGATGCTCGGCACCGATCCGGAACTGGCGCAATGGTTCGGCTTTCACTGGAAACTGATCGGCTATGTCGGGTTCGACGCGCTCGTCGCGCTGATCGCTCCGCTTCTGGGGCTGGAGCCGACGGTCAAGCTGCTGGTGATCCTCACCGCCGTCGCAACAGCATCGGGCATAGTGTGGATTTCGCGCGAAGTGCATGGGCGGGTCCAGCCGCTCGCCATCCTTGCGCTGCCCTTCGTCTATCACCTCGCCTTTCAGTTCGGCTTTCTGAACTATTGTCTGGCGATGGCGTGCACGCTCAATGCCTTCGCATATTGGTTGCGGCTGGGGCGGATGCAGAAGCTGCGGCTGCGCGCGGCGATATTCGTGCCGATTTCCTGCGCGATCTGGCTGATCCATGTCGTCGCGTGGCTGGTGCTGGGCCTGTGCTGCTTCGTTGCCGAGCTGATCCGCCAGCGCGAGCTCGGGCGCAGCTGGCTGCTTGCGCTCTGGTGGGCGGGTATCGGCTGCATCCCGCTCGCCCTTCCCTTCCTCCGCTTTCTGGCCTGGCAGCCGGGGGGCGAAGGATCGGCCGACTGGGTCGCTTCGCTGCGCTACAAGCCCAGCTGGTTCGCGATGGCGCTCCGCGACCGCTGGCAATGGTTCGATATCGGCGCGATCGCGATCGTCGCGGGGCTGTTCTATCAGGCGATCCGTTCGCCCGCCGCGCATTTCGAGCGCACGCTCGCCGCCACGTCTCTCGGACTGTTGCTGCTGTTTATCGCGATGCCGTTCCTCGCCGCCTATGCCGATGCGCGACTGGCGCCGTTCGTCATCATCCTCGCGCTGCTGGCGGTGCGGTCCGAAGGCAGGACGGCGGGGCGTATCGCGCTGATCGCGCTGATCTTCTTCGGCGTACGCACGATCGGCACCACCGCCAGCCTCGCGATCGCGAGTGCCGACTGGAACAAGCGGCTCGTGGCGCTCGTTCATCTGCCGCGCGGACAGCGCGTGCTCGGGCTGATCACGGCGCCGTGCCAACCGCAATGGGCGATGTATCGCATCCGCCATTTGACCGCGATGGCGATCGTCCGCCGCGCGAGCTTTACCAACGATCAGTTCGATCTGGGCAACAGCGCGCTGCTGACGATCACTGCGCCGGGGATTGCAGGTTTCGACAAGGACCCCTCGCACACCGTGGTCCCGCGCGCCTGTGGACTGGGTGGATTTCGCACGGTCGATGAAGCACTTGCGCAATTTCCCCGCGATCGGTTCGACTATGTCTGGCTGCTCGACGCACCGCCGCTCAGCGAGAAGCAGAGCGCCGGGCTGAAACCGGTGTGGCAGGACGAACGCGACCGGCTGTTCCAAATCGCGCGCTAACCGGCTTGTTTCCCGCACCCGCAGCGCAGTAGAAGCACGCGATGCAAGGGGGCACAGCAGATCCGCGCCGATGGTGGCAGACACGCACATTCGTGCTTGTCGCCGCACTGATTACCGCCATCCCGCTGCTCTGGCCCCAGATACCGCCTCTGGTCGATCTGCCCGGCCATATGGGCCGGTATCGCGTTCAGCTCGATCGCCATCTCTACCCCTGGTTCGCCGACTGGTATAATTTCGACTGGCAACTGATCGGCAATCTGGGCGTCGACCTGCTGATCATTCCGCTAAGGCCGATTTTCGGACTGGAACTGTCGGTAAAGCTGATCGTGATAGCGATTCCGGTGCTGACGGTTACCGGACTCCTATGGATCGCGCGCGAAGTCCATGGGCGCATTCCCGCGACTGCCCTGTTCGCGCTGCCGCTCGCCTATAGCTATCCCTTCCATTTCGGCTTCGTGAATTTCGCGCTGTCGATGGCGCTCGCGCTCAATGCCTTTGCGTGGTGGCTGCGGCTGGCGCGTCAGGGTCGTTTCACGCTGCGCAACATCATATTCGTGCCGATCTCCTGCCTGATCTGGGTGTGCCACACCTATGGCTGGGGTACNNTGGGCGTNCTGGCCTTTTCNGCCGAGCTGATCCGCCAGCACGACCTNGCCCGCAAACCCGGCGACCCGTGGAACAAGGATTTCGTCAAAGTCTGGGTNATCCCCTGGTTCCGGGCGGGCATCCAGTGCCTCGTCCTCGCCTTTCCCATGATCNTGATGCTGATGTGGCGCGCCGAATCGTCATCGGGCCAGACCGCCGACATGTTCAACTGGCGGGCAAAGGCGCGCTGGGTGACGATGGTGCTGCGCGACCGGTGGCAACTGTTCGACATCGCCAGTCTGGGCGTGCTGTTCCTGATCGGCTTTCGCGGCATTCGCGATCCCAATATCGGCTATTCGCGCAATCTGGCGCTGTCGGCGCTGTTCCTGATCGCAGTCTATATCCTGTTGCCGCGCATCATCTTCGGCTCGGCCTATGCCGATATGCGGCTGGCGCCCTATATGCTCGCCATCGCGCTGATCGGACTGCGACCAAAGCCGGGGCTTTCGATACGCGGAGCAGCGCTTGTCGCGGCGATCGGCGCTGCCTTCTTCCTGGTCCGCACCGCCGGAACGACGGTCAGCTTCCTGCTATACGATCGCACCTATCAGCGCGAACTCGCCGCGCTCGATCACTTGCCGGTCGGGGCGCGGCTCGTCACCTTCGTCGGCGAGACCTGCTACAACGAATGGATGATGACCCGGTACCAGCATTTCCCGGGTCTCGCGCTCGAACGGCGCATGGCATATGCCAACGACCAATGGTCGATGCCGGGCGGGCAGTTGCTCACCGTTCGGTATCGCGCTGCGGGCCGATATGCGCATGATCCGTCGGAACTGGTCACCGACGTACAATGCCCGCGCGAATGGTGGCGCCCAATTGCCTGGTCGCTCACCCATTTCCCGCGTGATGCGTTCGACTATGTCTGGCTGATCCGCCCGCCTGCCTATGATCCCCGGCTCGAACAGGGGCTGGAGCCGGTGTGGCGCGACGGGGACAGCGCGCTGTTCCGCGTCAATCACGACGTGCCGCCCGCCGAACTGGTGCCGGAGGATCTGCCGCGACCGACTAAGTCGCTGCCTTTCTGAACGGCGTCAGCTCGCCCAGATATTCCTGTTCGTGCGCGACGGCGATCTTCTCCTGCTCCAGCCATTCGGCGATCGCAGCGCGGAAGCCGGGATCGGGAATATAATGCGCCGACCATGTGGGTACGGGAACATAGCCGCGCGCCAGCTTGTGCTCGCCCTGCGCGCCGGCCTCGACCCTGGAAAGCCCGCGCGCGATGGCCGCGTCGATCGCCTGATAATAGCATAGCTCGAAATGGAGGAAGGGCACGTCCTGCGTGCATCCCCAATAGCGGCCATAGAGCGCATCGCCGCCGATCAGGTTGAGCGCCCCGGCAATCGCGCGTCCGTCGCGTTCGGCAAGGATCAGCAGTATCTTGTCCGCCATCGCCGCGCCCAGCATCGAAAAGAAAGGCCGCGTCAGATAGGGGCGCCCCCATTTGCGGCTGCCGGTGTCCTGATAAAATTCCCAGAAGACGTCCCAATGCGCCTCGGTAATGTCGGCGCCGGTCAAGTGGCGGATGGTGAGCCCCTCGACAGCCCGCTCGCGCTCCTTGCGAACCGCCTTGCGCTTGCGGCTGGCGAGATCGCCCAGAAATGCGTCGAAACTGTCATAACCGTCATTGCGCCAGTGAAACTGTGTCCCCTGCCGGATCAGCCATCCGGCGGCTTCGAACAGCGGGATCTGTGCGGCCTCCACGAAACTCGCATGCGCCGATGAAAGCCCGTTCTGATCCGCCAGCGCGGCGATTCCGGCGATCAGACCGGCAGCATAGGCATCGGGCATGTCTGGCCGCACCAGCAGCCGTGGGCCGGGGACGGGCGTAAAGGGGACCGCGACCTGCAGCTTGGGATAATAACGGCGCCCGGACCGCTCCCACGCATCCGCCCAGGCGTGGTCGAACACATATTCGCCCTGGCTGTGGCTCTTGGCATAGACCGGGGCGACCGCTGCGGCATTTCCGTCGGGATCGTCGATCACTACCGGCACCGGCTGCCACCCGGTCGCGACGCCTGCCGAACCCGATTTCTCGAGAATCGAGAGGAATGCATGGCTGAGAAAAGGGTTGTCGCCGCCCGCGCACGCATCCCATTGCGACGCCGGAATCGAAGCGATGCCATCGGCGATACGGGCAGTGATCCGGGGTGTCGTCACACGCCTAATGTAGCGTCTCTTCAGCGGCTTGCTAGTCCGCCGCTCGCAGCCGCAGCACAAAATTTCGCAGTTTTCCGGGGATTTCGCTGCGGCGCAGCACATCGATTGCTTGCATTTTGAGCAACGATGCGTCAGTCTTCTGCATCTGACCGGAACAAATCCGGCATGGGGAGAGGATGCTATGACGGCTATTGTCCGCCGGGTCCGTGGGTCCATCGATGTCTGCTTGCTCACCGGCGTGTCGGTGGCGATGCTCGCTGTCACCTATTATCTGTTGCTGGACAAGCTGCATTAAGCGGTAACGCGCTCCGGTCGTGTCCCCCACTATAGGACCGGAGCGCGACCTTTTTTGCCGCTTCTGTTGCGGCACATTCCCAAAAATCCTGCTGGTGCGCACGCAGGCGCACAAAATTGGCAAATGAACGGATCAGCCGCCGCTGCCCCCGTCGGATTTTGCGCCTGCCGCAGCGTCGGGCAAGCCCTTCACCCACACATCGCGCTGCGGGAACGGGATTTCGACGCCATGTTCCTTGAACAGATTCCATAGCCGGTTGAGCACATCCGACCGGACATTGCCGACGCCGCCCTCCGGATCGTTGATCCACGCCAGAATCTCATGGTCGACCGAACTGTCGCCGAAACCGGCGAGCCAGACATTGGGCTTGGGATTGTCCAGCACGCGCGGGCTTTCCTTCGCCGCGCGCAACATCAGTTCCTGCGCCAGCTTGAGGTCGCTCGAATAGGCAACGCCCACCGGAATGCGCACCCGGACATTCTTGTCCGAATAGCTCCAGTTCTCCACTTCCTGAGTCATCAGATTCTCGTTCGGAATCAGATGCTCCTTGCCGTCGCGCGTGATCACCGAAACCGCGCGCACGCCGATCTTGTTGACCCAGCCGAAACTGTCGCCGACGACGATCACGTCGCCCGGCTTGATCGAACGATCCATCAACAGGATGATTCCGGCGATCAGATTGCCGACGGTCTTCTGAAGCCCGAAGCCCACGGCGAGGCCCAGCGCACCCGAAAACACCGCAAAGGCAGTCAGATCGACATCGAGCAGGTCGATCCCGATGAAGAAGGCGACGATCAGGATCACGATCCCCGCCAGCTTCTGGAACAACAGCTTCTGCGTCGGATCGAATCCGCGCGCGCTGGCGATGGTGTGGCTCGTCACGCGATTGGCCAGCCGCACGACCGCGAAGATCACGATCAGCGTGACGGTGATGGTCAGCACCGAATAAAGCGAAAATCGGCGCTTGCCGACGTCGAAGCCGACGCGCTGCAATATGCCCTCGATCACATCGAAGCCGCCGATCGCATTGGCGAGGATCGAGACAAAAGCGATCAGTCCCATCGTCCACGCCGCCCAGCGCGGAATGCCCAGCCCGCGCAGCACCGCCGCGATGACGAGCCCCGCCGCTGCGCCCTCGGCAAAACCGATGCCCAGCGCCGACAATGAATGCCAGGGCCAGGCGGCCGCCATGATCGCCAGCAAGATCGCCGCCAGCCCGTGGCGAACGATGTCGCTCATCCGGGGGCCGAGCCCCTCGGCATGGCCACCGACGCGCTTCTG
This sequence comes from Sphingomonas sp., assembly GCA_002707985.1. Taxonomy (GTDB): domain Bacteria; phylum Pseudomonadota; class Alphaproteobacteria; order Sphingomonadales; family Sphingomonadaceae; genus Sphingomonas. The sequence goes on along the minus strand of PAOI01000023.1, from coordinate 82,013 downwards.
CCAGAACTCCGTCGCGATCGGCCCCAGTTTGCGCCCGGCGAGCCATCCGGCGGCAAGCGCAGCAACGGCAAGCGCAAACGCCACGCCGGCTTCGATCAGCGCAGGCGTGCCCGGCACCGTTATCCCTTGCTGGGCAAGCCAGTCGGTGACGCGCGTCATCCGATCGCCTCGCGAAAGCGCATCAATCCGGCGTCGAGATCCGCCATCAGGTCCTCCGGGTCCTCCAGACCGATCTGGAGCCGCACCACCGGCCCTTCGGCTTCCCAAGGCACCACCGTGCGTATCTTTTCCGGATCGACCGGCAGCGCCAGGCTTTCATAGCCGCCCCAGCTGAACCCCAGCCCGAACAGCCGCAGCCCGTCAATCAGCGCCGCCCGCTCGCGCTCGCCGCCGCCGCGCAGGACGAAGGAGAAGAGCCCGGCGGCACCGGTGAAATCGCGCTCGAAAAATTCGTGGCCGGGGCAGGAAGGCAGCGCGGGATGCAATACCCGCGCGACTTCGGGCTGATCGGCGAGCCATTGGGCGATCCGCAACGCCGCCGCGCCCTGCGACTTCAGCCGCACGTCCATCGTCCGCAGGCCGCGTGCGCCGAGCCAGGCATCGTCGGGGCTCGCCGTCTGACCCAGCTGATACGTCCCTTGCCTCAGCGCGGCATATTTGCCCTTTGCCGCCGTCACCGATCCCAGCATCACATCCGAATGGCCGACGACATATTTGGTGCAGGCCAGGATCGAATAATCGATGCCGAACGAAATTGCCGGAAAGAACAGCGGCGTCGCCCAGGTATTGTCGATCAGCGTCACCAGACCCTTGTCCTTCGCCACGCCGACGATCGCGGGGATATCCTGCACTTCGAAGGTGAGGCTGCCCGGGCTTTCGAGGAAGATCGCGCGCGTCCGATCGGTGATCAGGCTGGCAATCCCCTCACCGATCATCGGATCGTAAAAGGTGGTGGTGACACCGAACCGCTTGAGGAAATGGTCCGCAAAACCGCGCGTCGGATCATAGACGCTGTCGGCAAGCAGCAATTCGTCGCCGGGCGAAAGCACCGAGAGCAGGGCCGTCGACACTGCCGCCACACCGGACGGATAGAGCAACGTCGCTTCGGCGCCGGGCTCGAGTTCGGTGAGCGCTTCGGCAAGCGACCATTGCGTCGGCGTGCCGCGCCGACCGTAAAACAGGCGATGGTGCGTATCGCGCCCGCCCGCCGCACGCAGATCCGCGACGCTGTCATAGAGGATGGTCGAGGCACGCCAGACCGGCGGATTGACGATACCCTGCGTCCATTCCGGGCGTCGCCCCGCGCTGACGATACGGGTTGCCGGTTTGTCGTCTTCGCTCGCGCTCATGCTGCTCCTGTTGCTTTCGGCGTGTCGGGATGCGCGCCCCATTCGGCCCAGCTGCCGTCGTATAACGCAATATCATGGCCGAGCAGATGCGCGGCGAATACGATCACTGCGGCAGTGATACCCGATCCGCAGGTTGCGACCATCGGCTGTGCCGGATCGATATCGGCTTCGGCGAATATCGCGCGCAACGCCTCCCCCTGTTTCCAGCTGCCGTCGACGTTGAAGAAACGTGCATAATGAAGATTGCACGAACCGGGGATATGCCCCGGCTCGGTGCCGGCCCGGGCTTCGGGCTCGCTACCGGCAAAGCGCGCCGGCGATCGTGCATCGGCGACGCGTTCGACACGGCTTTCGACATTGGCAAGCATCGCGGAAAGATCGCGCACCGAAACCGAAGGATCGCGGGCCGCTCCGGGCTTGCCTCCGGCAGGCGGAGCGCCGGATTCAACCGGACGCCCTTCCGCGCGCCATTTGGCGAGACCGCCGTCGAGCACTGCGGCTTCGATGCCGAACGCACGCAGCATCCACCATGCGCGCGCCGCCGTGTGCAACGGGCTATCGTCATACACCACCACCTGTCGGGCGTCCTGCAGTCCGGCAGCAGCGAGCCGCGCGGCAAAATGCGCTGCGCCGGGCAGCATCGACGGCAATGCGCTGTCAGGGCTGGCGAAGCTGGATAGATCGAGAAAGGCGGCGCCCGGAATATGCGCCTGCGCATATTCGGCGGCGGGGTCGCGATCCTGTTCGGGCAGGAAATAGCTGGCGTCCGCCACTGCGAGCCCGGACGTGCCCAGCGCGTCGGCCAGCCATTGCGTCGTTACCAGCGCGTCCAACCCATATCCTCCCTTGCGCACCCTTAGCATCGCAACCGCGCGCGTCGAGTGCGCATCCGATTGATTACTCCAATTGATCACAGGGGCCTGCCCGCTGTATCGGCAGACAAATGGACCCCGTATATCTCGGCAAGACGAGCGCATTGCCGGCCTCTCCTGAAGAGGCGGTGCTCGATTATGTTCCCAATCCGCGGGCGGGCACGCGCTATCTGGTGCGCTTTGCCGCGCCGGAATTCACCTCGCTTTGCCCGATCACGGGCGCGCCCGATTTCGCACATCTGGTGATCGATTATGTGCCGCGCGAAACAATCGTCGAATCCAAGTCGCTCAAGCTGTTTCTCGGCAGTTTCCGCAACCATGGCGCCTTTCACGAGGATTGCACCGTCGGCATCGGCGAGCGGCTGTTCCGCGAAATGGCGCCCGAATGGCTGAGAATCGGCGGATACTGGTATCCGCGCGGCGGCATTCCGATCGACGTTTTCTGGCAATCCGGCACGCCCCCCGAAGGCGTGTGGATTCCCGCGCAGGACGTGCCGGGATATCGCGGGCGCGGCTGATTCGCTGGGCATTTGACACGACTCGTCGGCAAGGCGCATGCTGCACTGCGTCATCAGGCAACCTTTATCAGCCAGGAGCGTTCTGCAAAATGGACCTAAGGGGCTGATTTCGCCCCGAAAGTCCCGATCTTTGAAGGGACCGCCGTGAAACCGCTACCGTCGCAGCATTCGTCCGTCGGCCACATCGCCCTGATCGGCAATTTTCTTCCGCGAAAATGCGGCATCGCCACCTTCACGACCGATATTCGCGCGGCATTGAAACAGCGCTATCCCGACCTCCGGGTCGATGTTTACGCGATGGACGATTTTCCTGGCCGCTATGCGTACCCGCCCGAAGTGACCGGCACGATCGCGCAGCAGGAGCGTGGCGCCTATCTGGCTGCAGCGCGCGAGATCGAAGCCAGTGGCGCGCAAGTGCTGTGGATACAACACGAATATGGCATTTACGGCGGCGCGGCGGGCGAACATCTGATTGCGCTGATCGATCGCGTGACCATCCCCGTCATCGCGACCCTCCACACCATCCTTGAACATCCCAGCGAAGACGAACGCCGCGTGATGGAAGCGCTGCTGCGCCGATGCAGCAAGGTGATCGTGATGGCCGAAAAGGGCCGCGAAATCCTGAAGCGCGTGCACGGCGCCGACGACCGCGCGATCGTGACCATTCCGCACGGCGTGCCCGACCGGACCTTTGTCGAACCGGAAACCATGAAGGCGCGGTTCGGCTGGGAAGGCCGCAAGGTCATTCTGACTTTCGGATTGCTGGCCCCCAACAAGGGGATCGAAACGCTGATTGCGGCGATGCCGGATATCGTCGCGGCAGAACCATCGGCGCTCTACGTCGTGCTCGGCGCGACGCACCCCAATCTGGTTGCGCATGAAGGCGAACTCTATCGCGACCGGCTGAAAGCCCTGGCCACCGAGAAAGGCGTTGCGGATCATGTCGATTTCGTCGACGCTTTTGTCGATCAGGAGGCGCTGCTCGATTATCTTCAGGCCGCCGACATATACGCCACGCCCTATTCCAATCCCGCGCAGATTACTTCGGGAACGCTGTCCTATGCCGTCGGCGTGGGCAAGGCGGTCGTCTCGACACCCTATGTCCACGCTACCGAGATTCTGGCCGATCACCATGGCGTGCTGGTCGGCTTTGGCGACAGCGGCGGGGTCGCCCGCGGAATCCGGCGGCTGCTGACCGGCGGCGCGGAGCGCCAGGCGCTTTCGCATCGCGCCTATGCGCTCGGCCGCACGATGCTCTGGTCGCGCTTTGCCGAACGGACGATGGCCGTGCTGGGCGATGCGCTGACCATCCGCCCCCGCCGCCTGACCAAGCGCGCTGCCGCACTCGCGCCGCTTGAACCCGATATCAGCGCAGTCGAGCGGATGAGCGACACCACCGGCATGTTGCAGCATTCGATCTATTCGGTGCCCGATCGCAACCATGGCTATTGCATCGATGACAATGCCCGCGCGCTGATCCTGATGTGCCGGATCGAGAAGCTCGATCCCGTGGTCCGCGACAAATGGATCGGCATCTATGCGTCGTTCATCCAGTTTGCTTGGAACCCCGAGAAACAGCGTTTTCGCAACTTCATGAAGTTCGATCGCAGCTGGAGCGAGGAGGAAGGGTCAGAGGATTCGAACGGTCGGACGCTCTGGGCGCTGGGCGTCGCCGCAAATTGTGCGACACCGCGCAAGCATCGCGACTGGGCGCGGTCGCTCTACGACGCCACGGCGACGCTGGCGCTGCAGCTACGCAGCCCGCGGGCGATGGCATTCGCGATGCTCGGCGCCACGGAAATGCTGACGGCGCATCCCGGCCATTCGCTGTCGCGCGAAATGCTCACGCGCTTCGGCGAAGAGCTGATATCGCTGCTCGACAAGGCACGGCGCCCAGAATGGAGCTGGTTCGAAATCGTCCTCGCCTATGACAATGCCCGACTGCCCGAGGCATTGCTGCGCGCCGGCAAGGCGCTCGAACGGGCCGATTTCATCGCCACGGGGATCGAAACGCTCGAATGGATTCGCGAACGGCAGATTTCGCCCGAAGGGCGGTTTCGCGCGGTGGGCACCGAAAGCTTCGGGCGCGCCTATGCAGAACCGCTTCCGTTCGACCAGCAGCCGCTGGAGGCACAGGCGATGGTCGATGCCTGCGACGCCGCCTTCGCCGCGACCGGCGATCGGCGCTGGGTCGAGGAAGCGATGCGCGCCTATCGCTGGTATCTGGGCGCAAATGATCTGGAAGTGCCGCTGGTCACTGCCCAGGACGGGGGCTGTTTCGACGGGCTGATGCCGACCGGGCTCAACCGCAATCAGGGTGCGGAGTCGATATTGGCACTGCAACTCGCATCGTGCACCATTTCAGCCCTTTCAAAGGTCGCCGGAAACGTGGCAGGACCAGAGATAGCCGTCGCCTGATACCAGACGCCGGCAGAGCACTGGTCGGGGACGCGCATGCTGGAACTATATCGCCATTCGCTTCGGCTCCATGCCGATCCTTCGCGAGTGGTGGTTCGGCCTTTTCATATCTCCTGGCGATCGAATGGCTCCGGCCCCAGTCGCAGCGAGCGGCTGGTGCAGGAAGTGCTCGACATGTCGCCCGGTCAGGCACGCGCGCAATTGGACACGGTGCTGAAGGATTTCGAAGCACGCCACTGGCAGACCCGCCGCGTGTTCATGACCCGCTATGAAGAGATCGAAGCACAGCTCGGCCTCGACGGCGGCAATATCAGCGATGAGAAACGTCAGCTGATCGGCGCCTATTTCTGTCATGAATACAGCTATGCGGCCGCCGCGTTGATGAACCCCAGTGCGGTGCCGCATCACGATCAGACCGGCATGCCGCGCGGATCGCTGCGCGTCATCATGTCGCTGCGCGCGGTGGGCGAGGGGCATATTTCCTCCATCGCGTTTCGCGAAGGCATCATCACCGAACGATGCGAGATGAAGCTGGCGCCCGAACCGCCCTTCGCCACCGCCACCGACACCCATGGCGATGAGAATGACGTGCCGGAGGGACCGGTCACCGTGCACCGGCACCGCGATTCGACGCTTTCGGGCACGGTGATCTTTCCGATCACGGCCGCACAGTCGAATGGGCTGGAGGATCTGCGGCTATGCCATTTCCGGCATGACGACGGCAGCCAGGAATGGATCGGCACCTACACCGCCTATAACGGATCGGTCATCCAGTCCGAAATGATGCGGACGACCGACTGGCGCGCCTTCGACATGGTGCCGATGACGGGCAGCGCGGCGCGCAACAAGGGCATGGCGCTGTTCCCGCGCAAGGTGGGCGGTCGCTATATGATGATCGGGCGCCAGGACGGCGAGAATATCTTCCTAATCGACAGCGATACGCTGACGCATTGGGACGAAGGACGGTTGCTGATCACACCGGTCTATCCCTGGGAACTGGTGCAGATGGGCAATTGCGGCCCGCCGATCGAACTGGACGAGGGCTGGCTGCTGCTGACCCATGGCGTCGGCGCGATGCGCAAATATTCGATCGGTGCGGTGCTGCTCGACAAGGACGATCCCTCGAAAGTGATCGGTCGCACGCGCGAACCGATTCTGGCCGCTGCCGATCAGGATCGCGAAGGTTATGTGCCGAATGTCGTTTATACCTGCGGCGCGATCCGCCACGGCGACATGATCTTCATTCCCTATGGCGTTGCCGACAGCTCCGTCGCCTTCGCCTTTGTGCCGATCGCGTCGCTGCTCGAACAAATGAATTGAGGCCGCCGGACGCTGGTGCGTCCGACGGCCCCGAATCTCTGCGCGAGGCTGACGATCAGCCGCCGACCTCGAGCGGGACGAAGCGACCGACGCGACCGCGCTGGATATAGACGACCACCGTGCCGTTACCCGATTGCTTCGCACGCGCCGCGATGCCTGCCAGATCCTCGGCCGTTTTGACCGGCTGGCGATTCGCGCTCGAAATCACGTCGCCGCGCTGAATGCCCTTTTGCCCGGCCTGGCTCGAAGGGTCGACGCGCAGCACGACCACGCCTTCGGTTGCCGGGTCGATGCCGACGCTGCGGGCAATCTGCGGCGTCAGCGGTCGCACCAGCACGCCCAGCGAGGCGGCGGCCGCTTCGGGGCTCTGATCCACCGGCGGCGCCGATTCCTCATTGGGATCGAATCCGGCCAGTTCCTCTTCGCTCGGCCGGTTGCCGAGTGTCACCTGAACCGTCTTGCGATCGCCGTCGCGTATCAGCTCGACGGGAACGCGCGTACCCGGCTGGATATTGGCGACCAGATAGCTGAGGGTTTGATCGGGCGTGACGTCCTTGCCGTTCACCTTCAGAATCAGGTCGCCTGCCTTGAGCCCTGCCTTCGCTGCCGCCTGATCGGGTTCGACTCGCGCGATCAACGTGCCCTTGCCCTTCGGCACGCCCAGCGCATCGGCCAGATCGTCGGTCAGATCCTGCATCTGCACGCCCAGATAGCCGCGCTGGATCGTGCCGCCCGAAATCAGCGTGTCGATCACCGGCTTGGCTTCTTCGGCGGGAATGGCCAAGCCGATGCCGACATTGCCGCCGGTCGGCGAATAGATTTGCGAATTGATGCCGATCACATTGCCGTTGAGATCGAACATCGGCCCGCCCGAATTGCCCCGATTGATCGAGGCATCGGTCTGAATGAACCGGTCATAGGCGCCGGTTCCCGTGACGCGGTGCACCGCGGAAATGATGCCGGCGGTAACCGTGCCGCCCAGCCCGAACGGATTGCCGATCGCGACCACCCAGTCGCCGACCCGCGCCGCCGTCGAATCGCCGAAGCGGACGAAGGGAAGCCCCTCGCCCTTGATCTTGAGCACCGCCAGATCTGACTGCGCGTCGCGACCGACCAGATCGGCCTTGAATTCGCGCCCGTCGGCAAGCGTAACCGTGATCGCTTCGACCACGGCGCTGGCATTGCCCGGCGCGACGACGTGATTGTTGGTTACGACATAGCCGTCATCGGAAATGATGAAGCCCGAACCGAGCGATTCGGCTTCCTGTGTGCGCGATCCGTTGCCGCCGCGATTGCCGAAAAAATCGCCGAAGGGCGTGCCGGCGAAGGGATTGTTCGGCACCTGGACGCGTTGCGTGGTCGAAATGTTGACGACAGCCGGCTGGAGCTTCTCGACCATCTCGGCAAAGCTCATCGGCGCATTGGGGCGCGGAGCCTGCGCCTGGATCGCGCCGGGCTCGTTCTGCGCCGTCTGCGCACCCGCCGGCTGATGAATCGTCATCGTGGCGGCCGCGCCGCCCAGCAGGAGTGCGGTGGTCAGTGCATATGCGTAGCGCACTATTTCGTCCTTTTCGTCAGGTAACCAGCCCCCGGAGAGGGAATGTGCTCCCCCGATCCTGAACGCTGATTGAATATGAACAGATCGTCAGTTTCGGTGTTCCCCCCGGATTATCTGCGCCCCCTGAATTCCCTCAGATATTCATTGTCGGGCGACAGGATGATCGACGGGCGGCTGCCGTCGTCGCGATTGGTCGTGCCCTGCCCTGCAAAGGAATAGCGATAGGATTGCATGGCGCGATAGAAGCCATAGAATTCCGGATCCTTGCCGAAGGCGGCGGCATAGATTTTCGCAGCCTCGGCATCGGCATTGGCGCGAATGATCTGCGCGTCGCGCTGGCCCTGCGCGGCGATCGTCACCGCTTCCTGGTTCCGCGCGGTCCGCATCCGCTTGAACGCCGAATCGCGCGGCGATCCCGCGGGCAGGTCAGCATGCTTGATCCGCACGTCGACGATCTGGACCCCATATTGGCTGGCCTGCCGCTGCAAAGCGTTCTGGATATTGTCCATCACCTGGCCGCGCTCGGGGCTGAGCAGTGCCGCGAACTCGCGCTTGCCCAGCTCGTTGCGGAGCGCCGATCCGAGCAAGGGCTGGAGCTTTTGCGCCACGCCTTCTTCGGTTCGCGCCGTCACCACCATGCGCAGCGGATCGACGATCCGATAGCGCGCATAGGCATCGACTTCGAGCCGCAGCTGATCGGTCGACAGCACCGACTGACCATCCAGCGTCACGCCCTGGACGCGCTTGTCGACCCACACGATCCGATCGAGGAACGGGATGCGGAAATGCAGGCCCGCGCCGGTATTCTGACCGAACGCTTCATTGTCGCGCCAGGCGTTCAGCGTGGCGACCGGCTTTTCGAAGCGCAGCACCACTGCCTGTTTGGTTTCCGGCACGATCGCGGCCGAACTCAGTACTGCGATCAGCACGAAAATCACCGCGACGCCAATCGCCATCGGATTGCGGAACAGAGCCGGCATCAATTGCCTCCTGCCTTCTGGCCGCTCTGCGGCTGGGCCTGAGTCTGCTCGCCCGCTGCGGCACGGCGGCGCAGCTCGGGAAGCGGGAGATAGGGCGTGACGCCGGGCGCCTCGACCACCGTCGTGTCGGCATGTTCGAGCACGCGTTCCATGGTTTCATAATACATACGACGACGCGTCACTTCCGGTGCCAGACGATATTGCTCGTATAGCTTGTCGAACTCGGCGGCGTTGCCCTGCGCCTGCGCGACGATCTGGCCGGCATAGGCGCGGGCATTGTCGAGATCGGTCTGCACTTGCTGCTGCGCGGCGGTCACGGCCTTGAACGCATCTTCGACCTCGGACGGCGGAGCGGCGTTCTTGATCGCCACACCGCGCACCTGCACACCCGAATTATATTCGTCGAGAATGTCCTGCATCATCTGCTGCACGCGCACTTCGATCACGTCGCGTCCGGCGCCGAGCGTTTCGTCGAGAGTCGACGTCGCGACCACCGCGCGCATCGCGCTTTCTGCGACCGATCGCACCGTGTCCTCGGGATTTTCGATCTGGAAGATATAGGCTTCGGGATTGGCGATGTTCCAGCTCACCTGATAGGTCAGATCGACGATGTTCTGATCGCCGGTGATCATCAGGTTGGTCTCTTCGCCCTTGGGGAAATTCTCCACCTGAATCTCGTCGACATTGACGATCGCGACTGACGCGAAAGGTGCCGGCCAGGTGGGATAGATGCCCGGACCGAGCACGCCGCCGAAGCGACCCAGATAGGTCACCACGCCGCGCTGTTCCGGGCCGATGGTGTGAAAGCTGGTCAGCGCCACCCAGGCGACGAGCAGGCCGCCGATGATCAGCGCCCACATGCCCTTGCCGCCGGGAAGCGTCGGCATGCCGCCGGACGGGCCGCCCGGACCACCGCTGCCGCCACCGCGCCGCGCGCGTTTCAGCAATTCGTCCAGCGTCGTGCTGCCGCCGGGCCGGGGACGCTTGCCCTCGGGCGGAAAGGCCCAGGGGTTGCGCGGGCCACCGCCGGAGGAATCATCGCCGTCGCCCCCCTTGTTGCCGCCATTGCCGCCCCAGGGACTCTTCGGCCCTTCGCTCATCCACATCCCTGCCCATCGACGCAGGCTCGATCCGATTGTCATGCGAGCCTTTATAGGGATGCAGGCGCGGAATTACAGTGGCAGCGGGCGATTTGTTCCCTATCTGGCCGCTATGACCGAACGTGCCACCCTGGAAGCCGCCCTTGCCCCCATCTCCGCCGGACGTGCCACGGCCCGGCTGGCCGACGGACGCGCCAATATCGTGCTCGACGTGACGGGCCTGCCCGAATCGGCGCGTGACGCGCTGGAGGCGGATGTGAAAGCCGCAGCGCAGGCGCTGCCGGGCATTACCGAAGTCCGCGTCCTCCAGACCAGCGAGCGCGTGCAGCGCCGCCTGATCGCTGTCGCCAGCGGCAAGGGCGGGGTCGGCAAATCGACCGTTGCCGCCAATCTTGCCATCGCGCTGAAGGCCGCCGGACGCCGCATCGGCATGGTCGATGCCGATATCTATGGCCCTTCGCAGACCAAGCTGTTGCGGAGGGAAGGCGTCAAGGCGCAGGCGAAAGACGAAAAGCTGATCCCGCTCGATACCCCGCACGGCATTCCGCTCTTGTCGATGGGCGCGCTGGTGCCGGAGGGGCAGGCCATTGCCTGGCGCGGGCCGATGGCGGGCGGTGCGATCGGCCAGCTGGTCGACGCGCATTGGGGCAATACCGATACGCTGGTCCTCGATCTGCCGCCGGGAACCGGCGACGTGCAGCTCACCATGGTGCAGAAGCACAAGCCCGCCGGCGCCGTGATTGTATCCACGCCACAGGATCTGGCGCTGATCGATGCCACGCGTGCGATCGACCTGTTCAACAAGGTCAATGTCCCGATCATCGGCCTCGTCGAAAACATGGCAGGCTATGCCTGTCCCCATTGCGGCGAAATTTCCGATCCGTTCGGCAAGGGCGGTGCGGAAGCGGCGGCCGAAAAGCTTGGCATCCCCTTTCTCGGCCGCATTCCACTCGATATCGCGATCCGCACGGCGTCCGATGCGGGGAACGCGGCGGATGCCTCTGCGTTCGCTGAAATAGCGGGCAAGGTCGAAGAATGGCTCGCGCAATAAGGAGCAAATCATGCCGCTCACTCGCGACGAAGACATTGCCGCCCTGCTCAAGGAAGCTCGCACGATCGCGATGATCGGCGCGTCGGATAATCCGGCGCGCGCATCCTATGGCGTAATGGAATATCTCCAGAAACAGGGATATCGCGTCATCCCGATCAACCCGACGATCACCGGCGAGCATATCCATGGCGAATTCGTGTTTCGCGAGCTTTCGCAGGTTGGCGACCCGATCGATATCGTCGACATCTTCCGCAATTCGGAAGTAGCCGGAGAGGCTGTCGATCAGGCGATCGAAGCAGGCGCCAAGGCGGTGTGGATGCAGCTGGGCGTGATCAACGCCGAAGCGGCAGCGCGTGCCGAAGCAGCGGGCCTGAAGGTCGTGATGGACCGCTGTCCCAAGATCGAGATACCCCGGCTGGGGGTGGAACCGGTCGCGTGAAGGCAACCGCCGAAACCCGTTTGGGCTGAGCCTGTCGAAGCCCTGATCTTCTTTGCCACGCGAGAAAGAAGAACCGCACTTCGACAAGCTCAGTGCGAACGGTTGTATTTAACGGGTATGCAGCCGCCCCAATTCCGCCAGCAATGCGTCGACATCGCGCGCGTCTTGATACAGGCTCAGCCCGATCCGCAGCACATCGCCGCGCACATCGGTAATCACATCCTGCGCCACCAGCGATTCCTGCCATCGGGCGGCATGCGGCGAGCGGAACGCAAGGAAGCGCGCCTGCGGCCCTTCGCCCGGCGGATTGAGCAGTTCCGCCTCGTCCAGCGCCGTTTCCCCGATCCCGCCGAGCAATTGCGCGCGCAGCGCCGCGACATGCGCGGACACGGTAGTAGTGGTAATCCCCTCGTCCGCGAGCATGTCGCGCACCGCGACGAAGCGATAGAGCCCCGAGGGATCGAACGTGGCACCCAGATAGCGTCGCGCGTCGGGGGCATAGCCCACTTGCCCCGCAGGCAGCGAAAGATCGTCGAATTCGGCATACCAGCCGGTGATTTCCGGCCGCAGCCCGAATCCGGGCGGTGCGTGCAAAATGCCGACGCCTTCGCCCGCCATCGCATATTTATAGCCGCCGGCGAGGTAGAAGGCGCTGTTGGCGAGCGGCGCGAAATTGGTCTCGACCCCCATGAAGCCGTGATATCCGTCGACCACCAGCCACGGCCCGTCGGGGCGCGACAGCGCCGCAAGCCGATCGAGCCCCTGCGTCACATGACCGGTGCCGAACATCACCTGACTGACGAAGATCAGATCATGGTCGCCCGACAGCGCACGCTCGACCAGCGTCGCTTCAAAGCCCTCGCCCACAGGCACCGTTTCCAGCACCACCCGCCCCGACTCGACCCAGCGCGCGGCCTGACGACGGAAGCTGTGAAATTCGCCATCGGTCGTCAGGATGCGTACCGGCGCCTTGCCGCGCGCGGAAACGATCCGGATCAGAAAATCATGCGTATTGCCGGCAAAGGCCACGCTGGCGGGATCGGGCAACCCGATCTCGCGCGCGACATGTGCCTGTGCGGCGGGCCACAGCTCCTCCATCACCCGGCCCCATTTGCGGTCGGCCAGCCGGGCTGCGTCCTGCCATGCGGCGACTTGCCCGACATAGCTTGCATCGGGCCACAGATGATGGCTGTGCGCAGCGAAGTGCAGGCGATCGGACGCGGCGGCAAGGCTGCGCTGGAACAGATGCTTGTAGCTGGCCATCAGAGCTGCGTCCGCAGTGTCCAGAGTTCGGGGAAGGCCCGCTTGGACAACGTTGTCTGGAGGTAAGGTACACCGGCAGTACCGCCCGTCCCGCGCTTGCCGCCGATGATGCGGCTGACCGTCAGCACATGTTTGTGCCGCCAGGTCGCCAGCGCATCGTCGATATCGACCANCTTTTCGGCNAGCTGATANAGATCCCAATATTTGTCNGTGTCGCGATANACATGCGCCCACGCATCCTCNACTTCGGCNGAGGGCTCATAGGGNTTTGNCCAGTCGCGNTTCAACACTGCGTCGGNCAGCGGGAAACCGGCGCGGGACAGCGCGGCATTGGCATCGTCCCACAGGCTCGGCATCGTGGCGAATTCCAGNGTCAGCGGCCCCGGCTCGCCACCGCCGCGCAGCCCCAGCAGCGTTTCGACCGCGCGAAACTGATCCGACTGAAATCCCGACGAAGTGCCGAGCACCGACCGGAATTCGCTGTAATCGCTGGGCGTCATCGTCGCCAATATGTCCCAGCTCAATGTCATCACCGACTGAATGCGGCTTACCCGCGCCAGGCTTTTATACGCCTCGATCAACCGCCCCTCACCGACCAGCGATTTGGCCAGCAGGATTTCGGCAATCGTCTGCTTCAGCCACAATTCCTTGGTCTGGTGGATGACGATGAACAGCAGCTCATCATGCTTGTCCGAAATCGGATGCTGCGCCGAAAGAAGCTGGTCGAGCGCAAGATAGCGCCCATAGGTCATGTCTTCGGCACTGTCCGTCATCACACCGTCCCCTCAGTCGCGCAGCAGTTCGTTGATGCTGGTCTTGCTGCGCGTTTGTTCGTCGACACGCTTGACGATCACCGCGCAGTAGAGGCTCGGCTTCCCTTCCCCGCCGCCCATGCTGCCGGGAACGACCACGGCATAGGGCGGCACTTCGCCGCGGAAGACCTCGCCGGTGGCGCGATCGACGATCTTGGTCGATGCGCCGAGGTAAACACCCATCGACAGCACGGCGCCTTCGCCGACGCGAACGCCCTCGGCGACTTCGGCGCGTGCGCCGATGAACGCGCCGTCGCCGATGATCACGGGATCGGCCTGAAGCGGCTCAAGCACGCCGCCGATGCCGGCGCCGCCCGACAGATGCACGTTCCTGCCGATCTGTGCGCAGCTGCCCACTGTCGCCCAGGTATCGACCATCGTCCCTTCACCGACATAGGCGCCGATATTGACGAAGCTGGGCATCAGCACCGCGCCCTTGCCGATATGGCTGCCGTGGCGAACGATGCTGCCGGGAACCGCGCGGAAGCCCGCCTTGCGGAACACTTCCTCGCCCCAGCCGTGAAACTTGCTCGGCACCTTGTCGAACCAGTTTGCGCCACCCGGGCCCGGCATCACGACATTGTCGTTGAGGCGAAAGCTGAGCAGCACGGCCTTTTTGAGCCACTGATTGACCTGCCAGCCGCCATCCCCGGTCGGCTCTGCAACGCGCGCCTGACCGCTGTCGAGCAGGTTGAGCGCTTCGGCAACCGCTTCGCGCACGGCGCCCTCCGTCGAAGCGCCGATATCGGCTCGGGCTTCCCAGGCGGCGTCGATGGTTGCGGAAAGATCGGTCACGCTTGTTCCTCCATGATGGCGTGCAGCCACGCGGCAATATCGGGCACGGTGAAATCGACATAGCTGCGGTCGGTGCAGTTCGGCGGCTGTTCCGACCCGTTATCGACCCACACCGTGGTCATGCCAATGTCCTTGGCAGGTTTCAGATTGCGGGCAAGATCCTCGACAAACAGCGATTGCGCGGGATCGAGATCATAGGCGTCGCACAGACCGCGATAGGCGAGCGGATCGGGCTTTGGCCGGTAATTGCTCGCATGCACGTCATGGATCGCTTCGAACGCGCCGGTCAGGCCCAGCCTGTCGAGCACGCGCTCGGCATAGGGCGCGTCGGCATTGGTGAAGATCAGCTTGCGCCCCGGCAGTCGCGCGATGGCACCCACCAGCGAATGATCATGCTCCAGCGCATCAAGTTCGATATCATGAACATCGGCGTAGAATTCATGCGGATCGACGCCGTGATCCGCCATCAGCCCGTTCAGCGTGGTGCCATGATGATGGAAATAATGCTTCTGCACGCGCCGCGCCTCGACCGGGTCGAGATCGAGCAGACGCGAAACATAATCGCCGATCCGCTGATCGACGAGCGCGAAAAGCCCCGTGTTCGCCGGGTAGAGCGTATTGTCGAGATCGAAGATCCAGTTACGCACATGGGACAAAGCGGGCGGCATTGCGCGCCGTCTAGAACCTGGCGGATGGCGCCGCAACGGGCGAGCGGAAAAAGACGCTCACGCGAATTTGCTGCTATCAGGGAATTAACCGATCCGAGGGCATCAGGGATCGATCGGGCACGGGAGAAGGCGATGGGTTCGATATTGCGCGGACGGTTGTTCCGGTCGGCGGGGCTTGGCGGTGCGATGCTGGTTGCGGCGTGCAGCGGCGGCGGCGGTGGCGGCGGCACCAGCTATACACCGCCCCCGCCACCTTCCCCGCCTACGACGCCGGACACGCCGACACCGACGCCGCCTACCCCTACACCGGTCGATTATGACACCGCCGAATATCGCGCGACGGTGGGTGCGGTTTCGATGAACGCGCTCGCCGCCTATCAGGACGGCGCGACCGGCAACGGCATCCGCGTCGGCATCATCGACAGCGGCATCGACTTGCAGAGCGAGGAATTCGGCGATTGTTCGGGCGGCATCGGGACGGGAAGCTGCCGCATCCTTTCGGTATCGAGCGATACTGCCGGAAACGGTACGATCGACGATGAAGGCGGGCATGGCACTGCCGTCGCCTTCACGCTGGCGGGGCGCCGCAACGGGGCGGGAACGCATGGCGTGGCGTTCGACACACAGCTGATCGTGCTGCGCGCCGATTCGCCGGGAAGCTGTGCCAGCTATGACCCGGCCGACGAAGACAGCGGCTGCAGCTTCGACGATCGCGACATTGCGCGCGGGCTGGACATCGCCAGAAACAACGGCGCGCGTGTCGTCAACATCTCGCTCGGCGGAAGCGCGCCGAGTTCGACGCTGATTCAAGCAATATCGCGCGCCACGGCCGCAGGCGTGATCATTGTCATCTCCGCCGGGAATGACGGAGAGGCCAATCCTGATCCCTTTGCTTCGCCCGCGACCAACCCGACTCAGTCGAACGGACTGATCATCATCGCGGGCTCGGTCGGCACCGGCGATACCATATCCGATTTCAGCAACCGGGCCGGCACGAGCCGGAACGTCTATCTTGCCGCCGTCGGCGAATCGGTGCGCGCACCCGATGAGACCAACACCCCCTATCTCTGGTCAGGCACATCCTTTGCCGCGCCGCAGATCGCGGGCGCGGTTGCATTGCTCGCCCAGGCGTTCCCCAATCTGACGCCCAGCGAGATCGTGCAATTGCTCTTCACCACCGCGCGCGATGCCGGCGCGACGGGGACCGACGCCATTTACGGCCGCGGCATTCTCGACCTCACCCGCGCATTCCAGCCGGTGGGAACGACATCGGTGGCGGGCACAAGCGCAGTGGCTTCGACCAGCGTCAACGCCACGCTTTCCTCGCCGATGGGCGATGCGCGTCAGGGCACGCTCGGCATGGTCGTGCTCGACGGATTTGATCGCGCCTTTGCGATGGAATTTGCCGGAACGATCCGCCGCGCCGCACCGACAAAACGGCTGACCGGCGCACTGGCGGGCAGGCAGCAGGGCTTTTCGCTCGGCTATGGCGATATGGGGATCGCGGTACGCATCGCGCCGGGTCGCGAAGGCATAAGGATCGAACGTCTCGCAATCGGCACACAGGATGCAGAGCAAGCGCGCCTGATCGCGGCATCGATCACCGGACGGCTGGGAAGCGACCTGCAATATGCGTTCGGCGCATCGGAAAGCGGCGGCGCATTGACCGCTCGGCTGGCGGGACGCGAGGATCCGGCTTTCCTCATCGCCGGCGATCCGACGACCGGATCGGGATTCGACAGCGACAGCGGAACATCCGTCGCGCTGCGCCAGCGTTTCGGGCCATGGGGCCTCAGCTTCGCCGCCGAATATGGTGATGTGCTGACGCGCTCGCTTGCGGAGGAACCCGATCTTGCCCGGCGGCGCGACCGGATGGCCTATGACCGGATGACGCTCGCGCTCGACCGGCGGTTCGGCGACCTGCGGCTGGGCATCACGGGATCGCGGCTGCACGAAGCCGACAGCGTGCTGGGCGCCCGGTTCAGCGGCGCGCTGGGTTCGGCGGGGGCACAAAGCTGGTTCGTCGATCTCGCCGCGCGCTATCAGCTGGGCAACGGCTTCACCGCCGGCGCGTCCTGGCGACAGGGCTGGACGCAGGCGCAGCTGCGCGGCGGCATTATCGGATCGGGTACCCTCCGCACCAACGGCTTCGCTGCCGATATCGGGAAACAGGGCATCTTCGCGACCTATGACCGGTTCGGTCTGCGGGTGTCGCAGCCCTTGCGGGTCGCCGGCGGCGGACTGAACCTCACCCTGCCCGCCGGATGGGATTATGTCACCGAAACCGTCAGCGACTGGTCGCGGCAACGCGTCAACCTGACGCCCGAGGGCCGGGAGATCGATGTCGAGGCAAGCTACTGGACGCGCTTCGGCGGCGGAGACTGGGGCACCAATCTCTTCTGGCGTCGCGATCCGGGCAATATCGCGGCGATGCCCGATGATGTCGGCGGCGCCATACAGGCAAAGTTTTCCTTCTGACGCGAGGAGTGGCGGAGCCGGGCCAGGCTCCCCATCTCTTCGACCATGACCGATTATGCGATGCTCGATCTGGTTCCCGTCCTTCAGGGCGGGACTATTGGCGAAGCGCTGGCACGGGCCGCGCAACTCGCCGCCCATGCCGAAGCGACCGGATACAAACGATATTGGGTTGCCGAACATCACGGCATGGCCGGGATCGCCAGCGCCGCGACTTCGGTGGTGATCGGTCATGTCGGCGCCGCCACGCAAAGCATCCGGATCGGCGCGGGCGGCATCATGCTGCCCAATCACGCGCCGCTGGTGATCGCCGAACAATTCGGCACGCTCGACGCGCTCTATCCCGGCCGCATCGACCTGGGGCTCGGTCGCGCACCCGGATCGGACCAGCGCGTGGCACAGGCGTTGCGGCGAACGCTGACCAGCGACCCGCAGGCCTTTCCCCGCGACGTCATGGAGCTGCAAAGCTATTTCGCCGACGATGGCGAAACCGGCATTCAGGCAGTGCCCGGCGCCGGCGCGCGGCCCGAACTATGGATATTGGGATCGAGCCTGTTCGGCGCGCAACTCGCCGCCGTGCTGGGGCTCCCCTATGCCTTTGCCTCGCATTTCGCGCCGGGGCAGATGGACGAGGCGATCGAGACCTATCGCCGCAATTTCCGCCCGTCGCAGGTTCTCGAAACACCGCATGTGATGCTCGGCTTCAATGTCTTCGCTGCGGACACGGACGAGGAAGCCGCGCTGCTCGCCACGTCGGCGCAGCAGACCTTCGTTGCGATCCGCACCACCGGAAAAGGCATTCCGCTGCCGCCCCCGGTGCCCGGCTATCGCGAATCGCTGGGGCCGCGCGAAAATGCAGTGCTCGATTCGGTGCTGTCCTGCGCCGCGATCGGCAGTCCGGAAAGCGTGTCGCGACAGATCGCCGCCTTTATCGAACGCACCCAAGTCGACGAGATCATGTTCGTCAGCTCGATCCATGATTTCGAAGCCCGCAAGCGCAGCTTTGCGATCGCCGCCGAAGCGATGCACGCGCTCGAACCGGCCTAGTCCGCCCGCAAGCTCTGGATTGGCGCGCTGGTCTCCGTTGTCGAGGTCGAGCTCAGCCCTCCGAACACCCAGTCGAGCCCCACACGTATGCGATCGGGATAAGCGCCTACCGCGACCGTTAATGCTACGCTTACTGCGGAAACCAGCAATCCGGTCAATGTGGAGCGCTGCTTTTCCTCGGCATTGCTCTCCAGCCGCACGAGCGCCATCCGCGCCAGCACTCCGGCGTTTTGCGGCGTGGCGCCGCGTAGC
Source organism: Sphingomonas sp. (assembly GCA_002707985.1). Classification (GTDB taxonomy): domain Bacteria; phylum Pseudomonadota; class Alphaproteobacteria; order Sphingomonadales; family Sphingomonadaceae; genus Sphingomonas. The sequence goes on along the minus strand of PAOI01000023.1, from coordinate 63,096 downwards.
TCCATTTCGATGCTGACCAGATCGTCAAAGATCTGAACCCGGTCGAGCCATCCCGGCAGTGCATCGACAATGGTTTCGCGCAGGAGTTCGATGCCGGGATAAAATGGCGCTTCCCGCTTCGCTCCGACCAGATGGTCAAACCAGACCGGCCAATCCTCATGCGGTGCCGCTTCCCCCTCCGCCGGCGATTGAGGCAGATAGACATGCCGATTGGAAAGCCATTTGCGCCGTTGATGGAAAAGCGCGCGCGGCGCCCAACGCTCAAACGCATAAAAGCGAAGCATCTTGTCGTTCTTGAACATCTTGATCAGATGCGAGTTCAGGCGAAAGACCAGGAAACTGCGTTGCCGCTCGAAAAGATCGGGCGACATCTGCAAGGCCATCAACTCGCTTGTCTCACGGTTCAGGCGGCGCGTTCTGGCAAGCATATCGTCGCTTTCGCTGCGATAACGCTGGCTGCCAGCCCATAGCGGAAACAGCACAAACGCCACATACAGGATCAGGATCAGGATCGCGATCGACAACGAACTGAGCGCAATGCCGCCCAGAACGATCTGATGGTCGATTCCCGCTTCCAGGAACGGATAGATTGCCCGCCACAATGCCAGCGCGAACGTGCCGATCGACGCCGCGGCGAGAACATTGCGCGTAACCGGCCCGATGAAGGGATCGAAGGCCATCGATGCGATCTGGCGCAGGCCGATGACTACGCCGGGTAGCGCGCCGATGCTGAAATAGAGAAACAACGCTCGCGACAATGCGCTTTCGTCACCCGCATGATAGGCAAAGGACAATCGAAACACCACGACGAGAATCGTCAGGAAAGCCGCTGCGCTGAGCGCGATCAGCAATTTTTCGATCTTTCCGGAGGTGACCGTGCTGGCTGTGCCCTGAACCAGATTGGCGCGCTGATTCTTCTCGTCGCTGAAGTTGCCGGACGCCACCTGGATGATCCATCCAAGCAGCGCTGCCCCGATAGCTACCGCGCAGGCCACGGTCAGGAAGAAGCCGTGCCAGACGCCGAACAGAAACCAGAACTTCGCCGCCAGGAAGAAGGCCGAGACAATTCCGTACACACCATTGAATACCAACGAAGGTATTTTGAATTCCGTGAAGAAATTCAGGATCCCCAGCGCCAGAAGCACCGCAATCTCGGCAATGAAGAAAAGCGAGAAAATGGCGATTTCGACGGCAATGTGCACAGCGCTTCCCCCAAAGCTGCTGCGGTCAGGATAAGTGTTCCGGCGATGACAACAAGATGGTTAACGTGGGCATCTGTCGCTCTTCGGCACAGTCCGGCTCGGGCTGAAAAGCAATCAGCCCGCCAGCGGCAGGCGCAGCCGGACGAGCAGGCCGCCCAGATCTTCGCTTTCCTCAAGGCTGACCGTGCCGTCGTAAATCTCCGCGACGTCGCGGACGATCGCGAGGCCCAGACCCGTACCCGGTTTGCCGCTGTCGAGCCGCACGCCGCGATCGAAGATGCGCAGCCGGTCGGCTTCGGGAATGCCGGCGCCGTCGTCCTCGACCAGTATTTCGACGCATCCGGCCTGCGCACTGACGGTGACGAACACGCTGCCGCCCCCATATTTCGCGGCGTTTTCGACCAGATTGCCGAGCAGATCGTCGAGATCCTGACGTTCGATATGCGCCACCAGATCCTTTTGCCCGTCAATATCGATCCGGACATTGGGATAGAGCCGCGCCACGGCGCGTTCGACTGCCTCGACCGCCGGCCAGATTTCCGCGCGGCTATGCGCACTGCCGCGCCGTCCCACGGCCCGGGCGCGGGCAAGATGGTGGTCGATCTGGCGCCGCATCGTCCGCGCCTCGCGTATCACCGCGTCGGGAAGATCGGACTGGCCCGCCGCTGCGGCGTTCATGATCACGCTCAGCGGCGTCTTGAGCGCATGGGCGAGGTTGCCCGCATGCATGCGCGCTTCCTCCGCCTGTTTGTCGTTATGTTCAACGAGCGCGTTCAGCTCCTCGACCATCGGCGCGACTTCGGCAGGCATCGGCCCTTCGATCCGCTTCGATTGTCCCGCGCGCATCTTCGCCAGTTCGGCGCGCACCTTGCGCAGCGGCCCGAGGCCGTACCAGGTCTGCAACGCCACCATCAGCATCAGCCCGAGCCCGAGGATCAGGAAGCTGCGCACCAGCGTGCGCCGTAGCTGCGAAAGCTGCGCATCGAGCGTCGCGCGCGATTCGGCCACCTGAAACCGCCAACGTATCGGCGATCCGGGCAGCGTCAGGTCGCGTTCGGCAACGCGCAGATCCTGATCGAACTGCGTGCTGTTATAGATGTGCATCGCCTGGTCGTTGTGATCCTCGTCGGTCGTCAGCCGCCAGTCCCACAGCGAGCGCGAGGGGTAATAGATGCCGGTTTCGTTGCTGCTGATCTGATAATAGGCGCCCGAAAAGGGTTCGAGGAACCGCTGATCGGCGGGCTCGCGGCTCAGCACCAGCCTACCGTCGGGGCCGAATTCGGCCGAGGCGATGATCGAATAGAGCAGGAATTCGAGCTGATCGTCGAAATTCCTGGTGAAGGCGGCCGTCAGCACGCCGTTCAGCGCGATGCCGCCGCCGGTCAGCAGCACCATGATCCACGCCGCCGCGACGAATATCATCCGGCGGCTGACCGATCCGGTCACCCGCAGATAGGAGCGCGGCTGAAAACTGGGTTCGGCGTCGGCCACGGCGCAAACGTCTCCTGTCTGCTACCGCGCGCCCGGGAGCGCGATCACGATGCCGCTTCGGCGGGTTCCTCGAGGCTGTAGCCCAGCCCGCGAATGGTGGTGATCGTATCGGCGCCCAGCTTCTTGCGGATGCGCGTCACGAACACTTCGATCGTGTTCGAATCGCGATCGAAATCCTGATCATAGATATGTTCGATCAGTTCGGTGCGGCTCACCACCTTGCCCTTGTGATGGAGCAGATAACTGAGCAGCTTATATTCCTGCGCGGTCAGCTTCACCGGCTCGCCCGCCTTGGTCACCTTGCCCGAACGCGTGTCGAGACGGATGTCGCCTGCGGTCAGCTCGGCCGAGGCATTGCCCGATGCGCGGCGAATCAGTGCGCGGAGGCGGGCGATCAGCTCCTCGGTCTGAAACGGCTTGGCGACATAATCGTCGGCGCCGGCATCGAGCCCGGCAACCTTGTCCGACCAGCTGTCACGCGCCGTCAGCACGAGCACCGGAGTCGTCTTGCCCTCACGCCGCCAGCGGTCGAGCACGGTCAGCCCGTCGATTTCGGGAAGGCCGAGGTCGAGCACCACGGCGTCATAGGTTTCGGTCGAACCCAGAAAATGCCCGTCCTCGCCATCGGTGGCGAGATCGACTGCATAGCCCGCGCCTTCGAGCGCGTTGCGAAGCTGCTGGCCGAGCGTGGGTTCGTCTTCAACGATCAAAATGCGCATGTCGTCTTCCCGTCAGGACTGGCTCTCAGCGCGAGCCGCCGGAGCGGCGGACGACCTGACCGCTGCGGCCATTGACGTCCACCCATATCACCGAATCATCGCGCAGGAATTTGAGCGTGTAAACGTTCGTTTCGGGATCATAGTCGAATCCCAGATACTGTGCGCCACGTACCTGTGGAACGACCCGGCGCTCGATTTCGCGCGCGGGCAGATTCTGGCCGTTTTGCTGGCGTACCGCAGCCTGGCTTTGTGCGTCCTGGCTGCTCGCAGGCACATATTTCGCCTGCGCATGCGCAGGCGCCGCGCTCCACAGCGCGATAGCTGCCACGCCTATGGACAGACAGGATTTCCAGACCATTGCCATCGACATTGCATAGAGGCGCCCCGTTGAATAGCCCATGAATGGGCCGGTAATGCGACGGTAACTTGCGCGCGGCCCTTCGGCACGATAGCGCGCGGGCCATGGCTGCCCCTGTTTTATCCTATGAGGGCCTTGGACTTGTTCAGGGTTCCGGCTGGCTGTTTCGCGGCCTCGACCTGCATATCGGCGCACGTGACCGGCTGGCGCTGATCGGCCGCAACGGTGCGGGAAAGACGACGCTGCTGCGGCTGATCGCCGGCCAGATCGATTGCGACGAGGGCCGCCGCGTCATCGTGCCGGGTACGCGCGTCGTGATGCTCGAACAGGAGCCGCGGATGGACGGCTGCGCGACATTACTCGATTTCGTGCTGCACGGCGACGACGCCCCGGCGCAGCACGAGGCCGAAGCGATCGCCGATCAGCTGGGCATCGATCTGTCGCGCGACGCGGCAACCGCGAGCGGCGGGGAACGCCGCCGTGCCGCAATCGCCCGCGCGCTGGCGCAGGATCCGGACGTGCTGCTGCTCGACGAGCCGACCAACCATCTCGATCTCGGTGCGATCGAATGGCTCGAAGGCTGGCTGACCGGATATCGCGGCGCCTTTGTCGTCATCAGCCACGATCGCACTTTCCTGACGCGCCTCACGCGCCAGACGCTGTGGCTCGATCGTGGCGCGATCCGCCGCGCCGAAGTCGGCTTCGGCGGGTTCGAAGCATGGACCGAGCAAGTCTATGCCGAGGAAGAGCGCAATGCCGCGCGACTCGACGCCAAGCTGAAGATCGAGGAGCATTGGCTGCAGCGCGGCGTCACCGGCCGCCGCCGCCGCAATCAGGGGCGGCTCGAAAAGCTGAAGGAAATGCGCGCCACCCGCGCGGCGATGCTGGGTCCGCAAGGTACCGCCAATCTCGCCACCGGCAGCGACGATACCCAGACCAAGGTGGTAATCGACGCCAAGAACGTGACCAAGCGGTTCGGCGACCGCACCATCCTGAAGGACTTCACCTTCCGCGTTACCAAGGGTGACCGGATCGGCATCGTCGGCGCCAATGGCGCGGGCAAATCGACGTTGCTCAAGCTGCTGACCGGGGAAATTCAGCCGGACGAAGGCAGCGTGCGGCTGGCCAAGACGCTCGACGGCGTGATCATCGACCAGCAGCGCAGCCCGATGGACCCGAACAAGAGCGTGCGCGACGTGCTGGCCGATGGCGGCGACTGGATCGACGTGCTCGGCGCACGCAAGCATATCCATGGCTATCTGAAGGAGTTTCTGTTCGATCCTTCGCTGGCCGACGCAAAGATCGGGACGCTTTCGGGCGGCGAGCGTTCGCGGCTGCTGCTTGCGCGCGAATTTGCCCGGCGATCCAATTTGCTGGTGCTCGACGAACCGACCAACGATCTCGATCTCGAAACACTCGACCTGCTTCAGGAAGTGATAGCAGATTATGACGGCACGGTGCTGATCGTCAGCCATGATCGCGACTTTCTGGACCGCACGGTCACCGTAACGCTGGGTCTGGACGGCAGCGGCACGGTGGATGTGATTGCGGGCGGCTATGCCGATTGGGAAGCCAAGCGGAAGCCGCGCACGGAAAAAAAGGCGCCGGGCAAGTCCGCGCCAGCCGCCCCGCTGCCCCCCAAACAGAAGCCGACCAAGCTCAGTTACAAGGATCAACGCGATTACGATCTGCTGCCGGCACGGATCGAGGAACTCGATGCGGCGATCGCGCGCGATGAAGCCGCGCTTGCCGATCCCGATCTCTATGCGCGCGATCCGAAGAAATTCGACGCGCTGACTCAGGCGATCGAGCAGGCGCGCGACGCAAAAGACGCGGCCGAAATCCGATGGCTCGAACTCGCCGAACAGGTCGAATCGCTCGGCTGATCGCATTTCGCGATGGAAACAATTCGGCGTCCGGTCCGTTCGCACATCTCAACAACCATGAGAATGCCGCGAGGAGACCGGAACCATGCGTAACAAATTGATCGCCGCCGCCGCCATTGCCACCGCCGCCGTGCCGATGAGCGCGTGCACCCAGCAGGGCAATATCTTCGGCCCGGGCGAGCGCGTATATGACCAGCGCGCGATGAGCGACAATGTCACCATCTATCGCGACGCGCAGGGACGCTATTATTGCCGCCGTGAGGACGGCACGACCGGCACGCTGGTCGGTGCGGCTGCGGGCGGCGTGCTCGGCAACCTGATCGCGCCGGGTGGATCGAAGACCATCGGTACCATCCTCGGCGCCCTCGCCGGCGGCGCCGCCGGTCGCACGATCGACCGCGCCGATCTCGCCTGCGAATAAGAAGATCAGGGCGCGAGGCTGAGCGTCGTCACCGTACCGCCGGGGCCGCTTTCGGTGGAAAGCGTGCCCCCGGCCTGACCGGCAAAGGCGGTGACCAGCCGCTGACCAAGGCCGCCCTCGCGCCCTTTGATTTGCATTTCCTCGGGTATGCCGATGCCGTTGTCGGTAACCTGTAACACCCAACCGCCTTCGCTTCTGGAAAAGCGCACCTGGATCATGCCCGCGTCGCGCCCTACAAAGGCGTGCTTGGCGGCGTTGGTCACCAGTTCGTTGACGACCAGGCCGATTGAAACCGCGCGGTCGCGCGGCATCGGGACATGGTCCGCTTCGCAACCAAGCGTAATGGTCGCGCGCAGAAACAATGCCTCGGACAGCGCCGAACAAAGCTCGCGCAGATAGACATTCATGTCGACAGTATCGATGCCGCCGCCACCGCGATACAGATGGCGATGGGCGCGAGCGATGCTCTCGATCCGCGTCTGCGCGCGGGAGAGCGCTTCTGCAGTAGCGGGATCGGCTGCCCGTCGCCGCTGCAGGTCGAGCAGGCTCGCCACCAGCGCGAAATTGTTTTTCACGCGATGGTCAAATTCCTCGAGGAACAGATCGCGCTCGGCCACTTCCCGGTCGCGTTCTGCCACCGCCCTGCGCACCGCCCGACGAAACAGCTCTGCAATCACAACGATCGCAGCATAGGCAAGCGCGTTGACCAGCGTGCGCGGACCATCGAGCGGGTTCTGAAACTGGAAGCTGGTGAAGACCGGAAGTACGAAATACCAGCTATAGAATATCGTGACGACTGCCGTGATCGCACCCGACGGCCAGCGGGCGAACAGAGTAGCGACCATGACGGCCAGATATCCCAGCGCATAGGGGCCTGCCGCCGGAGCCATGAGATCGACGGCCCCGCGCACTAAGACGACCGCTGCGGCACACAGCAAGCCGAAGCCGATCTGAGTCGCGACCGGGGGAACTGCCGGGGCCAGCCGGGCGGGAAGATCAAGTTCGCCGATACGCGCCATCGGCGTCATGATGGCAGCTATTTTCCGAACAAAGTCAAGCGATTCACCGCAATCTTGATCTGAATCAGCTAGATTGAAAGGCTCTTCCCGGCACGGCCCGCAATCTCCACGACATATTGCCACGCCACACGCCCCGACCGGCTGCCGCGCCGCGTCGCCCATTGCAGCGCATCGGCCGGGTCGACTTCAAGCCCGTGCGCCTGCGCATAGCCGTGTACGATGTCGAGATAGATGTCCTGATCGATCGCATGAAAGCCCAGGCTCAGGCCGAATCGGTCGGCAAGCGCCAGATTGTCGTCGATGCTGTCGCGCGGATTGATCGCGCTTTCCTGCTCGGCGATGTCGCGCGGGATCAGATGGCGGCGATTGGACGTGACGAACAGGCGGGTATTGCCCGGTCGCGCCTCCGCACCGCCTTCGAGCAGCGAGCGCAGCGCGCGCGCGTCCGACGCCGCATCGAAGCCCAGATCATCGATGAACAATGCGAAGCGGCGCGCGACCGGGGCGAGCAGCGCGAACAGTTCGGGCAGGGTTTCCAGATCCGCGGCACCCGTTTCGACCAGCGCCAATGATCCGCCTTGTTCCTGCACCGCCGCCACGGTGCTTTTCACCAATGCGGATTTGCCCGTACCGCGCGCCCCCCATAGCAGCACGTCCTGCGCCGCATGCCCGGCAGCCAGCCGGTGCATGTTGGCCAGCAGCATTTCGCGCTGGCGATCGACGCCGCGCAGCAGCGCCAGCGGCAACGGCGCGAACTCGCGCGCCGCCACCAATGTGCCGCGCCGCCACACATAGGCGGAGTTCGCCATCGGATCGGCCGGCGAGGGCAAAGGCGGCGCCAGCCGCTCAAGCGCCTCGGCAATGCGCGTCATCGGATCGGTCATGCCATGGCCTATAAGTCGGAGATGCAGGGCGCGAAAGCCGCCTCAGCCGCGCACCTTTGCCGCGCGCACGACATTCAGATGCCCGCGAATCCCGATATGATCGGGCGCGGTCCGGGCAGCCTTGACCAGCAATTCCTCCGCGCCTTCGATATCGCCTGCCTTGTACAGCGCCCAGCCATAGGCATCGGCAGCGGCGGGATTGGCAGGCGCTACCGAATAAGCCGCCTGCCCTGCGTCGACCGCAGCATCGACATCGCCGGTCGCGGCATAGGCCTGTGCCAGTTCGATATTGAGCGCGACATCGCGGTCGCCGATCCGCTCGCGCAATCCCTCCAGCGTCGCGATGGCGGCGTCATATTCGCCCTCAGCCAGTTGCCAGTGACCGGTCAGGCGCAAGGCCGCGAGATTATTGGGATTTTGCGACAGGAACAATGCGAGCACCCGCGCCGCTTCCTGGCGGTTGCCGCTCGCCTGATAGGCTTCGACCAGTCGCAGCATCGCCGCTTCGTCGAACAACAGCGATGCCGCGTCGCGATAGGCGCCGGCGGCTGCAGCCGGCTGGCCGGAGAGCATCAATATGTCGCCGAGCAGCGTATGCGATCCGGGCGCGCCCGGATTGTCGCGCGCAACTTCGCGCGCGCGCGCCAGCGCACGATCCGCCTGACCCGCATCGATCAGCGCGCGCAGATTGGGGATGATCGAATCCGGATCGCCGGGGTTTTCCCTGGCGGCGATGTCCGTGACGGCGACACTGTCATCGGCGCTGAACGCAGGCGACCCGCCGCGCGTGGGATAGGCGGCCCAGTCGAGGAAACGCGCCGCCAGTCCGCGATCATCGATCCGCTCCAGCCCGCGCGCGACCAGCATTTTCGAATAGCTGTCCGCGTCGGCACGCGCGACAACCGGCTTCAGCACGCTGATGCCGTCGCGCGAGGCGTCGCTGCGCAGATAGGCAAGCGCCAGCAGCTTGCGCGCAGTGATGTTCATCGGCTGCATCGCGACCAGTTGACCGAGCTTATCGATCGCCTGGGCATAGGCGCCCGCTTGGATGTCGAGCGTGCCGCCGAGCAGCAACGCACCCGGCAGATCGGCCAGCGCGTCTTCGGTACGCGCCATCAGTCCGCGTGCGAGATCGAGATTGTCCGCGCGCGCGGCGAGCACCGCCATCAGATAATAGGCCTGCGGACTGCCGGGCCGCGATTGCAGCGCGCGCCGGGCAGTTTCGAGCATGTCGCGCGTGCGCCCCAGATCGCCCAAAGTCGCGGCATATTCGATCAGCGCGTCATGATGCCAGGGATCGCGTTTCAATGCGGATTCGAACCACGGCAGCGAAGCCACCAGCCCGAATTGCGCGCGCACCATCTGGCCGCGCAGCACCAGCGCATTTGTGTTCCCGGGTGCCAGTTCGACCGCGCGCTGCGATGCCGCGATCGCCCCGCCGATATCGCCAGTGCTCTGGCGGAACCGACCGATATCGGTCCAGACCGCCGGATCGCGGGGCGCCGCATCGACGGCGGCTCCCAACGCATCGCGCGCAGCCGCGAGATCGCCCATTGCCGTCAGGATGCGCGCACGTATCCGCAGACCATAGACCCGATCCTGTGGCGCGGTTTCCTGCACCAGCACCAGCGCGCGTTCGGGATTGCCCTGCAACAGCAGCGCCTGCGCGCGCAGATGCTTTGTGCGCGCAGGGTCATAGCCATGCGATTCCGCCAGATCGAGCTCAGCCTCTGCAGCCAGGCCGTTGTCGAGTTCGAGCAAGCTCTGCGCCAGCATCGCATGCGCGGCGGCGGAACTCGGGTCAGCGCGCACCGCCTGAAGGGCATGGGCACGGGCCGCATTGGCGTTGCTCGCCTGAAACGCCGCGATGCTCTTGGCAAGCTCGGCCTGAGCGGTCGCGGGATCACGATGCTCGGGCAACAGCCGGATGAAACCGAAAATGGCGAAGGCGAACGCCGCCAGCCCGCCCAGAATGACGAGCGCGCGCCGCAGCTTCAGCGAACGTACGTAGCGGGTTCGCCGCCGCCTAGGGCTGGAGGTCATAATTCTTCATCAGGTCATAAAGGGTCGGTCGGCTGATCCCCAGCAGCCGTGCGGTGCCGGAGATATTGCCTTCGGCCCGCGCCAGCGCGTGGCGAATCGCCTTGCGGTCGGCCATTTCGCGTGCCGCCTTGAGGTTGATCGGGCCGCGTTCCTCCGCCGCGCTCTCCAGATCGAGGTCGGCTGCCGAAACCGATTTGCCGTCGGCCATGATGACCGCGCGCTTCACGCGATTTTCCAGCTCGCGGACATTGCCGGGCCAGTGCCAGGCATCGATGGCGGCGAGCGCATCGGGGGCGAAATTCTTGACCCCCATTTTCATCGAATCGGCATATTTGCGCAGGAAATGACGCGCGAGCAGGCCCGCATCCCCGGGCCGTTCGGCAAGCGAAGGAATGCGCACGACGATTTCGGCGAGCCGATAGTAGAGGTCTTCGCGGAACCGCCCGTCGGCGACCATCGCATCGATATCCTGATGCGTCGCGCAAACGATGCGGGTGTCCACCGCGATCGGCTTGCGACCGCCGATCCGCTCGATCACCCGCTCCTGAAGGAAGCGCAGCAGCTTGACCTGCAACGCCAGCGGAATGTCGCCCACTTCGTCCAGAAACAGGGTTCCGCCATGGGCAAGTTCGATCTTGCCCTCGGTGGTCTTCACTGCGCCGGTGAAGGCGCCCTTCTCATGCCCGAACAACTCGCTTTCGAGCAGCGTTTCCGGAATCGCGGCGCAGTTGATCGCGACGAACGCCCCGCCCTTGCGCGGGCTCGCATCATGGAGCCCGCGTGCGAGCAGTTCCTTGCCGGTCCCGCTGGCACCGAGCAGCATCACCGAAACATCGGCACCGGCAACCCGCTCGATCGTGCGGGTGACCTTGAGCATTTCGGGCGCGCCGGTGATCATCCCGCCCAGCACGGTCGCTGCCTCCGCGCGCTCGGCAAGTCGTCGATTTTCCGCCTCCAGCGCATGGACGTGAAAGGCGCGCGCGACGATCAGCCCCAGCGCGTCGATATCGATCGGCTTCTGATAAAAATCCCATGCGCCAGCTGCGATCGCGTGGAGCATCGATTCATGCGCGCCATGGCCCGACGCGACGATTACCTTGGTATCGGGCTGCAGCGACAGGATCGTTTCCAGCGTCGCAAAGCCTTCGCTGGTGCCATCGGGATCGGGCGGCAGGCCAAGGTCCAGCGTCACGACCGGCGGCTGTTCGGCGCGCAGCATTGCAATGGCGCTTTCGCGGTCCCCTGCGACCAGCACCTCATAATCCTCATAGGCCCAGCGCAGCTGGCGCTGGAGACCGGTATCGTCTTCGACGACCAGCAATTTGGGTTTGGTATCGGTCACGCCGCCTGCTCCACATCCCTGTGCTGTGCCGCCTTCAGCGTCACGCGAAACCGGCTGCCGCTCCCTTCCTGCGATTCCACATCGACTGTACCGGCCATCGCGGCGGCAAGCTGGCGCGCCTCGAACGCACCGATGCCGAAGCCGTCGACTTTCGAAGAGACGAACGGTTTGAACAGCTTGTCGCGAACAAAGGCCGGCGACATGCCGCAGCCATGGTCGACCACATCGATCGTCACACGACCCGCAGCAACGCGCGCGACGAGCTGAACCGGCACGCCGGTCGCGCTCGCCTCGATCGCATTCTGCACCAAATGCTCGATCAGCTGTTCGAGCCGGACCGGGTCGGCAAGGGCCACGACTGGTTCGAAAACCTCGATGGCAACCGGGTGCTGACTGCGCCGCCCCGCCGCGATTCGCGCCAGGATCGGCGCGACATCCACCGGCTGAGGCGCATCGGCGCGAACGCGATTGGTCTGCGACAGGCGCGCCAGCAGTGCGTTCATCCGGTCGACCGAATCGCCCAGCGTCGCGACCATGTCGGCGCGGAATTCGGGATTGTCGGCGTGGCGTTCGGCATTGCGCGCGACCAGCGTCAGCTGGCTCACCAGATTCTTGATGTCGTGCAGGATGAAGGCGAAGCGGCGGTTGAACTCTTCGAACCTTTCGGCCTCGGCCAGAGCCTCTTGCGCGCGCGCTTCGGCAAGAAAGCTCGCCGCCTGGCGCCCGGCGACCTTGAGCAAGTCGAAATCCTCCCAGTCGAACGGACGATTGATCGGCGGGCGGGCGAGCAGGATCGCACCGGCCAGCGCGCCGAAATGCGGCAGTGGGACGAGTACCCATGCACGTCCCATTGCAAGCAGGGCAGCGGGCACCGCCGCGCGATCGCCGGCATCGCCCCCATCGCCTTCGCGCAGCGAATCGAGTTCGATGATCCGCCCCGTCTCGGCAAGATGCTGCGCCAGCGCGGCGTCGAATCGCAGTGGAAGCCGCGCCGCATCCCAGTTCCAGCTGGCGCCCTGCGCAAGCCCGGCGCCTTCCGGCACCAACAGGATGCCCGCAGGCGAATCGGTCATGTCGGCAATCGCCTTGACGATGCGTTCGTCGAGCGGCGCGGTCCCGTCGGGCTGGCCGAGCGTTTCGGTGAACCGCATCCATTCGGCGCGATAGTCATAGCGGTGGCGAAAGAAATGCTTGGCGAGCTTCACCTTCGCCCAGGCACGCACCCAGGGCGAGGAAATCAGCGTCAGCACCGCGGCGGTCGAGCCGAAGACGAAAGCCGTCTGAAGCAATCGCGCATGGCTGCCCCCCACGGTCGCCAGCGCGCTGGTCGCGAGCGCCACGAACGCGAGATATGCCCCCATCCCGGCGAGCGACAGCGACTGATAGGCGACGGTGCGCGACACCTGCATCGTCCATTCGCCCTTGCGCTGCAGTCCGACGGCGACGCCGATCGCGACCACGCCCATCGCCAGTCCGCGCAGCGCCTGAAGATCGACGGGAAGATGGCCGAGCAGATAGGCGGCGCCGAGCATGTTGAGATGAATGAGCCACAGCGCGCCGAGCGACAGCACGATCCAGCGCAGCCCGCGGCTGGCCGATGGCGCGACCGCCGAATGCAGCGCCTGAGTCAGCACCAGCGCGGCCACGGCGACCAGCATGCGCAGCAGCACGCTGGCATTGACGAATTGCTCGGCGAGCAGCGGCGCGGCGGCATAGGCGAGCAGGTTGAGCCCCGCCGCGACGATCGTGACCAGGCTGACCACACCGTAAACGGTCGCCAGCGCAAAACGCGGGCGCGCGGCCCCGTCGCGCCGATGCAGCACCAGCATGAAACCGAACCAGGCGATGTTGCGCGCCGCTTCGACCAGACCGGTGACCATTTCGGCGCTTCCGATCCCAGCCACCGCCAGCGCCCAAAGCGCCGTCATCGCCAGCGCGACGCCCAGCGGCCCGCGCGGCGCACCGCTTTCGGTACGGCCGAACGCCCAGAGCGCGACCGCCCCGAACAGCATCGCGGCAAGCGCGTGCGTCCACAGGACGACCGTTGCCGCCATCAGCGCGCGCCTTCGGGGAAGAGCACCACGCGCAATGTCTGGAGGAGAATCAGGATGTCGAGGAAAGGCGAATAATTCTTCGCATAGAAAAGATCATATTCCAGCTTCTGACGCGAATCGTCGATCGAAGCGCCATAGGGATAGTTGATCTGCGCCCAGCCGGTGATGCCCGGCTTCACCATGTGCCGTTCGGCATAATAGGGCAGCTGCTGTTCCAGTTCCTCGACGAATTGCGGGCGTTCGGGGCGCGGGCCGACAAAGCTCATCTGGCCTTTCAACACGGTCCAGCATTGCGGCAATTCGTCGATCCGCAGCTTGCGGATAATGCGGCCGACACGCGTGATGCGCGGATCGTCCTTTTCCGCCCAGACTGCGGTTCCGGCGACTTCGGCATCGATCCGCATCGAGCGCAGCTTGATGATATCGAACCCCTCGCCATACAGGCCGACTCGGCGCTGGCGATAGAAAGCCGGGCCCTTGCTGTCGATCTTGACCAGCAATGCCGTGAACAGGACCACCGGCAGCGTCAGCACGAGCAAAGTCAGGCTGGCAATCACGTCGAACAGCCGCTTGAACGCGGCAGAGAACATCCGCCCCGACGAAAAACCATCGGAGAAGATCAGCCAGCTGGGATTGACGCTGTCGAGATCGACGCGCCCCGTCTCGCGTTCCAGAAAGGTCGACGTGTCGTTGACATGGACGCCGGTCGTCTTGATCCGCAGCAGATCCTTGAGCGGCAGTGCATTGCGCCGTTCCTCGAGCGCCAGCACCACTTCACTGGCGTTCAGAAGGACAACATGATCGGCAAGATTATAGATGGCGTCGCGCGCGATCGCTTCGGGGATCACGTTGTTGGCCTCGCTCATCGCGACATAGCCGACAATGACAAAGCCCGATCCCGGCGTGCGCGAAAGCGCCTTCAGCCGTGCCGCGCGCCGGCCTGCACCCAGCACCACCACGCGCCGCTTGAACACCTGACTGCCCAGCGTCGAGCCGAGCAGGATCCGCAGCAGGATCAGCAGCGAAAGCGCCGCGGCCATCGCATAGAGGAGGTTCGACCGCCAGAAGCTGATCGCCGGTATCATGAAGGAAATCGCACTGAGGAAAATGATCCCCAGCGAAATCGACACGATCAGCCGCGCGACCGCATGGCGCAGCGACTGCAGCGAATCCGATCCGTACACGCCGACCGCGCTCATCGCGACCTGCAGCGTGAATGCGAAGGTGATCAGTTGCGGAATGCGATCGACCAGCGGGTCGAGTTCCATGCCGATCTGATGCGCACGGATGATCCACCCGACTTCGCCCGCAACAAGCAGCATCGTCAGGTCAAGCAAGCCCAGCAGCAGTACTGCATTGGGGACATAATGATTGAACAGACGAATCATCGCGCGCTCGACACCCCGGTGTAAATTTTGCCGACAGGTGCGAGCTGTCGCGCAAATTGACGAAGAAATGCTGAACAAGCGCGAAGCCAATATCGATTCCGGCGGTTTTCCGGGCAGAAAAGCGGGCATACACTATCGGATCGGCGGCGCCAGCGGAGGATAGATGCAGCGATCGGGCAGCGACACGGGCGACACACCATGCGCGGACGCGTGAAGCGCAAAGCGGCGCTTGCCGCGCTGCAGGACAACGCTGCTTCGCCCGACGGGGCTGACTGTGCCTTATGCGGGCGACCGCTGGGACATCGCATCGAGCGACATCATCCGTTGCCCAAAAGCCAGGGCGGGCGCGATACCGTTCCGGTGCATCCGATCTGCCACCGGGCGATCCACGCGCAATTCACCAATGCGGAACTGGCGCGGATCGACGGCATCGCATCGCTGCGCTCGCATCCCCGGCTTGCCGCGTTCCTCAAATGGATCGCGAACAAGCCACCCGATTTTCACGCGCCGACACGCACGCGGCAATAAGCCTGTCCGGCCCGCCGCTCAGGAGCGGAGTTCGGGCAGAATGACGCGCACGCCGTCGATGGTCGTCACTTCGCGTTCGGGTGGGACGGGAATGTCGCGGCCAAGGATGTAGAGCCGCCGCGGATCAAGCGCGCCGCGTTCGAAATGCGCGGCGTCGGCGGCATCGCGCGCTTTCATTTGCCGCGAAATCCGCGCGGCATAGACGTTGCGCATCGGCCGCCCGAATTTGACCGCACGCCACGCGATTTCCTGATAGAGTTCCAGATCGCCCGTCACGTCCGCCGGCACGAACGCCACGTCGCGCGACGAACGGATGATGTCGTCCCAGCGCGGATCGGGCGTGCGATCATAAAGGCGATGGGTTTGCGCCATCGCGCTGGTGCCGCGGATCGCCGTGAACATGCCCGCCAGATCGACCATCTGGATCGCGAGCAGCGCGGTAAGCGCCAGCCCGACCCGCGCCCGCTTCATGCGATAGGCAAGCAGGATCGCAGCGAACACCAGCGTATAGGCGACGGGCCAGAACAGCCGCCCCGATGCGCGTACCATGTCGAGCATGGGCGCAAGGAAATCGGGCAACAGGAAACGCGGCAGTCTTTGTCCGGCGAAATCGGGATGGTTGCTCACCGCGACGGCCGTCAGCACGATCAATGCGGGCAACAGCCACGCCAGCCGGCGAAACACGCCCCGCTGCGCCCTGGGAGCGGGATCGCGCACGGCAGCGAACAGCGCCAGCGGCATCAGCAGGAGCAGGCCGAGGCCGAGATACTGAAATCCCTCGAAGCCGCGCCCTTCGCGCTGTTCGATTGCGGGCAGGAAGTTCGAATAAGACGGGTTGCCCGGGTTCCACAACGCATCGATCGGCATGGCGAAGGCGCCATAGCTACCGGTCAGATCATAGGCGCCGCCAGCGCCAAGCCACCATGCCAGAACCGCGACCATCGCAAGAATGCCGGTGGCGCTCGCGACTAGCCATATTCGTGGTCCTGCGCCGCGCGCCGCGACGAACGCAGCCAACATCGCGCTGCCCCAGATCGCCGCGACCATGACGAGCAGATAGGCATGGACCAATGTCGCCAGCGCGATCGGCGCGATCCACCAGCGATTGTCGCGCGCCCGTTTGGGATCGAGGAACAGCCACAGCGCCCACAGGATCAGCCAGTGCGCCATCAGATTGACGTGGACGAAGCGATTGAACAGCGTCGGCAGCGCGGTCATCAGCGCCGCGCCCGCCCATAAAGCCAGATCGCCCGGCGCATAGGGCGCCAGCAGCCTGCGCGCGAAATAGAGGTGGAGATACAGGCTGACGAGCACCCACCAGCCGACGAACTGCGCATCGGGGGGCAGCAGCGGCGTGAACGGCGCCACGATCAGCGCGAGCAGCGGGTTGCTGTCGGTAAAGAGCAACGGCGTTCCGAACGGCGCGCCAAGCAACTCCGTACTTAGCGCCAGCCCGGCATCCTCATCGTGCAGCCATGCGTGCAGACCAAGCGCATTTTCGCCATTGTCGGTGCCCTGAAGCAGCCATCCGGCATTGGCGATGTCGAGCGTTGCAGGATGAAACAGCGCAAAATACAGCCCCACCGGCAAAAGCAGCCAGGCGAACGGCATCAGCGCCGTGGCAAGTGCGGACGAACGAACCATCTGTTCCGGTTTGCACCATCTTGGTTAACAGCGCAGAAATGCCGGTTTTGTGCGGGAAATGCCCGCAGGCACAGCTTCCCTTTGCCGGGACCATGGTGCGATCTGCCAATAATCGGCGGCTTTCCAACCCGATAGCGGCGCTCGTCAGCCACCGCACCACCGATGCCGCGACCGGGCTTGCCGTCGCACCGGGCGTTTTTCCGAAGCGAACGCCGCATGCGAAATTTCGCGACTGACATCAAAGCTTCAACATCCGGAAGCGTTGCCGTCATCTTGGGGCCCTAGCGGACGCGAGCCCGGCCGAACCGCTGGGCCGCCCCCTTTCCTGGCGGGCGTAATAACAAAGAAAACGGGGTCGCAATGTACCGATTTTTGCTGTCGCAAACGCATACGCGTTTGCTCCTTTCCTGCTGCGCGCTTGCCGTGGCTGCCGGAATCGCCACACCCGCCCTGGCACAGGATGCCAGCGTTTCCACCAATCAGGATGGATCGCGCATCGACGAGATCGTCGTTACCGCGCAGCATCGCGAACAGACCGAGCAGGACGTGCCCGCCGCACTGACCGTGATCGGTGGCGACCAGCTGGAAAATCGCAATATCCAGACCGTATCCGACCTGGAAAACAGCGTCCCCAGCCTGGAAATCGATCAGCAGTTCGGCGGCGGCCAGCCGCAATTTCGCATGCGCGGCGTCGGCGGCACCGATTATGCGGCCAACAATACCAACACCGTTGGCGTCTATCTCGATGAAGTGCCGCTCACTTATGGCGTGATGACGCAGGATGTGATGTTCGACATCGATCGCATCGAAGTTCTGCGCGGGCCGCAGGGAACGCTCTATGGCCGCAACACCACCGGCGGCGCCGTGAATATCGTCACCGGTGCCCCGAGCCATGAATTCCATGCCGGTGTGGGCGTAAGCTATGGCAGCTTCGATGCCTTCGACCTTCAGGGCTATGTCACCGGAGGATTGAGTGACACGCTGAGCGCACGGCTTTCCGTGATGACCGCGCAGGGTGGCGCCTGGCAGGTCAATCGCGATACCGGCGAAGAGCTGGGCGATCGCAATCAGAATGCGGCGCGCGTGCGGCTGCGCTGGGATCTCAGCGCCGCGACCCGTATCGATTTCGAAGGCGATTACAGCCGGAACAAGTCCGACGGTCGCGGTCTCCAGCTGCTTCAGGATTTTACCGACGCCAGCGGCCGCTTTTATCCCGCGGATACCGATCACCGCATCACCGGCTGGGGCATTTCTTCCGAATTTGCGAGCCTCATCGGCGCCAGCCCGAATGCCAAGCCGTTTCGTGACAATACCGGCTATGGCGGCTCGATCCACCTGACCAGCGATTTCGGCTGGTCCACGCTTACCGCCATTGCCGCGCATCGCCATTTCGAACGGCGCGAGTTCAACGACTGGGACGGCACGGCTTCCAACGAAGCCGGCACCTTCTTCTTCAACGATATCGATATCGACAGCGCGGAAATCCGTCTGGCCTCACCGCAAAGCGGCGCGACCCGCTGGCTGCTTGGCACCTATTACGCCGCCGAGTCAGTCGATGGCGGCTTTTATTCCGACTTTTCGGATTATCCGTCGCTCGGCAACATCTGGAAAACCAGCTATCAGCAGCGCGTCCATACGCTGGCGGGCTTCGTCAATCTGGAACAGGATCTGACGCCGTCGCTGACGCTTTCGGGCGGTGTCCGCTTCGAGCACGAGATCCGCAGACTCAACAATTTCCGCAGCGAAATCCTGTGGCCCACCTATACGTTGCGGGCCAGCGCCGATCCGCGCCGGGAAATGAACGAATGGTCGGGCAAGGTCGCGCTCGACTGGCAGGTGGCACAGGACGCCCATGCCTATGCCAGCATCTCCCGCGGCGTGAAGTCGGGCGGCTTCACCACCTATAACAGCGGCATTCCCCAGCAGCTCGACCCTTATGACCCCGAATGGCTGATCGCCTATGAAGTCGGCGTCAAATCGGAGTTTCTGGACAATCGCCTGCGCGTGAATGCCGCGGGCTTCTATTACGACTATCACGATTATCAGCTTCAGGGCGTCATCTATACCGGCGCGAACACACGCGTCGGACGCATCGTCAATGTGCCGCGCGCCAATATCTGGGGCGGCGAGCTGGAAATCACGGCGGTTCCGGTCGACGGCCTCCAGATCAGCCAGTCGGTCGCCTATAAGATCGGCCATTTTGACGAGTTCATGGCGCCCAGCACCGCCGTCACCGATCCGGTAACCGGCGAAACCACGATCACCTATGTCGATCGCGCCGGCGAACGCCTGCCGCTGCCGGGCCTCGATTACAAGGGTGCGATCTCATGGCGCCTGCCGATCGCGAACTGGGCAGTGACGCCTGAGATCAACTGGAACCGCCGCGGCGACCGCTACAGCACGTCGGACCTGTCGGTGATCCCGGCCTTCTGGCTCGCCAACGCCAATCTGACGATTTCGCCGCCTGACGAGCGTTTTCAGATCGCGCTCTACGTCCACAATCTGTTTGACGCCTATGTGCAGGAAACGCGCAACCGGTTCATTTCGGCGCGCACCGTGTCGACCAATCCCGTGCGTACCGTCGGCATTCGCCTGAACTACGTTTACTGAGTCTGTCCGGGGCGGCGTGGCGGAGGCTTCAACTCTGCCACGCCGCCACCCTTTCTGAAGGTGAGCCATGGCTTCCCCGCTATTTTCAACCAACCGTCGTGCTGTTCTGCGAAGCGTCGGAATTGCTCCGGCGCTTCTTCTGTTCGGGCGCAGCCTGGCCGCCAGCGATCCGTTCTCGCTGGGCGTGGCCAGCGGCGATCCGGCTGCCGACGGCTTTGTCATCTGGACGCGCGTCGCGCCCGATCCGCTTGCGCAAGACGGGCTGGGCGGCGCAATCGACGGGCTTCCGGTCCGTTGGGAAGTTGCCGCCGATGCGGACTTCCGCACGATCGTCCGATCCGGTGAGACGCAGACCCGGATCGAACGTGGCGGCGCGATCCATGTCGAGGTCGACGGCCTGCGTCCCGATCGTCCCTATTGGTATCGTTTCATTACCCAGGGCGTGAACAGCAGCGTCGGCCGCGCCTGGACAGCGCCGATCGCGGATGCGCGGCCGCAGTCGGTACGCTTTACCGCGGCGAGCTGCTCGCATTGGGAATATGGCTATTTCGCTGCCTATCGGCACATGGCGGCGGAGGAAGACAGCCGTTTCACGCTGTTCCTCGGCGACTATATCTACGAAAATGCGGGGCGTATGCCGGGCGATCGACCGGGCATCATCCGTTCCTACGGCCTTCCGGAAGCGGACACGCTTGCCAATTATCGCACCCGCTATGCACTGCATCATTCAGACCCCGACCTTCAGGCGCTGCACGCGGCGGCTCCGGCGATCGCGATCTGGGACGATCACGAATTGCAGAATGACTATTCCGGTATCTGGTCGCAGGATCCCGAACTCACTCCCGCCCGCTTTGCCGCGCGCCGCCGCGCAGCCTATCGCGCATTTTGCGAAAACATGCCGATGCGGCTGTCGCGCGTGCTGCGCGGTGACGGCTATCGCATCTACCGGCGAATGCGCTGGGGCGATCTGGCGCAGTTCGACATGCTCGACGGCCGCCAGTTCCGGTCTCCGCCCGCCTGCATCGAAGGCCAGGATAATTATCACGGACATATGGCGCCGATCGACTGCGCCGATCTGACCGATCCGTCGCGCACCTTTCTGGGCTTCACGCAGGAGCGCTGGCTCTATGACGGATGGGCGAACAGCCGCGCGCAGTGGAACCTGCTGGTGCAGAATCTACTGGTGGCGCCGATGCTGTTCGATACCCCTGCCGGTCGCGTGATCTGGACCGATTCCTGGAACGGCTTCGGCGCCGCGCGCCAGCGCATGATCGACGCGATGGTCGAGACCGGGATATCCAATCCCGTGACGCTGGCCGGCGATTATCACTCCTTCTGGACGAACAATCTCTATCGCGATTTCAACCGCACCGATCATCCGCCGGTCGCGGCGGAGTTCGTGGTTTCCTCGATCACGTCCAGCGGGCCGCCGCAGCAATTCTACGAAGCCGCGATGCCCGATAACCCGCAGATCCGCTTCTTCGATTCGCGCGAGCGCGGCTATATGCGCTTCGACCTGAACCGCGAGCGGCTTGCGGTGGATTGCATGAAGATCAGCGACCGCGCCGATCGCAACGCCGCACTATCGATACTCCACAGCGCAACCGTGGAAAATGGCCGCCCCGGACTTGCATAGCAGCGACAGTCGATGGCGATCGCTGTCGCCATTGCGCGGAAAACCAAAAAAGGGCCGGCGGATCGCTCCGCCGGCCCTTTCCTGTTTCGCAAAAGCGCGAACGGCGTGGCTTAGAAGCCCATGCCGCCCATGCCGCCCATATCGGGCATGCCGCCGCCGGCCGGAGCCGACTTGTCTTCCGGCAGCTCGGCGACGGTGGCTTCCGTCGTGATGAGCAGACCGGCGACCGAGGCTGCGTTCTGCAGTGCGGTGCGCACGACCTTGGTCGGATCGATCACGCCGGCAGCCACGAGGTTTTCGTAGGTGTCGGTCGCGGCGTTGAAGCCGAACGACGTGTCAGTCTGATCAAGCAGCTTGCCCGAAACGACCGCACCGTCATGGCCCGCATTCGCTGCGATCTGGCGAACCAGCGACGTCAGCGACTTGCGGACAATGTCGATGCCGCGGGTCTGGTCTTCATTCTCGCCCGTCACGCCTTCGAGCGCCTTGGTGGCATAGAGCAGCGCAGTACCGCCGCCCGAAACAATGCCTTCCTCAACGGCTGCGCGGGTTGCGTGCAGCGCATCGTCGACGCGGTCCTTGCGTTCCTTCACTTCGACTTCGGTCGCACCGCCAACCTTGATCACGGCCACACCGCCGGCGAGCTTGGCGAGACGCTCCTGGAGCTTTTCGCGGTCATAGTCGCTGGTGGTCTGTTCGATCTGCTGACGGATCTGCTCGGTGCGCGCCTTGATCGCATCGGCATCACCGGCGCCATCGACGATGGTGGTGTTGTCCTTGTCGATCGTGACGGTCTTCGCCGTGCCGAGCATGTTCAGCGTAACGCTTTCGAGCTTGATGCCCAGATCTTCGCTGACGACTTCGCCCTTGGTCAGGACAGCGATGTCTTCGAGCATCGCCTTGCGACGATCGCCGAAGCCCGGCGCCTTGACCGCAGCAACCTTCAGGCCGCCGCGCAGCTTGTTGACGACGAGCGTTGCGAGCGCTTCGCCTTCAATGTCTTCGGCGATGATCAGGAGCGGACGGCCCGACTGAACAACCGCTTCCAGGATCGGAAGCATCGACTGAAGGGTCGACAGCTTCTTTTCATGGATGAGGATATACGGGTCGTTGAGTTCGACCTGCATCTTTTCCGGATTGGTGATGAAATAGGGCGAGAGATAGCCACGGTCGAACTGCATGCCTTCGACGACGTCCAGCTCGAAATCGAGACCCTTCGCCTCTTCGACGGTGATCACGCCTTCCTTGCCGACCTTTTCCATCGCTTCCGCGATCTTTTCGCCGACTTCTTTGTCGCCATTGGCCGAGATCGTGCCGACCTGAGCGACTTCGCTGGTGCCCGAAACCGGCTTCGAACGGCTCTTGATGTCCTCGACGACCTTAGTGGTGGCGAGGTCGATGCCGCGCTTCAGGTCCATCGGGTTCATGCCGGCCGCAACCGACTTCATGCCTTCGCGGACGATCGCCTGCGCCAGAACGGTCGCAGTGGTCGTGCCGTCACCGGCGACGTCGTTGGTCTTCGAGGCCACTTCGCGCACCATCTGGGCGCCCATATTCTCGAACTTGTCCTTGAGTTCGATTTCCTTGGCGACCGAAACACCGTCCTTGGTGATGCGGGGCGCGCCGAAGCTCTTTTCGATGACGACGTTGCGGCCCTTCGGGCCCAGCGTGACCTTGACCGCGTCGGCCAGGATGTCGACGCCCTTCATGATGCGTTCGCGCGCGTCGCGCGAGAATTTCACGTCCTTGGCTGCCATGTTGCAGATCCTTTCTTGATCGTCGCCCCTGCGCAGGCAGGGGCCTATCTCTGTTCCGTCCGCGCATCACCATTCGGGCACACGCGACAGACATGGGTCCCTGCCTTCGCAGGGACGAAGGCAAATGCGTTAGCCCTCGACGACGCCGAGGATGTCGCTTTCCTTCATGATGAGCAGGTCTTCGCCGTTCACCTTCACTTCGGTGCCCGACCACTTGCCGAACAGGATGCGGTCGCCCGCCTTCACGTCGAGCGGAGTGACCTTGCCGTCCTCGGCCTTGGCGCCGGCACCGGCGGCGACGACTTCGCCTTCCTGCGGCTTTTCCTTGGCCGAATCGGGAATGATGATCCCGCCAGCGGTCTTTTCCTCGGCTTCGACGCGGCGAACGAGCACGCGGTCGTGCAACGGACGAAAGTTCATGCGCCTGATCCCTTCAGTTCCTAAAGTTGTACATTGCTTTAGCACTCATTCGAGTCGAGTGCTAACAGGCGCCATATGTGATGCCGCCCCGGCGGCGTCAACGGGCTGGAGCAGAGAAATTTATGCTCCGCGAACCTGCCGGAGCTGGAAAGCCGGACGCCGATCCGCAACCCCATCACCGAAAAAGATGCGCCGTCGCGGAGGACAGCACCGCGACTACCTCTCAGCATGAGACGAATGCGTATTAGTCCCGCAGTACAGGAGCTTTACGCCCGCACGGCGGTGCGATAGGCACGACGGCGCAATCCGCGGGATAGGGAAGTAGCTGGTGAAGCTGATCAAGGGCGCCTGGAAGATACTGGTCGGGATCAAGGACGCGCTTGTCCTGATCTTCATGCTGCTCTTCTTCTCCGCATTGTTCATGGCGCTGTCGGCGCGTCCCAACGCCGCTGCGATGCATGACGGCGCGCTGGTGATCGCGCTCGACGGAACGCTGGTCGAACAGCCTGCGCAAGCCGATCCGCTGAGCAGCCTGAGCGGTCGCGAAGTGCTGCAGGAAAATCGCGTGCGCGACGTGGTGCGCGCGCTCGATGCCGCGATCGACGACGATCGCGTCAAGGCAGTGGTGCTCGATCTCGACCGGTTCGTCGGCGGCTATCCCGTCGCGGTCCAGTCGGTCGCGGACGCAGTCGGCCGGGTTCGTGCGGGGGGCAAGAAAGTGCTCGCCTATGCGACCGGCTATACCGACGATTCCTATCTGATCGCTGCCAATGCCAGCGAAATCTGGGTCAATCCGATGGGTGGCACGCTGTTCGCGGGGCCCGGCGGATCGCGTCTCTATTACAAGGGGCTGATCGACAAGCTCGGCGTCAACGCGCATGTCTATCGCGTCGGCACCTACAAGTCCGCCGTCGAGCCCTATACCCGCGCGGACATGTCACCCGAAGCGCGTCAGGCGAATGAGGCGTTGTATGGCGCGATCCTGTCGCAATGGCGCGAAGCGGTGGTGAAGGCGCGCCCTCAGGCGAAGATCGACCCGTTCCTCAACACTCCGGCGGAAGTCGTCACGGCGGCCAAGGGCGATATCGCGCAGGCCAACCTGACCCATGGGCTGGTCGACAAGGTCGGCGACCGCATCGCCTTCGGCAAGCGGGTTGCCGAGCTGGTCGGCACATCGGACGGCCGCGTCGGCAATTTCAACATGATCCATATGCGCGACTGGATCGCCGCGCATCCCGAGCCCAGCCGCGGCAACGCGATCGGCGTCATCACTATCGCGGGCGAAATCGTCGATGGCGAAGCCGATCCGGGCACGGCCGGTGGCGACACGGTTTCGCGCCTGCTGCTCCAGGGGCTGGCCGATCATGATTTCAAGGCGCTGGTCGTGCGCGTGGATTCGCCCGGCGGATCGGCGCTGGCATCCGAGCAGATCCGGCAGGCGATCCTGCAGGCAAAGGCGCAGGGCATTCCCGTCGTCACATCGATGGGGTCGCTCGCCGCGAGCGGCGGCTATTGGGTCTCGACCGCAGGCGATGTGATCTTCGCCGAGCCCAATACGATCACCGGATCGATCGGCATTTTCGGAATCATCCCGACCTTTGAAAACACGCTCAAGAAGGTTGGCGTCACTACCGATGGCGTCGCGACCACGCCGCTGACCGGCCAGCCCGATGTGATGGGCGGCACCAACCCGGCTACGGATCAGGTGATTCAGGCAGCGATCGAGAACGGCTATCGCCAGTTCATCACGCTGGTCGCCACGTCGCGCCGCATGTCGCCGCAAAAGGTCGACAGCCTGGGCCAGGGGCGCGTGTGGATCGGCGGCATCGCGCGCCAGAATGGTCTGGTCGATCGCTTCGGCGGCCTTGACGATGCCATTGCGGAGGCTGCGCGCCGCGCCGGTGTGGATGCCGACAGCGTCTATCCGGTCTTCCTGCGCGACGAGCCCAATGGCTGGGTGCAGTTCTTCGAATCGCTTGGCGAGGAAGAACCCGATAACGACTGGGTGAGCAGCCCCGCCGGAGCGGATCTCGCGACGCGCATCGCCAGCCGGCAGAGTGCCCTGGTCGAACAGGCAATGTCCGACGCGCAGCGCCTGACCGGCGGCGCGGCGATTCAGGCGCGCTGCATGGAATGCGTCGCGGCAGGACCGGGCGTTGCGACCACGCGCCCCCACGGACAAAGCCTGATCGAGCTGTTCTTCGCCCGATTGCTGGGATGACGCGAATCCGGGCGGCGGAGGCGCGCGATGCCGAGGCTGTCGCCGCCATTTATGCGCCGCATGTGGCCGATGGTTTCGTCTCGTTCGAAACCGAAGTCCCCGATGCCGAAACGCTGCGCCGCCGGATGGCCGCCAGCGACGGCCTCTATCCGTGGATCGTGCTGGAGCGCGAGGATGCGACCGTGCTCGGCTACGCATATGCGTCGCGCTTTCGCGAACGCGCTGCCTATGGTCATGTCGTCGAGACCACCATCTATATGGCGCCCGGCGCACAGCGGGGCGGCCATGGCAGGGCGCTTTACACCGCCTTGCTGGCGACGCTGACGGCGCAGGGCTTTACCCAGGCGATGGGCGTGATCGCATTGCCCAATCCCGCATCGGTGGGTCTGCACGAAGCCCTCGGCTTCGCGAAAGCGGGGCTGTTTCCCAAGGCCGGGTACAAGTTCGGCCAATGGGTCGATGTCGGCTATTGGCAGCGCGCGCTCCATGCCTCCAGCATCCCCGCGCCGGAGCTGCGCAGCTTTCGCGAAACCGGCGTTCGCCTCGACTGACCGCTCAGCGTTTGCCGCGATAGGAAGGCAGCGCCAGCTTCCATTGGATCGCCGCCCCGCGAAGCGCAAACCCCGCCGCAGCCGCGATCAGGCCGGCCGCGAACGGCAGCAGTGGCGTAAACGAAAGTACTACATAAATTGATGAGGCAAGCGCTGCTGCTGTAACATAAAGTTCAGGCCGCATCAGGATCGACGGCTCGCCCGCCATCATGTCGCGGATGATGCCCCCCGCGCATGCCGTCACCACACCCATCACCATCGCCGGCACCGGCGGGATACCATAGCCCAGCGACTTGGCCGCGCCGAACACGGCATAGGCGGCAAGCCCCATCGCATCGAGCCAGTCGAACCCCTTGCCGTGCCACCAGCGTTCGGGCGTCAACCAGATGACCAACGCCGCGCCGAGACAGATCGCCGCGACGCTGCGGTCATGCACCCAGAATACCGGCGCATCGATCAGCAGGTCGCGGATCGTTCCGCCACCCACACCGGTCACCAGCGCGAAGAACGCCGCCGTAACGAAGGTCTGCCCGCGCATAGCCGCCGCCAAAGCGCCGGTCGCGGCGAAAACCGCGATACCGAACAAGTCGAGCCAGGGCAGGATCGGGCCGATATAGCCGGGAACGGGAACATCCATGGGCTCCCCATAGAATTCCATGCGCCCGCGTCAAATCGGGGGGTGGCGAAGCGCAGGCCAAGGGTCCATGTAAGCGCCCATGTCTCGCACCGAACCCCGTTTCATCGCCCTCGCCGTCGCGCTGGCGGCGCTCGCCGGTTTCGTCGACGCACTGGCCTATACCAGCTTCGGCGGCTTCTTCGCTTCGTTCATGAGCGGCAATACGACGCGTCTGGGCGTCGAACTCGGCAGCGGCATGGTCGGCAACGGCGTGATGGCGCTGGCATTGATCATGTGTTTCATCGCCGGCGTCATTCTGGCCACGGTGGTCGGCCGGGCATGGGAGAAATGGCGACAGCCGGCGATATTGGCGCTGGTCACCGCGCTGCTGATCGCGGCTGCCGCGCTCGCGATGGTCTATCCCGGCGCGCAGGTGTTGCTGCTGCTTGCCGCGGCGATGGGCGCCGAAAACGGCATGTTCGAACGCGACGGCGAAGTGACGATCGGCGTCACCTATATGACCGGGTCGATCGTCCGCATCGGGCAAAAGCTTGCCCATGCATTGATGGGGGACAAGGATCGCCTGGCCTGGGGGCCGTGGCTGTTGCTGTGGCTGGGTTTCATCGGCGGCGTGTGGCTGGGCGCCAAGGCGCAGGCGAATCTGCATTGGCAGGCATTGTGGCTGGCGGTCGTCGCTGCGGCGGTGCTCACCGGGATTGCTGCGCTGATCGGCAAGGTCGGGCAGCGAAAAGTGCGCGAGGTCGGCCAGCCGCCGCAATGATGCTCAATGGGAACCGAGCAGCCCCGTTCCCTGCACGATTACGAACAACGCCCATAGCGCGCTCATCGACGCGATCCACGGCCAGTTGCGCAGTACCGGCGCGCCCCAGCGCTCGCGCCGCCGCGCCACGCTCGCAACCGCAAGCCACATCGGTACTGCAGCCAGCCCGATCGCCAGAAATCCCTGCAACGCCCCGAGGGCGGGCGAACCGGGAAACCCAAGTCCGGTAAGCGCCAACGCGACCGCGCCGACCACATGGCCGATCGCCACACGGCGCGTGAGCAGTCCGCGGGGATCGTCCGGCGCGGCGATGCGCCGAAAACCGCGTACCATCAGCGGCTGGAACAGGCCGTACAGGATGATCCCGGCTATCAGCAAAATGACTCGCCAGATATCCGGCATGCCCAACTGCGCGGCGACCACCGCATGGTCGCCATGCCCGGTGATCGGAGCGTAGACGAATCCTGCGGCGAACCAGCACAGACAGAATGCCGCCAGCATCGCACAAAAATACCACCCTGCCGGAGCGCTCAGCCGAGGTTGGATCGCCAGCGCCAGCAGCCCGGCAGCAAGGGCAGCGAGCGGCCCGGCCATATAGGTCGCAACGCCACCGCCCTCGCATCCGAAAAAGGTCGCGGTCAGCAGCGTGACGCGCCCGCCTTCGATCAGGCAGGTCACACCATGGCCGACGCTTTCATGCGCAAAAGCCGCGACGCACGCGGCACCGGCGGCGATCGCGCCGAGCGTCAGCGCGTCGTCGCGCATTCGCCCCGAAAGGTTGCGGTGCCAACCGGCGTCACGCCGTCCCTGCCGGCAATAGCTGCCGTCGGAAAAGCGGTGCGCGACGAAGCGATCAGGGCCCCGGCCAGCAATCCCGTTTCGCGTGCGCGCATGCCGCTCCCCTCCCCCGAAGGCTGGCCGTCAGATGTGGATCGGCTTTCCGGTCACCGCCATTGCCGCTTCCTTGATCGCTTCACTATGCGTCGGATGCGCGTGGCAGGTATAGGCGATGTCTTCGCTGGTCGCGCCGAATTCCATTGCCTGCGCGGCCTGCGCGATCATCGTGCCGGCGACCGAAGCGATACACCACACGCCGAGCACCCGATCGGTCTTTGCGTCGGCAATCACCTTCACAAAGCCGTCGGGCTCGTGATTGGTCTTGGCGCGGCTGTTGGCGAGCATCGGGAACTTGCCGACCTTCACTTCGCCCCGTTCCTTCGCCGCTTCTTCGGTCAGGCCGACACCGGCGATTTCGGGCCAGGTATAGACGACCGACGGGATGACATCGTGATTCACGATGCCGGTCAGGCCCGCGATGTTTTCGGCAACGGCAATGCCCTCATCCTCGGCCTTGTGCGCGAGCATCGGCCCGGGAATGACGTCACCGATCGCCCAGACGCCATCGACCTTGGTACGGAACTGATGGTCGGTTTCGATCTGGCCGCGCTGGTTGATTTCCAGCCCGATCTTGTCGAGCCCCAGGCCATCGGTGTTGGGCTTCCGCCCGATCGAAACAAGCACGACATCGGCTTCGAGCGTTTCCGCATCGCCACCCTTGGCGGGTTCGACGGAGACCATTGCCCTACCCTTTTTCACCTCGACACCCATCACCTTGGTGGCGGTTTTGAGAGTCATGCCCTGTTTCTTGAAGATCTTGGCCGATTCCTTGCGGACATCGCCGTCGAAGCCGGGCAGGATCTGATCGAGATATTCGACCACGGTGACTTCGGCGCCCAGCCGGCGCCACACGCTGCCCAACTCAAGTCCGATCACGCCGCCGCCGATAACAACCATCTTGCCCGGCACCTTGTCCAGTTCGAGCGCGCCGGTCGAATCGACGACCACTTTCTGATCGATCTCCACGCCCGGAAGCGGGGTGACCGAAGAACCGGTGGCGATGACGATATTCTTCGCGCTGTGGCTGTCATCGCCGACCTTGACCGTGTGCGCGTCCTCGAACGTCGCATGGCCCTTGAGCCAGGTCACCTTGTTCTTCTTGAAGAGCATTTCGATGCCGCCGGTCAGGCCCTTTACCGCATCGCGGCGCTGACCCTGCATCGTATCGAGGTCGAGTTCGGGATCCACCTTGATGCCCATCTTCGCCATCGCGCCGCCCTTGGCCGCTTCGAAAAATTCGGATGCGTGGAGCAATGCCTTGGAAGGAATGCAGCCGACATTGAGACAGGTGCCGCCGAGCGTAGTGCGGCTTTCGACACACGCGGTCCTGAGCCCCAGCTGCGCGGCACGGATCGCCGCGACATAGCCGCCGGGGCCGGCACCGATCACCAAGACGTCATAGTCGTATTCTGCCATTGTTTCTGCCTTCAATTCTAGATGAGCATACCGATGATATAATCACCGGCATCCGCAGCGGCACGAGAGACTGCCCGTAACTTGGGAACCCCTTGCATCACATAGGGCAACGCAGCGTCGCCCTCTTCCTCGAACAAATCGCTTAGATAGACATGCCCCGCCGCCATCGCCACAGGGTCGTATCTGCGCGCAATTGCCTCATCCGTCAGCCCGTCAAGTTCCGCGTGCAACCGCTGTACCTGCGCGGGCTCGATCAGCCAGTAACCGCCCAGACCGACCTCGTCCGCCCCGATCAAATATGCGTCATCCATCACCAGCACGCTCATCGGGTGGTCGGAATGTCCGGGATCGCCGGTAAGCAGGAAATGCAATGCATGCCATGCCTTGTCGCAATCAATCAGGCCATCTTCCGGCCCGTCGAACATTACTGTTTGCGGCTTCAACGAGCCAGTCGCCAGCGCGGACACCGTTTCAGGCGTCGCGCGACGGAGATAGGCGACCATGCTCACGCTGCACCGCTTACAGGTCGATCAGCAGCCGTGTCGGATCCTCGATCGCGTTCTTGACCGCGACGAGGAACGTGACCGCTTCGCGACCGTCGATCAGGCGATGATCATAGCTCAATGCCATGTACATCATCGGGCGGATCACGATCTCGCCGTTCACGACGACCGGGCGGTCCTCGATCCGGTGCAGGCCGAGCACGGCCGACTGCGGCGGATTGATGATCGGGGTCGACATCAGCGAGCCGAACACGCCGCCATTGGAAATGGTGAAGGTGCCGCCCTTCATCTCTTCCATCTTCAGGTCGCCGGTCTTGGCGCGCTTGCCGAAATCGCCGATCGTGCGTTCGATTTCGGCAACGCTCATCGCGTCGGCCGAGCGGATCACGGGAACGACAAGGCCCTGCGGCGCGGAAACCGCGACCGAGATATCGGCATAATCGTGATAGACGATTTCATCGCCGTCGATCCGCGCATTGACCGCCGGAATGTCCTTCAGCGCCATGCAAACTGCCTTGGCGAAGAAGCCCATGAAGCCGAGGCGAACGCCGTGCTTCTTTTCGAACAGATCCTTGTACTTGGCACGCGCTTCCATGACGGCAGTCATGTCGACATCGTTGAAGGTGGTGAGCAGCGCAGCGGTATCCTGCGCTTCCTTGAGCCGCTTGGCGATCGTCTGGCGCAGGCGCGTCATGCGGACGCGCTCTTCGTTGCGACCACCCGATGGCGCAGGCGCCGGAGCGGGCGAAGCTGCCGGAGCCGGTGCAGCAGCGCCACCATCGGCCTTGCCCGCCGCAGGCTTGCTCGCGGCCGCGGCCTCGACATCTTCCTTGGTGATCCGACCGTCCTTGCCGGTGCCCTGAATCGTCGAGGGATCGACACCATGTTCGAGCACCGCGCGACGCACCGACGGAGAAAGCGCAGCGGCAACGTCGCCGCTGCTTGCAGGCGCCTGTTGCGCAGCTTCAGCCGGAGCGGGTGCAGGCGCCGGAGCGGGAGCAGCCTTGGCGCTGGCGCCGCTGCCTTCCTCCACAGAGGCGATTACGGCGCCGACTTCCACGGTGTCGCCGGCCTGCACCTTGTGCGCGCCCATGACACCGGCGACCGGCGAGGGAACCTCAACCGAAACCTTGTCGGTTTCGAGGCTTGCGATCGGCTCATCGGCGGCGACCGGATCGCCCGGCTGCTTCAGCCATTCGCCGAGCGTCGCTTCGGTGATCGATTCGCCCAGCGTGGGCACGGTGACGTCGGTTGCCATTGAATCAGCTTTCCTTGGTTCGGCGGATTTCTTCGCGGACATTATGGCCCAGCGCATGCGCGACCAGCGCCGCCTGTTCGGCCTGGTGACGCTTCATCAGTCCGGTAGCGGGCGAGGCCGAGGCTTGACGGCCCGCATATTGGGCGCGCCTGGGCTTTACGCCAGCCTTGGCCAGCGCCTCCTCGATCAGCGGCTCGACGAAGAACCAGGCGCCGCCATTTTTCGGTTCTTCCTGTGCCCAGATCACTTCCTCGAGATTGGTCATGCGCGCGAGGCGCACGGCCAGCGGATCGCCGGGGAAGGGATAGAGCTGCTCGATGCGCACGATCTGGGTGTTCTTGTCGCCCGCCGCGTCCCGCGCTTCGATCAGATCATAGGCGACCTTGCCGGTACAGAGCACCAGTCGCTTCGTATCCTTGTCGGCAGCCGGATTGGTATCCGAAAGGATGCGCTTGAAATGGCTGTCGGCCTGGAAATCCTGCGCTCTGGAAACCGCCATCTTGTGCCGCAACAGCGACTTGGGCGTCATCAGCACCAGCGGCTTGCGGAAATTGCGGTGCATCTGCCGGCGCAGCAGGTGAAAATAATTGGCCGGAGTGGTGCAGTTCGCAACCTGCATATTGTCCTGCGCGCACAATTGCAGGAAGCGTTCGGGGCGTGCCGAGCTGTGCTCGGGCCCCATGCCTTCATATCCGTGCGGCAACAGCATCACCAGACCGTTGGCGCGCAGCCACTTGGCCTCGCCCGCCGCGATATACTGGTCGATCATGATCTGCGCGCCGTTGACGAAATCGCCGAACTGCGCCTCCCACAGCACCAGCGCCTTGGGGTCGGCGAGCGCATAGCCATATTCGAAACCCAGCACACCATATTCGGACAGCGGGCTGTCGAGCACTTCGAAACGGCCGTGCGGAATTTCGTTGAGCGGCACATATTTATGCTCGTCGGTCTGGTCGACCCAGACCGCATGCCGCTGGCTGAAGGTGCCGCGACCCGAATCCTGACCCGACAGGCGCACGCCATAGCCTTCCGACAGAAGCGCGCCGAACGCGAGCGCCTCGCCGGTGGCCCAGTCGAAATTCTCGCCCGTGTCGAACATCGCCTTCTTGGCTTCGATCACGCGACTCAGCGTCTTGTGGATCGTCAGGCCCTCGGGGACTTCGGTCAGCGTGCGACCGAGCGAATCGAACAGCTTCTTGTCGATGCCGGTTTCGATGTTGCGGCGCGCATTTTCCGGATCCACCGGCGCGCCGAGGCCGCTCCAGCGACCACCGAACCAGTCCGCCTTGTTGGGCAGATAGGATTTGCCGGCGTCGAATTCGCCTTCGAGCAGTTCGGTAAAGCTCTTCGTCGTCGCATCGATGA
Organism: Sphingomonas sp.; assembly: GCA_002707985.1. Lineage (GTDB taxonomy): Bacteria > Pseudomonadota > Alphaproteobacteria > Sphingomonadales > Sphingomonadaceae > Sphingomonas. The sequence continues at coordinate 30,086 of PAOI01000023.1, read as the reverse complement.
AATCGCCGTCGATGACGCCTTCGTCCTGAAGGCGCTTGCCATAGATACGGCTGACCGGCGGATGCTTCTTGATCGCCGCATACATCAGCGGCTGGGTGAAGCTCGGTTCGTCGCCTTCGTTATGGCCGAAGCGGCGATAGCACCACATGTCGATGACGATGTCGCGCTTGAACCGCTGGCGGAACTCGATCGCCATCTTGCAGGCGAAGGTGACCGCTTCGGGATCATCGCCGTTCACATGGAAAATCGGCGCCTGGACACCCTTTGCCACGTCCGACGGATAGGGCGAGGAGCGCGCGAATTGCGGGCTCGTCGTAAAGCCGATCTGGTTGTTGATCACGAAATGGATGCAGCCGCCGGTATTATACCCGCGAATGCCGGAGAAGCCGAGCGTCTCCCATACGATCCCCTGCCCGGCGAAAGCGGCGTCGCCGTGCAGCAGCACCGGCAACACTTCCTCGTGCGCCTCCAGATCGTTGCGCATCGTCTGCAGCGCGCGGACCTTGCCCAGCACGACCGGATCGACTGCTTCCAGATGCGAGGGATTGGCGACCAGCGACATGTGGACGCTGATCCCGTCAAACTCGCGATCGGTGCTGGTGCCCAGGTGATATTTGACGTCGCCCGAACCGCCGACATCGTCCGGGTTCGCCGAACCGCCGGCAAATTCGTGGAAAATCACGCGATAGGGCTTGCCCATCACATTGGCGAGCATGTTCAGCCGGCCGCGATGCGCCATGCCGTACACGATTTCGCGCACGCCATATTGGCCGCCATATTTGATTATCGCTTCCATCGCCGGGATCATAGCTTCGCCGCCGTCGAGGCCGAAACGCTTGGTACCGACATATTTGCGACCGAGGAATTTCTCCCATTCCTCCGCTTCGATCACCTTGTTCAGAATAGCCTTCTTGCCGTTCTGAGTGAACTCGATCGCCTTGTCGCGGCCTTCCATCCGCTCCTGGAGGAAGCGGCGCTCCTCGACGTCGGCAATGTGCATATATTCGAGGCCGACATTCCCGCAGTAATTGGCGCGCAGGATGTTGACGAGTTCGCGGATCGTCGCACTTTCAAGGCCCAGCGCACCGCCGAGATAGACCGGACGGTCGATATCGCTGTCGGGGAAGCCGTGATATTCGGTCTTCAGATCCTCGGGCATTTCCGAATGGTGGAGGCCCAGCGGATCGAGATTTGCCGCCAGATGCCCGCGCACCCGATAGGTGCGGATCAGCATCATCGCGCGGATCGAATCGCCTGCAGCCTGTTTCACGGCATCGACAGACGGCGCTGCGGCAGGCGCAGCTGCGGGCTTGCCGCCCTTGGCCGGCTTGGGCGCAGGCTCCATCTGCGTCGGATCGAGCGCGGCGGTCAGCGCGTCGGTATCGCTCAGCGGCCAGTTGCTGCGCTTCCAGCTCGGTCCCGAAACGGCGGTTTCCAGCCCGTCGAACCATTCGCGCCAGCCCGGTTCGACCGATGCGGGATCGGCTTTGAACTTGGCATAGAGCGTCTCGACAAAGGCGGGGCTCACCCCACCGGCGATATCTGCGAAATCCAGGCCTTCGTAGCCCATTGTCACTCTTCCCTGCCTCCTTCTCCCGCATCGGGAGAAGTTTGCGGAACGCCGGTTCCGGCGCATCCGGAAACGGCAACAGCCGATGTCAGCATGGCCAGGCACGGAACGGCGCACGCCATCCCCCGGCCCATCTGATCACGGCAACGAACGGATGGTTTAACGCCCGTTCGTTAAAGTCCCTCCCCCGGGCAAACCCGGAAGGAGGGGATTTGGTTCAGCCCTTCAGGACTTCGACCAGTGTCTCGCCGAGCAACGAGGGCGACGGCGAAACGCGAATGCCCGCTTCCTCCATCGCCGCGATCTTGTCTTCGGCGCCGCCCTGGCCGCCCGAAACGATCGCACCGGCATGGCCCATGCGACGGCCCGGAGGCGCCGTGCGGCCCGCGATGAAGCCGACCATCGGCTTCTTGCGGCCCTTTTTGGCTTCGTCCTTCAGGAACTGCGCGGCTTCTTCTTCGGCGCTGCCGCCGATTTCGCCGATCATGATGATCGACTTGGTTTCGTCGTCCGCGAGGAATTTCTCGAGCACGTCGATGAAGTTGGTGCCGTTGACCGGATCGCCGCCGATGCCGACAGCCGTGGTCTGGCCCAGGCCCGCATTGGTCGTCTGGAACACCGCTTCATAGGTAAGCGTGCCCGAGCGCGACACCACGCCGACCGATCCCTTGGAAAAGATGTTGCCCGGCATGATGCCGATCTTGCACTCGCCCGGCGTCAGCACGCCCGGGCAGTTCGGGCCGATCAGGCGCGACTTCGAACCCGAAAGCGAACGCTTCACCTTGACCATGTCGAGCACCGGAATGCCTTCGGTGATGCACACGATCAGCGGAATTTCCGCGTCGATCGCCTCAAGGATCGAATCCGCGGCAAAGGGCGGCGGCACATAGATCACCGACGCATCGGCGCCGGTCTTGTCCTTCGCTTCGGCAACCGTGTCATAGACCGGCAGGCCGAGGCAGGTCTCACCGCCCTTACCCGGGGTCACACCCGCCACCATCTGCGTGCCGTAATCGAGCGCCGCCTGGGTGTGGAACTGACCGGTCGCGCCGGTCATGCCCTGCGTGATGACCTTGGTATTCTTGTCGACGAGAATGCTCATCCGCCAGCCATTCCTTTCAGTCGTCACCCCGGCGTAGGCCGGGGTCCAGTTTACATCAGCGTCGGGAAGAGATCGTGCCAGTCGGGGTTCATCTCCTCGATCTCGCGTAATTTCCAGGCCCGCCGCCACTCCTTCATCTGCTTCTCTCGTCGGATCGCGGAATCAATGCGATCATGGACCTCGAACCAGACCAAATGTTTGCAGCCATAGCGTTTGGTGAAGCCTTCGATCGCACCTTCGTGGTGCTGCCATGCCCGTTTCACCAAGTCGCTCGTCACTCCGATGTACAGCGTTCCGTTGCGTCCGCTGGCCATGATGTAGACGTAGCCGCGCTTCTCCATTTCTCCGACCCTTCCGACACCTTGCCCAGTTCCGACGTCGAACTGGACCCCGGCCTACGCCGGGGTGACGGCTGGGCGCGGATTGCTTTTACTTCAGGCTTTCGTCGATGCCCTTACAGGCAACGAGCAGTTCCTTGACCGCATCGACCGACACGTCGAAATTCTTCTTCGCGTCGTCCTTGAGCTCGATCTCGACGATCCGCTCGACGCCGTTCGCACCGATGATGATCGGCACGCCCACATAGAGATCGTCGACGCCGTACTGGCCGGTCAGATGCGCAGCGCAGGGAAGCAGGCGCTTCTTGTCCTTGAGATAGCTTTCAGCCATCGCAATCGCCGAGGTGGCGGGCGCATAGAAAGCCGAACCGGTCTTGAGCAGGCCGACGATTTCACCGCCGCCCGAACGGGTGCGCTGAACGATCGCGTCGATACGCTCCTGCGTCGACCAGCCCATCTTGATCAGATCGGGGATCGGAATGCCGGCGACGGTCGAATATTCGACGACCGGGACCATCGTGTCACCATGGCCGCCCAGCACGAATGCCGTGACGTCTTCGACCGAGACGTCGAATTCCTGCGCAAGGAACGTACGGAAGCGCGCCGAATCGAGCACGCCGGCCATGCCGACGACCTTCTGGTGTGGCAGGCCCGAAAATTCGCGCAGCGCCCAAACCATCGCGTCGAGCGGGTTGGTGATGCAGATCACGAAGGCGTCGGGCGCGTTGGCGGCAATGCCTTCGCCGACCGACTTCATCACCTTGAGGTTGATGCCGAGCAGATCGTCACGGCTCATGCCCGGCTTGCGCGGCACGCCGGCGGTGACGATCACCACATCGGCGCCGGCGATATCGGCATAGTCGTTCGCCCCCTTCAGGTTCGAATCGAACCCTTCGACGGGACCCGACTGGGAAAGGTCGAGCGCCTTGCCCTGCGGCATGCCTTCGGCAATGTCGAACAGGACGACGTCGCCCAGCTCCTTCATCGCGGCGAGGTGCGCGAGCGTGCCGCCAATCATACCGGAACCGATCAGCGCGATCTTCTTGCGGGCCATGGGATCTCCTAATCCGCTGCTGCCCCGCCATTGCGGGGCCGAAATTCCCTTACGCGCGCGTCAGAAAATTCTCCCGCGCACGGAAGCGACGGCGGCTTAGGCCCTTTATAGGGTCGCCGCAACCCGCGATCCACCGTCGCAAGACATTATCTTTGCAACTAATTCGCAACTGCAATAAGCGAAGTCAACGCGTGACCCGGGCGCTGGCAATCTGAAGGCCAACACCGCCCTGCGCCGCTGACGTGCCGGGCTCGACATGCAATGCGACCGTAAAATTCGCATCGACCCGGACACCGCCCGGCCAGAACCAGCTTGCCGCGCCAGAAGGCAGTGTGCGCACCTGCGGAGCACGTCCGGCCCATTGTGTCAGCGCTTCTACATCGGGCGCGCTGCCCGTTTCATCGAGTATCCGGCACTCGACCGATCCGGCTCCCGCCGTGGCACTGACCTGCGCGAGAAACAACACGCGATCGCCATAGGCGGCGACGTTTCGAAACGTGCGCGCGTCCAGCGCGACTCCGGATTTCTCGGCAGCGTTCTGCGTTATCGTCAGCAGCTTGCCTGCCGAACTATCCGCGTCGGGCGTGAAGGCGGCCCATTCCGCAGTTTCTGCGCGTGCCGCAAGTCCGTCCACGCTGTCCAGCAGAGCGCATTGCGCGTCAAACGCCGCGAGCGTCACGTCGAGCCGAGTGTCGGGGTCGACCGGAGAGGGTGCCAGGAGAGGTAGCAGCGCCAGAGCAAAATATGGTATCATGACCCTACGCTAGCCCTCGCCATGTCCCTGCGCCAGATATTCGTCCGATCCCATTTCGTGGATGCGGCTGGCGGTGCGCTCGAATTCGAAGGCACCATCGCCTGCGACATACAGGTCATCGGGATCGGCATCGGCTGCAGCAAGCAGCTTGACCTTATGTTCGTAGAGCGCATCGATCAGCGTGACAAAGCGCGCGGCCTCGTTGCGGTTCTCCGGACCAAGCTTCGGAATGCCGACGATGATGACCGTATGGAAACGCCGTGCGATCGCCAGATAATCGGGCGCGCCGCGCGCTTCCCCGCACAGGCGCTTGAACGAGAAGACCGCGACGCCCTTCAGGCTTTTGGGCACGAACAGCGTGCGCCCGCCCGGCACGTCGATTTCCTCCGACGGCACTTTGGCGCGATCCTCGACAGAATAGTCTGTCAGCCGGAAAAAGGCGTCCGACAGCGCTTGCGTCGCTGCGGGACCGTTGGGGGTCAGCCAGGTATCCATGCTGCCCAGCCGCGCCAGCCGATAATCGGTCGGCCCGTTGAGTTCGAGCACGTCCATCTGCGTCTCGATCAATTCGATGAAGGGCAGGAACAGCGACCGGTTGATCCCGTCCTTGTACAGGTCACGCGGCGGGCGATTCGACGTCGCGACCACGGTAATGCCAAGGGCCATCAGCTCAGTGAACAGCCGCGACAGGATCATGGCGTCGGCGGGGTTGTTCACCACCATTTCGTCAAAGGCGAGCACGCGCAAATCGGCTGCGATCTCCGCAGCGACGCGGGCAACGGGCTTGTCGGCCGCCTTGCGCCGCTGCACCTCAAGCGCCTCGTGCACTTCGAGCATGAATTCGTGGAAATGGACGCGGCGCTTGCGGTCGATCTTCAGGCAGCCGGTGAACAGGTCCATCAGCATCGATTTGCCGCGACCGACCCCACCCCACATATAGACGCCGCGCGGTGCCGGCTCCTTGCGCCCGCCGGCGATCCGCCACAGCACGCTGCCCTTGCGCGGTCCGCGCTCCAGTTCGTGCGACAGCTTGTCGAGCCGATGCGCGGCAGCCGCCTGTTCGGCATCGGGGCGCAGTTCGCCTGCGGCGACCAGCGCCTCATATCGCGTGAGAACGCCGGTCATCGCGGCTGTGAAGGCTTGCGGATCAGCGCCGAAAAGCTGGCGACCGTCTCGCCATCCTGATCGACCAGACCGCGCAGGAACAGGAAGCGCCCTGTTTCGCGCAGCAATTCGATATGCGCTTCCACCGGCCGGTCGAGCGCAGCGCCGCCGATGAACTGAGTCGACATCTCGACAGTAGCAGCAGGGCCGGCGGTTATGATCCCGAAGCCGCGCGCCGCAGCAAACAGGGCGAGGTCGAGAAAGCCCATCAGCGCTCCGCCATGGATATCGCCGCGCAGATTGCCATGTTCGGAGCGCGGCATCATCCGCACGCGCACCATCCCGTCATCAGGGCGGACATGTATCGGCCCGATAAATTGATTGAACAGGCCGGGCCGCGTCAGTTCCCACCGTTTCCAGCCGGGAAGATCGGGGTCATCCTCGTACCGGAAATAGCTCTCGATGCTTTCGCCCATCGCCATGCCTCGTCTGGTCAGACCAGGCGTTCGGCTTCCATCTTCTTGATCTCCGCGATCGCCTTGGCCGGGTTGAGACCCTTGGGACAGACATTCGCGCAGTTCATGATCGTGTGGCAGCGATAGAGGCGGAAGGGATCTTCCAGCGCGTCGAGCCGCTCGCCGGTGGCTTCGTCGCGGCTGTCGGCGAGCCAGCGATAGGCCTGAAGCAGGATCGCCGGGCCGAGGAACTTGTCATTGTTCCACCAATAGCTGGGGCAGCTGGTCGAGCAGCAGGCGCACAGGATGCACTCGTAAAGGCCGTCAAGCTGTTCGCGCTGTTCGGGCGACTGGAGCCGTTCCTTGCCCGACGGCGTCGTCGACACCGTCTGCAGCCACGGCTTGATCGAGGCATATTGCGCATAGAAATGCGTGAAATCGGGGACCAGATCCTTGATCACGTCCATATGCGGCAGCGGCGTGATGCGGATTTCGCCGGGAATGTCCGCCATCGCCGTGGTGCAGGCAAGGCCGTTGCGGCCGCCCATGTTCATCGCGCACGATCCGCAAATGCCCTCACGGCACGAACGGCGGAAGGTGAGCGTGGGATCCTGTTCCGACTTGATCTTGATCAGCGCGTCGAGAACCATCGGACCGCAATCGTCGAGATCGATCGCATAGCTGTCATAGCGCGGATTCTTGCCCGAGTCGGGATCGTAACGATAGATTTTGAACTTCTTGATCCGCTTTGCCCCTTCGGGCGCGGAATGGCTCGTGCCCGACTGGATCTTGCTGTTCTTGGGCAGGAAGAATTCGGCCATCTTTCTCTCGTCTCCGGATCACCACGTCGGGCGCGCGTGGCGACCGATACACAAGCAGGGGCCGTGTCGCAAACGCAATGGCGCGCCGCAACATCGCGGAGCGCCCGATGCGTCAGATCACGTCGAGCACCAGCCCTCGGTCGCGCGCTTCGCCCGCTTCGATATACCAGTTCTCCGGCGCGCGCTTGCACACTTCCTCGAACGCGATTTCGGACCCGGCGACCAGATCGCGGAATCCCTCTTCCTCGATCGCCACGCTATGTTCGATTTCGTGGAGCTTGGCGCGCAAGGTCGCGGTCAGCGTCTTGAGCGGGCCGGACAGGTTGATCGTGCTGGTCATCAGCCGTTCGTGGATCATGATCCGCGTCCCCTTGGTCAGGAAACGCTTGTCGACCGAGAAGGCGGCCATGAACGTGGCGCCGGCGGAATAGACCGCAACCTTGCCGAGAAACAGGATCTCGCGCTGCTGATATTCGCGCATCAGCCGGATTTCATCGCCCATCAGCCGGGCGACTTCGGGATCGCCGCCCAGCGTCGAGATGGCGACGACCAGCGTCCCTTCCTTCGGCGCTTCCTTCAGCTGGTCGCGGAAGCTGGCGTACATGGCCTGATCGACCGGGCCGGACAGATGGATGTGCGGGCGGGCGAGCAGCGGATAGAGCCGCGCGCGGCTTTCCTGCGACATCGGTGCGGGCGGCGGCGATGCGGGCGCGGCGGGCGGGACGGGATCGTTCATACCGGGCGCAACCGTCTGAAGCGGTACAGGTTCCGTCGATGCCGTTTCCGGTGCCGCCTCGGGCGCTGCCAGCGCAGGCGCGGTCCAGGCCGCCATCGGCTGCGCCGTATCGTTGTGCAGCAGCTCCGGCTCGGCGGTGGCGGACAGGGCCTGGCGCTTCGCCTCGCGCTTTTCCAGCATGCGGCGCACCACGACCGCAAGGCCGAGCGCGATCATCACCCCCAGCCCGATCCGCACCAGCTTGTTCGAGAAACTGTCCTTCAGCCAGCTCGGCAATTCGGGCAATTCGATACTTCCGGCCATGGCCCTCGCCCCCTAATGCTGCATGTTTTCGAGCGCCGCCGTGGCGGGCTTGCCGACCGGATCGGTCGCGCTTTGCGGCATTTGCGCTTCCAGCGGATCGAGCCACTGGCGCACCTTGGCGCCGATGCTGGTCTGCGGGTTCGATGCGTTGAGATGCGCGCCCGATTCCCACCGCGCGATCATCCGCTGCGCCTCCAGTACCGCGTCGGCCAGCGGCACCGGCTGGCGCATCGCATGGTTGATCAGCGCGTCGCCGAAAAAGGTCCAGTCATTCTCCGACATGCAACCGAAGGAAGGGCGGTCGGCCGAAGCGGCCGTGAACAGCGCCGTGGTATCGCTGGCAAGCGCAGCGACGAACTGCCCCGAATAACAGGCGCTGAGGATCAGCAGGCGGTTGCGGATGCCCAGATCATCCAGCATCGCTTTCAGCCGCGCGGGCGAAATGAACCCGAACCCTTCGTCACCGTCATGATAGACCAGCCCGATCCGCGCGCCGCCATGGCTGGTAGAATAGAGCACCAGCACATCCTCTGGCTGCATCAGCTCGGCGATGCGCGCGAGTGCTTCGGCCAGGGACTCAGGCGATCCGTTGGGCAAGTCGCTCGGCCCGCTGCCATCGGTTCCGGCGAGAACGATCGTGCGCCCTGCGGCATTATAGCGCCGTTCGAGCACCTTGCCCGCCTCGCGCGTTTCGCGCCCGAATACCGGATCGCTGTCGAGCCCCACCGCGACCACGAACGCATCGACGCGCCCCGGCTGCCCAGCCTGCAGCGCGCCAAGCGCCTGCGCCATCTTGCGATGCTGGCCAAGATACCATTGCGGCGAGCGGCCGGTTTCCATCTGCGGACCGCGATCGAGGCTGGCGGCAACTTCCGTCGGGCTCTTGCCAACGAGCATGCGGGGGAAATCGCCCTGATGCTCGGGCAGCGACCAGCTCTGCGTGCCCGAACCGGTCTGCGCAGCAACCGAAACCACAGCGATCAGCGCGACGCCCAGCGCCGCACCCAGATCGCGCGCATGACGGCGCAGCAGATCAAATGTGAGCTTCATGCCGATCTTCCCCCGGATCGCAAACGTGCCAACAGTCTCGCGCTGCCGCGCAGCGAGTCAAGCGGCCTGCGAGCCGCCGGGCCCGATTTGGGTCAGCCAGGAAAAACCGCGCAAATCCGTGCAAAGTTCGCACCGGTTCGCACCGTAACGCGCGCACGGGCGAGCGCGAGAAACCCCGAGGCTAACGATAGCGCGAGAGGGCGTGACAGATTTGGGCAATGTAGGACAGCGCTATTCCCGATGAGATTGCCGGCACTACCAAAATTTGGTAATCCGGCGCCATGGCCAGCAACACTTCAGTTTCGCTCAGCGACCATTTCGTGGCGTTTGCCAACGAACAGGTACGGTCGGGCCGATACGGTTCGATCAGCGAAGTCGTGCGTGCAGGACTTCGCTTGCTCGAGCATGAGGAAGAGAAGCTGAACGCGTTGCGCGCCGCCATTCAGGAGGGACTGGACAGCGGACCGGCTGAATCTTTCGACTGGGATGGCTTTATGGACCGAAAATTCCCCGCAGAAAGGGATGCGTGAAGTCCGACTGAGACCCGCGGCCAAACGGGATATCGAATCGATTGCCGACTATACGATCGCGCAGTGGGGAGCAGAACAAGCTCGCGCTTATATCGACGCAATTCGTTGCAAGACCGAATCGCTCTCCGAAACTGCTCTACGGCATGCACGCTGCCCCGAGATCGCGCCGGGATTTCGAAAAGCGCGCAGCGGCAGCCATTTGATCTACTACCGGGTGGAGGGCGATCTGGTCGATGTGATCCGCATCCTGCATCAGCGCATGGATGCGAAGTCAGACAGCCTGGATGACTGAAGCGACGGATCGATCGCCAGCTAAGAGGCGGCGCGGTTCTGGTGAAAACGCTTGCCCTTCTCCGCAAACAGACGCCCACGGAGAAGGGCAGGCCAATCAGTAAACCCGCTTCTTGGGTTCGATATAGTTCACGTCGTCGGTCAGCGTGAAATCATGGACCGGGCGGTAATCGAGCGACACCGTGCCGCCCTTGCCGCCCCAGCCTTCGAATGCCGACAGCGTATGCTTCATCCAGTTGGCGTCGTCGCGCTCGGGATAATCCTCATGCGCATGCGCGCCGCGGCTTTCCTTGCGATTGGCCGCCGAACGGATCGTCACCATCGCCTGCGCCAGCAGATTGTCGAGCTCGAGCGTTTCGACCAGATCGGTGTTCCAGATCAGCGAACGATCGGTGACATCTACGTCCTGCATCCGCGCATAGACCTTGTCCATATGCGCGATGCCTTCGTCCATCAGCTCCTGCGTGCGGAATACGGCGGCATGCGCCTGCATCGTGCGCTGCATATCGGCGCGGATATCCGCCGTCGGCGATCCGCCCTTGGCATTACGGAAATGATCGAGGCGGCCGAGCGCGAGCGCTTCGGAATCCTTGGGTAGCGGATTGTGCGGCGTGCCCGGCTTCACCGTTTCCTTGAGGCGCAGGCCGGTTGCGCGCCCGAACACGACCAGATCGATCAGCGAGTTGGAGCCGAGGCGGTTGGCGCCATGCACCGACACGCAGGCCGCTTCGCCGACCGCGAACAGGCCGGGGACGACCGCGTCCGGATTGCCGTCCTTCAGATGGACGACTTCGCCATGATAATTGGTCGGGATGCCGCCCATATTATAATGGACCGTCGGCACCACCGGCAGCGCTTCGCGCGTCAGATCGACCCCGGCAAAGATCTTGCCGGTTTCGGTGATGCCGGGCAGCCGCTCCGCCAGCACCTTGGGGTCGATATGGTTGAGGTGCAGGTAGATGTGGTCCTTGTTCTTGCCCACACCGCGCCCTTCGCGAATTTCCATCGCCATCGAACGCGACACGACGTCGCGCGACGCCAAATCCTTCGCCGAGGGGGCATAGCGTTCCATGAAACGCTCGCCTTCGGAATTGGTGAGGTAACCGCCTTCGCCGCGTGCACCTTCGGTGATCAGAACGCCCGCGCCGTAAATGCCGGTCGGGTGGAACTGGACGAATTCCATGTCCTGCAGCGGAAGCCCTGCGCGCAGCACCATCGCATTGCCGTCACCGGTGCAGGTGTGCGCCGACGTCGCCGACTGATAGACGCGGCCATAGCCGCCGGTCGCCAGCACCACCGCATGGCTGCGGAAGCGATGGATCGATCCGTCTTCCATGCAGAGCGCGATCACGCCGCGGCACGCGCCGTCTTCCATGATCAGGTCGAGCGCGAAATATTCGATGTAGAAGTCGGCGCTGTACTTCAGGCTCTGCTGATAGAGCGCGTGGAGCATGGCGTGGCCGGTGCGGTCCGCGGCGGCGCAGGTGCGCTGCACGGGGGGGCCTTCGCCCATATTCTGCATATGGCCGCCGAACGGGCGCTGATAGATGGTGCCATTGTCGTTACGGCTGAACGGCACGCCGGCATGTTCGAGCTCGTACACGGCGGCGGGCGCCTCGCGGCACATATATTCGATCGCGTCCTGATCGCCCAGCCAGTCCGACCCCTTGACGGTGTCGTACATGTGCCAGGTCCAGTGATCGGGCGTGTTGTTGCCCAGCGAGGCGGCGATCCCGCCCTGTGCCGCGACGGTGTGGCTGCGCGTCGGGAACCCCTTGGTGATGCACGCGGTCTTGAGGCCCGCTTCGGCCGCGCCCATCGTCGCGCGCAGGCCCGATCCGCCCGCGCCCACCACGACGGCGTCATAGCTGTGGTCGATGATCTTGTACGCGTCCGCCATCAGGCCGCTCCCGCCGTGAAGGCGATCTTGAGGATGGAGAAGATCGCCAGCGCTGCGGCGGCGATCGTGAAGAAGTTGAGCAGCACGATCAGGACGATGCGCGATTCGTCATGCTGATAATCCTCGATCACCACCTGGAGCCCCATGCGGAAGTGATAGAAGACGCTGACGACGAACAGGATCAGCGGCACCGCCACCCAAGGCGAGGCCATCCAGATCGCGATGGTTTCATAGCTGTAATCGGGCAGCAGCAGCAGCGACACCATCAGCCACAGGACGAGCAGCAGGTTCGATCCCGCCGTCAGCCGCTGGTGCCACCAGTGATGCGCGCCTTCATGCGCCGAACCCAGGCCGCGCACGCGGCCGATGCTGGTTCCGTCACCCATTCCACTTCTCCAGCATGAGGACCCAGAAGCCCAGCGTCAGCACCACCGACAGGATGAAGGTGAGATAGGCGGTCATCTTGTTCGACTTGAGTTCGAAATTGGCGCCCATATCGAGGAACAGGTGCCGCACGCCGCTCATCATGTGCTGAAACACACAGAAAGTCAGGCCGAGGCCAAGCACCCAGCCGACGATATTGAGACCGCCCGATTCGAGCGTGAACATGCCCACGAAATCGGCATAGGTGCCGGGACCGCCGGCAGCAGCGACGAGCCACCACACGAACAGGATCGTGCCGACAGTGGCGAGGCCGGAGCCGGTCGCGCGGTGAATGATCGAGACCGCCATCGACGGTCCCCACTTCCAGATGCTCAGATGCGGCGACAGCGGACGCGCAGGTTTGCTGACATTGGCCAAGGAACGGGCTCCCCCTAACGGTAGACGGGCCTAATTAGACGCCATGCGCGCGGATGCAAGCCGCATCCGCGCTTCCACGCAGGAAGCGCGCAATCGCGATCGGAACGGGTTGCGTAACTAACCTGCCTTTAACCTGTTTCGGTAATAGCTGCTGGCTGATCCCGGCCGATGGCCGCCATGCGCAGTATAAGGATGTGACGACGTGAGCGAAACGCTTTCCAGCGACTTGCCCGCTCCAGGCACGATGAGCCGCCGAATCGATGTCGGATCGCGCCTGCACATATTCGATTTCGAAGGCTCGCTGGTCGCATCCGCGCGCGAAGCCTGGGAAACGCTCGAACCCGAAATCCGCGCAGTTTCAGAGGCCTATTGGCTGCAGTGGCAGCGCTGCTTTGCGAACGAACGCAACTGGGCGCCGCAGGAAACCGAAAAGATGATCGGCCTGGGGGTCACCTTCCTCAAGGACCGGTTCCTCAACACTTCGGAAATGGGCTGGATCGAATCGATCGAACGTTCGGTCGCCTCTGCCTATGCGGCGAAGGTGCAGCCGATGGCGCTGTTGTCGATGATCAACGCCAGCGATCGCGCGGCGCTGGAAGTGCTGACCCGGCGGCTGGAGCCGACCGACACGCGCCTGCCCCGGCTGATCGACACGCTGATGCGGCTGTCGGCGCTGGAAGGCGATATCACCGTCGAAATCTACAACATGTATCGCGAACACAGCGCCGCGATCGCGCGCGACAAGCTGGCCGGCGAATTCCGCGATTCGATCGGCAGCACGGTCGAGCGCGCGTCGCATGAAGGCGACACGCTGCGCAGCCAGGCCGAAACTACATCGGCGTCGGCGCGCGGGATGCTGGGCAAGGCAAGCGAAGTCGCCGCCGCCGCCGAGCAATCCGCCGTCGCGATGCGCGAAGCGGCGCAGACCGCCGCCGGCCTGATCCGCGCGATCGAGGATGCGCGCGGCGAGGTTGAGGTCGCCGCCGAAATCGCCACCCGGGCATCGTCGCAGGCGGGCGAAGCGGTCGGCATGTCCGAGCTTCTGTCCGAACATGCCAAATCGATCGAATCGATTCTGGGCCTGATCAGAGACATTGCCGGGCAGACCAATTTGCTGGCGCTCAATGCCACGATCGAAGCGGCCCGCGCGGGCGATGCCGGTCGCGGCTTTGCCGTCGTCGCGCAGGAAGTGAAGAGCCTCGCCAACCAGACCGCGCGCGCCACCGACGATATCGCCGCCAAGATCGCGGCGATCCAGTCGGCCACGGCCTCTACGGTCGAAACCAACGCGTCGATCCGATCGACCGTCAGCGAGGTTCAGGACAGCGCGAACCGCATCCGTTCGGCAATGGAAGTCCAGGCACAGACCGTGACTGCGATCACCGCTGCCGTCGACGAAACCGCGCTCGCCGCCGACTCGATGTCCGCAACCATCGCCGCGATCCGCGAGGATACCGAAGCCGTGGCGTCGGAAATCGACCGGGTGGGAATGGGTTTTGCGACGCTCGACAGCGAGCTCGGCAGCCTGAAGAACAAGGCAAGCGACTTCGTCGGAAAGGTCGCGGCCTGACAACAGGAGCGTAGCGATGCCGAGCCTTTCCCCGCGAGCCGCGCCGGAAGAAACTGTCCGCGCGTTTTCCGCGCGGCTGCGCGGCTATGACTGGGATAACGCGATTGCGCCCGGTTGTGCCGAGCTGGCCGAATTGCTGCGCGACGAGTGGGAGGCAATCGCCCGCAGCTTCTGGGACCATTATATCTCGCTGCCCGCAGTCGCGCCGCTGCGTGCCGTACTCAATGATACGATGCTGCGCGATCTGATCGGTAACGCCAGCCATTATACCCGCGTCAAATATGCCGATCCCTTTGGCGAAGAATGGATGCAGATCGCGTGCGGGCATGTGCTCGCCGTGCGCAGTCGCGGCATTCCGGTGGTCGCGGTGCTCGCCGCCTTCGCCCATGCCCATAGCCGCACCCTGGCGCTGATCGCCGCCAAGATTCCCGATGATGCCGATCGCATGGCGCGGCTTGGCGATGTCGTGCAGCGGCTGGCGCTGGTCGAAGCGGATCTGATGACGTCATATCTTGCCGCATGCGAACAGGCCGAACAGCTCGAAATCCGGCGACATGGTGCCGAGCTTTTCCGCGCGGGCATCGCCGAATCGATCGAAGGCGCGACCGATCGCGGCAACCGCATGCGCGCGCAGGCGCAGAATGCCTCGCAATCGGCGCGTTCGATGCTGGGCAAGGCGAGCGAAGTCGCCGCCGCCGCCGAACAATCCGCGGTCGCGATGCGCGAAGCGGCACAGACCGCCGCCGGCCTGATCCGCGCGATCGAGGATGCGCGCGGCGAGGTTGAGGTCGCCGCCGAAATCGCCACCCGCGCATCGTCGCAGGCGGGCGAAGCGGTCGGCATGTCCGAGCTTCTGTCCGAACATGCCAAATCGATCGAATCGATCCTGGGCCTGATCCGCGACATTGCCGGGCAGACCAATTTGCTGGCGCTCAACGCCACGATCGAAGCCGCCCGCGCCGGTGATGCCGGTCGCGGCTTTGCCGTGGTGGCGCAGGAAGTGAAGAGCCTCGCCAACCAGACCGCGCGTGCCACCGACGATATCGCCGCCAAGATCGCGGCGATTCAGTCGGCCACGGCATCGACCGTCGAAACCAACGCATCGATCCGATCGACGGTCAGCGAAGTGCAGGAAAGCGCCGCGCGCATCCGTTCGGCAATGGAAGCTCAGGCGCAGACCGTGACTGCGATCACCGCCGCCGTCGACGAAACCGCGCTGGCGGCCGATTCGATGTCGGGCACGATCGTCGCCATCCGTGAGGATACGCATTCGATCACCGTCGAAATCGACACGCTGCAATGCGATGTCACCGATGTCGACGAACGGCTGCATCGGCTGCAGGAAGCGGCAGAGACATTCTCGGCATCGGTCGCGCCCTGAATCGCGACGCAAGACATCGGTTCTGATTTGCGCCCGGCCGCGCTATGCACTGCGCGATGCGTACCCATATCCTGTTGACCGGCAGCAGCCGGGGCATCGGCGCGGCGATCGCCGAAGCGATGCAAGAAAGCGGCAACCGACTGGTCGGCCACGGCACCAATAGCGGCATTCCCGCCGATTTTTCGCAGCCAGGCGCTGCGCAGTCGCTTTGGCAACGCGCGTTGGAGGCGCTCGAGGGGCGAATCGATGTGCTGATCAACAATGCCGGGATATTCGAGCCCGTGCCGCTCGAAACCGATCATGACGCATGGGTCGAAGGGTGGGAGCGAACGATACGCGTCAACCTGACCGCCTCGGCCGAACTCTGCCGCCTTGCCGTGCGCCATTGGCAGAGCGAAGGCCGCCCCGGCCGCATCGTCAACATCGCCAGCCGCGCCGCCTATCGCGGCGACAGCCCGGCCCACTGGCATTATGCCGCGTCGAAGGCGGGCATGGTGGCGATGACCAAGACGATCGCCCGCGCCTATGCCCGTGAAGGGATATTGGCTTTCGCCATCTGCCCCGGTTTCACCATGACCGGAATGGCCGAGGAGTATCTGGAAAGCCGCGGCGGCGACAAATTGCTGGCGGATATTCCGCTGGGCAAGGTCGCCATGCCCGAGGAGATCGCCCGCATCGCCAGATTCTGCGCGCTCGATGCGCCCGAATCGATGACCGGCGCGGTGATCGACGCCAATGGCGCCAGCTATGTCCGCTAGCCGTATCGCCGCGGCGCTGGCGCTCGCCGCGCTCGCCGGATGCGTAAAACCGGAGCCAGCGCCCGCCGCGTTGCAGATTGCCGAAGCCCCTCCCGCAGCAAAGCTCGCCGCCTGTGAAGGCAAGGACGGGTGGAGCGATGCGGCACCGCCCGCGCATATCTTTGCCAATGTCTATGATGTCGGCACCTGCGGCATCACCGTACTGCTGATCGCATCGGACGCCGGGCATATCCTGATCGACGGCGCGACCGGTGAAGCGGCGCCGGGCATCCTCGCCAATATCCACAAGCTGGGCCTCGACCCCGCCGATGTCCGCATCCTGCTGAGCAGCCATGAACATCTCGACCATGTCGGCGGGCTGGCGGCGCTCAAGGCGGCGACCGGCGCGCGGATGATCGCGCGGGCGGAAGCGAAACCGGGCCTCGAAACCGGGCTGGCCAGCGCGGGCGATCCACAGGCGGGCGTGAACGCGCCCTTTCCCGGCGTCGTGGTCGATCAGATCGTCGCCGATGGCGAGACGGTAACGCTCGGCCCGCTGGTGCTGACCGCGCATGCCACGCCCGGCCATACGCCGGGATCGACCAGCTGGACCTGGCAAAGCTGTGAAGGCGACACCTGCCGCGCCATGGCCTATGTCGACAGTCTGACCGCCATTTCGGCAGACGATTATCGCTTCACCGACCATCCCGATTATGTCGCCGCCTTCCGCGCCGCGCTCGATCGCATCGGGCATTTCGATTGCGACATACTGATCACGCCGCATCCGGGCGCGAGCAATTTGCGGGATCGGCTGGCGGGCAAGGCGCCGCTGGTCGATCCGGCCGGATGCCGAACCTATGCCGAGGCAGCGCGCGATCGCCTGAACGCGCGGCTGTGGAAAGAGACGAATCAATGAGCTGGAAAATCACCCTTCCCTGCACGCGCGCCGAAGCCGAAGCGCTGCAGATCGACGATATCGCCACGGTCGATCTCGACCCGTTGCCTGTGCTGATGACAAGCGAGCGCGTTGCGGACGATCCGATGCAATGGCAACTCGACGCCTATTTCGAAGAGCAGCCCGACAAATATGCGCTCGCCGCGTTGCGCGCGCTGGTGCCGAGCGCGGTGCGGGCGAAAGCGGTGATCGAGGAGATTGTCGAGGAAGACTGGGTGACGATCAGTCAGGAAGGGCTGGAGCCGGTCCATGCCGGGCGTTTCTATGTCCACACGACAAGCAACAAGGGCAAGGTGCCTGCCGACGCGCACCCGATCCGGATCGAGGCGAGCCGCGCCTTCGGCACCGGCACGCATGAAACGACGAGCGGCTGTCTGATCGCGCTCGACCGGCTGAAGCGGCGCGGCGCGCGGTTCGACAATCTGCTCGATCTGGGCACCGGCACCGGGCTGCTCGCCTTTGCCGCGCTGCACCTCTGGCCGCGGGCGCATGCCACGGCGTCCGACATCGATCCGGCGTCGATCGAAGTGACGCGCGAAAATGCGGCGATCAACGGCGTGGCGATCGGTGGCGGCGCAGGCGAGCTGGCGCTCGCGGTCGCTTCGGGGATGCAGCATCCGTTGCTGATCGAATCCGCGCCTTATGATCTGATCATCGCCAACATCCTTGCCGGGCCGCTGGTCGAGCTGGCGCCGAGCGTTGCCGATGCACTTGCCGAGGGGGGAACGCTGATCGTTGCCGGGCTGCTCGAACGCCATGTCGAAATGGTCGCGCGCGCCTATCGTGCGCAGGGGTTGCGGCTGGCGGGTCGCGTGCCGCGCGGCGACTGGCCGACGCTGCGCTTCGTCAAACGCGCCCGCTACGGCGCCCCGCGCACTCGCCGGCTGAGCCGCGGTTCTGGCGAGGCACCGGGTTTCGGAAGCTGGTGACGCCGCCGGGTCAGGATTGGGATATCTGAACCTCGCCGAACGTCATGTAGACATGCGTTCCGCCGCTGGGTCCGCGATACAGTCCGTTCGCACCAGACAGATGTAGTGCGAGCGCCGTGAAGGCCCAGGCATCGTCTTCCTCTGCTGCGATTTTGCGCGTCGTCAGCGCCTCCAGCCCCTGCGCCTGACCGAAATCGAAGACACGCCGGGCATCGGCGGCGAGGGGTTCGGGCACCGACGGATGGTCCCACCCCCACAGGAAACTGCCATCGGCAGTGTTGCGGGTGCCGATCACCTGAACCGGAGCGACGATCGTCCAGCCGCGCGTGTTGGTGAAGGTGATCGTCCCTGCTTCCAGATCGGCATCCCAGCGCGCGCCGTCCTGATGCCAAAGCCCGATATTGGCCTCGGTCTTCAGGTCCGCTTCGGCGCGGGCGCGCTCGAAAACCGCATCGATTTCCGCGTCACTCAGGCCCGGCGGGTAGGAAGGAAGCGTCTGGCCGGCCGCACGCGCCGCCTTTCCCCCGAATAGGCCACCGAATATTCCTGCCACTGCCAGTCCCCTGCCAATCGCCAAAAGCGTCCTGCGATCCAGCTTCTCGTACCTCAACCGGCCGCGCGTCCCAGCGCATATTCCTGCGTGCCGTTGGTGATCACCTCGTCATCCGGCAGAATCGTCGCGATCGGAATGTCGGGCAAGTCGCGGATCGAATCGTATAGCGGCGCGAAATCGGTTTCCACTGTCTGGCGGAGCAGATCGTCGAAACTGTCGATGACGAAATAATTCTGCTGGAAATCGTCGATCCGGTAATCGGTCCGCATCACCCGGCGCAGGTCGAACCCGATCCGGTTGGGGCTGTCGCTTTCCAGGGCGAAACGGCTTTCGGCAGCGCTCGACACAATCCCCGAACCATAGATGCGCAGCCCTTCGGCTTCGCGGATCAGGCCGAATTCGACGGTGTACCAGTAAAGCCGCCCAAGCTGTTTCAGCATGCCGAGATCGAGCGCGCGCAGGCCGCCACGGCCATAAGCCTCGAGATAATCGGCAAAGCGCGGATCGGCGAGCATCGGGACATGGCCGAACACGTCGTGAAACACGTCGGGTTCCTGAATATAGTCGAGCTGGTCAGGGCGGCGGATGAAATTGCCCGCGACGAAGCGGCGATTGGCCATGTGATCGAAAAACACGTCGTCGGGGACGAGCCCCGGCACCGCCACCACTTGCCACCCGGTCAGCTTCATCAGCCGTTCGGACAGTTCCTCGAAATTGGGGATGCCGCGTTCGGAAAGGCGGAGCGCCTCAAGCCCGTTCAGATAGGCCTGCGCCGCGCGACCGGGGAGCAGTTTGATCTGGCGTTCGAACAACGTGTCCCAGACCTGATGGTCCTGCGCGCTATAGGCTTCCCAGTTCTGCGGGATCGTCCAATCGGCCGCCGCGCCTTCGGGCGGGCAGGCCAAAACATGCGTTTCCTGAATCATGGAAATCCCATAGCATATCGCCGTGATGGCGGGAATTGCGATGAATCAAGCAGGTCGCCGATTATGGCATGCGCTGCTGTGGCTGGTGCTGGCAATCGCGGCCCTCTTCGCGTTGTGGAACGCAGCGGCGCTGGCGGGCACGCTGATCCCGGTGAATGCCGGACGCATACCCCCGAAGGACGGCATCCGCATCTTTGTCGAGGACAATGGCGTCCATACCGGCATCGTCATTCCCGCCGAAGCCGACGGGGTCGGCTGGAGCGATCTGGTGCGTCCCGGCGATTTGCGCGATCCGCGCTATGCCGCGCATCCCTGGCTGGCGATCGGGTGGGGCGATCGCGGCTTTTACATGGAAACGCCGACTTGGGCGGATGTCAGCCCGGGGCGGACCGCCGCAGCGCTTGCCGGCATGGGCGACACGGTGCTGCATGTCGAACATATCCCCGAACCGACCACCGGCCCCGACCGGCGCGAACTGATCCTTACGCCCGAGGAATATCGCCGCCTGACCGACTTCATCCGCGCGACCTTTGCCGATCTGCCAGAAAGCTGGCCCGGCTATGGCAGGCATGATGCATTCTATGCGGCGCGCGGGCGCTATAATCTGTTCCGCACCTGCAACAGCTGGACCGGCGAGGCATTGCGCGCGGCGGGCGTGCCGATGGGCATATGGACGCCGCTATCGGCATCGGTGATGTACTGGATGCCGCAACCATGAGCGCGGCCGCCGCCGAAGTGCCGCCACCGCCCCGGCGCCTCTTCCTTGCCGAACTGCCGCGCGCGGCGGTGATGCTCGGTTCTCTGGCGCTGTCGCAGCGCAGGCTGAACGCCGTGCCGCGCGGCGATGGCCGCCCGGTGCTGGTGCTGCCGGGGCTCGGCAATACCGATACTACCACCATCGTCATGCGCCGCTGGCTGCGCCGGATCGGCTATCGCAGCTATGGCTGGGATCTGGGCCGCAATCGCGGCGCGCGGACGATCGGCAGCGATGCCGGGATGCTCGAAGCACGGCTGGAGGCGATATATGCCGATGCCGGCGAACCGGTGACACTGGTCGGTATTTCGCTGGGCGGGATCATGGCGCGGCTGATGGCGCATCGCCGCAGCGAGCTGGTGCGCGAAGTCATCACGCTGAGCGCGCCCTTTGCCGGGCCGCCGACCGCGACCAATGTCTGGCGCGCCTATCAATGGTTGTCGGGCGAAAGGATCGACGATCCCGCAGTCGTCGCCAATCAGGCGGAAGCGGCAGCGCCGCTTCCCGTGCCGTCGACAGCGATCTGGAGCGCCAGCGACGGTTTCGTCAACGGCGCGATCTGTCGCGAAGCCGAGGGGAGCGCCTGTCGATCGATCGAAATCGAAAGCGGGCATCTGGGCGTGCATATGCACCCCGAGGCGATGCTGGCGATCGCGCGGACGCTGGCGGGCGAGACGAAATAGGCCCGGACCAGATACCGGTCAGTCGCAGCGGCGCGGTTCATATCCGTTGCGGCGATCCTCGCGCGCGGCGCGTTCGCACGCTTCCTTCGCCTCTTTGGCGGCCTGACCGTCGCGGCGTTCCTGTTCGCGCACCTGGCGGCCGTAATTGCGGTCCGATTCTTCCTGGCTGGTCGTGGTCCAGTCGACCACCTGCGCGCCAGCGCGCACCGGCGCGGTGGCGACGCCCCACACCGTCTTTGCGACGCAGCCGCCGCTAACCAGCGGCAAGACCGCAACCATCGGCATCACGAATTTCCGCATTGCCCCACTCCCCTATTCACTCCGCGCGGTCCGGCGCCAGTGCCGATTCGCGTGCCCGGACACCGCGATAAGGGTAATCAGTGAAGAAACCATCGACGCCGATCCGGATATAGCGCGCGATTTCGCGCTCCATCGAACCGCCGGGCGCCGTATCGGAACCGCGCAGCGCGGGCGGCAGGAACAGGTTTTCCGTGCGGAACGTCCAGGGATGGACGCGCAGCCCCGCCGCATGCGCATCGGCGACGAGCGACGTCGGCGCGGCGTTCCAGTCGGGCAGGATCATGCTTTTTTCCGGCCCGATCCCCCAGGCATAGCGGGCGATCCCGGCAAGGCCGGCAGGCGAGGTCATCGCGGCATAGCTTTGTGCGCCGCCATCTGCGGGCTTGCCGAGCGGCGCCACCAATTGGATCAGCCGCACCGGCGTTTCGCGATGCAGCGCCTTCAGATTGTCGACTTCGAACGACTGGATGAAGACCGGCGCGTCGGCGCGGTCCCACCCCGCTTCGCGCAGCGCGGCGAGCAACGGCGGTTCGAGCGGCAGGCCGATCGACGCGAAATAGCTGGGGTGCTTGGTTTCGGGATAGATGCCGATCGTGCGGCCCAGCTCTGCCGAGCGGCGTTTGGCGAGTTCGATGATGTCCGCCAGCGTCGGGATCTGCGCTTGCCCGTCATAGGCAGTGTTGCCCGGGCGCAGTTGCGGCAGCCGTTCCTTCGCGCGCAACGTGCGCAGTTCGGCAAGCGTGAAATCCTCGGTAAACCAGCCCGTCTCTTCGCGCCCGTCGATCGTTTTGGTGGTGCGGCGATCGGCGAATTCGGGATGATCGGCGACATCGGTCGTGTCGGCGATATCGTTTTCATGCCGCGCGACCAGCACGCCGTCGCGGGTCGATACCAGATCGGGCTCGATGAAATCGGCCCCCTGGGCAATGGCGAGGTCATAAGAGAGCAAAGTATGTTCGGGCCGCTCGCCGCTTGCGCCGCGATGGGCGATGACGATCGGCGGGCTGTCGGGCAATGTCTGCGCCATCGCGCTATCCTGTATCGGGGAAAGGACGGAAACCAGTGCTGCCAGTGCAGCGAGAGCGTATCGTATTGGCATTCCCGATTTTCCACACCATCTGTGCTGAGCCTGTCGAAACACGATCCGTCTCTCCGCCTGCGGTGGAAAAGGGAGAGTGACCCTTCGGCAGGCCAGGGGCAAACGGGTGTTCGTGCTTCTATGAAGGCCCGCACTAACCAGCCGATATGACGGGAGCACGACAGCATTGAGCGAGAATGACCGGGTGATCGCCGCGGCGCGCGAATGGCGCGGCGCGAAAATGGCGCTGGCGACCGTCGTCACGACCTGGGGATCGGCACCGCGCCCGCGCGGCAGCCATATGCTGGTCCATGAAGACGGGCGGTTCGAAGGATCCGTGTCCGGGGGCTGCGTCGAAACAGACATATTGGCCACTGCCGCAGAGGTGATCGCCGGCGCACCGGCCGTCGTGAAACATTATGGCGTCGCCGATGATGCGGCATGGGAAGTCGGCCTGCCCTGTGGCGGCGAGATTGCGGTGTTCGTCCAGCCGGTATCGGCGCTGGGATTTCCCCCCGAGCTGTTCGACGCAATCGCCGACGCCCGCGCAGCGGGACGGACGCTGCCGGTCGCGTTCGATTTCGCCAGCGGCCATGCCGCTCCGGGCGAGAAAGGCGATTTCGTCCATCGATATGCGCCGCCTCACCGACTGCTGATCGTCGGCGCGGTGCAGATCGCCCAGGCGCTGGCGGGGCTGGCGCGCGAACTGGGTATCGAGACGGTGGTGATAGATCCGCGCGGACGTTTTCTGACCGAAGAACGCTTTCCCGGTACGACACTAGACGATCGCTGGCCCGACGAAGCGGTCACGGCGTGGAATCCGGGTGGTGCCACCGCCGTCGTGACATTGAGCCATGACACCAAGATCGACGACCCCGCACTGATCGCCGCGCTGAGCGCGCCGACCGGCTATGTCGCCGCGCTGGGATCGCGCAAGAGCCATGCGGCGCGGATCGAGCGGCTGGCGGCGGCGGGCATTGCGGCACCCGACCTTGCCCGGATCGATGGTCCCGCCGGCATTGATATCGGCGCGATCGGCCCGTCTGAAATCGCGCTGTCGATCGCCGCCGGCATGGTGAAGGCGTTTCGCGATGCGCGCTGAGGATGTCGTCCTGCTGCTGCTCGCCGCCGGGAAATCGGATCGTTTCGGCGCGGCCGACAAGCTGGAACAGTCTTTCCTCCACCAGCCGATCGGCTTTCATGTCGTCACCGCGCTGGAGGCCGTGCCGTTCAAGGCACGCGTTGCCGTGGTTTCGGGCACGACGCTCGATTTCGCGGCGCGCGGATATGAAGTCGTGCACAATGCACGGCCCGATGCCGGTCAGGGACATTCGCTGGCGCTGTGCATGGCGGCGGCGCGTGCGCATGAAGCAGCCGGCGTGCTGATCGCGCTCGCCGATATGCCGCGCGTCACCGCCGCGCATGTGTGGCGGCTGCTCGACGAAGCGAAAGGGCCGGACGCCGTAGTCGCCTCCAGCGACGGGCACGCCCCCTGCCCGCCTGCGCTGTTCGGTGCCAACCATTTCGACACGCTCGAAACCGTCGAGGGCGACCAGGGCGCCCGCGCGCTGATCCGCGCAGGCCATCACGTCATCGCGTCACCCGCCGAGCTCGTCGATATCGACACCCCCGAGGATCTGGCCGCGCTGCGCGCCAGATATGGCGTGGACTGAACCGCCGCGGGAACCGCTGACCCGTGATTATTCGTGGCGCAGCGCGTCGATCGGATTGAGCTTGGCCGCGCGGCGCGCGGGGAAATAGCCGAACACCACGCCGATCAGCGCCGAAATCGCAAAGCTCAATATGTTGATCGACGGATCGAACACAAAGGGCAGCTTGAGCGCCGAAGACGCGCCCCAGGACGCGAAAAAGGCGACCACGATGCCGATCAGTCCGCCCAGACACGAAAGCGCCACTGCCTCGACCAGGAACTGGAGCAGCACTTCGCCCCCCAGCGCGCCGATGGCGAGGCGGATGCCGATCTCGCGCGTCCGCTCGGTAACCGACACCAGCATGATGTTCATGATGCCGATGCCGCCGACGACCAGACTGACAGCCGCGATGGCGGCAACGAACATCGTCATCTGCTGAGTCTGCTGCGTCAGCGTCGCGGCAAATTGCGCGCTGTCGAAAATGCGGAAGTCATCGGGCTGGCCGCCGGCAAGATGCCGCCGTTCGCGCAGCAGGGCCGTGATCGATTTTTGCACCGATCCGGTGTCGAACCCGTCCTGGACCGATACGATCATCGCGCGGATCTGCTGATTGCCGGTGAAGCGGCGCTGCACTGCCTTGATCGGCATGATCACGGTATTGTTGGGATCGTTGAAGCCCGAATTATCCTGCTTTTCGAGCACGCCGATCACTTCGCAACTGACATCGCCCAGCCGGAAACGCTGGCCGGTGGCATCGCCATCGGAAAACAGATTCTCTCGGATCGTATCGCCGATGATGCACACCGCCTTGCCGGCCGTCTCCTCCGCCGCAGTGAAGGGGCGACCGCTGGCGAATTTCAGGCTTTGCGATTCGAAATAATCGTTGCTGGTGCCGGTGATCGTCGTCGTCCAGTTCTGGGCGTTGCGCACCGCCAGCGCGGAGGACGTAACCTGTCCGGCCACCGTCTTCACACCGCCGATCTGTTCGCGGATCGCGTCGACATCGTCCTGTTCGAACGGCGGCGGCGGCGCCCCGCCGCCCCGACCGGTGCCCGAGCTGGGGAAGATCGTCAGCGTATTGGTGCCGAGCGAGCTGATCGATTCCTGCACCGATGCCGAAATGCCGTTGCCCAGCGTCACCATGGTGATCACCGCGAACACGCCGATGATGATGCCCAGTGTCGTCAGGAACGAGCGCAGCTTGTGGCGCGCGATTTCGCGCAGCGACAGGATGATCGTCGTATAGAGCATCAGCGCACCTCCGCCGGGGTGCGGCCGGGACTGCGGTCGATCCGCTCGACCAGTCCGTCCTTGAAATGGACGATGGTGCGCGCGAATTCGGCCATGTCGGGCTCATGCGTCACCATCAGCACGGTGATCCCGCTGTTGCTGTTGAGGTCGGACAGCAGCTCCATGATCTCGACCGAGCGTTCGCTGTCGAGATTGCCGGTCGGTTCGTCGGCGAGCAGCACGTCGGGCTGAGTCACGATCGCGCGCGCGATGGCCACGCGCTGTTGCTGACCGCCCGAAAGCTCTGCCGGAGTGTGATCGGCCCAGGGCGCAAGCCCCACCTTGTCGAGCGCGGCCATCGCCATGTCGTTGCGCAGCTTGCGGTTTTCGCCGCGATAGAGAAGCGGCAGCTCCACATTTTCGAGTGCCGTCGTGCGCGCGAGCAGATTGAACCCCTGAAACACGAAGCCCAGATAGCGCCGCCGCAGCAGCGCGCGCTGGTCGCGGTCGAGCCGTTCGACATGGACGCCGCGGAACAGATAGGTTCCGCCCGTCGGCACATCGAGACAGCCCAGGATGTTCATCGTGGTCGACTTGCCCGAACCGGACGCGCCCATCACCGCGACGAAATCGCCGCGTTCGATGGTCATGTCCACGCCCTTCAGTGCCTGAAACGCCGTGGCGCCTTCACCGAAGGTCTTGGTCACGCCTTCCAGTCGGATGAGCGGATCAGTCATTGTCGCCCGCATTGGCGGCGCGGACACCGACGATCACTTTCATGCCGGGTTTCAGTCCCTCGCCGGTGACTTCGGTACGGCTGCCGTCGCTGGCTCCGGTCACGACCTGAACCGCTTTCGGCTTGCCGTCCTCGCCCACCACATAGATGGTCTGGCGGCTGCCCTCGCCGATCGTCTTTTCCTGTTCGCCGCCGCTGGGGCCGAAGCGCATCTGGAATCCGCCTCCGCTCGATTCGGCGCCTGCGTCCGGCTTGAAGCGCAGCGCACCGTTCGGGATCAGCATCACGCCGCTGCGCTGCTCGGTACGGATCGTCGCCGTCGCGGTCATGCCCGGACGCAGGATCAGGTCCGGATTGGAAACGCTGAGCGTCGCGGCATAGGAAACCACCTGCGAAGAACTGCTGGTCGTCGTCGAGGACGATGACGTCGCCGTCAGGTTCGACCCCAGATCGACGCGCGTGATCTGCGCGGGGAAGGTGCGACCGGGGAAGGCGTCGACGGTGAAGCTCGCATCCTGTCCCGGTGCGACTTCGCCGACATCGGCCTCATCGACCGCGACTTCGAGCTTCATCGCGGTCAGATCCTCGGCAATCACGAACAGCGTCGCGACGTTGAACGATGCCGCCACCGTCTGACCCGCATCGACCTGTCGCGCGAGCACCACGCCGTTGACGGGCGACCGGATCACGGCCTTGTACCGCTTGGTCTGGTTCGACGAGAGGGCAGCGCGCGCCGACACGACATTGGCCTGCGCGGCGCTCAGATTGGCGCGGGCACGTGCGACATTCGCCTCGGCCGATTGCATTTCGGTCTGCGACGGCACACGCCCGCCCGACAACCGGCTCACTTCCTGGAAGCGGGCAAGCTGCGCTTCCGCTTCCTGCAGCGTCGCGCGCTGCTGTGCCACCGTCGCGATATTGGCGTTGAGCGTCGCTTCGCTCTGCTTGATCGCATCGTCGAGCGTCGAAGGATCGATCACCGCGAGCGGCTGTCCCTTGGTCACGCGGTCGTTGACGTCGACCAGGACGCGTTCGACCAGACCGGAGATTTCCGAACCGACATCGACCTGATTGGTCGGCGCCAGCTTGCCGGTCGCGGAAACCGTGACGGAAAGGTCGCCCTTCGTGACTTCAGCCGTGGCATAGCTGGGCGGCGGCGACGGCGCCATGCAGCGCGCGACCAGCAGCAGCAGCAGGATCACGCCGATGGCGATCAATATCCATTTCAGCCGGAAGAATCGCCGCCAGCGCGGCACCGGCTTGGCACCGAGAAATTCGTCGAGATTGGGTTCGTCGGCCATCAGCGTTCCTGACTGGTTGGCAAGGGCGCGGGCGGTTCATCGGGTGCCTGGGGGACAATCGAACTGTCCCAGCCGCCGCCGAGCGCGAGATAGAGCTGGATGATGGCGGTCGCCTGATCGGCGCGCGCCTGGGCAAGGCCGTTGCCTGCGCTGAGCAGCGAGGCTTCGGCCGTGTTGAGCGTCGTGAAATCGGTGAGGCCGGTGCGATACTGGCTGCGCGACAGGATCGCGACATTGTTCGCCGCATCGAGCGCATCGGCATAATAGCGCTCGCGCTCGCGTGCGCTGCGCAGCGCCGCCAGCGCGTTTTCCACGTCCTCGAGCGACGTCAGCACCGTTTGCTTATAGGCGTAAAAGGCGCCTTCGGCTGCCGCTTCGCTCGCACGCACCTGACTACGGTTGCGACCGCCGTCGAAAATCGTCTGCGCCAGATTGGCAAAAACCTGACCGGTGATGATGTCGGTCAGCGTGTCGAGCGAGCTTGCGCTCGTGTCGATCCCGCCGCCGATGCTGAGTGCGGGAAACAATTGTGCCTGCGCCACGCCGATCCGCGCAGTAGCGGCGGCAAGACTGCGTTCGGCGCTGCGCACATCGGGGCGCTGGCGCAGCGTATCGGCGGGAATGCCCACCGGGATCATGTCCGGCCCCTGCGGAATGCCCTTCGGCGTTTCCAGCTCCGCCTTGAGCGCGCCCGGCGGCAGGCCGAGCAGCACCGCGATCCGCGACACCGCGCTGTTATAGCTCGCCTCAAGCGACGGGATGGTCGCAGCGGTCTGCGCACGCTGCGAGCGCGCCTGTTCGGAATCGAGCGAGGACACCAGCCCCGCCTGCACGCGATATCCGGCGATCTCCAGATTGTCGTCCTGCAGCGTGAGCGAGCGGCGGGCATTGTCGAGCTGCGCCTGCAGCAATCGCGCGGTCACGTAATTGCGCGCGATTTCCGCCTCGATCGAAATCAGGACCGAGGCATAGTCATAGCCTGCCGCTTCGTAATCGGCGCGCGCGGCGGCCAAGCTGCTGCCGGTCCCGCCGAACAGATCGACCTGATAGCTGGCATCGGCGCCCAGCGAAAAGCCGTCGCTCGACACGCTCGTCCCGCGCAGCCCTTCGGTACGCGAATATCCGCCCGATGCGCTGACCGTCGGCAACAGGCCGGCGCGCGATTGCACCAGCGATTCGCGGGCCTGGCGCAAGCGCGCGATAGCCTGGGCGATATCCAGATTGGCATCGCGCCCGCGCTCGACCAGATCGGCGAGCATGGGATCGTCGAAATTCTGCCACCACTGAGTGATTTCAGCGGCTTGGCCCGAATCTGCGGGAACCGAATAGCCTTCCGGGACACCCAGATCCGCCGGTGCGGCGGGGCGATATTCCGGCCCCTGCACACAGGCAGCAAGCAGCAATCCCGGCAACAATGGTGCGACTTTGCGGACAGTCATGGGTGGGTTACATAACTAAAACAGTGTTTCATGCCACGTTAAATTTGTCGCAAATTGTAACCGGCGCCGCAAAGTCGCCATCGTAACGATCGCAGCAAAGCTGATCTTCGCTTGCGCTTCGCCCCCTGGCAGGGGCATGGAGACGCCCGGAGAGCAAGCGCAGCGGAGGCCAGCCATGACCGATATCTACCCCGTGCCGGAGCAATGGGCGAAACGGGCACGCGTCGATGCGGCGGGATATGAGCGGATGTACGGGCTTTCGCTCGCCGACCCCGGCAGCTTCTGGCTGGAACAGGCGCGGCGGCTCGACTGGATCAAGCGTCCCGAGCTCGCCGGCGACTGGTCGTTCGACGAGGATGATTTCCACATCAGCTGGTTCGCCGACGGCAAGCTCAACGTATCGGCCAATTGCATCGACCGCCATCTGGCAAAGCGCGGTGCGGCGACTGCGATCATCTGGGAACCCGATGATCCCGCAATGGCGCCGATCCGGCTTTCCTATATCGAGCTGCATCGCGAGGTGTGCCGTTTCGCCAATGTGCTGAAGGCCCAGGGCGTCAAGAAGGGCGACCGCGTCACCATTTACATGCCGATGATCCCGGAGGCGGCGTTCGCCGTCCTTGCCTGCGCGCGCATCGGCGCGATCCATTCGGTGGTGTTCGGCGGCTTTTCGCCCGAAGCGCTGGCGGGCCGCATCACCGATTGCGATTCGAGCGTCTGCATCACGGCCGATGAAGGGCGGCGCGGCGGCAAGCGCGTTCCGCTGAAGGCCAATGTCGATGCTGCGGCGGGCCATGCGCCCGCGCTCGAAACAGTGATCGTCATCCGTTCGACCGGCGGCGACATCGCGATGACCGAGGGCCGCGACATCTGGTATGACGAAGCGGTCGCCAATGTGTCGGACGATTGCCCGCCCGAGCCGATGGACGCTGAGGACCCGCTGTTCATCCTCTATACCTCCGGATCGACCGGCAAGCCCAAGGGCGTGCTCCACACCAGCGGCGGATATCTGCTCTGGGCAAGCCTGACCCACGAACTGTGCTTCGATTATCG
>PAOI01000022.1 GCA_002707985.1 Sphingomonas sp. | reverse complement strand
CGATACCGCCGCAATTCAACTCCAGCGGATCGTCCGGCCCCTTGTTGAAGCGCAGCGTTTGCCCGACTTCGAGCGCCTGCAGCCACGCCACGCGCATGTTCTGTTCGCCCAGCACGACGTTGACATCGACCTGAGTTTTGCGGATTTCCGAAGCCATATGGGCTTCCCAGATGCTGTCGCGACCGGTCTTGTCGCCCATGAACCGCTGGAGCAGCTTTTCACGCACCGGCTCGAGCGTCGAATAGGGCAACAGGATCGTGAACTTGCCGCCACGCCCGTCGATATCGACGCGGAAGGTGGCGACCGCACAGATGTTCGAAGGACCGGCGACCGCGGCGAAGCGCGGGTTGGTTTCGATCCGGTCGAGCTGCGTGGTGATCGGTTCGATCGGCGCAAAAGCCTCGGCGAAATCGTCGAGCGCCAGCGTCAGCATGCGCGAAACCAGATTGGTCTCGATCGTCGTGAACGCACGCCCGTCGATCACCAGACTGCCGTTGCCGCCGCCACCGCGCCCGCCCAGCAGCGCATCGACCACTGCATAGATCAGGCCGGATTCGACCGTCACCAGCCCGAAGCTCTGCCATTCGCTGACCTGGAACACGCCGATCATCGCCGGAAGCGCCACGCGATTCATGAACTCGCCGAAACGCGTCGACGTCACTTCCTCCAGGCTGACATCGACGGCATCGGACGACAGGTTGCGCATCGAACTGGCGAAGGAGCGCACCATACGGTCGCAGACGACTTCCAGCATCGGCAGCCGTTCGTGCCGGATGACCTTCGATTCCAGAACGGCGCGAAGACCCTTTTTGGGAGTCAGCGAATCGCCGACATCGCCAAATAGCGCATCGATATCCGCCTGGTCGAACTTGCCATCGCCGTCCATCGCACCCGCGACGGGCGGATCGGGCAGATCGAAATCGTCGAAATCGCCGGTCATTGCTGGATCAGATCCTGAATGAGAACGTCCGCTACGACACCGGGTCCCAGCGCGCCGGTGGCACGCACCAGCATCTCTTCCTTGATGCGATAGACCGCTGCCGATCCGGCAAGATCGACCGGGCGCAGTTCGCGCAGAAACGGCTGATAGGCGTCGAGCAGCACGGGAAGCTTTTCTTCCAGGCCCGCGCCGTTCGGGCCGGGCACCAGCATGAAGTGGATCTTGAGGAAGCGCGCGCCGCCATCGGGCGAACGCAGGTTCACGATCATCGCCGGCACGTCGACAAAGGCAGCGGCCTCACCTTCGGCGCCGCCATGTTCGCCGCCACCCTCGGCAGGTGCGGCATGGTCGCCACCTTCCTCCGCAGCGGCTTCCGCATGCGTTTCGGCACTACCGCCGCCCGAGAACATCATCGCCGCGCCGCCACCGCCGCCCAGCACGACAACGGCCGCGGCGGCGCCGATGATGATGAGCTTCTTCTTGCTCTTCTTCTTCGGGGCGGCCTCTTCCGCCACTTCGACGATTTCATCCGACATGTCCGACTTCCCTGGAATTGATCGCACGAACACCCGTCCGGGCGATTTCTTCCTATTATAGGATCAACGCCCGGCAAAAACTGCCTAGTGCGTCGATTTTGAAAACGGAAAGCGCGATGGACATTTCTTCCTATGTGCTGCTGAGCCACGAACAGGCGCTGCGTCGTCGTATGGACGTCGTGTCGAACAATCTGGCGAACATGACGACCGTGGGATTCAAGCGCGAAGCGCCGGTGTTCCATGAATATGTCGAACAGACCGACAGCAGTGTCCGGTCTGCACAGACGACGTCGTTCGTGCTCGATTACGGCACGGTGCACGATACCAGCAATGGCGGGTTTCAACCGACCGGCAATCCGCTCGACGTGATGATCGACGGGCCGGGATATCTGGCGGTCGAAGCGCCCGGCGGCGAGACCGCCTATACGCGCGCGGGCTTTATCAAGGTTCTGGAATCGGGCGAACTGGCTACCTCCGGCGGACAGAAAATTCTGGGCGAGGGTGGTCAGCCGATCGCGGTTCCGCCCGATCAGGCAGCCAATCTGAGCATTGCCGAAGACGGCACGGTGATGGGACGCGATGGTCCGCTGGGGCGCATCGCCGTCACGGTGTTCGACAATGAAGGCAGTGTCGATCCGCGCGGCGACGGGCTGTTCTCCGGTAATGGCGGGCGCGAACTTGCCGCCGCCGAAACAAAGCTCCGCAGCGGTGGGGTGGAGGGATCGAACGTCAATGCGATCTCCGAAACCACCGACATGATCGAGATACTGCGCGCCTATCAGGCCAGCCAGAACATGTCCCAGAACATGGCCGATCTGCGCAAGCGCGCGATCGAGCGGCTGGGCCGCCCGGGCGCCTGATCCACCCCATTCAACGCTTCAGAGTGAAGGAACGAACCAATGCGATCGCTCTCAATAGCCGGCACGGGCATGCTCGCGCAGCAGACCAATGTCGACGTCATTTCGAACAACATCGCCAATATGAACACGACTGCCTTCAAGCGGCAGCGGGCGGAATTTCAGGATCTTCTCTATCAGCAGATCACGCGCCCCGGTTCCGCTTCGGGCGGGGATTCGATGGTGCCGTCGGGCATTCAGATCGGATCGGGTGTGCGCACCGGCGGCGTCTATCGGATCATCGAGCAGGGTTCGATGATGCAGACCGACAATCCTCTGGATCTCGGCATTCAGGGGCGCGGCTATTTTCAGGTGACGCTGCCTTCGGGCGATACCGCCTATACGCGGGACGGGTCGTTCCAGGTGTCCGATCAGGGCGAACTGGTGACGCAGGACGGCTATCCGGTCCAGCCGGGCATCACCATCCCGCAGGAAGCCATCGCCGTCACCGTTTCGAAGACCGGCGAGGTGCAGGTGATGGTCGCGGGCGATCCGCAGCCGCAGACCGTGGGCCAGCTCGAACTGGCGACCTTCATGAACGAAAGCGGGCTTGAGGCGCAGGGCGGCAACCTGTTCCTCGAAACCGCCGCGTCGGGCCAGCCGACGGTTGCTGCGCCGGGTGAGCCGGGGGTGGGCATTCTCAATCAGGGCTTCCTCGAATCCTCGAACGTCAATCCGGTGGCCGAAATCACGGCGCTTATTTCGGCGCAGCGCGCTTATGAGATGAACAGCCGCGTGGTGAAGACCGCAGACGAGATGCTGGCGACCACCAGCCAGCTGCGCTGATGCGGTTCGCATTCGCCTGCGCGACCCTGCTCGCCGCGATGCTGCTTCCGCAGGCAGCGGCGGCGCAGGAAGTCGAAGTGGCCGTACTGGTACGCGACGTCCCGCGCGGCGAGCTGCTCGCGGCGAGCGACTTCACCACCGACAGCGGCACGCAGGTGCAGGCGCGCAGTGCGCTGACCCCGCGCGAGGCGAGCGGGCTCGAACTGCGGCGCAACCTGCGCGAGGGCAGCATCGTGCGCCGCACCGACGTGCAGGAGCCACGGCTGGTCCGTCGGGGCGAGCCGGTGACGATCCGGCTGGTCAACGGTTCGCTCGTCATCGCCACCAGCGGCCGCGCTTTGGGCGATGCCGCCGACGGCGAACTCGTCCGCGTCGTCACCAGCACCACCAGCCGCACGCTCGACGCCGTTGTGGACGGCCCGGGCAGCGTTCGCATCGCTTTGCCATGATTGCAGGCGGACCTTCCGGCCCGCGATAAATTTTCATCGGAGTATCAGGGACATGAAACGCATTATCGCGATTGCCGTCATCGGCGGCATGGTTTCGGGTTGCGGCGCCGTCGGGCGGCTCAACCGGGTCGGCAAGGCGCCGGAGCTGACGGCGATCCAGCCGGTGGCGGCCCCTCAGATCGAGCCGTCGCTTGCCGCACCCGCCGACCGCGTGGGTAACGGGGCCGGGCAGCAGGTGCGCGTCGCTCAGGCCCCGGCGGCTGGAGCGTCACTTTTCCGCACCGGGGCGGGCGCGCTGTTCCGCGATCAGCGCGCATCGTCGACCGGCGACATTCTGACGATCCGCATCCGGATCGCCGACAAGGCCAATCTGGGCAACAATACCTCGCGTACCCGGGGCGGGTCCGAAAGCGGCGGCATTGCCGGACTGCTCGGGCTGCAGACGCCGCTGCAGAATATCCTGCCGGGCAATCCCGATCCGTCGACGCTGGTCGATACCAGCAGCACGTCGCAATTTTCCGGCGGCGGATCGACTGCGCGTTCGGAAACGATCGACATGACGATGGCGGCGATCGTCACGCAGGTGCTGCCCAACGGCAATCTGGTGATCCGCGGTCGCCAGGAAGTGCGCGTCAATTTCGAAATGCGCGAACTGATCCTGACAGGCATCGTTCGTCCGCAGGATATCGAGCGCGACAATTCGATCCAGCACAGCAAGATCGCCGAAGCGCGCATCATCTATGGCGGTCGCGGGCAGCTCACTGATGCGCAGCAGGCGCGCTGGGGTCAGCAGATCTACGACGCATTGTTTCCGTTCTGACGGTTTCCGCCGATCCTGCGGGATGGGTGGACAAGGCCGGGCGCATCGGGGGGTGCGTCCGGCTTTTTTGTGTCGCGGCCGGGCCGAATTCGGTTTCAGCCGGAATCTTTTGCCGGGCAGACACGGACCGGCGGCAAATTTTGCCGGATTTTTGCGGCTTAAGCATTGATAAACCGAGAAAATTTTCAAGAGTAATTTGGGTCCTTCGCGAATGCCCTCCACAATAGAGGTGCAGGCATTGGAACACGCCTGTCGCGGGTCGGCGCCTCCGACCCAAAAGGCCGCAGAACGCGACCGCTGTACTCCAGAAGGATTATTACGATGGGTTTTTCCGTCAACACCAACACCGGCGCGATGGCCGCGCTGCAGAGCCTGACCGAAACCAACAAGGGCCTTTCGCAGACCCAGAGCCGCATCAACACCGGCTTGTCGGTTTCGTCGACCAAGGATGACTCGGCTTCGTTCACGATTGCACAGACGCTTCGCGGCGATCTGGGTGGTCTGAAGTCGGTGAGCTCGTCGCTGAGCCGCGCCAAGAGCGTGGTCGATGTGGCGACCGCCGGCACCGAGCAGATTTCCGACATCGTCAACGAAATGAAGGCCAAGGCCTATCAGTCGGCCGACGATGGTATCGACCAGGCGAGCCGTGATGCCATCAACGAGGATTTCAAGGCGTTGCGCGATCAGATCACGACGATCGTCGACTCTTCGGAATTCAACGGCACCAACCTCCTGAAGGCTTCGGGCGGCACCGTTACGGCGCTCCAGTCGCTCAAGGACTCCGACGGCACCGGCACCTGGGACCCCGATTCGCTCAGCGTAGCGAACCAGGGCCTGGATCTGGGCGGTTCGGTGGTGACCGTTTCCGCAAGCGGCGACATCAGCACGCAGGCCAACGCGCAGGCGATGATCGATACGCTTGAAACCACGCAGGACAACCTCAACACGACCCTCAGCACGCTCGGCGCGGCTTCGCGCAAGATCGACGCACAGTCGTCCTTCACGAGCAAGCTGTCTGACGTGATCGAGGGTGGTATCGGCAACCTCGTCGACGCCGACCTTGCGAAGGAATCGGCAAAGCTGCAGGCCCTGCAGGTCAAGCAGCAGCTGGGTGTCCAGGCTCTTGGCATTGCCAACCAGGCACCGCAGACGATCACTTCGCTGTTCCGTTAAGGGCGCGCTCCGCGCTTTGCCCTGGAAGCGTGGAGAGCACTCTTTGCCGGGCCAGGACGATCCGTCGTCCTGGCCCTTTTTTTATCCACGCAGCACGCGATCCCGGTGCGCGGTACCGGCCCGAAAACGGACAAATTGTCTATAATAGAGTAAGGTCAGGAGAAACCATTGTTCCCGCGAATTCGAGAGATCACCGATGCCTTTGGCGGCCGACTGCGAGTCAGCGTCGAAGAACATCCTTCGGGCGCCCTGATCGTGATCGAGCGCCCCGATGCGACCACTGGCGACCGGGTGTTGCTGGACGGATATGGGTGCGATGTTCTCGCCGGTTTCGTGATGTCGTCGCGCCTGGCAGTGCCGCACAGCCTGCCCGGCGAACATGTCGACGGCAGCTTCGGCGCGGCGTTTCGCCTCGATCTGGATCCGGCGGCGGCCATATGCGTCACCGAACGCGGCGGCGGCGAGGTGGAGATACCTTCGCCCTTCTGGGACCGGCTCTACGCCGAACTCTGTCTGGTTTCCGCTCATGCGCGCGAGCTGGCACGGCGGGCCGAGGCGCGGGTGCATTGATCCCGATTCTGCCCGGGAATTCTACGTATAGGCGAATTCCTAAATTCAGGGGCCGGGGAACCCCCTGTAGGTGAGAAACATCGCGATGGACTTCGCAACATCAGGGAACGAAACATGGAATTGCGGACGCTGCGTGTTGCCGAACAGACCCAGGTCGATGCGAACGAATATCGCGTCACGCTGACGCTCAGCGTCGCGGACGCGCAGGCATTGTGGACTGCGGCGGCCGAGCGTGCGTTGCAGGCGCCGGGAATGACGCTGGGCGACGTGCTCGACACGTTGGGCCCGCGCGAAGACCCCTCCATTGCCGATTGTATCGCCATGCTTGCGGTACCGAACGCTATTCCGGGCTGTTCCCTCGAAGACGCGCGTATCCGGTCGATCGAGGAGGCAGGTGCGGCACCGATCGCGTTGTCGCGCCTGCCTGCCCCTTCTTTCGGCATCAAGGCCGGCGGGGCATTTTCGGCGCACGCCTGACCCGAACCCAATATTGTTTCCTGGACCGTTCCTTCCCCCTTTGGAACGGTCCTTTTTTTGTCTGTCGAACGCGGCGGCCCCAAATGCAAAGCGGCAGGCCGGAGGGGGACCGGCCTGCCGCAAAACCCTTTTGCCCTTGCGGACGAAGGAGAGGGGGAACCGGGCGGATCGCGAGGGGATCGGTTCGTGGATCCGCCGCGGTTCTTACTTAATTTATAGAGCGAAACGGCGCTCCCAATCGGGTTTCTACACTCGCAAAACCTCAGGATTTATACGGGTCAGGAACGATACGCTGCGGCGCTCAGCCGCCGATGCGGAGCAGGCGCGACGCAGGCACTTCGGCACCGTTGACGTTCAGCGTGACCGTGCCATCGGTCATATGCACGTCGCTCACCGTTCCGATCCCGTGCACNGTCATNTCGATGCTNGTTCCATTGGCGTCTGCGCCGGNGAGNTCGAGCGTGTAGTTGCCCGGNGCCGCTGCGGAGCCGTTCGATTTGGTGCCGTCCCATTCGAACNGTCCNGACGATGCCGGATCCAGNTCGCGGGTCGCGACGACNCGGCCATTGGCGTCCTTGACGGTTGCGGTCAGCGACGCGACGTTGCGCTCCGACGACCAGCTCCAGGCCGCGGGGGCATCGCCCAGCGCCGAGCTGGCGGAATCGAATTCAACCTCGCGGCCGAGCAGCGAGGACGCCTGTACCAGGTCGCTCGATCCCATTGCCGTCAGAATCTGCTGCAGCGTCTGGGTCTGCTGGATCGACTGTTCGACCTGCGAATATTGCACCAGCTGCTGGGTATATTCCGACGTGTCCATCGGATCGAGCGGATCCTGATTCTGCATCTGGATCGTCAGCAGCTTCAGGAACATGTCGAAATCGGCATTCAGCCCCGAAAGCGATGAATTGCCGCTCGCCTGTGCGGCGGCGGTGTTGTTGTTGGTCGTGACGGTCGTCATCGCGATATCCTCATGCAATCAGATCGACCCGGCCATCGGACCGGACCGGGCGATATCCGCTTTCGCTGTCGCCAAAATCGCCGTCATCGGCGGGAAGGGGGGCAGCGCCGGGACGCGGCTGGCCGCCATTCCCGCCATTGCCCTGCTGGTTCATCATCTGCTGCTGGCCACCGTCGCTGCGGCTTTCGAAGCGAAAGCTCTGTGTGTCGGCGCGAATACCCGCCTGATCCAGCGCGCGCGTCAGCTCCACGGCGTCGCGGCGCAGAAGGTCGAGCGCATGGTGGTTATCGGCCTTCAGCGTGGCTTGGACATTGCCCTTGTCGTCAAATGCCAGCGTGACTTCGACCCGGCCGAGTTCGCCCGGCGTCATGCGCACGCGCACCATATCCTCGCCATTTTTCGCGCGGTGCGCGATGGCGATACCCAGATCTCGTCCCACACTGCCCGAACGCGCATCGATCTCGATTTCGTGCCTCGGCGCTGGCGCGGTGGCCAGTGCGGCGTTGGGTGGTGCAGCGGCGGGCGTCGCGGCGGGGGCGGCAATCGGTGCCGCCGGAGCGGGAACGCGGTCGGGTTGCGGGGCGGCGCTCGCTGCGCGCGCCTCCGGCAATGTCGGTAGGGGCGTTGCCGCACGTTCGCCGGTCATGGCGGGGTCGCTCGGCGTTGACCCATGGTCAGCGGCGTTGTTTCCCGACCCGTCCCGCGGGTCGGTTCCGGTGTCCGGCTGGAACGCCGGGCCCGGCATATTGTCCTTGCCGTCCTTGGTGGCGGCGACGGGATGGTTGTTGCCCTGCGCGGCTGTCGCTACGCGGAGCTGGCCGGGCGCTTCGGCATCGCGTGGGTTCTGGGACGCGTTGGCGACATCCGGCTGTGGCGCGACGGTCACGACCGGCGGAGCGGGCGGCGTGGCGGCGATCTCCGCAACGGCCGCCGCATCGCGCGCACCATCGTCAACGGGTTTGCGCCCGGTCAGCGGGGCAGGCGTTTCCGCTTTTTCCGGCGATCGTGGCCGGGCAGTATCGCCGGACGCGATCGTCGGGGCATCGGGGAGGGTCTGCTGCGGGGCTGCAAGCCCCTCCGTCACCTTGGTCTGGCCTTGCGGAGCGATCTTGTTGGGAGCGGGAGATGCGGGAGCTG
This sequence comes from Sphingomonas sp., assembly GCA_002707985.1. Classification (GTDB taxonomy): domain Bacteria; phylum Pseudomonadota; class Alphaproteobacteria; order Sphingomonadales; family Sphingomonadaceae; genus Sphingomonas. The sequence goes on along the minus strand of PAOI01000022.1, from coordinate 86,146 downwards.
CAGGCGTTGCCCTGGGCGCCGAAACGACAGCGCTCTCCGTTCCCGTCGGAGCGACAGGCGCATCCGCTTCGGGCGCGGAGACCGGCAGTTTCGGCGTTGCCGCGATGATATCGGCCTGCGCGACGTCGCCGTCGATCGCTGGGGCAGCCATATCGGCTTTGGCGTCGATGTCTGCAGGTACCGGCACGGTGGCGACGGCCTTGCCCGAAGTCGCGCTCGTCTGAATCAGGGAAGCCCCCGTCAATAATTCGGGCAGCATCGAACGACGCGCACGCGGTTCCGCCGTTGCGGGCATCGGCGCAGGCGGCGAAGGAGCGATTTCGAGCGGCGCTTGCCCATCTGGCAACATATGTGTGCCTGCGCGCACGGTTCCGACCGGGACGGGAACGGGCAATGTTTCGGAGGGGAGGCCGGGCTGCGTGACGGTGCCACCGGGCAAAGCCGGAACGGCCGTCTTGCCGCCGTCCACCATCAGCGCGAAACCGGGGCTGGCCTTGTCGATCCGGGCAAATCCCGGGAGCAGCGCATCGACGGCGAGGCCGTTGTCGGCAACTTTCATGCAGCACTCTCTTTGCGTGGCCGCCTGGAGGCCACCTCTCATTATAGAGGATGGCCGTGCCGGGTGGCGGTTCAGCCGATATTCCCAAGGGCGCGGATGCGCGCGCGGGCATGGATTTCGTTCTGGCTCAGCACCACCGTCGCCGGGCGCACACGCTCGATGATCGATCGGACGAACGGACGGATCGACGGATTGGTCAGCAGGCAGGGGATTTCGCCGTCCTGCGCCAGCTTGTCATAGGTGGTGCGCACCGCGCCGATGAACTGCTGGAGCACGGTCGGCGCCATTGCGAGCTGGCGGTCGTCGCCCGCGCCGACGATGCTTTCTGCGAACGCCTGATCCCATTCGGGCGACAGGGTGACGATCGGGATCGCGTCGCCGCGCATGTTGACCGCCGAAATCTGGCGGGCGAGGCGCGCGCGGACATGCTCGGTCATCTGCGTGACGCTGCCGGTCAGCGGTGCGGCTTCGGCAATGCCTTCCAGGATCGTCGGAATGTCGCGGATCGAAATGCCTTCGCTCAGCAGATTCTGCAGGATGCGCTGCACGGTCGAAACCGAAACCTTGGACGGAATGATATCGGCGACCAGCTTTTCCGCGTCGCGATGCACTTCGTTCAGCAGCTTTTGCGTCTCGGTATAGCTGAGCATGTCCGCGATATTTTCCTTCACCAGCTCGGTCAGGTGGGTGGTGATGATCGTGCCGCAATCGACCACGGTCAGGCCGCGGAAGCCGGCTTCGTCGCGCAATTCGCGATCGATCCACAGCGCGGGCAGGCCGAACACCGGTTCGGTGGTCACGTCGCCGGGCAGACCGGTCGGGCCGCCGCCCGGATTGATCAGCAGCAGCTTGTCGAGGCGGATTTCGCCGCGCGCAGCTTCGGTTTCCTTGATGTACAGGACATATTCGCTCGGCTGCAGCGCCATATTGTCGATGATGCGGACCGAGGGCAGGACAAAGCCATAATCGGTCGCCATCTGACGGCGCAGCGCGCGCACCTGATCGTCGAGCCGCGGCTCGCGCGTCGAATCGTTGATGATCGGCAGCAGCGCATAGCCGATTTCGATGCGGACGGAATCGATCGCCAGAGTTTCGCTGATCGGCTGTTCGCGGGTGGCTTCCTTTTCCTCAGCCTGCGCCGCGATCAGTTTTTCCTGGGCAGCGCGCGCCTCGGAATTTTTCGACATTTTCCAGGCGGTATAGCCGCACGCCGCCGCGATGCTCGCAAAGGGAATGAAGGGCAAACCCGGCATCAGCGCCAGGCCGCCCATCAGGAACGAAACCATGCCGAACGCCTTGGGATAGCGGCCCAGCTGGTCGCCGAGCGCCGTCCCCGCGCGGGTCTTGAGGCCGCCCTTCGACACCAGCAGGCCGGCGGCGACCGACACGATCAGCGCCGGGATCTGGCTGACCAGACCGTCGCCCGCAGTCAGCACCGTATAGGTCTGGAACGCTTCGCCCAGCGGCACGCCGTGCGATATGACGCCGATGGCAAGGCCGACGACGATGTTGATCGCCGTGATCAGCAGGCCGGCAATCGCATCGCCCTTCACGAATTTCGACGCACCGTCCATCGCGCCGTAAAAGCCGCTTTCGGCTTCGACTTCGGCGCGGCGTGCCTTGGCCTGTTCCTCGTCGATCATGCCGGCGGACAGATCGGCGTCGATCGCCATCTGCTTGCCGGGCATCGAATCGAGGCTGAAACGCGCGGCGACTTCGGCGATGCGACCAGCGCCCTTGGTGATGACGACGAAGTTGATGACGACCAGGATCAGGAAGATGGTCAGGCCGATCGCGGTTTCGCCCGCCATCAGGAACTCGCCGAACGCGCCGATCACATTGCCCGCGGCCTGCGGCCCTTCATGGCCATGGCCCAGAATAAGCCGCGTCGACGCAAGGTTGAGGCCCAGCCGCAGCATCGTCGCGATCAGCAGGATCGTCGGAAAGGCGCTGAGTTCGAGCGGCTTTTCGATGAACAAAGCGGTCATCAGGATCATCACCGAAATGGTGATCGACAGCGCAAGCCCCATGTCGAGCAGCCAGCCCGGCATCGGCAGGATAAGCATCGCGATGATCGCGACAACGCCGATCGCCAGCGCCAGGTCGCGATTGGCACCGATCCGGTCGAGAAAGCGAGTGAGTGCAGGTGGCACGTCAGGCAACTCCGATAACGATCAGGCAGGGTGTCCCTGCCAAAGGGCCGCGCGGAAGAGTCGATCTGGCAAAGCGCAGCGAAGCGGCGGCGCGTGCGCCATCGCCGGTCGCAGCCCAGCCGACATGCTCCCCACCGCCGCCCCGAAGCGCCCAGCGACCGCCGCTGGCGTGGCAGCGCAGCTGAACCGGAATGCGATGGGCGCCGGTCATGGCCGTCACGCCGCCGGCGAGACGGGAATGCCCGCCTCGACAAAGGCTTTCAGCTTGTTGCGCATGGTGCGCACCGAAATGCCCAGGATGTTCGACGCGCTGGTGCGGTTGCCGTGACAGCGTTCTAGTGTCTGGAGAATCAGCTCGCGCTCGACTTCCTCCACGGTCCGACCGACCAAGCTTTCGACGTGCAACCGTTCGCTGCCTTCGGCATCGCGTCCGACCAGGCGCGTGCCGTCGCTCAGCACGAAATCGCCCGGTTCGATCCGGTTGCCGCGCGACAGCAGCATCGCGCGATGCACGGCGTCTTCCAGCTCGCGGATATTGCCCGGCCAGCCATAGCGCCGCAGCAGCGCCATCGCCTCGTCGCCGATCGGCTTGACCGGCAAGCGGTCGGACGCAGCCAGTCGTTCGGCGAAATGCGTTGCCAGCATCGCAATGTCGTCGCCGCGTTCGCGCAGCGGCGGCACTTCGATCCGAACCAGCCCCAGCCGGGCGAGCAGATCGGCCCGGAACGCCCCTTCGGCGACCCGCGCGGTGAGATCCATTCCCGTGGTCGCGATCAGCCGCGCCTGGAACGGGACATATTCCTCGCTGCCGACGCGTTGCAGCCGTTGCTCCTGCAGTACCGCGAGCAGCCTGGCCTGAATCTCCGGTGCGACCGCGCCGACTTCGCGCAGCAGCACGGTTCCGCCACCTGCCTTTTCCAGATGGCCGATGCGTCGTGCGACCGCGCCGGGAAAGGCGCCTTCTTCATGCCCGAACAGTTCGGAACGCAGCACGTCCGGCGCGACGCCGGCGCATTCGACGACGAGCATCGGATTGGGACGGCCCGAGGCGATATGAATGGTACGCGCCATCATTTCCTTACCGCTGCCGCGTTCCCCCGTAATCAGGATCGGCGCGCTGCTGGGGGCGACGGCGCGGGCGAGCTCATTGGCGCGTTCCAGCGCCGGATGCCGGGCCAGCGGTTCGGTCGGGCGGCGTTCGATCACCGATGCGATGGCGGCGGCGATCAGCTCGCGCTGCGGCGGCAGCGGCACATAATCCAGCGCGCCCGCGCGGATCGCAGCGACCGCGCGCTCGGCGGGCGCATCGATTCCGCATGCCAGTACCGGCAGCGTGAAACGTTCCGTGCGCAGCTGACTCAGGAAATAACGGACGTCTAGTTCGACATCGATCATCACCAGGTCGCCGGTATTGGCGCGCAGCGCCGCGAGCGCCTCGTCACAGTCATCGGCCATGTCGACAGCGGCGCCGGCTTCCTGCGCCAGTTGGGCGGCGCGGCGGAATTCGCTTTCCGGCGCACCGATCAGCAGCATGCGGATGGGCATATCCATGGTCAGATTTCCTGCCGTACGACTTCAGTGAGCGTGACGCCCAGCGCCCCGTCGATCAGGACGATTTCGCCGCGCGCGATCAGCCGGTCGTTGACGAAGATGTCGACCGGTTCGCCGACGCGACGATCGAGTTCGAGGACATGGCCCGAACGCAGCTGAAGCAGGTCGCCGACCGGCATCCGCGTGCGACCGAGCACCGCCTGAACCTTTACCGGCACGTCGAATACGGCCTCCAGTCCTTCGGCGGGCGGTTCGGCACTGGGCGCGGGCTGGGGTTGCGGTTCGAAATCCTCCAGCGCCGGCGCCGCCTGTTCCTGGGTGGCATCGGTCGGCACGATGTCCTGCGGGTCCACATTTTTCTCCATCATGCGTTCATCCATTGGCGGATCACCGCCACTGCTTCAGGCGGGCTCGCGGCGATCGTGTCGCCAAGCTTGTTGAGGGCGGAAAGCTTGATCCGGCCATCGACCTGCGCGAGCGAGATTTCCTGATCGAGCAGCGTGGCGCCGCTGGCGGCTTGGCGCGCCTCAAGCTGTTGCATCGCCTCTTCGTCGCCTTCGGCGGCGCGCTGCGCGAGCGCGATCATTTCGGGGTCGTTGGCGGTCAGCAGACCACCGTCCTGCGTTGCCTCGCCTGACGTCGGCTTGGGCTTCAGCATCCGCAGCGCGATCAGTCCCGCTACAGCGATGACGACCAGTTGCAGCAACCCGAAGACACGGTCCATCGACAGAAGTGACAGGATACCGCCCTGACCTTCGGCCAGATCCTCGACCGGAGCGAAGGCCATGCTTTCGACAACCACGCTATCGCCGCGCTCGCTGTCATATCCGATCGCATTCTCGACAAGGCGGGTCAGGCGCTGGATCATGGCATCGTCCAGACCCTTTTCGCCGCCATCGACCATCACCGCGACGGTCAGCCGCTTGACCTCGCCCGGGCCGCGCACCGTGACGGTGCGGCGCGAGCTGTTCTGATAGGTCGTGTCTTCCGACGACTGGCTGCCGCGCGAGCTGCGGCTTTCGCCAGGCTGGGCGGGCTGGCCGGTATTTTCGGGAAGTTCATTGCCGACCGATACGCCCGGAGGGGCAGCGCCGGTTTCCTGATCCTCGGTGCCGTTTTCGACGGTCACCTGACGTGCGATCACCTGCGCGTCGGGATCATAGACATTGGCTTCTTCGCGCGTGGCATCGCGATTGATATCCGCCGACACTTCGGCGCGGACCTTGCCCTGACCGACAATGGGAGAGAGCAGGGCCTCGATCTCGTCGCGCAGCCGGGTTTCGACCGCGGCCTGGCGTTCGTCGGCGTCGCTGCTGGCGAGCGTCTCGCTGTCGCCGGCGCGCGCCAGCAGCGCACCCGACTGATCGACCACCGATACGGCTTCGGGCGACAATTCGGGGACCGATGAGGAAACGAGATAGCGGATCGCCTGCACCGTTTCGGCGGGCAGGCGGCCGCGCGTCTTTACGGTGACGGCGGCGGTTGCCTTGCGGGCCTCGGCGGCGAACATCGCGCGTTCGGGCATCACGATATGGACGCGCGCGGCGGCGACTGCCTGAAGGCTCTGGATCGAGCGGGCGAGTTCGCCCTCCACTGCGCGGGTTTCGTTCATCTTGGCGCGGCTGGCAGACACGCCGAAACTGTCTTCCTGATCGAGTACGTCATAACCGATCGGCCCGCCCAGCTTTTCGCCGGCAAGGCTCATGCGCAGCTCGGCGAGCTTTTCCTGCGGGGCGAGGATCGAACTGCCGTCGGCGGACAGGCGATAATCCACGCCTTCTGCCTTCAGCTTTTCTGCGATCGCCTGTGCGGCCGACGGATCGAGATCGGTGTAGAGAAAGCCCATGGCGGGATTGCTTCCGCGCGTCGCCACGAATGCGAGCGCCGCGAGCAGCGCCAGCGCCACTCCACCCATGATCATCAGCCTTTTGGCTCCGATCTGGCCGACGAATTTCCTGACTGCTTCCAATTCCCGCCTCGTGGCTGTTCCGGGGAGGGCGTTCTGCCCTTCACAAGAGAATTATAGGAAGAGGAACGCGGCAGGTTTTGCCGGGGTAGGAAATTTTTGCCGGGGGATGTTCCCGATGGTGTCGGCGCAAGCCCGCAGGCCACTTCGGGCGGCGCGTTCCGGCATGCTTCGGACATAGAAAAATCCCGGCTTTCGCCGGGATGTTGCATTTTCTGTAGAGATAATCGGCGGCGCTGCTGGCAGCGCAGCTCAGGCGGCGATGTCCTGCTCGTCCAGGCCGGGATCGTCCACGTCAGCACCATGAGCCAGCGCATCGGCATGTTCCGCCAGATCCGGCGATCCACCCGATGTGTCCGGCGCGGGTGCCGGCAACAGTGCCTCCAGTTCCGCCATGATCTGCGCGCGGCGTTCGGCCCTGTCGAGCGTCAACCCGCCCTGATCCCACAGGATTTCCGCATCGCCCACAGCTACCCGGTCATCGGGAATGATGTGCACATTGAGGCGGCGGCGGTCGGCCGCCTGGCGCGATTCGAGGCGCGTTTCGATATCGGGGGCGAGATCGGGATGGATGCGCACTTGAATTTCGGTGCCGCGCGACACCTGACGCAGCGTGCGTCCGATGGCGTCGTCGATCGCAATGCCCGGCGCGGTTTCCAGAGCGCGTGCGGCGAGAAGTTCTGCGGCGGCAAGCGCCACTTCGGTCGCGTCGCCGGCCATGCTGTCCTGCGCGTCGGCGAACCGGCCGTCGATCGCTTCGATTCCCGCCTGCAACGCATCGACTGCGCTCAGCAGTGCGGTTTCCCGCTCGGCACGTGCCTGCGCCATTCCCGCTTCGAACCCTTCGATCCGGGCACGAGCTTCGCGCGTATCGGCATCGCTCTTCGCCAGGGCCAGTTCCGCACGCAATGCCGACAGCTCCAATGCCATGTCGGTCTGCGTGGAACCCTTGGTTTCGTTGCAATAGCTGAATACCCGATCAAAGGCGAAGCGTTCGACGTGCAGGTTCATCTCGCCCTCCTCACAGGATCATCGCGTCGTCGCTCTTCGGATCGACGAGCAGGATTTCGCCGCGATCGGCGAGGTTCTTGGCAAGGCGGACGAGCGAGGACTGGGCCTCTTCGCAATCGCGCGCACGGACCGGGCCCATGCCGGCCATATCTTCGCGCATCATCTTTGCCGCACGCTCGGTCATCGCGCCGAAGAACAGGTTCTTGAGATCCTCCGGTGCGCCCTTCAGCGCCAGCGCCATTTCGCGCTTGTCGGCATTCTTGACGATCGTCGCGATCGCCGCCGGCAGCAGATTGGAGAGGTCTTCGAACGTGAACATGAGCGCGCGGATACGCTCGGCGCTTTCTGGCGCCTTGTCGTCGAGCGCCTTGAGCATCGCTTCTTCGGTGGCGCGGTCGAGCGCGTTGAACATCTCGGCCATCGCTTCGTGCGGATCGCGCTTGTTCGTGCGCGACAGGTTGGTCATGAATTCCGACTTAAGCGTCTGTTCGACCTGCTGGATGACGTCCTTCTGCACGGTTTCCATGCGGAGCATGCGCATGATCACGTCGGTGGCGAAATCGCGCGGAAGCTCACCCATCACGCGGGCGGCATGGTCGGGGCGGATCTTCGACAGGATCACCGCCACGGTCTGCGGATATTCGTTGCGCAGCGCGCCGGCGAGGATCGTTTCGGAGACGTTGGACAATTTGTCCCACATCGTCCGGCCGGAGGGACCGCGAAGATCCTCCATGATTTCCCTGACCTTTTCGGGCGGGAGCATGCCGGCGAGCAGCCGCTCGGCCGATTCATAGCTGCCGTGAAACGCGGCCATGCTGGAAACTTCGCCGGAAAACTGCACAAGCAGATGTTCGATGACGTTGCTGGGCACCTGGCCGAGCGAGGCGATGGCGGACGACAGCTCCTTGATCTCGTCGACCGAAAGCTGCTCCCAGATCGGTGCGCCATGATCCTGGCCGAGCGCCAGCATCAGCGCGGCGGCGCGTTGGGTGCCGTTAAAGCGTTTCAGCTCGGGCATTTCGGCGGTCGGCGCCATCATGTTCATCGTCATCGTCCCCTGAAAAAGATTCGAACCCGCGCGCATGCGAGAGCGAACTTTCTTCTATTATAGGATAAGTGTCAGGAGGTCCGGGCGGGAGATGGCGGTAAATTTTTCGAATTCGATGGTCGGGCTAAGCCTGCTGACGGGAAGCAATGTGTTTTCCGGCGGACTGGCCGACATCACGTTCGAAAGCCGCGCCGTGCGCCGCGCCAAGGCGCAATTCACCATGGAGGCGACGACGCCCCCGTGGAAGGAAGACGCCGACACCAGCCCGCTTTCCTCTCAGGCATCCGCGATCAAGCTGCTCAAGAGCTTTATCGACCGCGCGGGCACCGGCGTCGATTTCCTGCCCGACGATATCCAGACGACGTTCACGACGTACAAGGCGCTCGACCGGCTGCGCATTCTTGCCGAAGTCGCAGCCGACAAGACGACATCCGACGCGCAGCGCAAATCGCTCCAGAGTGCATTCGCGAAGGGGATGGGGGAGCTTCAGGGCTTCCTTGCCACGGCGCCGTCGGACAAGGTCAGCCTTGCCTTCTTTCAGCCTGCGCGCAACGTGAAGTCGATCGGCATTCCGGCTCCCGATCAATATACGATCAAGGGCCCCGCGCTGGTCGATCGTCGCAGCGACGCAGTGCCGGGGCTAACCGGGCAGGAACAGTTTTCGGTCACGCTGACCAAACCGGGCGGCAGCGATACGGTGACCGTCAATCTGGCGAACGGACCGCAACCGCCCTCGCTCGACGATGTCGTCAACGCGCTCAACGCCGCGATCGTGGCGGTGCCGCAGACCAATGCCGATGGCAGCGTGAAGACCGATGCCAATGGCGATCCGATCCCGCGCTGGCTCGCCCGGTTCGAAGCCGAAAAGGGCGATGACGGCTGGGGCCTGACGCTCAAGACGCCCAGCGGCATCGAGCGGGTTACGCTCGATCAGGTGGGTGCGAAGGATTCGCTGATCGTCGCAACGGGCCAGACCGCGCTCGATGCGCCGACCGCAACGCAGGTGTTTCGCCTCGACGATCCGGCGGGTGCCAATGATCGCACGACGCTAGCCACAGTGTCCGCGCTCGACCGACAGGAAACCGAGCGCAATACGCTGCTCGGCAAGACGACGACGGAGACGAAGATCGTCTATGACCAGTTCGGCAATCCCGAACTGGGCAGCGACGGCAAGGTCAAGCTCGAGAAGATCAAGAAGCCTGACGTTCAGGCGGATACCGATGCCGCGGCCGTCGCCACCGATCGCTTCGGCAACAGCTATGTCGTCGGCACGACGGCGGGCGATCTGGGGTCGAACCGGTCGGACGGCGACGACAATCTGTTCCTCACCAAGCTCGACGGCGAAGGCAATGTCGTCTGGCAGCGCAGCCTGGGGGCAGGGGGATCGTCGCAGGGCGCCGCCGTGCATGTGGCGGACGACGGCAGCGTCACCGTCGCGGGCACGGTGAATGGCAGCTTTGACGACATGACGACCGATGGCGACATGATGGTCGCTCGGTTTGATGAAAATGGCGACGAGCAGTTTTCCACCGTGATCCGCGCAACCGGCGCCGATACGGCCCGCGCGCTGGCGGTGGCCGATGACGGATCAATCTATGTCGGGGGCAAGGCTGCCTCGGGCGGCGGCGACGCCTTCATCGCGAAAATCAGCAATACCGGTGCGATTGCCGAACGCCGCACGATCAACATCGGCGGCAGCGAAAGCGTCAATGCGCTGGCGATCGATCAGGACGGTAATCTGCTCGCATCGATCAACAAGAGCGGCAATGCCCAGATCTGGAAGATCGACGGCAATTCGCTCTCGACCGATCTGGGTCAGATCGACCTCGGCCGAGCCGATGCGCGCGTGATCGCGGTCGCCGATGACGGCACGATCGCAGTCGGCGGCGCGACCGAAGCCGCGATGAGCGGGACGCAGGTGAACGGCACCGGCGGCGCGCGCGACGGTTTCGTCGCGACGATCGACGCCAGTCTGACCAGTGCGCGCGTGACCTATCTCGGCACGGCCGAGGACGATCAGGTGGACAGCATCGCGTTCCTGAACGGTGAGCTTTATGCCGGCGGACGGACGCGCGGCGATCTGGGCGCCACCCGGCGCGGACCCACCGACGGCTTTGTCTCGCGGATCGACATGGCGACCGGTGCGATCAATTCGACCAGCCAGTTCGGTCAGTCGCTGTTGCGGACCGAGCCGGTCCGCATCGCCGCCGATCCGGGCGGTGCAACCACGGGCCTCGCCGCGCTCGGTTTCGGGCGCGGCACGATCAATCCCGAAGCGTCGGAGCTGCTGACCTCGCAGACGTCGCTGCGCGCGGGGGACAGCTTCTCGATCCGGGTCAATGACGGCGCAGCGCGCAAGATCACGATCGATGCCGGCGAGACCATGAAGTCGCTGACCGAAAAGCTCAGCAAGATCACCGGATCGAAGGCGACCGTCACGACCTCGCGCGTCAATGGCGAACGTTCGCTGCGGATCACGACCAAGGAAGGCAATTCGGTCGATCTGATCGCAGGCGCGGAAGGGCGCGATGCGCTGGAAAAACTGGGTATCGCAGCGCAGCGCATCGCCACCCCCGAAAAGGTGCCGGAGGACGCGCCGAAGGTTCGCCCCGGCGGCACCTATGGCCTGATGCTGACCGAGGCGATCAATCTTTCCACGCTGGACGATGCCAAGATCGCGCTCAAGAAAGTGAAGGACGCCGTGTCGATGAGCCAGACCGCCTATCGCTCGCTCTATTGGGACGATGGCAAGGCAACGATCGTCGATGGCGAGAAGAACAGTGCCTACGGAAAATATTCGACCGCGCGGGAAACTGCGCAGCTCAAAAATTACCAGGCGGCGCTCGACCGGCTTTCGGGCGCGAGCGGCTCCACCAGTCTGATAGGGTTCTGAAGACCATGGGAAACACGCCCCCGATCCTCGCCGGTATCAAGACCAACATGCATTATCTGGCCGATCGCCAGCGCGTGGTGGCGGAGAATATCGCCAATGGCGAGACGCCCGGATACAAGTCGCGCGAACTGGCCCGGCCCGATTTCGGCGCGCTGGTGGATGGCGGCACGCCCGGCGTGACGCCGCCGCAGGTGCAGCTGACGCCCGCGATGCGCAGCCTGGGCGCGGTCCTCCCGGCAGGGGAGGGCAATGTGATCCGCGACACCGACATCGTCGAGACCAAGCCCGACGGCAACAATGTCACGATCGAGGATCAGCTGATGAAGATGGGCGAGATTCAGGCCGACTTCACGGCCATGGCCAGCCTCTATCGCAAACAGCTCGGCCTGTTGAAGGCAGCGTTGGGCAAGGGTGGCGGCTGACCCGCCACTGCGGTCGCGAGACAATGCGCCCGGTGACCGGGCGCGCGATCCGTCCGGAGTTCTAGCCGCGTAACTTCCTGGCTGCCTCCCATCGGGAAGGCGCCGGAAAACCGCGGCGTTGCGCCAGGATCGGCGCGCCGCGCATCACGCGCGGGCTACACGCCGATACCCGGTGGTGGTGCGGAGCTAAAGTTTCGTGTTGATCGAGATCGGGGCCGGGGCGTCGATGCCCTGCAGCGCACCGCGCGCGCCATAGGTCTGGCTCTTGGTGCCGGTCAGCCGCTTTGCCTCGGCATTGATCGCGGCCATCAAGTCGACCGACAGTTCGATCTGGCGCGACAGGATTTCGGCATTGACCTTGGATGCGTCGCGCAGGCGCAGGCTCGCTTCGGTCAGTGCCTCGCGCGCTTCGCCCGCCAGCTTTTCGGTCCAGTCCGCGGCTTCGCGCGACAGCCGTGCGACTTCGCTTTCGATGCGCCCGGCAAGGCGGATCTTGGCGTTCGCAATCTCCGGCAGGTCGCGGGTGAACGGCGTGCTGGTAAGCAGCTCGCTTTCCTCTTCCATCAGTGCCGCCAGCGATATCATCGCGTCGCAAAGCGTCGCCGTCACATGCGGTCTCCCTGTTGCAGGCGGATGATCTGGTCCATCACCGTCGTGGCGAGGCCAATGCCGCCGCGTCGGGCGACTTCATTGCCCAGCTTTTCGGCAAGCACGCCGCGAAACACTTCCTCGCCATGGCCACCCGAAAACTCGCCCGGGCCGCCCGAATTGTCGAGCATCAGCTGGAACATCTGGCCCAGGAAGACGGCTTCGAACTGTTGCGCGGTTTCCGCCTGCGGCGAATGCGCCGTCACTTTGGGCATTTGCGGCCCTTGCGAGGGGGGAAGCGATAAAGGATCCATCATTGCACCACGATTTCTGCCTGAAGCGCGCCGGCGCTTTTTACGGCCTGAAGAATTGTGATCACGTCGCGCGGGCTGACGCCCAGCGTATTGAGCCCGTTGACCAGCGACTGGAGCGAGGGGCCGTCGATCATCGCCAGCGATGCCCCGCTGCCATCGTCCACCGTAACCTGGCTGCGCGGTACGACGGTCGTCTGTCCGTTGGACAGTGGGCCGGGCTGCGACACTTGCGGCGTTTCGGTAACGGTGATGGTCAGGCCACCCTGCGCGATTGCGACGGGGCTGAGCCGCACATCGTCATTCATGACGACCGTGCCCGATGCTTCGTTGATGACGATGCGCGCGGGCTGATCGACTTCGATCGGCAGATCCTCGACCTGAGTGACGAGATCGACGATCGATCCGGCAAAGCCCGGCGGCGGTGCGATTTCCACCGTCGCGGGATCGAGCATATGCGCTGCCCCCGGGAACCGGGCGTTGATCGCCCGCGTGACTCGATCGGCCGTCGTGAAATCCGGATTGCGCAGCGCGAGCTTGAGGCTGGTCGCCGATGCGAGCGCGAACGGTATCTCGCGCTCGACGATCGCGCCGCCGGAAATCCGCGCGGACGTCGTGACACCGCGGCTCACGCTGGCGGCTGCGCCCTGACCGACAAAGCCCGAAACCGCGACTGGCCCCTGAGCGACGGCATAGATTTCGCCGTCGAGCGCGCGCAGCGGCGACACGATCAATATCCCGCCCTGAAGGCTGGTCGCATCGCCCAGCGCAGACACCTGTACGTCGATCCGCGATCCGGTGCGGGCATAGGGCGGCAGCGTGGCCGTGATCGAAACCGCCGCGACATTCTGGGTCCGCATCTGCGTGCCGCGAATGTTGACGCCCATCCGTTCGAGCATCGCCTGCATCGATTCCTCGGTGAAGGGCGAATTGCGCATGCGGTCGCCGGTGCCGGCCAGGCCGACGACCAGGCCATATCCGACCAGCTGGTTGGGCCGGACGTTCTCGACATCGACGATGTCCTTGACGCGGCTTTGCGCCGATGCCGCGCCCGCGGGCAGGGCGGCGGCGAACGCCAGCGCGATGATGACGGTTAGAATGCGATACACGGTGTATTCCCTGGCCGTGAAAATGCTCTACAATGACTTATAGGATGAACTGCCTGTGGAGCGTGGGAGAAAGGACGTTATTCGGTGCGCGTCGAAGGCCTGACCCCGTTGATGGCACGCACGCTGGTAAGCGCGCTGCCCAAGGTCCTGCCCAGCTTCCCGATAAGCGAGGCGGAGGCCGCAGCCGCGCGCCCTCAGCCTCACGCCGCCCAGACGCCACAGCCGATGCCGACCGTCGCGATGCTCGTGACGCTTGCCGCAGCCGATCCGGCGATCGAGCGCCGTCGCAAACAGGCGAAGCAGGCGACCGAAGGGCTCGATGTCCTCGAAACCGTCCATCGCGAATTGCTGGCCGGTACGCTCGATCAGGGCGCGCTTCAGGACCTCGCCGAATGGGCGAAGTCGATCGAAACGCCCGACGATCCTGTACTCGCCGAAATCATGCGCGACATCGATCTGCGCGTGCGCGTTGAACTGGCGAAATACGACGTGGAAATCTAAGGTTTATCACGCCCGATCTTGCGGCCGTGCGCGTCCCCCGCCAGCAAATATTTATTAGGGCCTGCCCACTATTCCCGGCGCTGGAAAGGGAAGGCGGTGTATCAATCAAAGATCGATCCTGACGCATTGGCGGAGGATCCATCCGAACGCGAAATCGTGTCGGGCAGCATGCCGATCGCGGCATTGTCCGGCGACGATGTGCCGCCGATCTACTGGCGGGCGCTGGATCGGCATGCCCGCTGGCCTACTCAGACGCATGATTTCCTGACCGCACTACCGCCATTGCTGACCGGTCAGCGGACGCGGATCGTGCATGTTCGGCGTGACCGGCGGCTGACGGGGCTGGTGCCGTTATGCCGGGACGAGGGATATTTCGCGCGTTGGCGGCTTGCCGGCGTGCGTGAACTTTCCGAACCGGGTGACATCGCCTCTGCTTCCGACGCGGACGCCGCCGGACTGGCACAGGTGCTGCGTCATTTGGGCAGACCGCTGGCGCTCGACAGGGTCTCCGCCGATTCCAGCTTTCTTCCCGCATTGCGTGCCGCGATGCGGGGGCGGGGATGGGTCGTGGTGCGACCCGCAATGCCGTGCCCCGTCATCACGCTCGACGACAGCTGGCGCGATCCGGAGGCGAAGTTCAATTCCGGTCGGCGCTCCGATTTCCGCCGGGCGATGCGCAAGGCTTCGGGGTTCGGCGCGGTGCAGATGGAAACGCTGTCGCCCGATCTTTCGACGTTCGATGCGCTATTCGACGAAGCGGTCGCGGTCGAGCATCGCAGCTGGAAACAGGAAGCCGGCACCTCGATCCTGGCCTGTCAGCGCCGGGAGGCGTTTTTCCGGCGTTTCCTGCGCAGCGCCGCTGCCGACGGCCGGGCGCGCATTTCTTTCCTGCGGATCGACGGCGTTGCCGTTGCGATGCAACTCGCGCTGTTGTGGAAGGGCAGATACTGGCTGTTCAAGATCGGGCACGACGCGGCGTTCGACAAATGCTCGCCTGGCACGTTGCTGATGCTGCATTGCCTGCGCGACGCCGCAGAGAGCGGGCTGCAGAGCTTCGAACTGCTCGGCGTTGCCGAACCGTGGATCGCGCGTTTCTGGACACGCGAACAGCGCGATTGCGTGCATGTCCGCACCTATCCGGCCAATTTGCGCGGCGGCGTGGCGCTGGCGCAGGACGCATTTCGCTGGTTTCGTGAGAATGCGGTGAGGCGCAGGAAGTGAAGTCGACTGCGCTGTGGCGCATGGTGCGGGAATGGCGCTATTCGCTGCCGCAACGTGTCGGAAGCGCCATGCCTGCGCCCGATATCGCCGCGGTGTTGCGTCTGGCATCGGCATTACGCGGGCGCGGGCAGGCGGTCACCATCGGCTATTTTCAATCGGACGATACCCCGCCCGATGACATCGTTCAGGCCAGTTGCGCGGTTGCCGACCGGATCGGCGGTGCGAAGCTCGATGCCTATCTGTCGGTCAAGGCGCCGCCGCTCGGTTTCGATGAGAGCAGGATCGCCGGGATCGCGCGTGCTGCAGCCGCATCGGGTCTGTCGATCCTGTTCGATGCGCATGCTCCGAAGGATGCCGAGCCGACGCTAGCGCTGGCGGAGCGGCTTCTGCCCGAATTTCCGGGAACCGGCGTGGTGCTGCCCGCGCGCTGGCCGCGCAGCATCGCCGATGCGCGCCGATTTCGCGACACCAGCGCGCGCATCCGCGTGGTGAAGGGCGAGTGGCCCGACCCGCACGACGATCGCGGTGGCGGGGAAGCGCCTTATCTGGAGCTGGTCGCGACACTGGCCGGGCGTAGTGCGCCGGTGGCGGTCGCAACGCATCGTCCGGCGCTGGCGCAGGCGGCGCTGTCGCTGTTGAGGGACGCGGGGACACCCTGCGAGCTTGAGCAGCTGCGCGGGCTCCCCCGACATCGCACCAGCGCGGTCGCGCGGCGTATCGGCGTGCCGGTGCGTGTCTATCTTCCCTGGGGGCCGGGCTGGTGGCCCTATGCGATCGAACAGGCAGTTGCCCGTCCGTGGCTGCCCCTATGGATGCTGCGCGATCGCATCGGATTTGCCGACCGATAGACGCATTCAGCGGCGCTTCTTCGCGATCTTCAACACGTAGCTGATGACTTCGGCGACGGCGGCATAATGTTCGACCGGGATCGGGCGGTCGAGCTCGGCCTGGGCATAGAGCGCGCGGGCGAGCGGGCGGTTCTCGACGATCGGGATATTATGCTCGCCAGCGATCGCGCGGATCTTCAGCGCGATCGCATCGACGCCCTTGGCCACCACGATGGGGGCGGCCATGGCGCCGTGATCATATTGCAGCGCGACGGCAAAGTGCGTCGGGTTGGTGATGATGACCGCCGCTTCGGGCACTTTCTGCATCATCCGGCTGCGCGAACGCTGCATCTGGATCGAGCGGATCTTGCCCTTGATATGCGGGTCGCCTTCGCTGTCCTTGTGCTCGTCCTTCACTTCCTGCAGCGACATGCGCATTTTCTGAATGAAGGCGCGGCGCTGCCAGAAGATGTCGAACAGCGCGAGCGCGCCCGCCAGCATCGCGACCGGCTGCAGCATCGCATAGACGATTGCGAAGGCGTGTTTGCCGATCTCCGCCGGATCGATACCGACCAGCCGGTCGATCCCCGCTGCATGCGGCCATGCGATCCACAGCGAAACGCCGCCGACCAGCAACAGCTTGGCCAGCGTCTTGGCGAACTCCACCAGCGCCATCTTGCCGAACAGCCGGCCGAAGCCGCTGACCGGGTTGAATTTCGACCATTTGGGCTTGAGCCGCGCCCATGAGAGGGTAGGCATGCCGCCCTGAACCAGCCCGCCGATCAGCGCGCAGGCGAACAGCGCGCCCAGCACGGGCATCAGCGCGCCGCCGACATGGCCCATGACGCCGATCATGAAATTCTGCGCGCCCTGCGGCTCCAGCCGGTAATCGTCGGCATTGCCCCAAAGCCGCACGAACATCGCGCCCAGCGAATGCACGGTCCAGCTGCCCACGCCCGCCAGCACGATCAGCATGCCGACGAAGACGGCAGCGTGCTTTACCTCCGGCGCGGTGACGGTCTCGCCGCGTTTTCGGGCGTCCTCCAGTTTCTTGGGAGTCGGATCTTCGGTTTTCTGATCCTTGTCGGGTGCCTCGGACATGGCTTAACTCCAGCCGCCCAGCATCGCTTCGCCCATTTCGGTTGCGAACATCGTCAGCACCGTGCCCAGCGTGACAGCAGTCAGCGCGAGGCCCAGCATGATGTTGAGCGGCTGGGAAATGAAGAATACCTGGATCGCCGGTGCCACACGCGCGGCAAGGCCCAGCGCGACGTTGAACACGATGCCATAGATCAGCAGCGGCGCGGCCAGCCCGATTGCCAGCATCATCGAACGCCCGATCGCGGCAATCGCCATCTGCGCGAAATCCTGCGCCGGGGGCAGGCCGCCGATGGGGAATAGCTGATAGCTCTGGACGATCGATTCGATCCACAGGTGATGGACCTGCATCGACATGCAGACGAGCGCGGCCGCCATCGTCACGAATTTCGAAAGCAGCGGCACCTGGCTGCCTTGCCCCGGGTCGAACAGCATCGCCGCGGACAGGCCGATCTGCATGCTGATCACCGATCCGGCCATCGAAATGGCGTAGAACAGGATCTTGACGATCATCCCCATCGCCAGCCCGGTCAGCAGCTCCGCGATCAGCACGGCGGCAAGCGGCCCGTGATCGGCAATCGCCAGCGCGGCTTCGCTGCGCAACGGCCATATGCCTATCGTCATGCCGAACGCGATCAGCAACCGGATGCGCCCCGGCACCGCGTCTTCGGAAAAGACAGGGAGCAGCATCAGCACCGCACCCGTTCGTGCGAACAGGATGAAGAAGGCGCTGACCAGCAAAGGAAGGTTTTCGGGGACCGCATCCATGACGATGGTTCAGTCAGCGGGATGTGCAGGGAAAGCGCAGGCAGACCGCATCACGCGCCCGCTGCCGAGCCGGTGACGATCAGGTCGCTGATCTTGGCCATGAAGTCGGCCAGTTCCTGACCGATCGTCGGCAGCATCAACAGCAGGACGAACCCCATCGTCAGGATCTTGGGAACGAAGGTGAGCGTCATTTCCTGAATCTGCGTCAGCGCCTGCAACAGGCCGATCACCACGCCGACGATCAGCGACACCAGCAGCAGCGGCCCCACGACAGTGAGCACCAGCATGAGCGCCGCCTGGCTCAGCTCCAGAACCTGACTTGCGGACATGGTTCAGATCTGCATCCGCATGATGTCGGTATAGGCGCTGACCACCCGATCGCGCACCGCGACCATGGTGTCGAGCGCGGTCTCGGCAGCGCCGATCGCCGTGACGACGTCGATCAGGTCGCCCTTGCCGGCGACCTGCATCGCAGAGGCGTTTTCGGCCGCGCGCAGGCTCTGCGCCGTGTCGGTCACCAGCCCTTCGACCATCGAACCGAAATCGCCGCCGCCCTGGGCGCCGTTGCTGGGGGCAAGCGGCGATTTCGCGCCGCCGACGCCACCGGCACCACCAACTCCCAGCGCGCGTCCATAGGCGGACGCCGCGTCCAATGCTCCGATCGACATTGTCGTTATTTCCCTGATGTTTATGAGGTATTGTTACTTCAGAAGATCAATCGTCCGCATCGTCAGGCTGCGGGCGGCCTCGATCGCGCTCAGATTGGCTTCATAGCTGCGCTGCGCCGCTTTCATATCGGCCATTTCGACCAGGCTGCTGACATTGGGCTTGAGCACATAGCCTTCGCCGTCGGCCGCCGGGTTGCCCGGATCATAGACGCGCTGGAAATCCGATTTAT
Organism: Sphingomonas sp.; assembly: GCA_002707985.1. GTDB lineage: Bacteria > Pseudomonadota > Alphaproteobacteria > Sphingomonadales > Sphingomonadaceae > Sphingomonas. Next base: position 67,222 of record PAOI01000022.1, on the reverse strand, counting down.
CGCTCTGGATACGGTCGACGCGCACTTCCATACCGCCGGTCGTGCGATCGACTTCGGCCCGAAAGCTGGCGACGCGGCGGCGATAGGGATCGCCCCCCGGCGTCGTCGCCACCGAATCCTGGTTGGCGATATTCTCCGCAATCACGCGCATCCGCAACGTCTGGGCACGCAGGCCCGAAGCAGAGATGCCAAGCGAGGTCTTGAGATCCATGAACGTCTCCCGCGCCGCGCATTTGGGCGGCTCAACTCCTTTATAGGCAAAAATTGCCTGGTCGGTCGGTTCGGTCGGAAAAATCATCCTATAATTTTGGACAAAGGAGCCAACGCCCATGTCCATTCTCGACGGCATCACGGTCGAAGCGTCGATCGTGCTCGGTTCGACCGAAGTGCCGATCCGCCAGATCCTGCAAATGAGCCGCGGCGCGATGATCGCGCTCGATTGCGGGCAGGAGGACCCGACGCTTGTCTATGTCAATGGCCAGCTGGTCGCGAAGGGCAAGATCCTGGTCGACGGCGACCAGATGTCGCTCGAAGTGGTCGAAGTCGTAAAGAAGTCGGTCAACTGATGGACACGCTTTCGCTGCTGCGCACGATCGGTGCGCTCGGGCTGTTGCTCGGCTGTCTGGCCGGTGCGCTCTGGGCAGTGCGGCGCTATGATCTGAAGCTGCCGGGGCGCGTGACAGCCGGTTCGCGCAAGCGCGTCGAGCTGGTCGAACGACTGACGCTCGACGCCAAACGGTCGGTCGCGCTGATCCGCCGCGATGGCGCGGAGCATCTGATCCTGCTCGCACCCGAAGGACATCTGGTGGTCGAAACCGCGATCGTCAAAGCGGGCGCGGAAACCGAAGTCACTCCGGCGACGCAGCCGCAGGAAGCAGCCACCAACGACAATCTGTCGGACATCCGCCACAGTTTCGGCCAGCTGGTCGAACAGGCGCGTGGGCGGCTGACGACGCGCGGCAGGGGATGATGGCGATGCAGATCGTTTCTCCGCGTTCGCGCGCTTTCGCGCTCGGCGCGGTTGCCCTGATTATCGGCCTGGCGCTGCCGGTCGAGGCGCTTGCGACCGTCGCAGAACAGCGCACGATCGTCACGCTGGGCGAAGGATCGCTGTCGGCCAAGGCGATTCAGCTTGTCCTGATGCTGACGGTGCTCAGCCTCGCGCCGGGGCTGTTGATGACCGTCACCAGCTTCACGCGCATGGTGGTTGCCTTGTCGCTGCTGCGCACCGGCATCGGCGCGCCCGGCGTTCCGCCCAATCCGGTGATCATCAGCCTCGCGCTGTTCCTCTCCTTCTTTGTGATGGCTCCAACCTTTGAAAAGGCGTGGGATCAGGGAGTTACCCCCTATACCGAAGGCAAGATCGAGGAAGCCGAGGCGTTCAAGAAGACCGCCGAACCCTTCAAGATCTTCATGCTGAGCCAGGTGCGTGACAGCGACCTCGAACTGTTCGCGCGGATGGGCGGCAAGCAATATGCATCGCGCTCCGAAGTGCCGCTGACCACGCTGGCGCCGGCCTTCATGATTTCGGAACTGCGCCGCGCGTTCGAGATCGGGTTCCTGTTGCTGCTGCCCTTTCTGGTGATCGACCTGTGCGTATCCGCGGTGCTGATGGCGATGGGCATGATGATGCTGCCGCCGCCGACCATCGCCTTGCCGATGAAGATCATCTTCTTCGTGCTGGTCGATGGCTGGGCGCTGGTTGCGGGGTCGCTGATCAAAAGCTTCGGCACCGTCTGAAACGACCGACGGCGCTGCGGCAATGCGTCAGGGAAAGGTCGCGCCCTGCATCGCACCGTGGCGCGTTTCCGCGTCATAGGCGATCTGCGCCTGAGAGATGGCGGCCGCCGCGCTGCGCGCCGCTTGCTGCGCCGTGTCGCAATCGGCCCCGGCGATCGCATCGCGCACGGCGGGAATGCCGCGCCGGGCGATATCGACATGGCCCGCCTCATGCTCGCCCAAAATGGTCAGATAGCTCAGCCAGCGCGAGCGCAGCGCCTCCGGGAGCGATGCATAATTGGTGACGCGGGGAAGCAGGACCGTGGCGCGCAGACGCACCTGCGCGCGCTCGAGATCGCAGCCGCCCGGCATCGTTTGCCAGCGCCATTGAAAGCGGACCTGCGTCCTGGCGTCCACGGGCTTGCCGTCATGGGTATCGGTGGGGCGAGCGGCATTGATCGCGGCGCGCAATGCCTGCGCGGTATCGCCGGAAACATCGTAATATTCGATCACGACATCGTCGCGATCCGCCAGCGCCGGGGGCAGGGGCTGTGGTCCGGCGCCGTCCTGCGGCGCGCGAAATCCCGCGAGCAGTATCGCTGCCAGCGCGATGTGCCGCCGATATGTCGACATGCCGATGTCTCCCTTGTGCGCCGGGCAAGGGTAGGGCGGTTCGCTTCGGGAAAAAAGGTGCAAGCGCCGATGGACGGGCTGCGCCCCTAGTGGCAGGAAAACCGCTTGCCGTCGTTGGCCAGCCAATCGGCCAGCTCGGCGTAGGGAATCATCGTGCCAAAGGCGATCCCCACCTCGCCTTCGCCTTGCCAACGCACGGTGAACGGGCGCGGCGACAGGCCCGGGATCGTGATGACCGAGCAATCGGCAACAGGGTGCGCCGGATCGAGCTGGAGATGGCCGCCGCTTTGCGAAACATCGAGCAGCATCGCGTTGAACCCCTGGGACCCGTTGCTGACCCGCACCATGCTGCGCGTGGCGAAGCGGGGAGCGCGGGGGATTTTTCCGCGAACCGCGACGTGGCGATTGGCCGGCACCAGAATCGTTGCGACATCCACCGGTGCGTGCAGCTGGATTCCGGCGCGTCCGCCTTCGGTCCATACGACCGATCCTTCCAGCCTGTCACCGTTGCGCAGTTCGACGGAAACCGTCTCTCCCTGCGCCAGCGTCAGGCTGAATTCGATCATCATGCCGGAGGCCGAAACATTGCGGATGCGGCAGGGCTGGTCGGCGCTGCCTTGATGTTCGAGCCGGGCGATCAGCAGCGTGCTGACGCTGCGTTCGCTGCGCTGACGCCATTCTGCGGCCTGCGGACGGACTGTCTCGTCGCTTTGCATGGCCGACATCCTGCTCACTTCCGCTCCTGCATATTCATGCCTCGATGAAGCCATTATAGAGACCCCTTCGTCAGGCCGGGGTCGCATTCGTAATTGCGACGCGTTTAACTACATCCTTGCCAAAGGCCTCGATCGCGGCCTGCTCGACGACTGCGCGAAATCCGTCCATTCCGGGCAGCATGCCGTCGGGGCCGCTGGCAAGCGGCGTGCGATAGGTGCGCATGTTGATTGCGTGGAACAGCAGCGGAAGCCGCGCGGTGACCAACGCTGCCTGGTCCTCGGGCACCTCAAGGCTGACGTCGAAGCTAACATAGCCGCTCAGGCGTCCGTCCTCGAACACCAGCGGCGCCAGGATCTTCTCAGCCGGCACAAAGGCCGTCGGGACGTCCTTGTCGCTTTCGTCATGGGTGCCCTCTGCCGCGGATGCCGGCGGCGGCGCCACGAACGTCACGACGGCAAAGCCGGCTCCGCCGCCGACGAGAGCGCCCAGCACGAGCAGCAACAGGGGGAAGAGCAGCTTTTTCACGTGCGATTCCCGCTAGAATTTGAAACTGGTGTCGCTCGGCAGGGCGGAAGCCTCTCCGATGACGATGATGGTGATGCGCCGGTTTTCGGCGCGGTCAGGCTGGCCGGGATAGACCGGCCTGGTCGCGCCCATCGCAACGATTTCGGAAAAGCGATCGCCGGGCAGTCCGCCGGTGATCAGCGCGCGGCGCGCGGAGAGCGCGCGTTCGCCCGACAGCCGCCAATTGGCATCGCTGTCGCCGCCGCCGCCATCGGTATGGCCTTCGATCGCGATCTGAGCGCCCGAAGGCGCCAGCTTTTGCGCCACCTGGGTCAGGATCGCGCGGGCATAGGGGTTCAGTTCGGCGGTGCCGCTGCGAAACATCGCCTGTCGGTCATTGTCCATCAGCGTGATACGCAGTCCATCGCGAGAGGGCTGAATATCCACGTTGCGCTTGCCTTCGGCATTTTGCGGGACGGTGTCGATCGCGACGCGCAATTCGCTCGCGAGTACGCGCTGTGCGGCATCGGGCACATTGGCGGTGCCGCCGCGCGACGTGCCGACCACGCCCGATTCCATCGTGGGTTCGCCCACGCTCGCCGGGTTGCTGCCTTGCGAGGAACGGCTGCGTCCGCCCTGACCGGCCTGATTGCCCACCACATTGGTCATCGTCGTGGCGGGCGATGCGTTGGGCGAAGTCGGCGTGAAATATTCCGCCAGCCCCTTCAGCCGCGCCTTGTCGGGATTGGAGATGAGCCAGAGCAGCATGAAGAATGCCATCATCGCGGTCACGAAATCGGCATAGGCGACTTTCCAGGCGCCGCCATGATGTCCCCCGGCGACCTTCTTCACTTTCTTGACGATGATGGGCCGCTCGTTGGAAACCGCCATTTCAGCCTCCCAGGGCCCGGCGGAGGCGATCCTGTACTGCGCCGAGGCGGACATAGCCGATCGCTTCGAGCGAATCCTCGCCATCGGCGATCCGCGTCATCAGCCCGGCACATTCGTCGGCATGCTGGATCAGATAGTCGAACGTCTGCAGCTGCCCGAGGTAATTGGTGGCGAAATGTTCGTCGCACACCAGCACCTCCGCAAGCGCCTCCAGCTTCTCGCGGATCTCGATGATCTCCTTGGCTAGAACACTGTGCAGCACCCGGGAATAGGGATCGTATCCGGGCAGCGACTGCGCGGGAACGGGCTGCGACGGTACGGGCAGACAGGACATCAGAACAGCTCCAGTTCGCCGCGATGGGCGGCGGGTTCGGGTTTCGCGACAGGTGCGGTCTCGGGCACCGGCTGCGACACTTTGGTGCAGCGGCTGCGGCCGTCATGCGGCAGAAACTCAACCTTGCGCGCCAGCGTGCCGCCAACATCGCAATGGCCGATCGTGATCGCTTCGGTTTCCATGAAGCGACGGGCGAACGCGGCGTTGGACGAGCCGATCGATCCGAGCCCGGAAATGATGTTGGCGCCACCATAGATGTGCGCGCGCAACCGTGCCCGCGAAGCGCCTTTCCCCATCATCCCGTTGATGAGCAGTTCCATCGCATGAACGCCATAGCGTTGCATGTCGATCGCGGACACCGCCTGGCCTTCACTCGGTTCGCCCAGCAAGAAGTGGTTCATGCCGCCCACCTTCGCGATCGGGTCGTAGAGACACACGGCGACACAGCTGCCGAGCAGGGTGGAGATCATCACACCCGGTTCGGAGACCACTGCATGCTCGCCCTGGATGATGGGGATACGGCGCATCCGGCAATCCTCAGGTCAGCTCGCCAAAGACGCGCTCGATCTTTTCCTTGAGCGCAGCCGGGGCAAAGGGTTTCACCACATAGTTGTTGACGCCCAGCGCCGCGGCCTTCTGTACCACTTCGCGGTCCGAAGACCCCGTCAGCATGATGAACACCGTCTTGCCGATCACGGGATCGGCGCGGACATTCTGCAGGAACTGCAGGCCGTCCATTTCGGGCATATTGTAATCGGAGATGATCAGATGGACCCGGTCGCTGCGCACCGAGGCAAGTGCTTCGGGAGCACTCGCCTTGTCGCGCACGTCCTTGAAACCCAGATCCTGCAGGGCGCGCCGGATCATGGCGCGCATGCTGGTCTGGTCGTCCACCACCATCACTTTGATCTGCGATGCAGCTGGCATCAGACGTCCCCTGTCAACGTGTGTGTGCGGCAGGCCGCGAGGATGACCTCGGGCATGGCCGACAGGCTGAGTTCCTTTTCCACCGCCCCGATTTCCATCGCGGCGCGCGGCATTCCCCAGACGACGCAGCTGTCGCGCGCCTGGGCAAGTGTGCGGGAGCCGGCCTGGCGCATTTCCAGAAGGCCGGCGGCGCCATCCGCCCCCATGCCCGTCAGGATCACGCCGACTGCGGCGGGACCCAGCGGAACGAGCGAGCGGAACAGGACATCGACCGCCGGGCGATGGCCGCCCACAGGATCGCCGTCCTTCAGCTTTATCCGTCCTCTTGCATATTCCATGTGCCGTTGGCTCCCAGGAGCAATATAGACGGTTCCACGCTCCAGGCTGGTGCCATCGGTCGCTTCGACGACACGAACCGCACAATCGCCGTTCAGACGTTCGGCAAAGCTGCGCGTGAAGGTGGCGGGCATGTGCTGAACGATCAGCACCGGCGGGCAATTGTCCGGCAGCGCCGGCAGCAGCGAGAACAGCGCCTCGACGCCGCCGGTGGAGGAGCCGATACCGATCACCGCGTCGGACGAAGTGCCCTGAGTAGGCGCTGCGGCGCGCGGCAGCGGATTGGGCCCCGCCCGCACGGCTGCACGTGCCGCCGACTTCACCTTGGCGCACAGCAATGCTGCGTCCCGGGCAATGTCTTCGGGCGTGCCGCTCGGCTTGGTCACGTAATCGACTGCGCCGAGGCGCAGCGCCTCGATCGTCACTGCCGCGCCGCGCGCGGTGAGTGTCGAGCACATCACCACCGGCATCGGTCGCAACCGCATGATCTTTTCGAGAAAGGACAGGCCGTCCATTCCCGGCATTTCGACGTCGAGCGTCAGAACGTCGGGATCGAGCGCCTTGATCATTTCCCGCGCCGCAAAGGGCTCGGGCGCCATGCCGACCACTTCGATTTCCGGGTCTGCCGACAAGATGCGCTTCAATGTCGCGCGCATCGAGGCGCTGTCATCGACGATCAGTGTCCGTACCGGCGCCGTCATCGTGACTCTCCCTTTTGATAAATTGTGTGTCCGCAACTCCGCATCTGTTGCGAAGCGGGGCCGATCATCCGTTCGGAATGGCCGATATAGAGATAGGCTTCGGGCGCCAGCTGATCGACGAAGCGCTGCTCCAGCTCTTCCTTCGCGTCGTCGTTGAAGTAGATCATGACGTTGCGGCAGAAGATCGCGTCATAATGCGCCTTGAGCGGCCATGGTTCGAACAGGTTGAGCACCCGTGCGGTGACCATCGCCCGCGCGGCATCGGCCATCACATAGCCGCCGTCGGACGGCTGCATCCATGCGTTGCGATACGCTTCCGGGATCGCCTGAACGGCGTTGTCCGGATACCAGGCGCGACGGACGGATTCGACCACCGGCGGCGAGATGTCGGTCGCCAGCAGCTTGATATCCGCGTTGCGCAGCCAGGAGGCCGAAGTGCGATCGGTGCCGAGCAGGCACATGACGATCGTATAGACTTCCTCGCCCGACGAGCATCCGGCGGACCAGATACGGATCGGCTGGCGCCGCGCCGCTTTCTCCTGCAGCATCGGTATCAGCGTTTCGCGCAGATGATCGAAATGATGCGGTTCGCGAAAGAAATGCGTGTGGTTGGTCGTCAGCGCCACCACCATCTTGCCGCGCTCGTCGGCATCGTTTTCGACCAGCCGGACATATTCTGCGAACGATGCCAGACCATGTTGGCGAAGCCGCCGCGCCAGCCGCGACTGGACGAGCGTCACCTTCGCCTCGCTCAATGCGATGCGCGCGTCCGACTGCATGATGGCGGCAATGGCGGCGAATTCACGCGGATTGAGTTCCGCATTATGCGCCGCCGACATGACCGCTGAGCCGCCGGCGAGCGCCGCCGGGGCGCTTGCGCCGGCCGGGATCACGCCGCCAGGTCCAGATGCTTGGTGAGGCTCAGCGCGTCGAGATCGAGGAGCAGGACCATCTGGCCTTCCTGCGACTTGGTGCCGTCGGCGCCGCGTGCGGTGATGCTCACCAGCCCCGCGATCACGCTCGGCTCGCCGATCTCCACTTCGGGTGCGGGCTGCACTTCCTGGCTGTTGATCGCAACGATGTCGGTCACTTCATCGACCAGGAAACCGGCCTGCTTGCCCGCGATGCTGACGACCAGGATGCACGAGCGCGGATGAATGGCGCTTGGTTCCCAGCCCAGGCGTTCGGACAGGCCGACCACCGGGATCACATTGCCGCGCAGATTGGTAACGCCCTTGATGAACGCCGGCACATTGGGCAGCGGCGTGGGCTCGTCCCATTCGCGGATTTCGATCAGCGAGGTCATGTCGATCCCGAAGATCCGCTTGCCCAGCGTGAAAGTGACGATCTTACGGTCGGCAACGGTGTCGGTGTTGCTCATGCTGCCATTCCTTTCGGCGAGAAACGAGTTTGGGTTGGCGAAGCGACCAGCGCTTCGATGTCGAGGATGAGGGCGATCGACCCGTCACCCAGGATGGTTGCGCCGCCCAGACCGCGGATCGGGTGCAGGTTCTGGTCGAGGCTCTTGATCACGACTTCGCGGCGGTCGTCGATCGTATCGACCACCAGGCCGACCTGTCCGGCAGTGTCGCTTTCCACGATCACCACCAGCGATTCCTCGATCGGACGATCGTCGTTCAGACCGAAAATCTCGGTCGCACGCTTGATCGGCAGATATTCGCCGCGCATGTCGATCACTTCGTTGGTCGGCGTGGTACGCTTGACCTGACCCGGCTCGGGCTGGATCGTTTCGATGACATGGGCGAGCGGCAACACGAAGCGTTGACCCGCAAGTCGCACGATCATGCCATCGAGGATCGCCAGCGTCAGCGGCAGGATCATGGTGAAGGTCGTGCCTTCGCCCGGAACCGACGCGATTTCGACGCGTCCGCCCAGCGCTTCGACGTTCGAACGCACCACATCCATACCGACGCCGCGGCCGGAGATGTTGGAGATCGTGTCCGCAGTCGAGAAGCCCGGCGCACAGATCAGCTGATCGATTTCCTCGTTCGAAAGCTGTGCGTCGGCGGGGACGATGCCCTTTTCGACTGCCTTGGCGAACACCTTCTCGCGATTGATGCCGCGGCCGTCGTCCTTGACGCGTACGAAGATGCGCGCGCCCTTCTGTTCGGCCGACAGGCGGATCGTGCCGTCGGGCGTCTTGCCCGCCGCGATGCGTTCCTCGGCGCTTTCGATGCCATGGTCCGCGGCGTTGCGGATCATGTGCGTCAGCGGATCGCCGATCTTCTCGATGACGCCCTTGTCGACTTCGGTCGTATCGCCGATGGTTTCCAGATTGATGTTCTTGCCGGTTTCCGCACCCAGATCGCGCAACATGCGCGGGACGCGGCTGAATGCCTGCCGGATCGGCTGGGCGCGCAGCGACATGACATTGTCCTGGATCTGACGCGTCAGGCGCGCCAGTTCGGGCAGCTCAACCCGCTGCTGATCGGCGGACGACAGGCGATCGGACAGGATCGAGTTGCGGATCACCAGTTCGCCGACAAGGTTGAGCAGCATGTCGAGCTTGACCAGGTCCACCCGGATGGTCTGCGACACAGCTTCCGACGGCTTGTCGGGGAATTTGGTGCCGACATCCCTGGCCGCATCGGGGCTGGGCGACGGCGAAGCGACCGCAGTCACGTCGGCGATCGACTGTACCACCGACAGCATCTGGTCGAGATCGCCCGCCGGATCGATCTGGGCACGCACATCGGGCAGTTCCGGCGCCGCTGCCATTGCGACCGCGCCTTCCTCACGCGTGATTTCGACCACCGCCTCGGGCGAGACGAAATCGAAGCAATCGCGGATCGCGGATTCCTCGACCGTTCCCGGCACGCGCAGCGTCCAGCCGAAATAGGCGGATTCGGTGTCCAGATCGCGCAGCCCGGGCATATCTCCCAAATCGACTGCGATGATCTCGCCGCCCAGTGTCTCGACTTCGCGCACAACGAGCAGCGGTTCGCCGGCATTTGCCAGATCGCCATTGCCGGGCACGAACCGGACCAGCCAGTCGGCAGGGCCGACCTTGTCGCCGTCGAGCTGGGCGATATCGACCGTCACCGGTTCGAAACCGAACGGATCGGCGTCCTCGGCGGGCGGGTCGGGCGCTTCTTCAGCATCCGGGGCAGGGGCCTGTGTCGACGCTGCAGGCGCTGGGTCCTCATCCTCGTCGCTCAGGCCGCCGGCGGCCAATATGCCGTCCAGGCGCGCGATCATATCGGCGTCTTCGGGCACGTCAGCCTGACCGGTTGCTGCCGAGACGTGATCCGACAAGGTGTCAAACGCGATCAGCATGACCTTTACCAGCGGCAGAGTCGGTTCGATCTTGCCGCCGCGAACTGCGTCGAGCAGGTTTTCGAAGCTGTGCGCGAAATGCGTCAGCGCGACATGGCCGAAGGCGCCGGCGCCGCCCTTGATCGAATGGACCGCACGGAACACGCTGGCGATGGTATCCGCCGAGGTGTCGCCATTCTGCATGGCCGACAGTCCCTCTTCGGCGACCGTCAGGCCTTCCGTGCACTCTTCGAAGAAGATCGCCTGGATTTCGTCGAGTTCGTCGCTCACGGGCACACGCGGCGGATCGCCGCCCCCAGTTTCTCGGCCTCGAAAGGCTTGGTGATCCAGCCGGTGGCGCCGGCATTGCGCGCGCGGGCCTTTTTCTCGTCCGAAAATTCGGTCGAGAGCACCAGGATCGGCGTGCCCTTGAAACCGCCCTCGGCACGGACCGCTTCGATCAGCTGGAAACCATCCATCTTCGGCATGTTGATGTCGGTAATCAGCAGGTCGGGTTTCACTTCGTGCATGCGCTCAAGGCCGTGTTCGCCGTCATTTGCGCTTTCGATGCGATACCCCTGCGCGGTCAGCGACGCCTTGAGCAGCATGCGCATGCTCGCCGAGTCATCGACAGTAAGGATCAACTTGCTCACAGACTTTCTCCGGACTGAATACCGATGGCGTCGGCCAGACGGCAGCGCGTGACGCGGTCGACGAATGCGGGGCTGGGGTGGTTGATGGAAAATGCGTAGGACGACCGCTCTGCCTCCTGGCGAGCGGCGACCAGCAACTGAAGCACGGCCTGGCCGACGCTTTCGACGCCGCCGGCATCGACCGACACTTCGCCGTCGAGATCGGCGGCGAGCACCATGCGGACCTTCAGGTCCTCGGCAGTGACGGTCGTGCTGTGCGCCGGCAACCGTATCGCGCGGTCTTCCGCCGGTATGGGCGCGGTTTCGATGGCGTCGGAGCCTTCGGCGACGGCTTCGGCCGCTTCGGTTTCGGCTGTTGTTTCCACGCCTTCGGCAGCGACAGGATCGCCATCGACAGGCAGGATGTCCTCGAGATCGACCAACTGGGGGACGAACTCAGGCGGCTGCTGGGGAGAGTCCATTTTTCGCCTCGTCGAGTGCAGTTTCAAGTTGCTGGAAAGTCGGCGCATAGGCGCTGGGCGTCATGCGTCGGGCGATTTCGATCGCGACCTGCACCGGCACATCCTGTGCATAGGCGACGATCGCGGTCTTCACGATCGAGAAGGGCTTGCTGTCCTCCTCGATGGTTTCGTTGAGCTTGGCGGCGAGCGGGCCGACCACGCAGTAGCTGAGCAACACGCCCAGGAAGGTGCCGACCAGCGCGCCGCCGATCATCGCACCCAGGATTTCGGTCGGCTGGTCGATCGAGCCCATCGTCTTGATGACGCCCAGCACCGCCGCGACGATACCGATCGCCGGCAGGCCGTCGGCCATGAGCTGCAGTGCGTGCTGCGGCCCCAGCTCTTCATGATGGTGCTTTTCGATATCGGCTTCCATTGCCGCTTCGATCTGATGCGGGTCTTCGAAATTCACCGTCATCATCCGCAGATAGTCGGCGATGAACTCGACCAGATGGTGATCCTTCACGATCCGGGGAAAGGCGCTGAACAGATTGCTTTCGTGCGGGTTGTCCAGATGCGGCTCGATCGCGGTGGCGCCGCCCTTCTTGAAGGTCGAAAGCAGCTGGAACAACAGCGTCAGCAGATCGGCATAGTCGGTCTTCTTCCAGCGCGAGCCCTTGAACGCGCGGAGCAGGCCGGCAACCGCCTTCTTCACCGTGGCCATCGAATTGCCGACGATGAAGGCGCCGATCGCGGCACCGCCGATTGCCATCAGCTCATGCGGCAGGGCGTGGGTGATGATGTCCATCTTCCCGCCAGCCATCATGAAGCTGCCGAAGACACAGCCCAGAATGATTATGAAACCGACCGCGTTTAACATGACTTAGGTGCTTCGTTTCCCTGGATACGATAGAATTATAGGAAGAATTGAGGGGGCGGGGCGGGACGCGAAAACAAAAGCATGTTCCGCGTCCCGAAATGTTCAGGCTGCAACCCTGCCACCGATCCGCGAAGCCTCACGATCCTGGCAATCGATGACCGCGAGATAGTTGCGCAGCCGGTTGAGCTCGAGCGTCGCGATCAGGTTGTTGTCGTGCCAGGGATGGACCAGCGCGGCGATGTCGGCCGCCCAGGGGGCCGTCGCGTCGAACAGGATGCCGAGACCCAGCACCGCCGGGACATGCGCCCAGGCGAGCGACTGTCCAGCCGAGCGCGCTTCCTCGAGAAAATCCTCGACTGCCGTCAGCACGCCGTTGCGCGGCCCGCCGGCGCGATTGGCAAAGGCGAACTGCCCCGCGCCGCGAAACCCCCGTCCGGGGCGGATGCCCGGATCGTCCAGCGTCACGCCTCCGTCCCAGCTGTGCGGATGCACCCATTCGGGCGGAAGCGTATCGGGCGCGTAATACATGTCGCGCCGCGCGCACGGCCAGCTGACATCGTGCAGAAAGGCAAGCAGTGGCTTGCCATCGCGACGCGCCAGTTCGTCGGCAATGCGCAGTTCGCCCAGCACTGTGTAATAATTGTGATCGCCGTCGATCACCCATGCGTCGATATCGCTCAGCCCCGGCATGGCGCGGTGGCTGGTGTCGGCGATGTGCGTGACGCAATCCGACGATGCGGCCCATTCGGCAAAGCCGGGCTTGGGCGCGGGATCGATGCTGGTCAGCGACCCTTCATGCTGCGCAGCATGATTGGCGAGCAGTTGCGACATGCCGCCGAATTCGGCGCCGATTTCTGCGATATGACGTGCTTCGGCGGCGTTCAGGCAACCGAGGATCAGATCGCTGAATTCCGACATCGAATGGATCAGAAGATTGGTCATGCGGCTACTCCGCTAAGCTGGTCTCTGGAACTTGCCTGCGTGGCGGGCGGGGTTGCGCTCGCCTGTTGACCGCCACGTTCCGCGATCGGGCGGAAGACGAGCGCGAGCATCATCGGGCGCCCGTCCTTCCGCGGCGGCGGCGGAACCGTCATGAACGAAAAACCGTCGTCGCAGCGGAACAGGTGCGGCGCGACCTGTTCCATGCCGTGCAGGCCGGGCAGCGCTTCCGCTTCGTCGAATCCGGGACGTTGCTTGTCGCTCATGAACCGCTCGACCGGCATGAAGATCGCACTGTCGATCTGAACATATTCGAACAATGCGCCGAACTGGACGCCAACAGTGAAACGGCAATCGCCCACCGGGATCGGTGCGACATAATAGCCGTCATGTGTCGCAGTGGCGGTCACCTTGCCGGTTGTCGATTGCGTGCCGTCGGAAACAATGACGGGCAGGGCGATGCTGCGGTCGGCGAAATCGGCGTTCTTGAGCTGCAATCCGAACCGGCGATGCGCCAGCAGTGACAATTTGAGCGAAAGCCCTTCGCCCTGCAGCTCGGCGGGCAGATACATGCGCGACGCGCCCTTCATGTAGAAGAGCCCCCGCTGACGCAGGCCATGCGACGCGATCGCGCGGTCGAACAGCGACACCGTCTGGTCGGTGCCCAGATTGACGTCATGCTCGAACTCGCCGAGCACTTCGAGCTCGGGCGCCAGCGGCAGGAACATCAGCCGCATAAGGCCGGACGCAGCCGCCTGACGCCACATCGTCGTGGTCGGCCCCGGGCTGGTGCGCAGTATTTCGCGATCCTGTTCCCCGGCAAAGCGCAGGCAACCGGACTGAACCCGTTCGCGCACTTCGCTCTGGCGGGCCTTGATGCTCGATCCCCGACGAACGGGCGTGCCGTCTTCGGCATAATCGACGACCGAGCCCTGGGCGGCAGTGCACAGCTGTTCGATCACGGCGACATTGCCGCACATCGCTTCCAGTGTGTTGCCGTCATAATCGACGGCATCGATGAAGCCGCGCTTGTCGAGCCCGGTGCGGCATTGTTCGCGCAGCAGCAGGTAGCGGCCCGCGACATGCACGCCCAGCGATTCCTGCAACAGCGCATCGACTTCGTTCTGCGCGCTGCCGTTATAACCCAGGTCGACCAGCATCAGCGTGTCGCCCTTTTCGGGCTGCACGCTGGCGCGAACATGCTCGACCAGCCGTTTGGCGAAGGAACGGCTCTTTCGCGTGATGACGCGGGTCCAGCGCGGGCCGCGCACCGCCTTCAGGAATGCCGCACCCGATGTCATGTCGGATGTTTCGCGCGCCAGCGTCGCGATTTCGGTCGGGGTCAGCAGCAGCTGCTTGGCGATCGTCGGCATGTCGGTGCTGCCTTCGGCCTCCAGAAAGCGGGCGATGCTTTCCGGCGTGCGCAGGTTGGCTGCCGTGGCGGTGTAGCGGCTGATTTCGATCGCATGGGCGGGGGCAGGGTTGCCCGCTGCCGCGTGCATGCGCATGGGCAAATGCCCGTCGCGCATCATGAAGAGGTAGTGGACGCGCCCGCCGCGTTCGGCTTCGATCGCTGCGGCCTCGTCGGTCAGCCAGCGCGCGAAGCTGTAAAATACCGGTCCCAACGACGCGAAGCCGAAGCGTTCGGCATTGTCCGCGATCTGCGGCTCTACTGCGGCCAGCGCCGCGCGGTGCGGCTGCGGCGTCCCGGCGGTTCCGGCGACTTCCGCATGGATCATCGCGCCGGCGGCGGCTTCCAGGCGAAGGCGCTGGGCATTGGAGTCGCTGAATTGTTTGAGGTGCAGCGTCTGCACGCCAAAGGGTTTGACGCCCTCCACGTCCGCTTTGGCATTGTCGCCGATATGCAGGATTTCCGAAGGCTTCACATCGATGCGCTTCAGCACTTCGCGGAACAGCCCTTCGGACTTGGAGAGTCCGAGAACAGAGGAGCAGAAGATCCGGTCGATCAGCGCGGCGACATCCTCGCCTGCCGCTGCCGCGATCAGGCCGCGAAGCTGGTCGGCGTCGAGATAGGTGTCGCTGACGATGATGGTGGGAATGCCGCGCCGCTTCGCTTCCTGCATCAGACGCACGGTCGGCGCGAAGGCGAAGCAGTGCCGCGCTTCGGCGTCCAGTTCCTGCTGCACGGCGGCATCGCGGTCGCGCTTGCCTGCATTCGGCAGCAGTTCGGCATAGATTTCGGCGATCGCCACTTCCTTGCGCCCGCGCCGGATTTTCGAAGCGTCGCGTGCGCGATGTTCAGCCCAGCAGCGCTGGAGCTTCGATGTGTCGGTAAAGGCTTCGAACAGGTCGGTCGGCGCGTGTGTATCGCGCCACAACAGCGTGTCGAAACAATCGAGCGAAAGCAGCTTGATGTCGTCGCGCCCGTCGAGCGCGTGCGGCATCGCATGCGGCAGGATAAATTCGGACATGGTTCCTCACGGAAAGCGCGCGCCCTGATGCACGCCTATTTCTTATAGGATGAGTTCAGCATGACCGTCGGAACCGTCTAAAATGGTGAGGTCACCGAAGGAGTATTCGATGTCCGTCAATGCTTACCAGGCGGCCCGAAGCCGGGCCGAAACTCCCCGCGCGGCCGAACAGCGCCTGATCGGCGAAATCATCGGCGACATGATGATTGCGCGCGACGCCGGACTGACCGGCGCGGCGCTCATGACGCCGCTGCATCGCAATCGCGAGATGTGGTCGGCCTTTGCCACCGATTGCGGTGCGCAGGGCAATGGCTTGCCCGATGCACTCCGTGCGCAGATCGTATCGCTTTCCTTGTGGGTCGATCGCTTCACCAGCGAAGTGATGGCCGGCCGCGAAAGCATCGATGATCTCATCGAAATCAACCGCACGATTCTCGATGGCCTGCGGGGAACCCAATCGCTCGCTGCCTGACCGGCCAGCATCCTGCGAAATCGAAGGGAGCGTACCGATGCCGGTACGCTCCCTTTTTTTGTCCGCGACAGGGCGCGATCTCCGTCGTGCCGGACGCGTGACGCGCAATTGACGCATTGGCATTGCACAAGCGCGCCAGGGCTGGCGGGCTCCCTTTCGGACAGCACAGAGCACGCCTGCACCGGAATCAAAAGAGGCCCGGAAGCAATCGCCTCCGGGCCTCGATCGTTGCGGTGTTTATCCGTTCAGAAGGACGTCCAATCCTCACCACCATCGGCGCTCGGCGCGGGGCCGGGCAGTGCCTTGACCGGCGAGCGATATTCGCCCGACGTCTTTGCCGCACCGGCAGCGCTTCTGGCCGGAGCGGTCGCTTTGCTCTCGACTGCCTTGACGCTGGCCTTTGCCGGAGCCGGCTGGGTCGAGCGCGTTGCCGCAGTAACCGACAATGCCGACACATGCGTGTTGCCGACGCGGAATTTCGCAGCGCGCTCGGCGAGTGCAACGACTTCGCTCGACAGGTTGCGGGCGGCCGCCGAAGTTTCCTCGACCATCGCCGCATTCTGCTGAGTCGTCTGATCCATCGTGCCGATGGCGGCGCTCACCTGAGTGATTGCGCTCGACTGCGCCTGGTTGTCGGTGGCGATATTGCCGAGCAGTGCGTGAACTTCGCTGACGTCGCCCGAGATGTTCTGGAGCGCGCCATCGACCTTTTGCACCATGTCCACCGCCGCGACGATGTCGGTCTGGGTAACGGTCAGCTGATCGCGGGCGCGTTTCGATTCCTCTTCGGCGCGCATGGCAAGCGCGGAAACGAGGTCAGCGACCACCGCGAAACCGCGGCCGGCTTCGCCCGCACGGCCGGCTTCGACGGCAGCGTTCATCGCGAGAACGCGCGTCTGGAACGCGATCTTGTCGAGTCCTTCGATCACGCTGTCGATGCCCTTGGCGCTTTCCGACACGCGGCCCATCGCCTGAACCGCTTCGTCCGCGACATTGCGTCCGCCGGTGACGGTGGCGATGGCGCCATCGGCGCGTTCGACGGTGCGCTGGGCAGCGGCGGCCGTCGCCCTCAGGCGATCGTCCATTTGCGTGACGGCAGCGGAGGTTTCCTCCAGGCTGGCGGCATTGCCTTCGGTACGGCGCGCCAGATCCTCGGATGCGGCGGCAATTTCCTGGGAGCCGGTGCGGATAATGGTGGTCGATTCCATTACCGAGCCGATCAGGTCGCGGAGTGCGTTGGTCGCATCGTTGAAGTTTGCGCGTACCTGAGCATAGGCCGATGGGAATTCAGGAACGATGGTAACGGTCAGGTCGCCCTGCGACAGAGCGTGCAGCGATTCGCCAAGCGTTTCGACGACGCGCTTCTGCTCGGCCTCAGCCTGTGCCTTCTCGGCGGCGGCAGCGGCCTGCGCGCGCGCATTGTCGCGGAATACGACCACTGCGCGTGCCATGTCGCCGATTTCGTCGCCGCGCTGATTGCCCTGGATTTCGATCGAAGTGTCGCCTTCGGCCAGACGGCCCATGCGTTCGGTCATCGCCACCAGCGGTCCGGTGATCTGCTTGCGGATCATCAGATAGATCATGCCGACGATCACCAGCAGGCCAATCCCGGATACGACAATCAGGGTCCAGATCGTGGCATTGGCATCTTCGCGCAGCGCCACCGAGCTGGCTACGGCGCGTTCGTGCACCGAGTCCGCGATCGCATTGGCGGCGGCGTCTGCCGCTTCGAACGGCTCCTTCGAATCATGCTGCAGCACGTCTTCGGCATCGCCCAGACGCTCCTGGTACCAAAGCGGCGGGATCTTTGCCGTCTGCTTCTGATATTCCTCCAGCGCGCTGCGCAGCTCGACGAACTTTGCGCGCTGATCCTCGCCCATCAGTTTTTCGAGCGAAGTGACCGATTCATCGATTTTGGCGAACGTGCTCTCGACATTGCCGACAATCGTTTCGAAGTCCGCCCGGTCATGTTCGATCACCGACATAAGCCAGAGGCGCTCGGCGCGATTTTGCGACGTGGTGATGACACCCGCCAGGCGGATCGCCTCGGCGTCGCGGTCTGACAGCGTCAGGGCTTCTTTGGCCGTGGTGTTCAGCGACACCGCTCCCAGCCCGGCTACAAAAACGGAAAGCAACGCCAGCAGCGAGATACCGAGAAGGATCTTCGCCGAAATGCGCAGATTGGAAAAGAGTGCGAGCATGGTTGGCTCCGGCTTTTTTGGGTTAGCAACGAAATCGAGAAATCAGCAGCATTATAGGACGGTTGTGCATGCTGACGTGTTTTGCGCACAAAGGTTGACCGCCGAGCAATCGACGGCTTTGCTTTATATATTTGAATTACAATGCGATTCAGGCGTTAATCGGCCGACCGTAGTTTCACGGATGACGCGTGGAGCGCTGCCTGCTCGATATGTTCCTATAATTAATGCGAACATCCGACAGGAGAATATGAATGCGTTTCAAGCCCGTTCACCAGGCGCCGATGTTGCGTGCCTCCGCGCTGGCGATTGCAGTTTCGTTCTGCGCCACGGCGGCTCAGGCGCAGACCGTCGAAGACGGCGGCACGACGCTTTCGATTGACGCCGATCTGCGCGTTCTTGCCGAAGCGATCGACGGGCAGTTCCGGCCCGGATCGGCAAACGGGGAATTTCTGCTGACCTCGCGGCTTCAGGTGAGTGCCGAGGCCGATTTCGGTCCAATCGCGATCGGTGGCGAACTGCGCGATTCGCGCGCGCTTTCGATCGAAAGCGATTCGGTTGCGGGCAGCAGCAGCATGAACGCGCTCGAACCGCTACAGGCCTGGATTGCAGTGGATTTCGCGCCGATGGGCGGCGAAGCGCGCCTGAAGGCGGGTCGCTTTACCCAATCGATCGGATCGGGCCGCCTGATCGGCACCCCCGGCTATGCCAACAACATCGTCAGCTATGCCGGAGCGCAGCTGAACTGGAAGACCGGCGGGACGAATGTAACCGGATTCTGGGCGCACCCGTTTGATACGCGGCCTTCCAGCGCCGCTGAACTGCGCGACAACAAGGTCGCGCTGGATAGCGTGTCCGACGGCGTGACGATATTCGGTGCGCATGTCGCCCGCGCCGGGCTGTTTTCCGCGACGTCCGGCGAAATCTATGTCTATCGCCTTGCCGAGCATGATACGCCGGACAGCGCGACCAAGAACCGGCATCTGACGACGATCGGCGCGCGCCTCTATCGCAAGCCGACGACGGGTCGCGTGGACTTCGATATCGAGGGCGCCGGCCAGTTCGGCACGATCCGCAGCAGTTCGGCCGCTTCGAATACCACCGATATCGATGTCGGCGCAGCCTTCGCGCATATCGAAGCGGGCTGGTCCTTTGCCGGGTCGATGAAACCCCGGATTGCGCTCGAATTCGATTATGCCACCGGCGACGGCCGCGATGCCGGTCAGTTCGGCCGTTTCGATATGCTGTACGGTGCGCGCCGCACGCCATTCGGCCCGACCGGAATCTATGGCCCGCTCAGCTGGAACAACATCGTTTCGCCCGGCGTGCGTTTTTCGTTCCAGCCGGCGGCCGACCTCGACTTTTTCGCGGCGGTACGCGGCGCATGGCTCGACAGCGAAACCGACAGCTTCGCCAAGACCGGCGTGCGCGACGCCAGCGGTAATGCCGGCACCTATGCCGGAACCCAGGTCGAAGCACGCGCCCGCTATTGGCTGATCAAGAAACGGCTCCGGCTCGAACTGGGCGGTGCGGTATTCGCCAATGGCCGCTTCCTGGAAGACGCGCCAAATGCGTCGGGCAATGGCGATACGCATTATGGCTACGCCGCTCTTTCGGCGAGCTTTTAGGCGTTCGTTTCAGCATTGTTCGCTGGTCGCTAGGTACATCCCCGATATCGACTTGCGTCGGCATCGGGGAGTAGGCCGCCGTCGAAATCGCTTGGTTCTTGGGAAAACGCGTGTTGGCGGCAAGCGCTCTTTTCGTTCTGAACATCGCCGACCCGGGATTGCGCAGCATTCTCGCCGCGCGGCTGTCGCTTCTTGGCGTCGATGTGATCAGCATTCGCGACCCGGACGATCGCGTATTGGCAAGAATGGTTCGCAAGCGCACCGTCCTCGTACTCGACGACGACACGCTCGGGCGTCTGCCAGATGGCGACCGGGACCGGCTCCTTGCGCAACCCCGCTGGAGCGACATCGTCATCATATCGCATCAACCACCCGAAGAGGCGGCGAGTGACGGCCGCATTCGTTACTTGCCGCGCGGGCAGGTTGCGGTTCAAATTGTGGAACTGGTCCAGGGTTGGCTGAACGTCACTTGACCCGCCAGCGGGCGTTTCAGGGCGTATCCTTGGGAAAAAGTCCGGCAGCGAAAGCAATCCGCAACGCTTCCGAAAGGCTGCGCACTTCCAGCTTCTCCATCAGGTTGGCGCGATAGATTTCCACCGTGCGCGGGCTGATATCCAGATCATAGGCGATGATCTTGTTCGAACGGCCTTCGATCAATCCCTTCAGCACATCGGTTTCGCGCGGCGACAGCTTGTCGATCTTTGCCTGCGCGGATTGGACGCGAGAGGCTTCGACACTGTCCTGATCCAGCCGCGAGAAGGCCGCACCGACGATCGATAGCAATTCCTCGGCTTCATAAGGCTTTTCGATAAAGTCGAGCGCGCCTTCCTTCATGGCTTCCACGGCGAGCGTGACATTGCCCTGTCCGGTGAGGATGACGGGTGCGAAGCGGACATCGTCGCCGATCTTCTTCAGAACATCGAGGCCGCTGGAGCCGGGCATGTGAAAATCGAGCAAGGCCACGCCGGGGTCGAGTTCGGGCACTTCTTCCAGAAAGGCATCTCCGGTTCGAAACCCTCGAATTACCAGATCCGGCTGAACCGACAAAAGCCCATGCAATGACGCGCGAACGGCATCGTCGTCATCGACGATGTAAATGGTACGAGTCATACTTCCTCCACCTCTCCCACGGTGGGTAGGGTGAAGCAGAATTTCGCTCCGCCCCCCGGCCTGTTCTCGGCGCCTAATGTTCCACCATGTGCTTCGATGATACGCTTACTGATCGAAAGTCCAATCCCCATTCCGGAACCATCCTTTGTAGAAGTGAATCGCGCGTAAAGTTGCGTCAACAATGCGTCGGGAATGCCGGGACCATTATCGGATACGGATATTTCGACCTGTTCGTCGTCCAGCTTGCGCGACGCTATTTCTATCTGTCGGCTGTCGTTGCGCGAAGTGCGCAAGGCTTCCATCGCATTGCGCAACAAATTGACAACCACCTGCTGAATTTGAATCCGGTCTGCAAATACCAGCCGTGCTGCAGGGTCGAGGTCATAGGTCACCTGAATGTCGAACTGCCCGGTGCCGAGCAGGACCAGTTCCGCCGCTTCCCGCAATGTCGGCTCGAGCGCTTCGGCGCGCATCTCAACTTCGCCCTTGGCCAGGAACTCGCGCAGCCGGCGAATGATGAGTCCGGCACGCTGGGTCTGCTCTGCGCCCATGCGCAGCAGGTCGCTGACACGCTCGGCTTCGCCGTCGCTGTCGATCAGCATTCGGGCTGCGGCGAGGAAATTGGCCGCGGCACTGAGCGGTTGATTGAGTTCATGGGCAAGATCGGCCGCCAACTCGCTCATGGCGCTCTGGCGCGACACATGCGCCAGCTCGGCGTTGAGGTCGCTCATCCGTTCCTTGTTTGCCAACTGTTCGCTCAGATCGCGATAGAAGACAGTGAAAAGCGTCTGACCGCCCGCTTTTGCCGCACTGGTCCGGGCTTCCACCGGGATGAGCCGACCCGAAGACGCCTTCGCTGTGAGGGTGACCGCGCGATCGACGAAATTGTTCGCCCGGCGGAGGAGATAGGGTTGTTCGCCTGCTTCTTCGGCCTCGTCCCAGGTCGCCGACGGAATCAGGAGCGATATATGTTTTCCGATAACCTCTCTGCTCGAATAGCCCCATAGTTTTTCGGCGGCCGAGCTGAACCGCTCGATCTTGCCCTTCGCGTCGAGCACGACCATCGGATCCGGGACCGTGTCAAAGATCGATCGTAGCTGCGCCTCGCTTGCGCGCAGCGCTTCCTCGCTTTCTGCGCGCTGGGTCACATCGAGTATGACGCCAACGATCCGGACAAGCATGCCGTCGGCATCGTAATAGGCGCGCGCCGACCCTTCGATCGAGCGCGGAGGGCCATCGGGCGGAAGAAAGCGGTAGCGATAATTGAAATACTCCGCCTGCTCGTCCATCACATGTCGCAATGTTTCGATAAAGTGTGCGGCGTCCTCCGCATCGACCATGGTCAGCCAGCTTTCGAAGTCGCGAACGCTTCCCGGCTTCAGACCCAGGCGGCTTTCCGCCCCCGGGGACCACTCGAACATTCCGGTGGTAACGTTGAAATCCACCACGCCGAGCTGATGCGCTGCGGTCGCAGCAGCGAGCCGCTCCTCGCTCACCTGGAGCGCCCGAACCGCTTCTGCGGTGGGGGATACGTCGATCATGGTCAAAACCTGACGCAAATCCCCGTTTTGACCCGAGAAATGGTTGAGATGTTCGACCACCGAAACTTCGGTCCCGTCTTTGCGAACCTCGACCAGTTCCTGGGTATCCGATGGCGGCCGCTGAGGAAGGCCGGATGACCAATGCGACTGGCATCGCGACTGGAGCAGCTCATATTTGTTTTTGCCTACCGCTTCGGCGGCCGACCATCCGTAAAATTGTTCGCATCCTCTCGGCCAGTGCCGGATAATGCCTTCCTGATCGACGGTGACGATAGACGCATAATCGAGTGTTCGGTTGAGATCGGCCATCCGCTCATGGTCCGTCCCGACGCGCCGCAGTGCCCATATCGAGAAACCGGCGATGATGAGGATATTGCCGATAACTACCGTCAGTTCGCGCGATGCGGGGGAGAGCAGCGAGCGGTCCTCCAGCAGCACTTCGATCAGCGACGGCAGTCCAGGCAAAAGCAGCATGACCGGCAGAAGCACGCGGGCCATCCGCCAGGACGGATCGGGTTCCGCCCGACCTTCAATCAGCGTCAGGCGACAATTCCAGATTATCAGTGCGGCAGCGATCGCCAGCGCAGACAATGATCCGGGGATCGAATTGGCGAACAATCCTTGTTCTCCGGCCCTGTGCGAAGACAGGAGCGCCAAGGGTATGGATATAACCGAAAAGGCAATTGCCGTACTGGCGAAAACGGCCCTGTTTTCGTTCTTGATCAGAGCGGCGCGACAGGATGCGAATGCGGAGAGTGTAAGGAGAACGAACAAGGCAGTCGGATTTTCCAGCGGCAGGCCCGTAGCCGCACCGGCAGCGAGGTTTCCGAACAGCCCGAATACCGGGGCGCCGCCGATCGCGGCCTGAATGATCGAGAGCAACGCGATGAAGGCGGTGACGATCCAGCAGCCGCAGGCGACACTATGACGGCCGAAAACGAGCGCCATGATGCCCGATCCCAGCGCGCAATAGCCCAGAGCAGTTAAGGGACGTATCGTGAGATAGTGGCGGGTCCATTCGTCAACCCAGGGAAAATGCAGTATCCACCCCATTACGGAAATTAGGCTGCAGAAAACCGCAAATAATGCGCACAGCAGGGTTGCTATCACGCCGGCGGGCCATTCTGTGCCGCCTTCGCTATTCTCTCTGGTTATTACGTCTTTTGTCGACACGCCTCTTGGCCCCTGACCCTGGCTACCTTAGCCTAGCCAAAAAAAGGCAGCTCGGGAAACGGAAAGTGAAGTCCGGTAGCGCAACCTTCTTGCCTCTCCGCAATGGCTTGCCATTCCGGGGCTGACGCGCGAGACAATGTCCGGGGCTCCCGCTGACGGGGGCGTGTGGGGAGATCTGATCTTGTTGCGAATGACGATCGCGATCGGCGCGGCGGCCGCGCTGATGGCATGCACGCCGGACGGTGGCGGAACTCAGAGTGCGGGCAGCACGAACGCTTCGTCTTCATCGACCAAGGATGTGCAGCGCTATTCGCGCGATCCCTATCCCTCCACCTATCATCGCTATCCCGGCGCTCCCACGCTGGTGACCAACGTGACGATCTTCGACGGCGAGGGTGGCCGGATCGAGAACGGGTCGATCCTGTTTCGTGACGGCGTGATCGTGGCGGTGGGCACCGATATCGCCGCCGAACCCGGCGTGACCGTGATCGACGGGACGGGCAAATATCTTACGCCCGGCGTCATCGATGTGCACAGCCATCTGGGCGATTATCCCTCGCCATCGGTGGCAGCGCTTTCCGACGGCAATGAAGCGACCAGCCCGACCACGCCCGAAGTCTGGGCCGAGCATAGCGTGTGGCCACAGGATCCGGGTTTTGCCCGCGCGCTGGTCAATGGCGGGGTCACCACGCTTCAGATTCTGCCCGGCTCCGCCAATTTGATGGGCGGGCGTTCGGTCACGGTAAAGAATGTCTATGCCCGCACGGTGCAGGGGATGAAGTTCCCCGGCGCTCCCTATGGCCTGAAAATGGCGTGCGGCGAAAACCCCAAGCGCGTCTATGGCAGCCGCGGGCGGATGCCTTCGACGCGGATGGGCAATATCGCGGTCGATCGCGAAACCTGGGCACGCGCGCAGGAATATGATCGCAAATGGGATAAATATGAGCGCGAAGGCGGCGAAAGCCCGCCCGGACGCGATATTGCCATGGATACGCTGCGCGGCGTGCTCGACGGCGAAATCCTGGTCCAGAACCATTGTTATCGCGCCGATGAAATGGCCGTGGTCATGGATATGGCGAAGGAATTCGGATATCATGTGACCGCGTTTCACCATGCGGTGGAAGCATATAAGATCGCCGATCTCCTCAAGGAAAACGACACGTGCGCCGCCGTCTGGGCGGACTGGTGGGGCTTCAAGATGGAAGCCTATGACGAAACCGACGCCAATCTGGCGATCCTGGAAAATCAGGGCGCGTGCGCGCTCATTCATTCCGACGACGAAAACGGCATCCAGCGCCTCAATCAGGAAGTCGCCAAGGCGCGCGCTGCCGGCAGGCGTGCGGGTATCGATATTTCCGAGGAACAGGCCTGGACCTGGGCGGCGATCAATCCGGCGCGCGTGCTGGGCATTGCCGACAAGACCGGCAGCCTGAAGCCCGGAAAGATGGCCGACATCGTGCTGTGGAACGGCAATCCGTTCAGTGTTTACACGCGGCCCGAACGCGTCTGGATCGACGGCGCGCTGATGTATGACATGAACGACCCGAGCCGCAGGCCGGTGTCCGATTTCGAGCTCGGCCAGCCGGGCGGGGGGAATTTCAATTGATCCGGCGTCTTCTTTTCGCGGCCGCGGCCATCGCCGCCGCGCCGCTCGCTCCCGCTGCAGCGCAGGATGTGGCGATCGTCAACGCAAAGCTGGTGATCGGGACGGGTGACGGCCCCATCGAGGGCGGCACCGTCATCGTTCGCGGCGGTCGCGTGGTCGCTGCGGGGCAGGGGGTTGCCGTGCCCGCGGGTATGGAAACCATCGACGCCGGCGGCAAATGGGTGACGCCGGGCATCTTCGCCGGCTTCACGCGGCTGGGCATCGTCGAAATCTCAGGGGTCAGTCAGACCAACGACGCTGCGGCCGGGGATTCGCCGTTCCACGCAGCGATCGACGTGACGCCTGCGGTCAATCCGCGCACTTCGTCGCTCGCGCTCAACCGTGCCGAGGGGATCACGCGCGCCGTCGTCGCTCCCGATACCGGCAGCAGCATGTTCGCGGGGCAGGGAGCGATCATCGATCTCGGCGCCGATATGGATGCCGTCACCGTGCCGCGCGCTTTCCAGTTCATGGAATATGGCGAGGCCGGGTCGCGTGAAGCGGGCGGCAGCCGTCCTGCGGCCTATGCCTTTTTGCGCAACGCGCTGATGGAGGCGCAGGATTATGCGCGCAATCCGGCAAGCTTTGCCGATCGCGGGCCCGACGCCTTCCTGACCCGGCTCGATGCCGCCGCGCTGGTGCCGGTGGTTCAGGGCAAGGTGCCGTTGATGGTCCATGTCGAGCGAGGATCCGACATTCTGGTGATCCTGGGTCTGCGCGAGGAGTTCCCACGTCTGAAACTCGTGCTGGTCGGCGCGACCGAGGGCTGGACCGTCGCACCGCAGATCGCGGCAGCAGGCGTGCCGGTGATCGCCAAGCCGTTGGCCGATCTTCCTTCCTCGTTCGAAAGCCTCGCCTCGACACAGTCGAACATCGGCCGGATGCAGGCGGCAGGCGTTACCGTCGCGATCGGCACGATCAATAATGACGAGAGTCATCAGGCGCGCTGGGTAAAGCAATATGCCGGCAATCTGGTCGGCCTCTCGCGTGTGCCGGGTGCCACCGGGCTCGACTGGGGCCATGCCTTTGCCGCGATCAGCTCGGGCCCTGCTGAAGCGCTGGGTATGGGTGACCGGTTCGGTTCGCTGCAACCGGGGCGTCAGGGCGATGTCGTGATCTGGGACGGCGATCCGTTGGAAATCGGCAGCACGGCCGTTGCCGTCTATATCGATGGCGTCGCCCAGCCGCTGGAAACGCGCCAGCAATTGCTGCGTGACCGGTATCTGACTCCGCCAGACGGGCAACTTCCGAACGCCTATCGCCGTTGAGCAGGTTAGGAGTCGCGCCGCATGGTGCTTATGCGCATGCGGCTATTTGGGAGTGAAGACATGAGACGCTGGATATTCGCCGCCACCGCCGCCGCTGCACTGACGCTTGGAGGCTGCGGGGAATCGCCGGAAACCAACACCCTGCCGTCCGAAAACGCTGTGGTGGCCAACGATGCGATCGACAATGGCATGGCGACCAATGTGCAATCCGCGATTATTGAAATGAACGACAATACGCGCAATGTCGTGCTTGTCCGTGCGCTGATCGACGCCGGATTGCAATGCCAGGGCGTGACCGAATCCGAACGCGTTTCGGATCGCGACGGGCTTCCGACCTGGCGCGCGACCTGCACCGACGGGACACAGCATCTCGTGTCCTTCACTGCCGACGGGACGGCCTATACTGTCAGCCGCAACAACTAGGTCGCGATACCGCTGAGACCGGAATTGGGCTAAGCGCCGCTGCATGGAGCTCTGGCCCGATTCCGAACCCGCGCCCCGGCGCGAAAGCCTGGTGAGCCAACTGCTCGCCGGGCTCCGTGCGCGGGAAACGCGCTCCGAAGCGAGACCTCCGCATGGCTGGCGCGTCGCTGCATTGGCCGGGCTGCTTATTGCGGCGGGACCATTGGCGCTCTGGATCAGCGCTTCGCTGTCGGCTGCGTCCGTCGAAGCGCAGAATGCGAAATTGCGCGCATTGCTTGCCCCGCGATTTTCCAGCGAGAAACGCGACCGTGTGGCGCGTGAAGATATGGCGAATATGGTTGCCCGCCCGGTGCCGGGATCGGTGCTGGAGGCGCTGGCGCGGGCGCTGCCGACCGATGCTGGCTTGGTGCGCGTGGGGATGACGGCGCAGGGTTTGATCGAGATCGAAGCAAATGCCCCCGATCCCGATCGACTGCGTGCGGCACTGCGCCATGAGACGATATTCGAAGCGCTGCGTGTCACCGGTCAGACGCGCGGCGATGGAACTATGATCGTGACGTTCTCCGGGCCGCTGCGATGAGGATATCGCGGCTTGGCGCTGGCGCGGCGGGCGGGTTGCTTTGCGCGGCTCTGATCCTGCCGCAGGCGCTGCAATCGCTCGACCGTCTGTCCGACGCGCGCACGGAACATGCTCAGCTGGTCTCGCAGGCTGCGCGCCCCGAACGCGCAGCGCAGCCGCTGGTACAAGCGACATGGCGCGCGACGCAGGGCGATGCGACGGCGGCGTCGCGGGCGCTGTCGAACCGGATCCGTTCGGTCGCCACCTCTGGCGGCCTGCTGGTCGAGATGCTGGAACTGCGCCGCGCGCCGCAAGGGCTTGCCGCGGTCGCATTTCGCATTTCCGGTCCCGAAAAGTCGGTGATTGCCTTTGCCGACACGATTGGTCGCGACCCGCCGCTGGTCCGCTTGCGCCAATGGCAATTCGCGCAGGGCGAGGGAGGAGGCGTGCGCATGAGCGGCATTGCGGTGACGCCATGGCAGTGATCGAACGCCGCCTGCTGTTCGCGCTGGCGTGCGTAATCCTGTTGGCCTTCGCCGCGCCGTTTATGCTTGCCGGCGGCCGCGCTGTGCCGACGAGCGCCGACCCGGCGCCGACTGGCCCGCTGGCGATCGAACCTCCGCCCGCGATCGCCACCGCTTATTCGCGGCGCCTGTTCGTGCAGGCGGCGGGGGATGACGCGCTTCCTGCCGACGCGCCCGATCTGATCGGCATTGTCGGACGGTTGGGCGATGGGGCGGTCGCGCTGGTGCGGCTGGCCGACGGATCGAGCCGTACGATAGGGATTGGCGAAAGCGTCGATGGCTGGCGGCTCGACGCGCTCGCGATCGATGCGGCATCGTTCACACGCGGCGGGCGGCAGATTCGCGTCGCGATCGCCACTGACGACGTATCGCAAGCCGAAGACCCGCCTCAGTAAATCCCGTCGATTTCGACCGTCAGCCGCGGGGCGGGCGGGCGCAGCAGCATCGAATGATGCTCCCGATTTTCCTGCTCTTCAGCGCGCAGCCGGGCATAGCGATCCGCCGCCGCTGCCAAAGCATCCTCGCCAGTGCGCAAGATGGTGGGCTTCAGGAAAATGAACAGCGTCCGTTTGTCGTGGCTTTCCTGTCGCGATCGAAAAAGCTCGCCGATGATCGGGATCTGGCCCAGGATGGGGACCGCTGAAATCACCTGCTGATAATTGTCGGACGTCAGGCCGCCGAGCACGATCGTGCTGCCATTGTCGGCCAGCACCGTCGTCGTCACCGATCGCTTGTTGGTGATGATGTCGGAGGCGCTGCTCAGTTGTACGGGAGAGATTGATGAGGCTTCCTGCGTCACGTCGAGCCGGATCGTGTCGCCCGCGTTGATCCGGGGCAGCACGCGCAATGTGATGCCGACATCCTTGCGTTCGATCGTGGTATACGGCGTCGCGCCGGAATCGCTGGTCAGGATCGATCCGGTTACGAACGGCACTTCCTGTGCCGCGACGAATTCGCCCATGCCATTGTCGACCACCGTGATCTGCGGCGTGGAAAGCAGATTGGCGCGCGTCGAGGTCGCCAGTGCCTGAACCAGGATCGAGAAATCGTCGCCGATCGCCACATTGCCGCTAAAGCCGTCGCCCAAAAGGCGGCCGGCGGGCACGCCCAGCAGCGTCAGGATCGTGCCCAGCGACGGGCCGGGCGTGCTGAATGAGGTTCCCGCCCCCTCGATATCGTCGAGCACCGCGCCGCTCGTGCCCAGCTGCACCGCCAGCGATTCCGCATCGTCGCCGGTGATTTCGGCAATCGCCGCTTCGATCAGCACCTGCGGGCGACGCACATCGAGCTCGGCCAGCAATTCCTCGATAGTGGCCATCATCGCGGGTGTCCCGCGCACGACGATGGCGTTGATGTCCGGCGCGGGCTGCACGGTCACGTCGGGCGTTGAAAAGCCGGCGGGCGTTTCGGCGCGCGTCGCGGAAATCTGGCCGGAAGCGGCTTGCGAGGCGGCATCCATGTCGTTGGCATCGGCGCTGCCGGCCGAAGTAAGGTTGGAGAGCGCGCGCGTCGGGCTGATCCGTGTCGAGCCATTGCCCGACAGGCTGCGCGCCACCGGATTGGTCGCTTCGGATTCGACTCCCAGCGTGCCGCGCAGCACTTCCGTCACGCTTTCGGCATCGGCATAGGAAAGGCGGAAAACGCGGGTTATCGGAGTGGCGCCACCGGGTTCGTCGAGCGAAGCGGCGATCCGGCGTGCCTCCGCCACAGCGGCGGGAGTACCGCGCACGATCACGACGTTGCTGCGCGTGTCGGCGGCAATCCGGGTGGCGCCCACCGTCTGCTCTCCGTTGCCGCCGCCCATCACATTCTGCAGCGATTCAGCTACTTGCGCCGCATTGCCATGGCGCAGAGTGATCGTGGCGAAACTCGATCCGCCATCGCCGTCGAGCTGGCGGACGATGGCTTCGATGCGGCGCACATTGTCGGCATAGTCGGTAACGACGATGGCATTGGGACTGGTCAGCGGTTCGACGCTGCCGAAATTGGCGACCAGCGGCCGGACGACCCGCGCAGCCTCCCCGGCGGGCACGTTCGACAGGCGGATCATCCGCGTCGTCAGTTCCTGCCCGGCAGTGCTGCGGGTCGGGGTGCCGCCGTCGCGAACGGCGCTCGCCTGCGGCACGATCCGCCATGAACGGCCTGAGCGCACAGCCGCAAAGCCGTTGGCGCGCAGCACCGACTGAAACAGCTCCCACACGCCTTCTCGCGTCAGCGGCTGGGCGGACGTGACGGTGACCACGCCTTTCACGGCGGGATCGAGGATCAGGGTCCGACCGGTGATCCGCGAAATCTGTTCGGCGACATCGGCGATTTCCACGCCGCGCATGTTGATCACGATATCCGCGGCATCCTGAACCGGCACGGTTTGTGCCATCACCGTTGCGGGCGGCGTCAGCAACATGCCAATGACCGCCAGGAAATGCGTGGAAATGCGGATCGAATGCACGAAAGATATCCCTAGCGGAGAGGCATGGTGACGGTCAGCCGGTTACCCTGGCGGATCACTGTGACGCTTGCGTTACCATTTGCCTGTGCCGCCTGAATGGCAGCAGCGGCCGATGCCGGATCGTTGAGCGCGGCGCCGTTGATCGATTCGATGACATCGCCGGGCATCAGCCCCGGGGGCGGGCTGTCGCCGATATGCAAGCCGTCCGCTCCCGGAGTGGCATCGAAACGCTGCAACAGGCTGGCTGCGCTTGCGGGCTGCGCGGGCGCGGCTGCAGCTCCGCCTTGGGGCTCCTGCGGCGCGCCCTGTGCCTGACGCTGTTCGGGCGAAAGCGTCGGATCGGGGAAGGTTAGCGCCTCGATGCGTCCGCCATTTTCGATCACCACCCGGTCGCGCAGAATGCTGCGGATCGTGCCGCCGCTGATGCTCGCGCCCACACCGAAACTCTCCACCGGCCCGCCTTCGACAGAGATGAAGGCAGTCGAGAGCGACGCCGGGACGGCCGAAACCACGCCCTTCAGCTCGAGCGGCAGCGACGTGCGTTGCATCGCCTCTACGCTTGCCGTGCCGAACGGTGCCAGAGCGAGTGCAGGCGCAATGTCGGTTGCCGGAGCAGGCGTGCCTGCCGGAACCGTGATCGCGCCGGTGCCGGCATGTCCGGCAATCCGCCAGGTCAGACCGGCCAGCGCAAAGGCGACCGAAATGACGACCGCACCGGTCAGCAGATCGAGTGTCGTACGCGCCTGACGCGGGGAAAGGGCGATTCGCGGACTCATCGACGCTCTGCTTCAACGAAGCCATCGAGCGTTGCAAGTGGCGCTTCTTCGCCGGGAGCACGCACCGCTATCCGCACGCGTTCGATTGCGCGATCGTCGGTGGGTTCGCGTTTCGCGGTCACCAGCCATTGCTGGTTGAGCATCTCGACTTGCTCCGGCATCCCGCGCGCGCCGAGCGACAGTTCGGCCAGCCGGTTTTCGGCAACCCACATCGCGGTGGCCCGCCGTTCCAGCGCGCGCGTCGAATCGATGTGTGATTCCACCGTTCGCGTCAGCCCCACGGCGGCAATCGCCAGCACCGACAGCGCGACCAGCGCCTCGATCAGCGAAAAGCCGGATTGTACGGCGCCCGTGCTCATGATCCGGATGCCGTCGCAGGTATCGCGCTCGCGGTCAGGCCGTCGAACGTCACTCTCCAGCGCTGGTCGCCGCTTTCGATCGTGGCGAGCAGCGGTTGTCCCGCGCCGTCGACACCCAGCACGACCGGCGGTTTGACGTTCAGTGTCATCACGATCCCACCGGGCAGTCGGTGAAACCCGAACGCTTCTCCGGTGCGCGCGACCAGCCCGTCCGAGCCGTAGTCGGCAAAGCCATAGCCGTGTTTTTCGACGGTGAAGGCGATCATGTGATCGCCCAGCATCGCATCGTCGGCCGCCGCCTGAAGCTGCGTTGCCAGCCGCCGCGCTTCGGTTTCGACATTGGGCGCGCGCGTTACGCTGCCGATCCCCAGCGACACGGCACCTGCGGCAACGCCGATGATCGCCAGGACGATCAGCATTTCGATCAGAGTCAGTCCGCGTTCATGCACTGCTACGTCGCGGACATCGGCTAATGCTGGCAGTTGGCCGGAGCGCGTCAGGGGCTCGCGCGCGCCGATGAAGCGACTATTCCTCGATCCACATACGCTGTTCGTTTGCGTCGAGGGTCGATACGCCGCACACATTGACTTCATAGAGTTCGACGGTTTCGCCATTCTCGAATGTGGCCTGGACGTCGAACACGCATTCGCCGCTGCCGTCATTGAAGTCGAACAGACGCGTCGCACCGGCTTCGACGACTTCCTCCTCGCCCAGCCGGTCGTCGCCCCAGTGGTCGTCGTCGCTGTGCGAGAAATAGATGAAGTAGATCGCCGAATTGCCGGCATTTTCGATGACCACCTCACGATTATAGCTGTCCTGCGCAAAGGCTGCGGAAGGCGCGGCAAACGCGGCGAGTGCCGTTGCGACCGCACAGCCGAAAAACGCTTTCGTCATCCCTATAATCCCCCATCCGTACCGCAATATTGTGGCGCCGAAACATGGGATGCCGGGCGCGATATGGACCGTCAATGAACCGGATCAACGGCGTTCGTTCAGCTTTGGAAAGCGGCGCGGGATCAGCCTTCGATATCGGCATCGACGCCTTCGCCACCGGGCTTGCCGTCGCGACCGAGCGACTTGAGCGTGAACCGCGATCCTTCATTGGTATAGACAAAGGGGCGTTCCCACCCGTCGAGCGCAGGGGAGGAAAGATAGCCGCCATCCGCCCATGCGGAAGGGACCGGCGGCGTCGACGGCTTTTCGACCAGCGCCTGCAGTCCCTGTTGCGTGGTCGGGAGCATGCCGTTGTCGATCCGGTACATCTTCAGCGCGGCCGACACCGTGCTCATATTGGTTTTGGTCGTGGTGATGCGCGCCTGATCCGGACGGTCGATGACATTCATCGCGATCATGCTGCCGACGATCGCGATGATCACCAGCACGACCAGCATTTCGACGAGCGTCAGTCCGTCTTCCCCCGACGGCGAATCCTTGCGGACAGTGCGTGCGGCTGTCAGGCTGTCACAAAATTGTTGGAAAACTATGCGCATCGCTGTCCCATGCGTTCGGTCGATGAAAATATGATGACATCCGACGAAGCGGTTTCGGCGGTGCCGGATCGTGCCGACGGCGTGTGGAGCCTTGCCGGCGGCGTGCCCAGCATAGTCGAGCCGGAGGGGCCTGCAACCTTGCTTGTGCCTGCCGAATCAGTGCGAATGCTCGCGGTCGATCTGCCGCTTGCTTCCCCGGCAAAACGGCGCGAGGCGCTGCCCTTTGCGATCGAGGACCGAATCGCCGATCCGATCGACAAGGTGCATCTCGCTCTCGGCGAATCGGTCGGCGACAAACGCTATCTGGTCGGTGTCGTGCGCCGTGAGGTGATGGAACGCTGGGTCGCCATCGCGAACGAACATGGCCTTGGCCACGCCGCGATGGTGCCCGACGCACTTGCGCTGCCGCCGGTGTCGCCGGGCGAATGGTGGGTCGATATCGATGGCGGTCGCGCGGTGGTGCGTACCGATGAAGGCGGCTTTGCCTGCCCTGAAGGGCTGCTTGGTGCTGCCTGGGAAGCCGCCGGTCGTCCCGCGATCGTCCATAGCGGGGAACCGTTTCCCGAGGCGATGCAGCCTGCAAGGGAAGGCATGTTCGACCGCGAAACGATGGTCGCGCAGCTTGCCAGACCCGCGCTCGATCTGCGGCAGGGCGCATTTGCGCGCGGCGGGGCAGGGAGCCGTTTCTGGCGTCGCGCGGCGATCATCCTCGCGATCGGTGTGGCGGCGCATGTCTTGATCGCGATCGGCGATACGGTGATGCTCCATGTGATTGCCGACCGCCGCGAAGCCGAAACGCGCGCGCTGGTGGCGCAACTCGCACCGGGCGCGGCGCTGGGCGATGACGTGGCCGGTTCGGTCGCCGATATGTTGCCGGTCGCTGCTTCGGGCGGCGTGCCCCAACCGTTCCTGCCGATGCTCTCGCGCATTTCCGGTGCGCTGGCGTCGATCGGCGGCGGACTTACCATGCAGGCGCTGGCATTTCAGGCGGATACGCTGACGATGGATTTCGCTCCTGCCGAAGCGGGGATGGCTGCACGCGTCGAAACCGCGCTTCGTGCCGCCGGTATAGCGGCCACTGTCGCGCAGGCGACCGACGGCACGCTCCGCATTACGGCGAGCGCCGCATGAGCCGTGTCCGCATCTCCGTAATCGAACCCATGTTCGCGCGCATCGGCGCGTGGTGGGAAGGGCTCAGCAACCGCGAGCGCTGGATGGTCGGCGGGCTTGGCCTGTTCCTCGCCGCGCTGATCCTGATCTATGGCGTGGTAAAGCCGCTGCAGGCGGCGCGTGCCGATGCTCTGCAGCAGATCCGCACCTATGAAACACTCAATGCGCGCATCCGCGCTGCCGGGTCGCTTTCCGCCACGCCGCCGCCCGCGATGCAGAGCGGCCCGGCAAGCGATATCCTGACGGCCTCGGCGCAGCGTTTCGGCATCGACGCTGCGATCAGCGAGGCGGAGCAAGGCATCCGCGTCGAAATCGCGCAGGCGAAGTACGACAATGTCCTTGCATGGATCGCCGATCTTGCGTCCACCAGCAGCCTCAACCTCACTCGCCTGGACATGAAGCGCGGCGCCGCGCCGGGGCAGGTCAGCGTCACGGCGGATTTCGCGCAATGAACGAAACACTTGCCCTTTCCGGCGATGACTTCGCACCGCCCACGCTCCCTTATGGCTTTGCGCGCCGACAGGGGGTGCTGCTGCGCCCCGGCGCTGACGGCGGCACCGAATGCGTGCATCGGCGCGACGCATCGCTCGATGCGCTGCTCGAAGTGCAGCGGGTCGCGCCCGATGCGCGGTTCGTCGCGGTGGAAGAAGACGTCTTCGCCACCGCGCTTGCCGCTGCCTTTTCGGGCGTGGGCGGCGCGTCTTCGGATATCGATCTGGGCGATATGGACCTTGCCGCGCTCGCCGACAGCGCTGCGGCCGTCGACGATCTGCTCGACACGCGCGACGATGCGCCGGTCATCCGCCTGATCAATGCGCTGCTGCTCGAAGCGATCAAGGAAGGCGCGTCGGACGTCCATATCGAAACGCAGGAAAAGCGCCTCGTCGTCCGCTTTCGCGTTGATGGCGTGCTGCGCGACATGATCGAGCCCCCGCGCGCGCTCGCGCCGTTGCTGGTCAGCCGGATCAAGGTGATGGCGAAGCTCGATATCGCGGAAAAGCGCGTGCCTCAGGATGGCCGTGTCACGCTGCGCATCGGCGGTCACGATGTCGATGCGCGTGTCTCCACCATCCCGACCCAGCATGGCGAACGTGTGGTCCTGCGCCTGCTCGAACGCGGCAGCATGAAGCTCGAACTCGGCGGCCTGGGCATGAGCGAGCGTGACCGCGAGGTCTTCGGTCGCCTGCTCGAGCGCCCGCACGGCATATTGCTCGTCACCGGACCCACCGGCTCGGGCAAGACGACCACGCTCTACACTGCGCTCACCCGGCTGAACGACCGCAAGCGCAATGTGATGACGGTCGAGGACCCGATCGAATATGAGCTCGCCGGCGTCGCCCAGACGCAGGTCAATCCGCGCACCGACATGACGTTCGCGCGCGGCCTGCGCGCGATCCTGCGTCAGGACCCCGATGTGATCATGGTCGGCGAAATCCGCGACCATGAAACCGCGCAGGTCGCGGTGCGATCAGCGATGACCGGCCATTTCGTCCTGTCGACGCTGCACACCAACAGTGCGGTGGGATCGGTCACCCGCCTGATCGACATGGGTGTCGAGCGCTATCTGCTCGCGCCGATGGTGGTGGGTCTCTGCGCCCAGCGGCTCGTCCGCCGCCTCTGCCCCGAATGCCGCCGCAAGGATGAAGCGACCGAAGCCGATGCAGTGCTGCTCGGCGGGGCGATCAAACCGGGCAAGAAGCTGTGGCGCGCCGTCGGCTGCGACCAGTGCCATGGCGAAGGCTATCGTGGCCGCGCGGGCATCTACGAAGTCATCGCCGTCGACGATACATTCCAGTCGATGATCCATGACGGCGCATCCGAAGCCGAACTCGAACGCCACGCCCGCGCGAACAACCCCAGCCTTCTCGACGATGGCATCGCAAAGGTCCGGGACGGCACGACGACGGTCGAAGAGATCGCCCGCGTCGTCCGGGACGAGGGGTAGCAGATGGCGTGCCATCTCCCCGGTTCATTGCCCTCACGAAAGCGTGCATAACCGCTATATGTTTGATCTTGCACCACTCCCCGATGCCGTATTGCGCGGCGCTCTGCTTGCACTTCTGGCTCTGACGTGGATCGTTCTGGTTGTTCGATGCGTCGGGCTGCGGGCTTTTTCCAAGATGACGGCGTTTGATTTCGTCGTGACCCTGGCGGTCGGATCACTGCTCGCTACGGCAGCTACGGCGAGCGGGTGGAGCGCTTTTGCGCAGGCACTGGTTGCGATCGTGCTGCTGCTCGGCGCGCAGGCGTCGCTTGCCGGGTTGCGGCGCTATTCGAAAACTGCGGAAAAGGCGCTCGGTAATGAGCCATTGCTGCTGATGCGACATGGCGAGTTTGACGAAACCGCCATGCGCAAATCGCGCGTGGCCCGCAGCGACATCATCGCAAAGCTGCGCGAGGCGAACGCGCTCGATCTTTCGCGAGTCCATGCCGTCGTGCTCGAGACCACCGGCGATATTTCCGTGCTGCATGGCGATCATTGCGATCCCGTGCTGCTCGAGAATGTCCGAACCTGCTGACAATCGGGAGCTTCGATGCCGGCCTATTCCTATCGTGCCGCCGATAAATCGGGTGCAGCGAAAAAGGGCGTGATCGAGGCCGTCAGTGCTGCCGCCGCGCGCGCGACGCTACGCGAACAGGGGTTGCTGCCAGTTTCGGTGGAGGTCGCATCGCAACGGGGGCGCGGCGTCGTGCTGCCTGCGCTGCGCGGCCGGGGGATCAGTTCGCGCAATCTTGCGACGCTGACGCGACAGATCGCGACGCTGGTCGGATCGGACATTTCGGTCGAGGAGGCGCTGCGCCTCGTCGCGACGCAATCGGAACAGGCTACCGTCAGCACGCTGCTGCTCGACGTACGCGCGGCGATCCTCGACGGACGCAGTTTCGCAGTGGCGCTCGGCCAGCATCCCAGGGCGTTTCCCGAATTCTATCGCGCCTCGGTTGCCGCCGGTGAAGCGTCGGGCAAATTGCCCAGCGTGCTCGAGCATCTCGCCGAGTTCGTGGAGAATCGTCAGGCGAACGGACAGAAGCTGCAACTGGCGCTGCTCTATCCCGCGCTGCTCGCAACGGTGTCGTTCGGCATGATGGTGCTGCTGCTCGTCTATGTCGTGCCCGATATCGTGCGGGTGTTCGTCAGCCGGGGGGCGGACCTGCCGTTCCTGACGCGCGCGCTGATCGCGATCAGCTGGTTTCTCCAGACCTTCGGGCTATGGTTGTTGCTCGGGATTGCGGTTGCTGCGCTGATCCTGGGACGCTGGTCGCGTGTGCCGAAGAACCGGCTGACACTGCACCGCCTGTTCAATGAAAAATCACCGCTGCGCCGTTTCTCGCGCCAGCTCAACGCCGCGCGCTTCGCCGGGAGCCTGGCGACGCTTGTTGGCAGCGCGGTGCCTCTGGTCGAGGCGCTTCAGGCGGCCGCCGCGGTTACGCCCAATCACCATGTCCGCGAAAAGACGCTCGGCGTTGCGATGCGCGTGCGCGAAGGGATGAGCCTGCGCGCTGCGATGCAGGAATCGGGGGTATTCCCGACGATGCTCACCGCGATCGTCGCATCGGGCGAATCCAGCGGCAAGCTGGCGCCCGCACTGTCGCGAGCCTCGGGCGAGCTTGAGCGCGAACTCGATGCGCAGGTATCGACGCTGGTCGCGCTCGCCGAACCGCTCGTGCTGCTCGTGATGGGCGGGCTGGTGCTGATGATGGTGCTGGCGATCCTGCTGCCGATCATCAACCTCAACGATCTCGTGACGATGTGATGACTGGGCTTGCTAAGCCTTGTCAGGCTCCGCGCCGATCGACCGACCCGGTCCGGTCAGAACTGCGTCTGGATCGTTGCGCCGGGCGGGATGCCCAGAAACGGGAGCGTGGTCGCGCCCTCGGGCGTGGCGGTGATTTCCATGCTGCCATTGGCCTGCAACACTGCCGAGACCAGCGCATTGCGCCGCTGCGTCGCGGGGGTAAGGCGAAGCCGCGATTCATTCCCGATCGCCTGTGCGTCGAAATAGAGGGCAGGGACCGGGCTGGCCGGTGTGGAAACGCCCTGACCTGTGCAACTACCCGGATCGGTGATCGCACTGCCCTGCATCCTCTGGCCCGACCCGCCGATCGCGATGCGCTCCATCTTCACCTGCATCGTGAAGTCGCAGGTAAAGGGCAGGCTCGCGCCCGCCAGTTGCAACAGGCTGGCATGCGCCGAACCGCTCACCTGATCCAGCACCACGCGGCCCGTTCGCATCAGCATTCGCCCGCCCAGATCGGTGCCGGGCCCGCTGGCGGTCCAGTCGGCAGCGAAGCCCAGGCTAGTCAGCGAACGCAGCGGCGCGAAGCGCCAGCGCAGCGTGCTGCCGCCCGCGATGCCCACTTCGCCGGACCACAAGGTGCCCGATACGCCGGTGCGCCAGCTATGGTTCTTGAACACCACGCTTGCCGGCATCGTGACCAGCATTGCCACGGCGTAGGAGACTATGCCGATCACCGCGAACAGGATAATAGAACGACGTGCCACTGAACCTTCGCCTGGATGCGCCGATGAACCGGCGCCGGCTGCTGCGCGCGACAGGATCGGGAATCGCAGCATCTGCGGCATTGGCATCACTCCCCTCATTCGCGGCAGGTCGCGAGGACCGGCGGCCGCTGGCATTGCTGCTTCCCCTCACCGGTCAGCATGCGGCGTTGGGGCTTAGCATGCGGCAGGCGGCGTTGCTCGCCGAAAGTGCCGACATGGTACAGGCATATGACACTGTCGGGACAGCCGAAGGTGCCGCGGCGGCGGCGGTACAGGCGCTGCGCCGCAATCCCGGTGCGATCCTGGGTCCGCTCACCGGACCTGAAGTGCCTGCGGTGGTGGGGCGCGTGAACGGGCGCGTGCCGATCATTTCCTTCACCAACGACGCGGTTCAGCGTTCTTCGGGCAATTGGGTGTTCGGGATTACGCCGTCTCAGGTGACCAGTGCGATCCTGCGCTATGCGCGCGGGCGCGGCGTCCGCGCAGTCGCAGTCGTCGATGACGGGACGCCATGGAGCGCCGCTTCGGCGGTCGAGGCCGGGCGGATGGAGTCCGAACTGGGCATGCGTGTCTCTGTGGTTCAGGCCACATCCGAAGCATTGGCCTTTGCAGCCGATGCGACGCCCGATGCCGTGCTGCTTCCCGGCAGCGGCGAACCGATGCTTGCGGTTGCGCGGCGGCTGCGCGGTTCGGGGATACAATTGCTTGGCACGGTGCAGGCGATCGACAATCGCCCCGACGCGCTGGAAGCGCTCGATGGTGCATGGATCGCCAGCCCCGACCCGGAAAAATTCGGCGATTTCGCGACCGAATATGAAGCGCGCAACGGCGGCAGCGCAGGGACGATCACGGCGCTTGCCTATGACGCTGCCAGCATCTGCCACGCGCTTCGCCAGCGCGACGCATTGAGCGGCGAGGGGTTGCTCGCCAGCCAGGGGTTCCGCTGCGTCACGGGCGCGGTTCGGTTCCGCACCGACGGCAGCGTCGCGCGCGACTTTGCGATCCTGCTGGCATCGCATGACGGCTTTGAGAAAGTGGCGGCGAGTTCGGGAGCATGAGCGTGCATCCGCGTGAGGCCGGGCGAGAGTCGGGCTTCACGCTGATCGAAGTGATGATCTCGCTGGGTCTGTTCGCGCTGATCGCAGTGGCAGGCCTTGCGATGGTCGACGGCATATTGGGGGTGCAGCGGCGCACCGAAGTGCGGCTCGACCGGCTGACTCAGCTTCAGCGTACGACCTATGTCGTCACCGACGATCTCGATCAGATTGCGCGTGGCCGGATCACCGGAACCGCGACCGGCATCAGTTTCACGCGCGCGGCGCCGGGCATGGGCGGGGCTCCGGTGACGTTAAGCTATAGCCTCAGCGGGGAGACGATGGTCCGCACCATCGGTGGCATGCCGCAATTGCTGTTGCCCGGCGTCACTGCGGCGCGCTGGCGGTATTGGGACGGCGAATGGCACGACAGCTGGCCGATCGATGACGATCATGCCGACGATTGGCCGCGGGCCGTGTCGGTCGATTTGCAACTGGCGGGGCAGGGGCCGGGGAGCGGTACGCTGCGTCGTATCGTCACCTTGCCCGCGCGGGTTGCGGAAGAGACGAGGCGCGGCGAATGACCCGTCGGCGCTGCGATGCTGTTGGCGAGGAGGGCATGATCCTCGTCAACGTGCTGATGTTCGTGGCGATTGCGGCGGCATTGGTGCTGCTGCTCGTCAGCCGCGAAGAGCTGGCGCTCGACCGGGGCTTGCGCATGCGG
The DNA here is from genome assembly GCA_002707985.1 of Sphingomonas sp. GTDB lineage: Bacteria > Pseudomonadota > Alphaproteobacteria > Sphingomonadales > Sphingomonadaceae > Sphingomonas. The sequence goes on along the minus strand of PAOI01000022.1, from coordinate 26,796 downwards.
GAGGCCTCTCGCGCGCTGGCGATTGCGCGGGGGGGAGAGCTATCGGCGATCGTCGCGCTGCGCCGCGACGCCGAGGAGCAGAAGATCGCGGCGGATCACCGCAACGAAGCCTGGGCACGCCTTTCCGAAAGCGGCGCGCCGATCGAAGGCGGCAGTTTCGACCTCGCCATCGCCGACGCGCAGGGGCGCTTCAACATAAACATGGTGCGCAGCGGATCGGTGGCCCCGGTCATCCTGTTCCGCAACATCGCCGCCTATGCCGGTGCGACGCCCGAACAGGCGGGACGGCTGATCGAACTGATCGTCGCAACCGGTCCTGTGACTGACCTCCGCCCGTTGCGGATGGCGGGAGTCGATCCGAAAGTAGCTGCGGTGCTGGAACGACTCGTCACTGCCCTGCCGGGGGAGACCGCGATCAATCTCAACACTGCCGATGCGGAACTGATCGGCCTGCTTTTCCGCGACGGCGTGGTCGCCTCTCGATTGCTGGAGATTCGCGACCGGCAAGGATTTCTCAGCGAGAAGGATCTTGACGATCTGCAGGTGCCAATGCCGCGGGGCGCGTCCTTTACCTCCGACACATTCTGGGTGCGCACCCGCGCGACGATCGGCACGACCAGCCAGCAGGAGGCGGCTTTGATCCGTCGGCGAAAGGGTGAGGAAGGCGAAATCGAAGTGGTGCCGGTCGAGCGCTGGCGCGGCGCGGCGATCCCGCCCGATGCACCGCAATTACCCGCCGCCTCCGGCGTTCGTTGACGCCATAAAAGGAAATGGTCGGGAAGAGAGGATTCGAACCTCCGGCCCCTGCCTCCCGAAGACAGTGCTCTACCAGGCTGAGCTACTCCCCGACGGAGAACCGGTCCTCTTTTTCGCTTTCGGGAGCGAACCGGCTTGAGCTTGGAGCGGCGCCTATAACGAGGCGCGGGGCGGTGCGCAAGCGGTTCGTGCGGCTCAATCGGCGGGCGCGCCTCTGGCGGCCAGCATCGCGTCGATCCGCGTGAATTTCTCACGCGGGGCGCCGTCGCGGGCAGCGGCGATTTCGGCGACATCGATCTTTTGCCAGTCGCGAAAGGTGACGACATCGACGCCGCGTGATGCCAGCAGCGAATCGAGACCGGGTCGTCCGGCCTTGCCGCTGCCGCCGGTTATGTCCTCGCCGATCTTCTCGGCAATGGCATAGCCGTCGGGCTTGTTCGTACCGATCGTGCCGGTGGGCCCGCGCCGCGCCCAGCCGACCGCATAAAGGCCCGGCGCAATGCGGCCCTCGTCATTGGCGAAGCGGCCCTGTTTTTCGTCATAAGGGACGCCGGGGATGGCCGGCGTGCGATAGCCGATGCAGCTTACCACCAGCCCGGCTGGGATTTCATAGGTTTCGCCGGTGCCCTCCGCGCGGCCATCGGCCGTCAGCCGGGTGCGTTCGACGACCACGCTGTCCACCTGGCCCTGCCCGCGAATTTCGACCGGGCGTGCGTAGAAATCGAAGACGATCCGGATCGGCTTGTCGGCGGCCGCCCCAGCCGCCGCATAGCCGCGCAGATGCGTCACCGATTTGCGCTGACCCGGATCGAGCGCGGCATCGCTTTCCTCCGGCGGCATATCCGCCGGATCGACCACCGGGGTGGCGCGTGACAGGTTGCCCAGCTCTCCCAGTTCCTTCGGCGTCATTGCGATCTGGTGCGGCCCGCGCCGACCAAGGATGGTGATGGTGTCGATCTTCGCAGCGCGGAGTGCGGTCAGCGCGTGCTGGACGATGTCCGACCCGTCGAATTCGCTTTCGGCCTTGGCCAGGATACGCGCGACATCGAGCGCGACATTTCCGTTGCCGATAACGACTGCGCCGGGACCGTGCAGGGCTGGGGCGAGGTCGGCATGATCGGGATGGCCGTTATACCAGCCCACGAACGCAGCCGATCCGACGACGCCGGGCAGGTCCGCTCCTGGAATATCGATCTTGCGATCCGCCGGAGCGCCGGTGGCGAGCACGACGGCGTCGTACAGCTCCTGCAACTCGGCGACGGTAATATCTTCGCCCACGCTGACATTGCCGACGAAACGGACATTGTCGGTCAGCGCGACTGCTTCATACCGGCGCGATACATTCTTGATCGACTGGTGATCGGGCGCAACGCCGGTGCGGATCAGGCCGAAGGGGACGGGCAATCGATCGATCACATCGATGCGAACATCCTCGCCAAACGCCTTCTGACATGCTTCGGCAGTGTAATAGCCCGCCGGGCCCGAACCGATTACTGCGATATGGCGCATGCGCCTCTCCTCGAATCTGCGCGCAGCCTAGCCGCCATTCGAACAAGGGCAAGCGATACCGCGGGAAAGGCGCCGGTCCGCATTGCCGGAACGGGGAGCGGGGCCTGAACCGCGCCCTTGTGGCGGAGGGTTATTCGGCGGCCATCAGCGGCGTGGGACGTCCGGTGATCGACGCGGCGACGACCCGGTTCCGGCCCGCCTCCTTGGCCTGATACAGCGCTTCGTCGGCGGATTTCAGAGCGTCTTCGGGTGTGCGGTGCGTTTCCGGAATCGCCGCGACGCCGAAGGATGCGGAGATCGACGCGTCATAGCGCGACGAGAGGATTTCGATCCGCTCGCGCATCGCCTCGGCCTTTTCGGTCGCCTGACTGAGGCTGCAGTCCGGCAGCAACACCACCAGCTCCTCGCCGCCGTAGCGGCAGGCGACATCGCTGCTGCGGAGCGACGCGATCAGCGCACTGGCCACGTCGCGTAGCACCGCGTCGCCAGTGGCATGGCCATGCTCGTCATTGAGTTTCTTGAAATGATCGAGATCGACCATGATGATCGACAGCGAACTGCGCGTGCGATCCGCAACAGCGGCGAGCCGTTCCAGCGCATCCTGCATGTAGCGGCGGTTATACAGACCCGTCAGCGGATCGCGCAGCGCCTGATGCCGCAGCGTTTCGCGCAACCGGATGCTCGACACGGCGAGCGACATCGCATCGGCCAGCGCCTCGGCAGTCGATTCGATATTCGCCAACGCCGCAACATCCTGCCCGACAATCGGCGTCAGCTTCAGCAGACCCTGAATTTCGCCATGCGCCAGCATCGGGATTTCGAGCACGGCCAGGTTCGATTGGTGGTGCTCACAGCGGATCGCGCCGCGACCTTCATGATTGAGCTGGCGCTTGCCGCGTTTCAGCGCCCAGCAATTGTCCGGCGACAGGGCGGTGGGAAGCGGCGATTCCTCCGGCCAGCCCCAGCTGAGGGTGAGCTCCAGCCGGTCGCGCGAGTTGTTGAAGACATAAAGCCCGCCGCCAAAGCCATCGAGCAGATTTTCCGCCGTCGCCTGAAGCACGGTATAGGAATCGCTCGCACCGCGCGCGCTCTGCAGCATGTTGGTCATCTGGAGCAATTGTTCGACATTGCGGCGTTCGTGATCGGCGCGCTGCGCCGCTTCCGTGCGTGCCTGTACCAGCCGTCGACCCATGGGCGTGGCAACGGTGACAGCTATCACGATGAGGACAACCGTGATGAATTCAAACCAGATCAGAGAAATATCGAGCGGGCCATAGGCAACCAGCCCGGCAAGGCGGAGCCCGATCAGCAGTATCGCAGCTGCCGTGATAAACCGCGGGAACCAGTCGAGCCGATGCTGTAGCGTTTCAAGCTCGGAATGCGATCGCGGCAACATCATCGACGCATTCTGACGAAACAGCGTTAAGACTCCGTATATGGCCAAGGCGCGGAATGCGTCCGAGCGGCCGGGCGATTACGCTGCCGGGCCAGAGGAAGGGGCGGGTAGCCTGCCCAAAAAACCGCAATTTTACGTGCAAAGTTCGCACCGGTTCGCACCTATACGCGCGTGGGCGGAGGGATGCAGGCGCGTGGGCGTAGGCGTGCGCGCGAGAGTAGAGGATCGGGTGCGGGGTCGGGGGAAGCATCGGGGCGGAACGTATCAGAAACATTTGTTGTAGGACAGAGGTTGGGGTGGCCGCCGAGCGTCCTGGATACGGTGATTCATAAATTGGTCGGCGTCGTGACGTTGGCGTCTTACATCCAGACGGATCGCCGCTGGAAAAACCGCTGCATGCCGGCCGCGAATGAATTAATGCGCGCCCGGAGCAGCGTGCGACGCCCATCGCCGGTGCGGGTATAGACCAGCCTCGACGTTCCGACGCGCTGCCGCCATTGGTGAAGGAAATGCTCGGCGCTTTCTTTGCGTGCACCCAGGAGCGTGGGTACAGCATGATAGTCGGCGCGATGACCTCGCCACAATCGGCTTTCACGAACTAGCAGGTAACGCGGGTTCTGCACTGGCCCTAGCACTTCGGCGAGTGCGTCGAGAAAGGTGCGCTCCTCTGCACGGGTGGCACCATCGATGATCACCTCGACGCGACCTGTGAGGGTCGGTTGGACAAGAATTTCATAACCGTTCTCATCCCGCGATAACTTCCCGGCATGGTGCAGACTGGCGACGAGCGCCTCGCCGACTTGCCTCAGACTCCGCTCAAGAGTGCCATTTCGTCGCCATAGCATCACAGCGCGCGAGAGTTTGGGCAAAGAGTAGAGGAAGGTCGCGCCAAAGAAGATCATCGGCAGCGTTACCCAGTTGCCTGTACCAATGAATTGACGGACGACCCCCGTTCCGGAGAGGGCGCCACCACTGACCCCCGAGACCACCAACGCATGTAACGTGTCGTGCCATGCCAGCGCGCGGGGCGCGTAGCTCGCTTCGGCGATGCGCCGGACATGACTGCGCTCGGTCGCGCCTCCCAGGGAAGTCCGCCATTTTGCCGCAACCCCCTCACGGTCGCGAACCCGCTCCAATGTCCTGGCATTCTCGGTCTCTGGAGACGTTGTGAGATTGAGCGCCAGTCGGTCGATTCCGTTCTCGACCGTGGGGCATGGGCCGTTGGTAATTCCCTCGAACGCCTCGAAGCGCCGAATAAGCAGTGCCATATCGCCTTCGTGCATGGCCGGATCCTCGGAAGCGCCGGGGACAATAGTTGCGAGGTGCCATATCGCGGCCACCTTTCCGGGCGTGTTGGGATCAATGCGGATTGCACGGCCTCGCATCTGGTTTGACAGCATGTATGAGCCGGCATTGCTCGCGAGAATCAGGCTGTTGATCGCCGGCGCATCCCAGCCTTCGCCAAGCAGCGCCTGGGTGCCCACCAGCACCCGGATGGCGCCGCTTTCGAACAGTCGCGTCACCACAGTGACGACGGCCTGGCCGATATCGCCCTCGGCCTCCAGGCTGATATGCTCAGAGCATCCTGGAATCGCGCGACGGGTCAGCCGAGCCAGATCGATTCGCATGGCTTTCGCGTGGACATCGAAGGCTGGCAAAACGTCAGTCGGCAGGATGACCAGTGTCCCGGTAAGGACCGCAAGCGCATCAGGCATGACATTCGCGCGACGCAACGCTTCGAAAATTGGCACCACGCCCAACTTCGTCGGCGAAAATGGCTCGTCGGCTCGCCTTGGCAGTTCGTTGGCGCGTACCCGGTCAGAAAGAATGACCAGCCGTAGTTGGTTTCCGAGGGCCTCCGCTTCCGCTCGCGCGATCTGAACTACGCTGTCCACCTTTGCGACGCTGCCTGCCACCGCAGTAAAGATCGCCCTGGTTTCGCGCAGGGTGACACGCTTGTTCTCGATCAGCCCCAGGCCATCGAGTTCGCGGTGCAGATCGCGCCAGCGTTCGTCCCCGAGAACGCTCTTGCTGCGCGGCTCATCGAGCAAGCCCTGCAAAAGCCGCTCGAGCCAATCGGAAGTCAAAGAAGGCAGAGCTGCGTCCGCGATGCCGAGCAGTTTCGTCGCCGCTCGCGGAATGGTCCGTCCGGCAGCGTGGATCACGATCATCAACGCCGTCAGATATTCGGGTCGGTCGAGCATCTCCTCTTCATGCGCTTCGGGATCGCGCAGCCAGGGATGCGCCATCAGGCAGTCGATCAACCCGGCATCGGCGATCAATGCTTCGGTCAGGCGCTCGATGGCCTGACGGCGCGCAACGAGCAGCGCCCATTCGTCCTGATGTGGGCGAGAGAGATGGATATAGTCCTGATGCGGGCACAGGTCGCCGTTGCGAACGAGTCCCGGCACCGAAATCTCGCAATCGATCGGTCCGCACAGCGCTTCGTAGCGCGCCCATTCGGAAAATGGTGCATCATAGGGCGGCGTCGCTGTCAGCGCGACAAGCAGCGTGCCTTGCAATCGTTCGCGCAACGCGAACAGGGCGCTCCACCATTCGCGGCGCAGATGATGCGCCTCGTCGACGATCAAAGTAATCGGTCCCATATGTTCCAATGCCGTGACGAGGGCATTGAACCGCGCTGCTCCGCTGGCATGGACAGCGTGCAGCGCCTGGTAGGTTGTGATCGTCATCGTCGCAGGCGCGTCGATATCGGTTGAGATATGGGCGTCCCAAGCGTGTTGTTCGTCGAGAAACAACGGAAACAGGCGATCACGCCACTGGTTGCGGATTGTCAGGCTGGGGGAAAGGATCAACGCAGGGCGCCCAATCCTCCGCATCAACTCCAAGCCCAATATAGTCTTGCCCGACCCTGGCGCAGCTACGATGTGCAGTCGCGCGTCATCGAGATGGCTGTCCATTTCCGCCAGCACCCGCGCCTGATAGTCGCGCCAAGCGCCTTTGAACTGCATATCGGTCAGCATCGGGAAGCACCTGAACGGCTGGTGGGCGCTCGGTCAATCGTGATCTGGCGAGCGACTGTCGCGCCGGGTTCTCGCCAGTCTTGCCGATCCGGCCTGACCTTGCTGTTTCGAAACTCGTCATCCGGCGCGAAATGGATTAGGTTGGCAATATGGCAGGCCAGCACGAAGATTCCGTGGAGGCGGTGTTGCACTCGTCCTCGAGTGCCGCGAAGTCCTTTGTCGCGGCGAGCTGGTGTCGATCGGGCCTGAAACACGGGCTAGACGCAGGGGATGCGCGGGCGCCCGAGCTGATTTCGGGCGCCGATCTTACCCAGCGGCGACAGCGTCACGAACTGATGCTGGAGGTGGCGCGCCCGCTGCTCGACCAGTTGTTCCAGACCGTTGCGGCCACCGGTTGCGCCGTCATGCTGTCGGACAATGACGGCGTCATTCTCGAAGCGCGCAGCAGCGCAGGCGATCGCGCAACGTTCGACGCGGTCGGGCTGACGCCGGGCGGCGTCTGGAGCGAGAGCCGCGAGGGGACCAACGGGATCGGCACCTGCCTCGTCGAAGGGCGGCCGGTCACGATCCACCGCGACGAGCATTTCGCCAGCCGCAACATCGGCATCAGCTGCATGGATGCGCCGGTCCGGGATGCGGCGGGGCAGTTGGTGGGCGCGCTCGATATCTCCAGTTGCCGCGACGATCATACGGCCGCGATGGGCGCTCTGGTCCAGAAGATCGTTCAGGATGCCGCGCGCAGGATCGAAAGCGGCGTGTTTCGCCGGTATTTCGAAGGGCATCGCATCATCGACGCGAACCTTCCCGGCGGCGATGCGGCATTGCTGGCGGTCGATCGCGACGATCTGGTCATCGGTGCCACGCATGCGGCGCGCCATCGCTTCAGCCTTACCGATGCGTGCCTGACCGGGTGCCGCAGCGCTGCTGAAATTCTGGGCGGCGAGCGTGCGGCATCGTTCCGCGACTCGGAACGCGCGGTGTTGCGACGCGCGCTGGCGCAGGCCGACGGCAATGCCACCCAGGCCGCCAAAGCGCTCGGAATCGGTCGGGCCACGCTGTATCGGCGGATGGAAAAGGTCGGGCTGGCGCGGGGCTGACAGTCCGTTCTTCCAACCTGTCTCGATAGCGAGACAGTTTCGCACAGCGTCGCGCGCGCGCCTCTTTGCAGCGCCGCCCTTTCGCGAAACCATCCTCCCCAAGACCGGAGCATCCGGCGATCTTGATGAGGATGAACTGATGGACATGCAAACCAATCCGGCGGCTTCGATGACCGCGCCCTTTGCAGAGACGTACGACAACTTCATCGGCGGCAAATGGACCGCGCCCAGCGACGGGCGCTATTTCGACAATATCTCGCCCGTCACCGGCAAATCGGTCGGCAAGGTCGCGCGCAGCCAGGCGGTCGACATCGAAGCCGCGCTCGATGCAGCGCATGCCGCGAAAGACGCATGGGGTCGCACCAGCGCGGACGAACGCGCGCTGATCCTCAACCGGATCGCCGACCGGATGGAGGACAATCTCCAGAAGCTGGCGATCGCGGAAACCTGGGACAATGGCAAGCCGCTGCGCGAGACGATGGCGGCCGATATCCCGCTGGCGATCGACCATTTCCGCTATTTCGCGGGCTGCATCCGTGCGCAGGAAGGCAGTATTTCGGAAATCGACCACGATACGGTCGCCTATCATTTTCACGAGCCGCTGGGCGTGGTCGGCCAGATCATCCCGTGGAACTTCCCGATCCTGATGGCGGTGTGGAAGCTGGCGCCGGCGCTGGCGGCGGGCAATTGCGTGGTGCTGAAGCCCGCCGAACAGACCCCGGCATCGATCATGGTGCTGATGGAGCTGATCGGCGACCTGCTGCCCGCCGGCGTGGTCAACGTCGTCAACGGTTTCGGTGTCGAAGCGGGCAAGCCGCTCGCCAGCAGCAAGCGCATCGCCAAGATCGCCTTTACCGGCGAGACGACGACGGGCCGCCTTATCATGCAATATGCCAGCGAGAACCTGATCCCGGTGACGCTGGAACTGGGCGGCAAGAGCCCGAACATCTTCTTCGAGGATGTGTGCCGCGACGATGACGATTATTTCGACAAGGCGATCGAAGGCTTTGTGATGTTCGCGCTCAATCAGGGCGAGGTGTGCACCTGTCCCAGCCGGGCGCTGGTGCACGAAAGCATCTACGACCGTTTCATGGAACGGGCGATCCAGCGCGTCGAAGCGATCAAGGCGGGCAACCCGCTGGACATCGGAACGATGATCGGCGCGCAGGCATCTTCCGAGCAGCTCGAAAAGATCCTGTCCTATATCGACATCGGCAAGCAGGAAGGTGCCGAATTGCTGACCGGCGGCGAGGCGGCCCGGTTCGAAGGTGACATCGCGGGCGGCTATTACGTCAAGCCGACGGTGTTTCGCGGCAACAACCGGATGCGCATCTTTCAGGAAGAGATTTTCGGCCCGGTCCTCTCGGTCACCACCTTCAAGGATCAGGACGAGGCGCTGCAGATCGCCAACGACACGCTCTATGGTCTGGGCGCGGGCGTATGGAGCCGCGATGCCAATACCTGTTACCGGTTCGGCCGCGCGATTCAGGCCGGTCGCGTGTGGACCAATTGCTACCACGCCTATCCCGCGCATGCGGCGTTCGGCGGCTACAAGCAATCGGGCATCGGGCGTGAGAATCATCGCATGATGCTGGATCACTATCAGCAGACCAAGAACATGCTGGTCAGCTACAGCGCGAAGAAGCTCGGCTTCTTCTGAGGCGATGGCCCGATGCGGTGCGGCGGATGTCCGCCGCGCCGCCCCGATAAAACGAAATTCAGGAGCGATGTCATGAGCAAGACCATGAAAGCCGCGGTCGTCCGCGCATTCGGCGAGCCGCTGCGGATCGAGGAAGTGCCCGTCCCCGAAGTCGGCCCCGGCATGATCCAGGTGGCGATCCAGGCCTCGGGCGTGTGTCATACCGATCTGCACGCAGCGGAAGGCGACTGGCCGGTGAAGCCGGAGCCGCCCTTCATCCCGGGCCATGAAGGCGTGGGTTTCGTCTCTGCCGTGGGCAAGGGCGTTACGCATGTGAAGGAAGGCGATCGGGTGGGCGTGCCCTGGCTCTACACCGCCTGCGGCCATTGCACCCACTGCCTCGGCGGGTGGGAGACGCTGTGCGAAAGCCAGCTCAATACCGGCTATTCGGTCAATGGCGGGTTTGCCGACTATGTGCTGGCCGACCCCAATTATGTCGGCCACCTGCCAGACAATATCGGCTTCAACGAGATCGCGCCGGTGCTGTGCGCGGGCGTCACGGTCTATAAGGGGCTGAAGATGACCGACACCAAGCCGGGCGATGCGGTGGTCATTTCCGGCATCGGCGGGCTCGGGCACATGGCGGTGCAATATGCGACCGCGATGGGCTTGAAAGTGGTCGCGGTGGACGTGGACGATGCCAAGCTCGATTTCGCGCGAAAGCTCGGCGCGGTGGAGACCGTCAACGCGCGCACCGAGGCTGATCCCGCCGCCACGGTAAAGCGGCTGACCGGCGGCGGTGCGCGCGGCGCGCTGGTGACGGCGGTGAGCGAAAAGGCGTTCGAACAGGCGGTCGGCATGGTCGGGCGCGGCGGCACCGTGGCGCTCAATGGCCTTCCGCCGGGCGATTTTCCGCTCAATATCTTCGGCATGGTGCTGAACGGCATCACCGTGCGCGGCTCGATCGTCGGCACGCGACTGGACCTGCAGGAATCGCTGGATTTCGCAGCCGACGGCAAGGTCAGGGCGACGATCTCAACCGCCAGGCTGGAAGACATCAATTCGGTGTTCGACAAGATGCACAAGGGCCAGATCGAAGGGCGCATCGTTCTGGACCTGACGCAGTAAGGGCTGGCGGCGCTTCGAAGCGAGGGGCGAACATGTCGCAGTCCCGACCGGTTCCGCGCGTGATCGCCACCGATGCGGCGGCAGCGCTGCTCGCCGAGATCGTTGGGCGGCACGGCCCGGTGCTGATCCATCAATCGGGTGGGTGCTGCGACGGTTCCAGTCCGATGGTCTATCCGCGCGGCGAGTTCCGGCTGGGCGGGTCGGACGTGTTGCTCGGCGCGATCGGCGCCACCCCGGTTTATATCGGGGCGGCGCAGTTCGCCGCGTGGCAACATACCCAGCTGATCCTCGACATGGTGGAAGGACGCGGCGGCATGTTCAGCCTCGACAACGGAACGGGGAGGCGCTTGCTCGTGCGAAGCCGCCCCTATGATGAGAGGGAAATTGCCATGTTGCACAGGGCGGACCGGCTTCGCGCGATGCAGGCGTCGCTGGATCGCGACGCGGACGGATTCTGGCTTGCGCAGGCGCGCCGCCTCGACTGGAGCCTCTTTCCGACCCGCGCCGACGAGAGCAGTTTCGACAAGGATGATTTCGGCATCCGCTGGTTTGCCGATGGCGCGCTCAATGTATCGGTCAATTGTCTCGACCGGCACCTGGCCATGCGCGGCGACCAGCCGGCGATCCTGTTCGAAGGCGACGAACCGGGCGAGGGGCGGACCCTGACCTATCGCGAATTGCATGGCGAAGTGTGCCGCTTCGCCAATGTCCTGAAAGCGAGAGGCATTGCCAGGGGCGACCGCGTCGTTCTCTATATGCCGATGGTGCCGGAGGCGGCCATCGCCATGCTCGCCTGTGCGCGGATCGGCGCGGTCCACTCGGTCGTCTTCGGCGGCTTTTCGCCCGACAGCCTGGCCGACCGGATCGTCGATTGCGGCGCGACACTGGTCGTCACGGCCGATGAAGGGATGCGCGGGGGCAAGCGCATTCCGCTCAAGGCCAATGTCGATCACGCGCTGGAACGGGCGAGCGGCGTCCATTCGGTCATCGTCATGCGGCGAACCGGCGGACCCGTGGCGATGCAGGCGGGCCGCGACCTCTGGTGGGAGGAAGCCTGCGCCGCCGTCCCTGCCGATTGTGCGCCCGAAGCGATGAACGCCGAGGACCCGCTCTTCATCCTCTACACATCCGGCTCCACCGGCAAACCCAAGGGCGTGCTGCACACCACCGGGGGGTATCTGTTGTGGACCAACCTGACCTATGACCTGTTGTTCGGGCCGGACGAAGGCGGCGATGTTGCCGACGATCTGTTCTGGTGCACCGCCGATGTCGGCTGGATCACCGGGCACAGCTATGTCGTCTATGGCCCGCTGTCGAATGGCGCGCGGACGATCATGTTCGATGGCGTGCCGAGCTATCCCGATCCGGGGCGGCTATGGGAGACGATCGATCGCCTCGGCGTGACGATCCTCTACACCGCGCCCACTGCGATCCGCGCGCTGATGCGCGAAGGCGACCAATGGCTGGAACGGCATGACCTGTCGTCGCTCCGCCTGCTGGGAACGGTGGGCGAGCCCATCAATCCCGAAGCCTGGCACTGGTATCACGACAAGGTCGGGCGCGGACAATGTCCGGTCATCGATACCTGGTGGCAGACCGAAACCGGCGGAGCGCTGATCGCTCCGGTGCCCGGCGCGACGGAGACCAAGCCCGGCAGCGCGACTTTGGCCTTGCCCGGCGTCTGCCCCGAACTGGTCGATGGCGAAGGCCAGGTGCTGGGCGGCGCGGTGGAGGGCAATCTGGTCCTCACGCGCAGCTGGCCCGGCCAGATGCGGACCGTCTATGGCGATCACGATCGCTTTTTCCAGACCTATTTCAGCACCTTCCCGGGCACCTATTTCACCGGCGATGGCGCGCGCCGCGATCAGGACGGCTATTACTGGATCACCGGGCGAGTCGACGATGTCATCAATGTGTCGGGCCACCGCATGGGCACCGCCGAAGTGGAAAGCGCGCTCGACATTCACGAACTGGTGGCTGAGGCTGCCGTTGTCGGCATGCCGCACGACATCAAGGGGCAGGGTATCTATGCCTTTGTGACGCTGAACGCCGGGGAGGCGGGCAGCGAAGCGCTGCGCCGCGAGCTGCGCGACCTGGTGCGCAGCGAAATCGGGCCGATCGCCACCCCTGATGTGATCCAGTTCGCGCCGGGCCTGCCCAAGACCCGCTCGGGCAAGATCATGCGCCGCGTGCTTCGCAAACTGGCCGAGGGGCAGGCCGACCAGATCGGCGATCTCTCCACGCTGGCCGATCCGGCGGTGGTGCAGCAGCTGCGCGAAGGGATGCAGCATCGGGATTGAGCGTGATTGAGAGGCGCCTCCTCCCCGAATCGTCCTGCGGGGTCGGCATCCGACCGGCCCCTGCTTCAGCGTAACCGATGCGGGCGACGCGTGTGATGCGCGCGCAACCCGGCTGTCGGATCGCGGCGTTGTCCGCCATCCGCCATACAACCAATCCCTCTCCCCAAGCGCCTGCACCCCTGCTAAGCGCGCGCGATGTCCACTGACCGTTCCAAGATCCGTAACTTTTCGATCATCGCCCATATCGATCATGGCAAGTCGACGCTTGCCGATCGCCTGATCCAGCGCACCGGGGGGCTCACCGATCGCGAAATGAGCGCACAGGTGCTCGATAACATGGATATCGAGCGCGAACGCGGGATCACCATCAAGTCGCAGACGGTGCGGCTGGAATGGAAGGGCTATACGCTCAACCTGATGGACACGCCGGGGCATGTCGACTTTGCCTATGAAGTGTCGCGGTCGCTTGCCGCGTGCGAAGGCGCGCTGCTGGTGGTCGATGCCGCGCAGGGCGTCGAGGCGCAGACGCTGGCGAATGTCTATCAGTCGATCGAGCATGATCATGAGATCATTCCGGTCATCAACAAGATCGATCTGCCCGCCGCCGAACCCGAAAAGGTGAAGACCGAGATCGAGGATATCATCGGCCTCGACGCGTCGAACGCCGTGCTGGCGAGCGCCAAGAGCGGGATCGGCATCGACGAAGTGCTCGACGCCGTGATCGAGCGGATTCCGGCGCCCGGCGGCGACGCGAATGCGCCGCTGAAGGCGATGCTGGTCGACAGCTGGTACGACCCGTATCTGGGCGTCATGATCCTTGTCCGGGTGATGGAAGGGGTGCTGAAAAAGGGCCAGCAGGTAAAGTTCATGCAGGCCGGCACGACGCATCTGATCGATCGCGTCGGATGTTTCCGCCCCAAGATCGAGCAGCTGGCCGAGCTGGGGCCGGGCGAAATCGGATTTGTCACCGCGCAGATCAAGGAAGTCGCGCAGACCATGGTCGGCGACACGATCACCGATGCGAAAAAGCCGACCGACAAACCGGTGCCGGGGTTCAAGGAAGTCCAGCCGGTGGTGTTCTGCGGCCTGTTCCCGGTCGATGCCAATGACTTTGAGAAGCTGCGCGAGAGCATTTCGAAGCTGCGGCTCAACGATGCTTCGTTCAGTTTCGAAATGGAAACGAGCGCGGCGCTGGGGTTCGGTTTTCGCTGCGGTTTCCTGGGGCTGTTGCACCTCGAGATCATTCAGGAGCGGCTGACGCGCGAATATGACCTCGATCTGATCACGACAGCGCCGTCGGTCGTCTATCGCCTGCAACTGACCAAGGCGGCGGGCGAGGCCGAAGCGCAGGTGATCGAGCTGCACAATCCCGCCGACATGCCCGATCCCAACCGGATCGAGGAGATCGAGGAGCCGTGGATCAAGGCAGTGATCTATGTGCCCGACGAGCATCTGGGGGCGATCCTGAAACTGTGTCAGGACCGGCGCGGGATCCAGAAGGACCTGACCTATGTCGGCGGGCGCGCGCAGATCACGTATGAACTGCCGCTCAACGAAGTCGTGTTCGATTTCTATGACCGGCTGAAATCGATCAGCCGCGGCTATGCGAGCTTCGATTATGAGCAGATCGGGCTGCGCGCGGGCGATCTGGTCAAGATGAACATCCTCGTCAATGGCGAGCCGGTCGACGCGCTGAGCATGATCGTGCACCGCAGCCAGGCCGAAGCGCGCGGACGGCATATGTGCGAGCGGCTGAAGGATCTGATTCCGCGCCATTTGTTCAAGATCCCGATTCAGGCGGCGATCGGCGGCAAGGTGATCGCGCGCGAAACGATCGCGGCGCTGCGCAAGGACGTGACCGCCAAATGCTATGGCGGCGACATCACGCGCAAACGCAAGCTTCTGGAAAAGCAGAAGGAAGGCAAGAAGCGGATGCGCGAATATGGCTCGGTCAGCATCCCGCAGGAAGCGTTCATCGCCGCGTTGCGCATGGGGGACGAGAGCTAGGGAAAACGCGCTTCGCGCGAAGCTCGCCCTATCGCTCGTCCGGCGCCTCCGGTTCGCTGGCTTTGACGGACCCGAACGAACCGCCCCCCGCACCGTTGCTGTTTTGGCCGTCGCGCATCGCATCGATCGTAGCTTTGGCGGCAGCGCGCGGCGCGCCGTGCACGTCGATGGGCGGAAGCGCGTAGTCCAGGCGGTCGCCTGACGGGTCCCGCAACCCGGCGGGCACGGCAAGCGGCATCATCGGGGTCGGATCGGGCTGGGGAAGCACCACAGGGTCATATGCTGTGCGCGGAGGCTCCGCCGGTGCGGTGGCGTGCCGCAGTAACGCGACGACGATTATGATCAGGAAGACCCAGCCAAGGTCGAGGAGCAGCTTCCACCATGGGGTGTGGTTTCCTCCCTCCAGCCTGCGTTCCCAGCTGCCGACGCGCTCAATATCGAGGTGGGAACGAGCCGCCGGATACCAGCCGTCAATCGCCTCGATCAGGGCGATGATTTCCCGTTTGGGAACCTTGCCCAGCCGGTCGCTTCCGTCATGCGGAGTCGTCAGTTCGGTCCACGCCCGATGGAATTTGCTGTCGGGCTGTTCAACCGACCGGATAAAGTCCATCTCGTACATGCGAGCGGTCAGAAATTCCGCTGCCGGGTCCTGGCGAATATCGTTCGGAGCGCGATCCCACCCGAAAAAGCCGTTCGCCGGATGGATCAAGGGCGCCGAAAAGGGAAAGGTTCGCGCGAAAAGATCGGCGAGCACCCGGCTGGCATGCTCGAAGGCGTCGAGCTGTTGCAGCCGCGGGTCGGCGGCGATCACTTCCCAAAGCGCGAGCATCTGCTGCGACTCGTGCGCGCCGGGCGCGCGCAGCGGTTCCAGGCTGGTGAGCATGGTGATCAGGGCGCTGCCGGCGTCGTTATATGGCTGAACCGAAACGTCCTGCTCGGTTTCGGCTTCGGCGTCTGTTGCCGGGGCGGCGGGCGTGTCCAGGTTTTCCGGTTCGGCACCAACCGGAGGCGAGCCGGAAGCAGAGGCAGCCGTGGCGAGATCCAGCGCGTCGCGCAATTGGCGAAACGCTTCCGGGTCGCTGTCCGGATCGATGGCTTTCAGCGCGGTTGCATAGGCGCGCCGGATCGCGCGAACATCCTCGGTCGGCGCGATACCGAGCAATTTCCATGCTGCGCTGCGCGTCATCATATCAGATGCGCCAGAAGTTCAGGATCGCGCTCGACCGCGTAACGATCAAGCGCGATCCATGTTTCGCAAACGCGGCTGTCCTCGCCAAACCCGGAAAGCGCGCCAATGACACTGGCGTTGTTCAGCCTGAGGTCGGCCGCCAGATGGCGCAACGCATCGTCGGGCAGATTGAAACCGGACGGGAAGTCGGTGTTTTCAACCTCGGTCGCGGCCAGTGCGCGCGCAATCAGACTCTGCTGGCGACGACCGAATTCCGCGGGAAAAGCCACGTTGGGTAAGTCGACGTCCGGGCGGTCGACAAACATCGCGGCACATGCGGCGGGGTTGCCCTCGCGAAGGAATTCGGCGCGGTCGATTTTCAGCTGCACCATCTCCCGCTGAAGGTCGGCGGCAGCGAAGGGCGCGACCTTGCGATAGCGGTCGGCAAATGCAGCGAGGAGCTTTTCCTGCAACAGGCGAGTATCGCCGCGCTCACGTAGCGCGTCACTGCGTGAATCGCGCGCGATTGCCAGCAACACAGGATGATCGAACAGGTCGCTGAAACTCAGCTCGCTACCGAACAACTGCTCAAGCGCGTAATCGATGTCGGCTTCTTCGTGCATCGGATCAAGTTGGCGATTCGACATGGGATAGGGCGGCGGCAAATTGATCTCTCTTGATGGATCGCCGTCGCGGCCGAATATGGCGATGCCGAACAACAGCAGTACCAATCCGATCGCGAGAATATACCCGGACCAGTTACGGCGATTGAGGCGCTTATCCCAATACGCCACGCGTTCGGGATCGAGCAAAGGTTCGAGGCGGCTGTGATCCAGCCGCAGCTTCCCCAGCAATTCGCCGACCTGCGTCCGGCTGACCGAACCCGCCCATTTGCTGTCGAGCGTTCCGCGCAAGTCGCTCCAGGCGCGGTGATATTCGTTGCCGCGGGTTGAAATCGTTTCGAGGAAGAAGGTGTCGCTGCGGCAGGCGAGCAGATATTCCACCACCGGCGGGCGATGCACCGTGTCATGGTCGTAGCGCCAGCCGAACCGCTCGACCACCGGATCGACCAGCGGTGCGGAGAAGGGAAAGCTCTGCGCGACCAGATGCGCGATATTGGTTTCCGCCGCGGCATAATGGCCGACCTGTTCGAGCCGTGGATCGCCGGCGATCAGGCGCCACAATGCCAGCATGCGCTCGGTTTCCTCGGGCGTTGCCAGTCGCGCCTGCTGATGCTCGCGTTCGGCAAGCAGCATTTGCGCAAGCTCGTTGCCGGCTGCGTCGATGCTTTCGCTGCTGGGGGGCGCCCAGGGGCTGACGGGCTTTGCGTCGGGCTGAGGGGCAGGGGCGGGCGGTGTTGCAGGCGAGACGCTGTCTGTATCTACCGGATCTGCCGCGTCGACTTCCGGCGCCGCGTCGGCAAGCGGCTCGTGCAGATCGTCCTGCGTATCGCCATCGACCCATTGCGCCTCCGCCATCGCATGATCGAGCGCGGCACGCAGCGCGACGAAGGCGTGCGTATCGCTTTCGGTGTCGATCGCCTTCAGCTTTGCGGCATAGGCGCGCCGGATCGCGCGCTTGTCCGATGTGGGCGCGAGCCCGAGCACGCCCCAGGGGCCGCGCCGCGCCGTCACAGGAAGCGCTCGCCTTCGATACTGTCGAGTGCGGTGGTTAGCTGTTCGCGCACTTCCGCGATCGTTCTCGGATCCTGAGTGTCGAGTGCCGCTTCGAATTGCAGTAGCCAGCGGCTGACCAGTTCGCGCCGGTCGCCGATGAAACTTTCATAGCAGCGCTGGGCGCGCGCGATCACGGCGGCATTGACCGCCTCGTCGCGGGGATAGACTTTGAGTTCGGCCAGCGCGGCGCGGCGTTCGGCCAGTTCGGATTCCGAAATCGCGCCTTCTTCCTCGACAATCACCAGATTGCGGGTCTCCCCCGTTTCCGGCTCCTTCACATCGACTTCGAGGAGGCCGCTGGTATCATAGGAAAAGCGGCATTCGACCACGACATGGCCGGCGGGTCGCGGCGGCACCGGAATTCGGATTTCGCCCAGCTTCACATTGGCGGAGACCACGCGCGATTCGCCCTGATAGATGCCGAATTCGACGACTCGCTGATTGTCCTGCAGCGTCTGATAATGGTTGACGCGGCTGGTAGGGATCACGGTGTTGCGATCGATGATCGGCGAAAACAGCCCGCCGTGAAGATTGCCGCGCGCGTCGCGTTCGGCATGTTCGACGCCCAGCGTGAAGGGGCAGACATCGGTCAGGCGAATCTCGTCGAGCGCCGAATCGCGCGCGAGCAGTCCCGCCTGAACCGCGGCGCCAAGCGCGACGGCGTGATCGGGATGCACGGTGTGGTTGGGGAAGCGGCCGAACATGCGTGTGATCGCGCGACGGACGACCGGCATTCGGGTCGCGCCGCCGACCAGCACGACTTCACTGAGCGAATCGACGCGAATATTGCTGTCGCGCAGCGACCGCAGAACCGGTTCGCGCAGCCGCGCGATCAGCGGTTCGACATGATTTTCGAATTCCTCGGCGGTTACCTCGGTCGAAAATTCGTTTTCGCCCTGCACGATGGTGAAGGGCGCCGAAGCGCCATCGGTAAGCGCGCGCCGCGTGCGCTCTGCCGCGGCGCGGAGTAGTTCGTGCAATTGCCCGGTTTCGGCTCCGACAAGCTTGCGGTCGGGGTCGATCCGGCGACGGACCAGTTCGATCAGCGCTTCGTTGAAATCTTCCCCGCCGAGCCGGTTGTCGCCCGCGCTCGCTCGCACTTCGACAATGCCTTCAAACACTTCGACGATCGAAACGTCGAACGTGCCGCCGCCAAGATCGAAGACGAGGAAGGGCTCTTGCTCTCGCGTGTGTACGCCAAAGGCGAGCGCGGCGGCCGTGGGTTCGTTGATCAGCCGCTTGATCTCAAGTCCAGCCAGCTCGCCCGCACGGCGCGTCGCGCGGCGCTGCCGGTCGTTGAAATAGGCCGGGACGGTGACGACCGCACCGGTCACTTTTTCGCCGGTATGGCTTTCGACATCCGCCTTGAGGCTGCGCAGCACCAGCGCGGAAAGATCTTCGGCGGAGAACGTCTGCTTGCCGAGCCGGACGGTCGCCTGCGTGCCCATGCGGCGCTTGAAGGCGGTTGCCGTGTCGTCGGGATGCGTCGGCTGGCGGTCGCGGGCGGCCATGCCGACGAGCAGCGACCCGTCGTCGCCCATGCTGATCGCCGACGGCGTGAGCAGATCGCCCAGCGAATTCGGAATCAGATGCGGCGCACCGTCCTTCCAGATCGCGACGGCGCTATTTGTCGTTCCCAGATCTATGCCGATGATCATGTCGTCCCCCGGCAACTTGGTAGCGAGGCGCGAATAGCCACGCCAGACCCATTTTACACTTGCCGATGGCGATCTCGCGTCGCGCCCGATTGCCCGGATCGCGGCGCTTCCCGGCGCTTCTTGCAGGCGGGGGCCACATGTTTCATACTTCGCCCACCGTCGATTCCGGGAGGGGGTTTCCCGGCGTCGATCGCGGGAGGGCGCGATGAATTTGATTCCCGACGTGGCACTTGCTGAAAACAGCAGCCAGCGTCTGCCATGCGTGGTGGTTCTCGACGGTTCGACATCGATGTCGCAGAACAACGCCATCGGCGCGCTCAACGACGGGCTGCGCCTGCTCGAACAGGATCTGAAGGCGGACGATGTCGCGCGCCAGCGGGTGCGGATCATGGTGCTGCGCGTCGGCGCGCCGCAGGATGTGGAAGTCGTCACCGACTGGACCGACGCGATCGAATTCGAAGCGCCCGAGATCGAGGCCAACGGCATGACGCCGCTTGGCCTTGCGGTACGCCGCGCGCTCGACGAGATCGAGGACGAGAAGGATCGCTATCGCGAGCACGGCATCCCCTATAACCGGCCATGGCTGTTCATCCTGACCGATGGCGAGCCGACCGACGCCGATTGGGAAACCGCCGCCGCCGAATGTCGGGCCGCCGAAGAGGCGGGGCATGTCTCTACCTTCTGCGTCGGCGTGGGCGATGCCAATATGGACAAGCTGGGTCGGTTTTCGCAGCGTCAGCCGCTGGCGCTGAAGGGCCTGGCATTCCGCGAATTCTTCCTCTGGCTCAGCCGTTCGGCCCGTGCGGGATCGAAATCGGCGCCCAGCGACAACATCCAGATGGCGCCGCCGCAGGATTGGGCCATGGTTCCGGGCCGGAGCGACTGATGCTCGCGGCACCTGCCTGGCGCATGGCGGGTACGTCGATCACCGGGCCGTCGCATATGCAGACGGGAACCCCGTGCCAGGACCGCTATCGCCTGCACGTCACGCAATCGGGCGCGCTGATCGCTGTGGTGTCGGATGGTGCCGGATCGGCAAGATTCGGCGGCGAAGGCGCGGCTTTGCTGTGCGACGCGCTGGTCGCACGGCTCGACCGGCATTTGCGCGCCGGCATCCGCAAACCGATCACGCGGGCGAGCCTGATGGGCATTTGCCGGGCGATCCATGCCGGCATTGCCGAGGCGCGCGAAGCGGCGCTGGCGCTCGGCGAGGAACGGGGCGTGGGACTGGAGGCGTTTCACGCGACCCTGGTCGGTGCGGCGATGCTGCCGCGACAGGGCGGGATTTTCTTCCATATCGGCGATGGCGCCGCGCTTGCGATCGGCGGCGATGGCGAACGCTGGCAGATGTCTGGCCCGCGCAACGGCGAATATGCCGATACGACCTATTTCTTCACCGAGCCCGACTGGCGGCGCAACCTGCGCTTTTCGCTGATCGATGAAGGCTATGACACGATCTTCGTGATGACCGATGGCGTCACCGATCTGGCGCTGTCGGCGCGACAGGGCGCGCATGAGCCGTTCATGCCCTTCTTCCGCCCGATCGGCCGCTATCTTGCCGGCGCGACGCGTGAGGAAGGCGAGGAAGCGCTCAGCGCGACGCTCGACAGCAGCGCGGTGCGCGAGCGCACGTCGGACGACAAGACGCTCGTCTGGGCACAGGTGGCCGGGACATGACCGAAGTCTATCTGGGCAAGGGGAGCAAGCGGCGGTTGCTCCATCTGGGCAGGCTGCTGGGCGAAGGCGCGGCGGGCAAGGTCCATTCGATCGCCGAAATGCCGGGGTCGGCGGCCAAAATCTATCACAGCGAAGCCGAATGCCGGCGATATGAAGCCAAGGTCGACCGCATGCTCGCCAATCCGCCGGAGCTGGCGGCGGCGGTGCATGAGGGCAAACGCTATCCCCAGATCGCCTGGCCCGAGGCAAAGCTGTACGACAAGGCCGGGCGGTTCATCGGATTCGTGATGCCGGAGATTGATTTCCGGCGATCGACCAGCCTGGTCAATCTGCTGCAGAAGAGCAGCCGCCGGGTCGAGAAACTGTCGGACTATTACGGCTATCGCGTGCTGGTGGCGCGCAACCTGGCTTCGGTTTTCGCCGAACTGCACCGCGCCGGGCATCACATGATCGACATGAAGCCGGCGAATCTGCGTTTCTATCCCTCGGTCAGCTGGATGGCGGTGGTCGATACCGACGGGTTCAGCATCGGCGGGGACGGGCGTATTCCGGCCGAACAGGTGAGCGATGAATATATCGCGCCCGAAAGCTGGAAGACGGCACCGGCCGAACTGGGCGAGGAACAGGATCTGTTCGCGCTGGCCGTGATCATCTTTCAACTGCTCGACAATGGCGTGCATCCCTTTGCCGGCAAGCCGAGCGAGGGGGCGGGCGCGCAGCCCGCCGATCTGCAGACACGCATCCTGAAGGGGCTGTACGCCTATGGCGCGAGCCCGCCGGACGATGTGGTGCCGAGCGCCGCGAGCATTCACAAATCGTTCCGCCGGGCAACGCGGACATTGTTCGATCGCGCGTTCCTCGGCGGAGCCAAACGCCCCGCCGCCGCCGAATGGCGCGACCATCTCGACACGCTGATTTCGCAACTGGTTCCCTGCACCTCCAAACCCAACGAACATGCCCATTTCGGCCTTGGCTGCGGGTTTTGCGCACATGATGCCCGCGTCACCGCATCGGCGCATAAGCCACGCCGCCGCCGGGCAGAGCGGACGACGGCGAAGCGCCCCGCCGCTGCCTCTGCATTGGCGGTCGGGGGCCGCGGCACCGTTCCGATCCGGCAGTTGCCGGTCCTGACGGCTCCGCTACGCCGTCCCGCCCGACCGCGCGGTATCGGCGTGCTGGGCAGCATCATGGCGGTGTTTGCGGTGCTGGTCGGAACGATGCTGATCGTGCCGCAGGACTGGTGGGCGATGGCGCGCGGCAACAGCGCGATCGTCGGCGGATTTGCCGGTGCGGCGAACGATGGCGCGGCGGGCTTCGAACTTTCGGACGATCCGCGCTATCCGGTCGACAGTTTCGATCGCGGGCGCGAATATGTGGTGCTGCCGGGAGACGGAACGCTGACCGCCGATCTGCGCGAGGGACCGGGCGAGGAATATCCGCTCCTCAATCGCCTGAGCCTGCACGAAAATGTGATCGGTCGGGCTAGCACGCGTGCACCGGATGGCCAGGTCTGGATCTGGATCGTCCGCGAAAGCGATGGCGCTCCGGGTTTCGTCCAGGAAGCGGCGCTGGTGCCCCAGGAAACCGGGTTTGTGACCGACAGGAGCGACTATGGATCGCTGTGCGGCACCCCGGGATCGGGGACGAAGGCATCGCTGGATTGCGCCGTCGGTCGGGCCTCCGGCCTGGGTCGACAGGTCGCGCAGCAATATCGGAGCGCAATCGCGTCCTCACGCGGATATGAGCGGATTTCGCTGACCGAAAACCGGCGAAACTGGGGAAGCGACTTGCGGCAATGCGCGAGCGCGTTCGATCCCGAGCCATGCCGAATGCGCGCCAACCGGCGACAGGCGGAACAGCTCAATAAACGGGCGCGGTCCGACGCCGAACTTGCCGATGGCGCACCGGCCGATACGACGATCTGGACCCGGAAAGAGGAAGGGGACGAACCGCTATCGGATGGCGCGATGCTCAGTCGGGTAGCAGACTGTCCGAAATGCGATGATAATCAGCCATTGTCGTTAACGAGTCAGCGTGCCGCTCTAGCGCGCGATAGCTATTCAGAACCGCCCGCCCTGGCTCCGTAATGCGGGAGCCGCCGCCGCGGATCGCCTCCACCAGCGGTTCGGCGAAGCAACGATTGCAGGTATCGACCAGCAACCAGGCACGGCGATAGCTCATCCCCAGCGTGCGCGCGGCGGCAGAGATCGAACCGGTGCGGTCGATCGCCTCAAGCAACGCGGCCTTGCCCGGCCCGAATGCGATATCCTCTCCCGCATATATCTGGATCTTGAGCTTCAGCCGGGCGATGGCGGCCTCCTGTCGACGGAGCCTGAGCTATATACAGCGGAATATAGCTTGGCTATGCGGGCGATGATGGAAAGCGGCTTGCGAACCGCGCGGTGAAGGCGCGCAGACCCGTGCGGACGGCGTTGACCGCTGTTGCGGTCACGATCGCCATCGCCGCAATCGCCGCGCTGCTATGGTCGCCGGAGCGTAGCCGTGAGGGGCCGGTCGTGCTGGCGGCGGCGAGCCTGCAGGAAGCGATGACCGAAGCCGCCAATGCCTGGACAGCGCAGGGGCATGCGCGTCCGCGCCTCAGCTTCGCGGCGTCCTCCGCGCTGGCGCGACAGGCGGCCAATGGCGCGCCTGCCGATCTGTTCGTTTCGGCGGATGAGGCGTGGATGGACGATCTGGAACGCAGGGGGGCGATCGCGCCCCGCACGCGTACGACGTTTCTGGCCAATCGCCTGGTCCTGATCGCCCGCGTCGGGTTAGCCACGACCGACGACGGCGCGGGTGGCAGCGATATTGTTGCACTGCTGGGCGCCGACGGCCGGCTCGCCATGGCCGATCCCGATGCGGTTCCGGCGGGGCGTTATGGCAAGGCGGCGCTGCAGCACCTCGGCCAGTGGCAGGCGCTCGAACCGCGTGTCGCGCGGGCAGAGAATGTGCGCGCGGCGCTGGCGCTGGTCGAACGCGGCGCCGCGCCGCTGGGCATCGTATATGCGACCGACGCGGCGGCGTCGGACAAGGTGCGCGTGGTCGGCACATTCCCGGAGCAGAGCCATCCCCCGATCCGCTATCCGCTCGCGCGGCTCCGCGCCTCGACCGATCCCGACGCCGAGCCATTTCGCCGATTCCTGTTGTCGCCCGACGCCGCTGCCATATTTCGGCGGCACGGCTTTGTACCGATGGCGGGCTGAGCAATGGACAATGGCCAGTTCTGGACCATCGTCCTCCTGTCGCTTCAGGTCGGGGGCGTGGCGATCCTCGCGACATTGCCGGTGGCGTTTGCGCTCGCCTATCTGCTCGCGCGCGGGCGGTTTCGCGGCAAGGTGCTGCTCGACGGGATCGTGCATCTGCCGCTGGTCCTGCCGCCGGTGGTGACGGGCTGGCTGCTGCTGTTGCTGTTCGCGCCGTCGGGACCGGTCGGCAAAGTTACGCAGGCGTTGTTCGGCGCTACCGTGTTGTTCCACTGGACCGGGGCAGCGATTGCCGCGGGCGTCATGGCCCTGCCGCTGATGGTCCGGGCGATGCGGC
Organism: Sphingomonas sp.; assembly: GCA_002707985.1. GTDB lineage: Bacteria > Pseudomonadota > Alphaproteobacteria > Sphingomonadales > Sphingomonadaceae > Sphingomonas. The sequence continues at coordinate 2,258 of PAOI01000022.1, read as the reverse complement.
TGTCGATCGAGGCGGTCGATCGCCGGCTGGAGGATGCGGCGCGCACGCTGGGCGCCGATCGCCGCCGGGTTTTCGCGACGATCACATTGCCGCTCAGCCTGCCGGGCATATTGGCGGGTGCGGTGCTGGGCTTCGCGCGGGCGCTCGGCGAATTCGGCGCGACGATCACGTTCGTTTCGAACGTCCCGGGCCAGACCCGGACGCTGCCGCTTGCGATTTATTCGGCGCTGCAATTGCCCGATGGCGAGAGCGTGGTGTGGCGACTGGCGGCAGTATCGGTGCTGCTGGCGCTGGCGGCGCTGGTCGGCTCCGAATTGCTGGCGCGGCGCGCGGGCAGGGGGCTGCATGTCCTTTGACGCCGATATCTCGCTGCGTCGGGGTGAGCGAGACATTGCCTGCCGGATCGCAGCGGGCGAGGGGCTGACGATCCTGTTCGGCCCGTCGGGCGCCGGCAAGACCAGCGTGCTGCACGCCATCGCCGGGCTGCTGCGTCCCGATCGCGGTCATATTCGTGTCGGCGGCACGCCGCTGTTCGATGCCGATGCCGGGATCGATATCCCCGCCGAAGCGCGACGCGGCGGCATGGTGTTTCAGGAGCCCCGGCTGTTCCCGCATCTGCGCGTGGCGGCGAACCTTCGCTATGGCATGGCGCCCGACAGCGAGTTTGCGGACCGGATCGCGGAACTCGATTTTCTGGGCATCGGGCATCTGCTTGATCGCTGGCCGCGCAGCTTGTCGGGTGGCGAGGCGCGGCGCGTGGCGATCGGTCGCGCACTTCTGTCGGACCCGCACTTCCTGCTGCTCGACGAGCCGCTATCCTCGCTCGATCGCGCCCGGCGCGAGGATGTCATGCGCGTGATCGAACATCTGCGCGATGCCGTGCGCCTGCCCATATTGATGGTGACGCACGATCGCGAGGAAGCCGACCGTCTGGGCACCCGGATCGTCGAAATCTGACGGCTTTTTCGCTGACAGGCCGGGTGCTATGCCTGCGTCATCCGCGTGACTGGCGAGCAGGATGGAGCACCATCGGGAAGCGCGGAGCGAGCTGCCGCGCGCCTGGGCATCAATTCCCGATCGAGGAGTGTCCCGATGCGCGATCCCACCGACATTTCCAACTGGCACCGTATCGATGCGCGGATAACCAGTTCCGGCCAGCCCCAGGCGGCGCAACTGGCCGCGCTACAGGCAATCGGCATTCGCCATGTCGTCAATCTGGCGTTGCACAGCCACGAACGCGCGATCCCCGATGAAGCGCTACGCGTGCGTGCACTGGGGATGACCTACACCCATATCCCGGTCGTGTTCGATGCACCGACCGAAGAGGACTTCGAAAGGTTCTGCGACGCGATGCAGGGATTCGGGGCGGACAAGGTGCACGTCCATTGCATCGTCAATGCCCGTGTTTCCGCATTTCTCTATCGCTATCGCCGCGATGTGCTGGGCGTGCCGGAGACGGTCGCGCGTGCCGATCTGGACAGGATCTGGCGGCCGGGCGGAGTCTGGGCGGCGTTCATCGGTGACGATGCCGCAGTGGCGCTGCCGCATCGTCTGCCAGGTTGAGGTTGCACTGATCGTACGAAAAAGCCGCCGCCCGGATGACCGGACGGCGGCTTTTCTGTTTCGGTCAGGCCGGATGGGCCCGGGCGATCATTCCTCGTTGAGGTAATCGCCCGCCGCTGCATCCGAACCGTCGCCGGAGACTTCCACCTTTTCCAGCGCATCCGAAGTGACGCGGGCGTCGTTCGGATCCTGCGCCAGTTCGGCGGCATGTTCTTCGGCGGCGCTGTTCGGTGCGATCAGCGCTTCCTGCAGCTTCTTCTGCTGGGCACGCAGCGCCGCGTCGCGTGACGAAGCGGCAATGCGCATCCGGTTCATGCCAGCACCGGTACCCGCCGGGATAAGGCGGCCGACGATGACATTTTCCTTCAGACCGATCAGCGTGTCCTGCTTGCCCTCGACCGCGGCCTGCGTAAGCACGCGCGTGGTTTCCTGGAACGAAGCAGCCGAGATGAACGAACGCGTCTGCAGCGAAGCCTTGGTGATGCCGAGCAGCACCGGCTTGCCCTGCGCGGGCATCTGACCCGGCGAGAGCTTTGCATTGGTTTCGTCCATTTCGTCGCGATCGACCTGTTCGCCCGGCAGCAACGTGGTGTCGCCCGCTTCGGTGATCTCAACCTTCTGCAGCATCTGGCGAACGATCACCTCGATGTGCTTGTCGTTGATCTTCACGCCCTGCAGTCGATAGACTTCCTGGA
>PAOI01000021.1 GCA_002707985.1 Sphingomonas sp. | reverse complement strand
GGATTATCTCGACGAGGACAAGCAATCGATGGGCTTTGCCGCGCACATGGTGTGGCGCAATCCCTATGTCGATCCCGACGAACCGCCCGCGCATCGCGTGCCGCGCGACATCGAAAGCGTCCGCCTCGCCACCTGTCAGTTTCAGGCGCGCGCAGTGAAGGATTTCGACGAATTCCTGCGCAACGTCGAATATTTCGTCGACGTCGCATCGGGCTATCAAAGCGATTTCATCGTCTTTCCCGAGCTGTTCACGCTGTCGCTGCTCTCGTTCGAGAAGCGCGACATGTCGCCCGCCGAGGCGATCGACAAGCTGACCCAGCACCGCCGGCCGCTGGTCGATGCGCTGTCCAAAATGGCGCTCAGCTATAACATCAACATCATCGGCGGATCGCATCCCACGCGGATGGACGATGGCGAGATTCAGAACGTCGCCTATGTCTGCCTGCGCGACGGATCGGTGCATGTACAGGAAAAGATCCACCCCACGCCCAACGAAGCCTATTGGTGGAAGATCAAGGGCGGCGACAGCGTCGATGTGATCCAGACCGATGTCGGCCCGATCGGTGTGCTGATCTGTTACGACAGCGAGTTCCCCGAGCTCGCCCGGCGACTGGTCGACGAAGGCGCGCGGATCATCTTCATCCCCTTCTGCACCGACAATCGCCAGGGCTATATGCGCGTCCGCTATTGCGCGCAGGCACGCGCGGTCGAAAACCAGTGTTTCGTGGTGATGAGCGGCAATGTCGGCAATCTGCCCGGCGTCGAGAATATGGACGTGCAATATGCGCAAAGCTGTATCCTGACGCCGTGCGATTTCCCGTTCGCGCGCGACGGGATCGCGGCGGAATCGAGCGAGAATATCGAAACGCTGACCATCGCCGACGTCAATCTGGCCGACCTCACCTGGGCACGGGCGGAGGGCACCGTGCGCAACCTGACCGATCGCCGCTTCGACCTTTATCGCATCGACTGGGATCGCGCGCCGCGCGGCGAGCAGCAGCAACCGAGCGGCCATCCGATGGGGCAGCATGGGCCGGGCGGCGGATGATCGCTGCGGCACCCTGCTTGATGCTTGCAACCGGCATCGGCTGATCTATTCTGAGGATGCGGGTTTTCGGGGGAAATGCCATGGCCTGGCCGATTACGTCACTGACCGCCGCGCTGCTTGGCCTCGGCCTTGTCGCGCTCAGCCTGTTCGTCAGCTTCGGGCGGCGATCGACCGGGATCGATCTGGGGGATGGCGACAACCCGCTGCTTTCCCGGCGCATCCGCGTCCACGCCAATTTCATCGAAACCGTGCCGATCCCGCTGGTGCTGCTCGCGCTGTTCGAGGCGCAGGGCCCGGCAAGGGAGCTGCTGTGGATCACAGCCACGCTGCTCGTTTGCGGGCGGGCGGCGCATGTTGCGGGCATGCTGATGCGCAATCTGCCGCTGCGCGCCGGGGGCATGCTGGCGACGCACGCCGCCACCGCGATTCCGGCTTTCGGCCTGCTCGCCTACGCCAGCAACGCCGTCTGAATTCAGATGCCGCCCGGCGGTGCCGATGCCATGCGTTCGGCCATGGCGATATTGCCCTGCATCACCGCCAGCGCCATCGCGCTGTTGCCGTCGCTATCCTCGACGGTGGGATCGGCGCCGTGACGCAGCAGCAGGTCGGCAAGCCCCTTGCGATCGAACATCGCGGCGGTCATCAGCGCCGTCTGTCCCATCCGGTTGCGCGCATTGACGTCCGCGCCCGCTTCGATCAGCAGCCGGGCGATTTCGATCTCACCCTTGAACGCCACGCCCATCAGCGCGGTATTGCCGCTTTCGCCATCGCCGCTGTCAAGCTGCGCACCGGCGGACAGCAGCACCCGCGTCGCCGCTTCATGGCCGTTGTAACTCGCCAGGATCAGCGCGGTATAGCCGCGCGCGTCGCGCGCTTCGATATCGGCACCGGCCTGCAGAAGCGCAGTCAGCGCCGCCGCATCGCCGTTGGTCGCAGCATCGAACCAACGCCGGAGCAGGTCCGGTACGGTATTGGGCGCAATCTTGCCTAGTTCCGACATGGTGTCACCTTATCGCGAACGGATCGCAAAGAACAGCGAGAAGCAGCGAAATCAGGCGTTGAAAACCTGCCATTTTGCTTTCCCTTGCCGCCCCCAATCCCTATATCCTCGCTATGACCAATCCTTCCGACGACACTCCCCCGAACAACGAATATGGCGCATCGTCGATCAAGGTCCTCAAGGGCCTGGACGCAGTGCGCAAACGCCCCGGCATGTATATCGGCGATACCGATGACGGATCGGGCCTGCACCATATGGTGTTCGAAGTGTCGGACAATGCGATCGACGAGGCACTGGCGGGCCATTGCGACCGCGTACTGATCGAACTCAACGCCGATGGTTCGGTGTCGGTCGAGGATAATGGCCGCGGCATTCCCACCGATATCCACAAGGAAGAAGGCGTGTCGGCCGCCGAAGTCATCATGACTCAGCTGCACGCCGGCGGGAAGTTCGAGAATACGACCGAAGGCAATGCGTATAAGGTGTCGGGCGGCCTGCACGGCGTGGGCGTGTCCGTGGTCAACGCGCTTTCCGAATGGCTCGACCTCAATATCTGGCGCAATGGCGAAGAACATTACATGCGCTTCCGCCACGGGGACGCCGAAGCGCCGCTCAAGGTGATCGGCGAAGCGACCGACGACAACGGCAATCCCAAAAAGGGGACGCGCGTCACCTTCCTGCCGAGCCCGGAAACCTTTAAGATCACCGAGTTCGACTTCGAAAAGCTGACGCACCGCTATCGCGAGCTCGCCTTCCTCAATTCGGGCGTGCGCATTTTCCTGCGCGACCGCCGGCATGAGGATGTGGCCGAAGTCGAGCTCTATTACGAGGGCGGCATCGCGGCGTTCGTGAAATATCTCGACCGCAACAAGACCGCGCTGATCCCCGAGCCGATCGCCGTTGTCGGCGACAAGGACGATATCGGCATCGATGTCGCGCTCGAGTGGAACGACAGCTATTACGAAAACGTCCTCTGCTTCACCAACAACATCCCCCAGCGCGACGGCGGTACGCATCTTGCCGCGTTCCGCGCGGCGCTGACTCGCACGATCAACGCCTATGCCGACAAGTCGGGCATGCTGAAGAAGGAAAAGGTCACGCTGACCGGCGATGACATGCGCGAAGGGCTGACCGCGATCGTCTCGGTCAAGCTGCCCGATCCCAAATTCAGTTCGCAGACCAAGGACAAGCTGGTCAGCAGCGAAGTGCGCCAGCCGCTCGAAAGCCTGATGTCGGAAAAAATGACCGAATGGCTCGAGGAAAATCCCGCTGAAGCGCGGATGATCATCCAGAAAGTGATCGACGCCGCCGCCGCGCGCGAAGCCGCGAAAAAGGCACGCGAACTCACGCGCCGCAAGGGTGTGATGGACATCGCATCACTGCCCGGCAAGCTCGCCGATTGTCAGGAACGCGATCCCAGCAAGTGCGAGCTGTTCCTGGTCGAAGGTGACTCGGCAGGCGGTTCGGCCAAACAGGGCCGTGACCGGCATTTCCAGGCGATCCTGCCGCTCCGCGGGAAGATCCTGAACGTCGAACGCGCGCGCTTCGATCGCATGCTCGGATCAAAGGAAATCGGCACGCTGATTCAGGCGATGGGCACCGGGATCGGCCGCGACGATTTCAACATCGAAAAGCTGCGTTATCACAAGATCGTGATCATGACCGACGCCGATGTCGACGGCGCGCATATCCGCACGCTGCTGCTCACTTTCTTCTATCGCCAGATGCCGGAAATCATCACTTCGGGCCATCTCTATATCGCTCAGCCGCCGCTGTATAAGGCGTCGCGCGGCCGCAGCGAGGTGTATCTGAAGGACGATGCGGCGATGGACCAGTATCTGGTCGAACATGGCATCGCCAATTCGATCCTCGAAGGCGCACAGGGCGGCGCGCGGGCGGGCAGCGACTTGCTGCAGCTGGTCGAACATGCCCGGCGCATGCGCACGCTGATGCGCTATGTGCCGCGTCGCTATGATGCCGCGATCGTCGAGGAGCTCGCCATGGGCGGCGTGCTCGATCCCGAAGCATCGCGCGACATCCGCGCGGAGCGGCTGGCAAAGGTGGCGGCAGCGCTCGACCGCACCGACGAGGATGCACGCTGGGCAGCGGATCTGACCGAGGCCGGCAGCCTGCATTTCCAGCGGATCTGGCGCGGCGTGACCGATCACCACATCATCGAAGCGAGCTTCCTGGCTTCGGCGGAAGCTCGCAAGCTGCACACGCTGTCGCAGGAACAGGCCGAAAGCTATGCCGGCGTCGCCAAGCTGGTGCCCGCCCGGAACGCCAATGCCGCCGACGAGGTGGAGGAAGTCGCCGAGGGCGAGGAAATCCCGGTCACTGCGGGCAAGGGTGAAGCTTTGGTGTCGCGCCCCAGCCAGCTGCTCGACGCGATCCTGGCGTCGGGCCGCAAGGGCCTGTCGGTGCAACGCTACAAGGGGCTGGGTGAAATGAACGCCGAGCAGCTGTGGGAAACCACGCTCGATCCGACCAACCGCTCGATGCTGAAGGTCGCGATCGATCAGGCCGATGTCGCCGACGAGATTTTCACGCGCCTGATGGGCGATGTCGTCGAACCGCGCCGCGAGTTCATTCAGGAGAATGCGCTGAGCGTCGCCAATCTGGACGTTTGATTGCATCGGGGGGACGGAAATGACAATCGCCGCCATCGCGCTGTTTGTCGCTGCACCGGTCGCTCTTGCATCCGGACCAATGCCGCCCGCTGCGGTGATGCCGGTCGGGCAAAGCGCTGCTGAAGACCCGGATGCGGTGGCGGAGCGCTTCTTCTCGGCCTGGCGGGAGTCGGGGACCGATGCCGCGATCAATACGGTGCGCGCTGATTTTGCGACCGTAGCCGGTGCGGCTGATCTGGCCGAGCGCTTTCGGCCCAATTTCGAAGCCTGCGTGCGCGCGTACGGCAAGATTGTCCGCTGGGAAAAAGTCGCCAGCGATACCCAGGGAAGCCTGATCCGGCGCGACATCTATCTGGTACAACACGAACATTTCGTCACACGCTGGATCTTCATCTTCGGGCACACCAATGAAGGCTGGGTCATCCAGCATTGGGGTTTTGCCGATCAGCCTGACGATAGCTGGTTCGACTAGGCGGAAACTTTCACGCTTCGGCAAGAAGATCGTGGTAGCCATGCCCCATGTCGGTGTTCGGACATATGCGCAGGAAGTGGCGACTTGCAGCACTATCGCTGCCGGCATGTGCCGTGTCGGCGTGCGGCGGATCGGCGATCCCTTCCGCGCCACACAGCGCATCCTATGCCGTCGTTGATGGCATCGCGAGCTATTATGCCGACGAATATGCCGGGCGCCCGACCGCCAGCGGCGAGCTGTTCGATCCGTCGAAAATGACAGCCGCGCATCGCACACTGCCGTTCGGCACCGTCGTGCGCGTCACCGATCCGGCAACGGGGCGCAGCGTCGTCGTGCGGATCAACGATCGCGGCCCGTTCCGCCCGGGCCGCGTGATCGACTTGTCGCGCGCCGCGGCCGCCGAACTGGGCATCCTCCGCCGCGGCGTCGCGCCGGTGCGGCTTCAGGTGCTCGGCGACCGCGACTTCGCCCGCCGCTGAACCGGGCTAGTCGCCCAGTTCGCCGAGGCTGGAATTGGCCGGATCGCGAAACAGCGCAAGCGCCACCGACGCCGTGATCACGGCCTTGCGCAACGAGCCGTCGCCTTGATCGGCAAGCCGGATTACCGCGGTCCCGTTAACGTCCAATGCCGCCACCGCGCGCCCGTCACGTTCGAAAATGTAGCCGATCGGCGCCGGAGCATCGATCACCGCGCCTTGCAGCCGGTGCGCAGAGCGGATCGTGAGCCGCGTGTCACCGAACAGGATCTCGCCCCGCCGCTCGCGCTTCAGCGTCTCGACCGGCTGCCGCGCCTCCTGCAGCTCGAACCGGATCGGCACCGAATTGCCGCCATCGAATGCGCAGCGATAGGCCATGCGCTGCGGTGTGAACCCGACGAAGCCGATCTGGATATTGCGTTCGCGCATCCGGCACTGCGCCGTGATCGGCAGCTCGCCCGACGGACCCTGCAACCGGAAGTTGGTATGTCCCGAACGCTGTTCGACGGTGTCGAAAAACGCCAGCCGCTCCTCCGAGCGCGTAAAGCTGCCCGCATATTCGGCGACGCGAAAATCTCCGCGATTGCCATAGCCGATGCTCTCGATCCGGATCGGCGGCGCTGCCGCCAGATCCGAAGGCATCACCATATGCGCCGAACCCACGGCACTGCATCCGCCAAGCAACAGGCCGGCAATGGCCGGTCCCGACATCTCTTTCATTTCAAATGCTCCTCCCGGCCCGTTTCTTTATCGAAACAAGGCAGCACGGTCCTTGCTCCGACGAAGCTGAACCGGACTTGTCCGAACGTGGCAAAAACGGCTTCACCGTGATACGGCGCTTCCCGGGACGGCATGACGTCACATCGAACAAGGGGGAATTCGATGCGAATTTTGGGCAGCCGCAGACGTGTGACGGCTCTTGCGGCAGGGGTCGCGATGCTCAGCGCCGCCTCGATCGCGCAGATGCAGCCGCTGACCCCTGGATCGGTGATCGATGCCGTCGAGCGGCTTGAGCCCGGCGATTTCCTCTGGGCGCCGCAACTCGCTCCCGAAGGGCCGCTGCTGGTGGTGGTCAACATCGCGACGCAGCGACTGGTCGTCTATCGCAACGGCGTGCCGGTGGGCGTGTCGACCGTATCGACGGGGCGTGCGGGCCATCGTACGCCGCTGGGCGTGTTCACGATCCTGCAAAAGCGGGTTCGCCACTTTTCGAGCACCTATAACAACGCGCCGATGCCCTATATGCAGCGGCTTACCTGGGGCGGCATTGCGCTGCACGGTGGCAACCTCCCGGGCTATCCCGCATCGCATGGCTGTATCCGCCTGCCGCAGGATTTCGCCCGGCTGCTGTTCGCCGAAACCGGGCTGGGCATGACCGTCGTCATCACCAATCGCGACGAGATGCCGCGCCTCGCCCCGGCAAGCGAATTGCTGCAACACGCAAGCATGCCCGGCACCACGGCGGCGACAGCGGACGCGGTCTGGCAGCCCGAGCTTTCGCCCACCGGCCCGGTGTCGATCGTCGTCAGTGCCGCCGATCGGCGCGTGATCATCCTGCGCAATGGCGTGGAAATCGGATCTGCGCCAGTTACGATCTCGCAGCCGGTGGACCGCGTCAGCGCCTATACGCTCCAATCGATCGATGCCTCGGGCTATCACTGGCTGCGCGTACCCCTGCCCGGCGACGAACCCGATCTGGCGCTTGCCGCCGGTGCGGAGGATGCGGAACGATTCCAGGTTTCGGACGATTTTCGTCGTGCCGTGGGTACCGTCGCCGTGCCGGGAACAACCGTTGTGGTGATGCCCGATTCGCTGACGCGCGGCAGCACGGGCACGCCGGTGACCGTGATCGAGGATGACGCCACATCCACCAGCTGAGCCGCTTGTCAGGCGCAGTGACACTGGTGGCATTGACCCGGGAGTTTTTGCAATGCAGCAAGACACGATGGCTGCACGTCCCCCCATCGCGAACAATCCCGACATCCGCTTTCTGGGTCGCCTGCTCGGCGATGTGATCCGCGGCTATGGCGGGGAACCGCTGTTCAAGCGGATCGAATATATCCGTGCGACATCGGTCGACCGGCATCGCGGCGTTGCGGATTCGGAATCGCTCGATCCCGGGCTCGACCGGCTGTCGCTCGATGAAACACTCGATTTCACGCGCGGATTCATGCTGTTTTCGATGCTCGCAAACCTTGCCGAGGATCGGCAGGGGCTGAGCATCGAGGAAGGCGCAGATTTCGACAGCGCGATCGACAAGCTCGCCTCGCACGGGATCGATCGCGAACAGGTGATGGCGCTGCTCGATCATGCGCTGATCGTACCGGTGCTGACCGCGCACCCCACCGAAGTGCGCCGCAAGTCGATGATCGACCACAAGAACCGGATCGCCGAGCTGATGGCGCTCAAGGATCGCGGACTGGAAGAGACACCCGACGGCGACCGGATCGACGAAGCGATCCTGCGCCAGATCGCCCTGTTGTGGCAGACCCGCGTGCTTCGGCGCGAGAAGCTGGGCGTTGCCGACGAAGTCGAAACCGCGCTTTCCTATCTGCGCGACGTGTTCCTGCCCGCGCTTCCCGCGCTCTATGCCCGCTGGGATCGCGCGCTCGGCGAACGCACGCCCAGCTTTCTGCGCCCGGGCAGCTGGATCGGCGGCGATCGCGACGGCAATCCGTTCGTGACTGCCGAATCGATGCGCAACGCGCTTGCCCGCGCATGCGAAACGGTGCTCGTCCATTATCTCGAGTCGGTCCATGTGCTCGGCGCCGAGCTTTCGATCTCGTCGCATTATGCGCCCGTCGACCCGGCGGTTATCCGGCTGGCCGAAGCAAGCGGCGACACCGCGCCCAGCCGGGCCGACGAACCCTATCGTCGCGCGCTGTCGGGCATTTATGCCCGGCTTACCGCAACGCATGAAAAGCTGGTCGGCAAGGAGCCGCCGCTTCCCTCTACACTACCCGGCGAAGCCTATGCCACGCCCGGCGAATTGCGCGACGATCTGACGGCGATCGCGCATGCGCTCGCCGAACAAGGCGGCGGCAGCCTTGCTTCGGGCGGCAAGCTTGGTCGGCTGATCCGTTCGGTCGAAACTTTCGGATTCCACCTCGCGACGCTCGACATGCGCCAGAATAGCGCCGTGCACGAACGCGTCGTCGCCGAGCTGCTTCAGCGGGCGAATGTCGAAGCCGACTATCTCGCGCTCGACGAAGATGCGCGCGTGGCGCTGCTGCGGCGCGAGCTTGCCAGCCCCCGGCTGCTCACCAGCCCCTATGCCGCATATTCGGACGAGACCGCTTCGGAACTCGCCATCGTACGCGAAGCGGCGGCGAGCCACCGCAAATATGGTCGCGGCTGCATCACCAACTATATCGTGTCCATGTCGGAATCGGTGTCCGACCTGCTCGAAGTGCACATCCTGCTCAAGGAAGCGGGCCTTTATATCCCCGGCGAAAAGCTGGAGGCGCATGTCATGGCGGTGCCGCTGTTCGAGACCGTCGCCGATCTGGAAGCCGCGCCTGCAATCATGGAGCGCTGGTTCGGCCTGCCCGAAGTTCAGGCGATCAATGCCGCGCGCAACCATCAGGAAGTGATGATCGGCTATTCCGATTCGAACAAGGATGGCGGCTATCTGACCTCGACCTGGCAGCTTTCGCGCGGATCGACTGCGCTTGGGCCGGTGTTCGAAAAGGCCGGCGTTTCGATGCAGCTGTTCCACGGACGCGGCGGCGCGGTCGGACGCGGCGGCGGATCAGCCTTTTCGGCGATCCGCGCCCAGCCGCCCGGCACCGTTCAGGGCCGCATCCGCATCACCGAACAGGGCGAAGTGATCGCCGCCAAATATGGCACGCGCGAAAGTGCTGCGGCGAATCTGGAAACCATGACGTCGGCGACTTTGCTCGCCAGTCTGGAACCGGAAAAGCTGAGCCTGCCCGATTATGAGCGGTTCTCGGCCGCGATGGATCAACTGTCGGACACCGCGTTCCGCGCCTATCGCGGGCTCGTCTATGAAACCGACGGGTTCAAGACCTTCTTTCGCCAGATGACGCCGATCAGCGAAATCAGCGGCCTGAAGATCGGATCGCGCCCCGCCAGCCGCAAGAAATCCGACGCGATCGAGGATCTGCGCGCGATTCCCTGGGTGTTCAGCTGGGCACAGGCGCGGGTGATGCTGCCCGGATGGTATGGCGTGGGTCAGGCGATCGATGCGTTTCCCGACAAGGGGCTGCTGCGCGAAATGGCCGCCGGATGGCCGCTGTTCGCCGCGACGCTCGACAATATGGAGCAGGTGCTCGCCAAGTCCGATATGAACATCGCCGAACGCTATGCCGGTCTGGTCGAGGATCGCGCGATGGCGGAGGAGATTTTCGGGCGGATCCGGAGCGGGTGGCAGGCGACGCATGACGGCCTGCTGGCGATCACCGATCAGAGCCGGTTGCTGGAAAAGCACCCCCGGCTCGAAACCTCGATCCTGTTGCGNCTGCCCTATATCGAACCGCTCAATCTGCTGCAGATCGAATTGCTCAAGCGTCATCGCGCAGGCGAAGAGGATTCGCGGATCGGCGAAGGCATCTTGCTGTCGATCAACGCAATCGCGACGGCGCTGCGCAACAGCGGCTGAGGGGGCGNCGGNTCAAAGCGCCGCGCTCACTGGGCGAGGCGCTTATCCGGCGAGGAACGGCGCGGCGATATCGTCGCGCACGCGCATAAGCCGCCCGCTTGCGCGGTCGAGCAATGCCNAGGTCGTCTTCGCTTCCACGCGCACGCGCCCGTCGGGGCCGGTAAAGCGCATGTGTCGGTCGAATCGTGCGCCGCGCGGGGGTTCGTCGACCCAGGTTTGGGCAGTAACGCTCTCGCCCGCCTTCACATTGCCGCGATAGTCGATCTCGTGACGCGTCACGACCCAGATATAGGTGGCGCGATGTTCAGCAGGCGCCACGTCATCCCAATGCGCGACGGCGACGTCCTGAATCCACTTCACCCAGACCGCATTGTTGACGTGCCCCAGCTCGTCAATGTCGTCCGGCCCGGCAGTGATCGTCATGGTGAAACGCGCCATATCCGGCCCATAGCAAAGCATTCCGCGCCCGGGGAGCCATCACGCACATGCTAGTTCGCGGCGTTGCCGATCAGTTCCGCGACTGCAGGCGTTTCGGCGGGGCGGGCGTCGAGATCGCTCGACCAAATGCGCCAGCTGCGATCCTCGGCCGTCGTGCCGGGGATATCGGCATTGCGGTGGAGCGTCACCGGACCTTCAAGCCGAAACTGTCGCCCGCCATCCTTCAACGTGCCAGTCACCACCACCGAAATAGTGACATAGCGATTGCCGGCACTGGCATCGATGCGGCCCGGCGTGCCGATTTCNGCGGAATAGCTGCGATATTTGTAGAAGGACGCAGCGAAATCATCCGCGCTCATCCCTGAACGCGCGCCGCTATCGTCCCACAACACCCATGCCGCGTGATAATCGCCTTGCGACAACGCGCGGAAATACTGGTCGAGCACCGCTGAGGCAGCTGCCGCTCCGGATTCACCTTCCGCGCCCTGCTCCGGCGTAGGGGTCGGTTCCGGCGACGATGTCGGTCGGATCGGCGCCATGCCAGTATTGGCGCCATTGTCGGCAGCAAGATTCGAAACCGCGTTNCCGGTGTCGTTTCCCGGCTGTTGCGAACAGGCGGCGATCAGGATCAGCGGAACGGCGAAGAAACAGCGCATGCGATATCCGGATGGTTGATGATCCGGTTCGAACGTTGTCCGCCGCCGATCCGTTCCGCCTTAAAGCGCCAGCGGGCGATTGCCGAGGAAACCGAGCCGGGTNACGCCGGAACGCTTCACNACNGCCAGNATATGCGCAAACCGGTCATAGGATGCNTCGGGATCGGTCCGCATATGCAGCACCATTTCGGGCTGCTCGCGCTGCGCATCGGCCAGCAGCCCCGGCAGCGCGGCATCATTCACCGGCACCGCATCCCAGAACAATTTGCCCTTATTGTCGATCGCCAGCTGGTGGGGCGGCGTTTCGATCCGGTTGGTCGCCGGTCCCTGTGGCAGATCGACTGCGATCTTGTGAGTGGCAATGGGAATGGTGAGGATCATCATGATCAGCAGCACCAGCATCACATCGATCAGCGGCGTGATGTTGATCGCCGACATCGGCTCCGGTTCACGCAGGGCAATCGCTTTTGCCATCGTTCCTCTCCCATGCTTATGATGTTATACCATAACACAACTGCAGGCGGCCGCAACGCGTTCTTGCATGACCAGTAAGGTCAGCAGAAAATCAGCAATTCTCGTATTTCCAGTTGCGCCTTTTTCCNTCGCGCAGCCATGCAATGGTNTCGGNNAGACGCTTTTCGCGCGTCGCCGGGCGCTTCGCCTCGGCGATCCAGTCGCAATATTCGCGCCGNGCGCCCGGCGGAAAGCCANGGAAGGTAGCGGCGGCAATTTCGTCGCGCGCCAATGCTTCGGCAAGATCGGCGGGTATTTCCGCTTCGGGTTTCGCCGCCTTTGGCGCACGCGGTGCGGGACCNGNCNGCGCAACGGCAACNGCCTCACGAACCAGCGCGGCAAATTCCGCTTCAGGCGGCAGATCGGNAATGTCGGTCANTCGACCGAACTGCCCCNTCGCTTCGCCTTCCTTGCCGGTGGCCATCGCGTCNCGNGCCCAGAAGCCGAAGCTCGCATGCGCCTTGAANCCCGCCATGTTCGCCAGCGGNCGCCCCTGAAGNGTGAAGAAGGGCATGCTCCATTTGATGTCTTCGCCGATGTCCGGACAGGCCGCGTGCATCCGGGCACGGATTTCGCGCAAGATCGCCTGCGCAAAATCCGCCTGTTTCGCGATATAAGCATCGACACGGGCATCGGTCGGCATGGCGTCTCTCCAGCAACACCATGCTGATCGCGATACAAAGCCAGGTCAAGAACAGCCGCGTCGGGGTTTACCCCGTGGCGCCGTCGCCTTCTTCCAGTTCGGCTTCGCTGATGTCGCCATCGATCAGCCCGCCGGTGGCATCCTCGGCCTCGTCTTCGATGTCTTCGCCATAATCGGGATCCATGTCGGTCTGGATCGCCCCGTCATTGGGGCCGCCGCGCGTCGTTTCGATCAATTCGGCGCGCTGGCTTTCGTCATAGCCGTCTTCGTCATATCCGTCGTCGCCGGTGCCGCGCCCTGGTATCTGGTGACCGCCCATCACAATCCTCACTTCCTCTGTCTCCGGCGCCAAAACGCACCGGCTGCATTCGAACGGAGCAGTCGCGAGTCGCGTTCCCCGGAAATGCGACGAACCGCCGATCAGCTCGGGCGGAACAGCCGTCCCTTTTCGGCAATCGCGATCGCCAGCATCGCGCCCACGCCCAGCAGGAAGAAGCCGGTGTAGAGCGGGACGGTGGTGCCGTTATATGCCTGCCCGATCGCCGCGCCGCCCAGCGCCCCGCCCAGCGTCATGACGAATCCCTGAAAGCTGGACGCCGTCCCGGCGATAGCGCCCATATTCTCCATCGCCATTGCGGAGAAATTGGCGTTGGCAAGCCCGAAACACGCCATCATCAGCGCCTGCAGCAGAATGAAGCTCCACAGGCTTTCCTGCCCCGCCAGCGCAAGCAACAGGTGCAGCGCCGCAAACAGGATCATCGCTGCCAGCGCCCAGTGCGAAATGCGCCGCGTGCCGACGCGCATGACGATGCGTGCATTGACGAAGGAGGCCACCGACATGGTGCCCGCCACTGCCGCGAACACCACCGCGAGCAGCGTGGGGCGCTGAAACACATCGGCCATGATCTGCTGGATCGACCCGATAAAGCCGAACAGCCCGCCGGTCATCGCCGTCGCCGCGATCGTGTAGCCGACCGCCAGCCGGTCGCGCATCACCAGCCCATAGCGATGCCGCAGCGTCGCGAGATTCAGACTGACGCGCGCCTCCGCCGGATGGGTTTCGGGCATGCGCAGCACGAACCAGCCGAACGCGATCAGCGCAATCAGCGTCACGCCAACAAAGATCAGCCGCCATCCGCCGATCAGCGACAGCACCGCCTGACCGAAACTGGGCGCGAGCACCGGTGTCGCCATGAACAGAATGAAGGCAAGGCTCATCACCCGCGCCATCGCCCGCCCGGAATAACAGTCGCGTACCATTGCCACCGTCACCACGCGCGCCGCCGCGACCGCCGCGCCGCTGGCGAATCGCGCGACCAGCAGCATCGTGAAACTGGTCGACAGCGCGACCGCCACATTGCCCAGCGCATAGCCAAGCAATCCGATCGCCAGGATCGGCTTGCGCCCGAACCGGTCGGACAGGGGACCATAGACCAGGTGCGCGAACGAATAGCCGATCAGGAACGCCGTGATGACGTACTGACGATCATTCTCGCTGGCGACGTTCAGGCTTTCGCCGATGGCGGGCAGCGCCGGCAGCATCGAATCGATGCCCAGCGCCGTCAGCGCCATCATCATCGCGATCAATGCAACGAATTCGCCGAAGCGCAGCGGGGCGCCATCGGACTGCCGATCGCGGACCTTTTGTTCCAATGGTTGATCCATGGCGGCGGCCATGGCGGATGGAAGGCGATCCGTCACCCCCTCTTTCCTTGACGCGCGATTTCGATCATTCTAGTGTATTGTTCAAATAATACAGCATGGAGATGCCACAGATGATTCGATACGCTGCGCCCTTGCTTCTCCTGCTGCCGCTCGCCGCCTGCGGAACCGACAACACGGAAGGCAGCAACGCGACGACCTTCTCGATTTCGGCACGATCGGAAGACGGCAACACCACGATCAGCGGCGACGGCGGCAAGGTGGGGATCAAGACTCCGGGCTTTGAAGGCTCGATCGCCATCCCTGGCTTGCGCGTGAAATCCGACGATTTCGATCTCGACGGCGTCAAACTGTACCCCGACTCGGCGATCAAGCATTTCGGAGTTCAGACAGATGAGCGCGACGGGGACGATAATGGCCGCGTAACGGTGGAATTCGAAAGCCCGGCTGCGCGCGACACTGTGGTGGCGTGGTTCCGCAACAAGTTCGAGGACAAGGATTTCCGGTTCAACGAAAACGGCACCGGCTTTACCGGCACGACCGACGACGGCGACCCTTTCACGCTCACCCTGCGTGCGGATGGTGACGACAAGACCCAGGGAAAGATCACGATCGGCAAGTGATCCTTGTAGCGGGATAGCGCGGCGGGGTATCCTGCGGCTTTTACAAGCCTCCCTGTTGGAGTCGCATTTATGTTGGATACCCCGCTCGCCGAAGTCCCGCTGGTCAGCCTTGCGCAGGCCGAAAGCGATCCCGATGGATTCGCACAGGCATTCGGCGATTCGTTCAAGCGCTTCGGCTTTGCGATGATTCGCGACCATGGCGTGCCGCAGGAACTGATCGATCGCGCCTGGGCGACGACCAAGGCGTTCTTCGACCTGCCCGAAGCCGAAAAGCGCAGCTATTTCATCGAAGGTCAGGGCGGTGCGCGCGGATATACGCCGTACAAGACCGAAATCGCGAAGGGCGCGAGCCATGTCGACCTCAAGGAATTCTGGCACATCGGTCGCGAGCTTCCCGAGGGACACCGCTTTTCCGATGTGATGCCGCCCAATATCTGGCCCGAACGGCCCGAGGGGTTTCGTGAAACCTTCCTCGAAATGTTCGCCGCTTTCGATGCCGCCGGCGACAAGCTGCTTTCGGCGATCGCCCGCTATCTGGGGCTGGCGCCCGACTGGTTCGATCCGGCGGTGAGGGACGGCAACAGCGTGATGCGACTGCTCCATTATCCCCCCGTTCCCGCCGATGCACCCGAAGTGCGCGCCGGCGCGCATGAGGATATCAACCTCATCACCCTGCTGCTCGGTGCCGAGGAAGCCGGGCTCGAACTACTCGACAGGGACGGCAAATGGCTGCCGATCAAGCCGCCCGAAGGCGCGATGGTCGTCAATGTCGGCGACATGCTGCAGCGGCTTACCAACCATGTGCTGCCCTCGACCACGCATCGCGTCGTTAATCCTGCGCCCGAACGGCGCGGTCATTCGCGCTATTCGATGCCGTTCTTCCTGCACCCCGCGCCCGATTTCATGCTGACCGCGCTGCCCCAGTGCGTGACGGAGGAGAACCCGCTGCGCGATCCGCCGATTTCCTCGCACGATTATCTGATGGAGCGGCTCCGCGAGATCGGGCTGACGAAATAGTCAGTCTTTGGCGCGGCCAAACACGCAAGGTTTGCAATGCGGGGCCTGCCCGCCTAACCGGCTCGCCGTCCTATTGAAGAAGGCTGGCCGAATGTCCGAACCGCTGCGCGTTGCTCTTGCTGGATTGGGAACCGTGGGCGCGGGCGTCGTCCGCCTGCTTGAAACCAATGGCGAGCTGATTGCGCGGCGTGCCGGGCGTCCGATCGAAGTCGTCGCGGTTTCCGCGCGCGATCGCAGCAAGGACCGCGGAATCGATATTTCGGGCTTCGACTGGATCGACGACCCGGCCGAGCTGGCGCGTCATCCCAAGGCCGATGTCGTGGTCGAACTGGTCGGCGGATCGGACGGCCCTGCGCTCGCGCTCGCCCGCGCGGCGCTGGGCGCCGGCAAGAATTTCGTCACTGCGAACAAGGCGATGGTCGCCCATCACGGGCTGGAACTCGCCAAGGCCGCCGAGACGGCTGGCGTCGCGCTGAAATATGAAGCCGCAGTCGCGGGCGGTATTCCGGTGATCAAGGGGCTGCGCGAAGGCGCCGCTGCCAACGCGATCGACAGCGTCTATGGCATCCTCAACGGTACCTGCAATTTCATCCTGTCGAAGATGGAGGCCGAGGGCCGCGATTTCGACGATATCCTCCGCGAAGCGCAGGCGCTCGGCTATGCCGAAGCCGATCCGAGCTTCGACATTGACGGGATCGATGCCGCGCACAAGCTGTCGATCCTCGCCAGCCTCGCCTTTGGAGCCAAGCCGGCATTCGATGACGTAGTGGTCACGGGCGTTCGCCACGTCATCGCCGCCGACATCGCCGAAGCCGCTTCGCTCGGCTATCGCGTGCGGCTCCTCGGCATCGCCGATGCTTCGGGCGGCGGCCTGATGCAGCGGGTCCACCCCTATCTGGTGCCGATGGACCATCCGATGGCGCATGTGCTGAGTTCGACCAACGCCGTCGTTGCCGAAGGTAATTTCGTCGGCCGCCTGTTCTTTCAGGGCGCGGGCGCGGGCGACGGCCCGACCGCCAGCGCCGTCGTCGCCGATCTGATCGATATCGCACGCGGCGAATTCGGCCCGCCCTATGCCATGCCGGTCGATTCGCTTGCCGCAATGGCCCCCGCCGATACCGGCGAGCGGCGCGGGCGCGACTATCTGCGCTTCACCGTGGCGGACAAGGTCGGCGTGCTCGCCGAAATCGCCGCCGCCATGCGCGATGCGGGCGTTTCGATCGAAAGCCTGATGCAGCGCGGCGCGATGCCCGACGGCAGCGTGCTGGTCGCGATCGTGACGCATGAAGGCCCCGAACGCAGCGTTGCGGCGGCACTCGAAAAGCTGCGTGGTTCGCCGAGCCTGATCGGCGAACCGATGTGGATGCATATCCTGGATAATTAGGGCGCGATCGGGCGGCGAACCATCGTGCTGCCGTCCGCGCCCACCGTCACCGAAACCCCGACACTGCCGCAATGATAGAAGGTGGCGCGATAGCCGCAGTCCATCAGCGAATAATCCTTGGTGAGCTCCGCCTCGCGCATCGGCGCGGAATTGTCGGCCGACCATGCGGGTACGAACGGCACGCGCCATTGATCGGCGTCGCGTCGGCTGCACACGACGATTTCGCCATCGTCGCGCGGTGCCGCGCATGTCACTGCAAATTGCGTTCGTTCGCGATATGCCGCCATGGCTTGCTCGACGCGCGACCCCTGTTCGGCGGGAGCCTCCTGCCGGAACTGCCCGGCGTCCTGTGAAGGGACGGCATCCTGCGCGGGGGCCAGTCCCGATACCAACAGCAACGCTATCATGATGCGCCTCCGGCAATTTTTGTCAGATGACAGCATCGAAGTGGCAAAATTTTGGCCCTTGCCCGCCTCGCAGTTGCTCCCCGGCCCCCGCTCCCCTATCGCCGCAGCAGAAATTCCTTGGGGGGCAGCATCCGATGCAGACGGCCAGCAACGTTCTTGACCGCGTTCTCGTCCTTGAAATGGTCCGGGTTACCGAGGCAGCGGCGATCGCCGCATCCTCGCTGATCGGGCGGGGCGATGAAAAGGCGGCGGACCATGCGGCCGTCGAAGCGATGCGTCAGGCGTTCGATACGCTCTATATCGACGGCACCGTGGTGATCGGCGAAGGCGAACGCGACGAAGCGCCGATGCTTTATATCGGCGAAAAGGTGGGTGGCGCGCCGGGCAAGGGCCCCAAAATCGACATCGCGCTCGATCCTCTGGAAGGCACCACCATCACGGCCAAGGCCGGCCCCAACGCGCTGGCAGTGCTCGCTGCGGCCGAAGAGGGTTGCCTGCTCAATGCGCCCGACGTGTACATGGAAAAGATCGCGATCGGCCCGGGCTATCCCGAAGGAACGATCGACCTGCGCAAGAGCCCGAAAGAAAATATCGAATCGCTCGCCAGGGCGAAGGGCTGCAAGCCCAATGAGATTATCGCCTGCGTGCTCGATCGCCCGCGCCATGAAAAGCTGATCGCGGAGCTGCGCGAATGCGGCTGCGGCGTGATGCTGATCCCCGATGGCGATGTGGCCGGCGTGATCGCGACCACCGATCCGGAAACCACGATCGACATCTATATGGGTTCGGGTGGCGCGCCCGAGGGCGTACTCGCCTGCGCCGCGCTGCGCTGCGTCGGTGGACAGTTTCAGGGCAAGCTGCTGTTCCGCAACGAGGATGAGCGCGCCCGCGCCCGCAAATGGGGTATCGAGGATCTCGACCGCATCTATGCGCTCGACGATCTGGCAAAGGGCGACTGCATCTTCGCCGCGACCGGCGTGACCGATGGCTCGCTGCTCGACGGGGTCAAGCGCTTCGGCGGCAAGATGACGACCGAAAGCGTCGTGATGCGCGCCAGTTCGGGCACGGTGCGCTGGGTGAAGGGCGAACATCGGCTTTGATTCCCGTCGCGCTCCTCGCGATCGCGCTGCTGGCGCTGGCATGGGCGGTCATCGCCGATATCGATGAGTTCCGCCGCTTTCAGCTGATGGAATATACCCATCGGCGCCAGCGCATGATTCTCTGGTGGGTGCTCAAATATTTCCTGCTGTTCGTCGGTCTGGGCGTGGCGGGACTGGCAATCCTGGGTCGGCTGGACAGTTTGTGGACCTTCCCCGCCGAGTTTGTTGAGGCGGCTGCGGCAATCCCGGCGTTCGATATCGAAAGCGATAGCATCGGATTCGTCGGCGGGGCGTTGATCGGCGCATTGCTCGGCGGCGGTATCCTTGGCGGCGTGCTCGCCGCGCGACGTCCGGAAGCGACCGGATTGGCACGCGGCGTCGAATCGATGCTGCCCCGCAATGCTGCCGAAACCCGCTGCACCGCCCTGCTGTCGATCAACGCGGGTGTCAGCGAAGAGATTTTCTTCCGGCTCTATCTGCCCCTGCTGTTCATGGCGGTCGGCACCGGCGCGATCCTCGCCTTCGTGCTCGCGGGGCTGATCTTCGCGCTTGCCCATGCCTATCAGGGCATTGTCGGCATTCTGGTGACGGGGCTGGTCGGGGCAGTGCTGACAATCGTCTATCTGATTAGTGGCAGCCTGTGGCTGGTGATCGCCATCCATGTCGCGCTCGATCTGAATGCGCTGGTCCTGCGCCCGACGATCACGCGATTGGTTCGCCAGCGCGCCGCCGGGCGGCAATAGACGCCGGACCTAGAGCAGCCCGCGTACTTCCTCGATAAAGCGCGCAAGCGAGATCGGCTTGGTAACGAACGCATTGGCGCCCGCACCACGGATACGCTCCTCATCCTCATGCCCGGCATAGGCAGTCACAGCCATCACCGGGATTGCCTTCAGCGCGCCGTCACCCTTCATCTCGCGGATCAGGTCGACGCCGTTCACATGCGGCATCTGAATGTCCATGACCACCAGATCGGGCGCAAAGGCGCGCGCGCGATCGACTGCCTCACGACCGTCGCTGACCGGCTCCGCGACATATTCATGCGCGCGCAGCAGATCGCAGAACAGCTTGAGATTGAGTTCGTTGTCCTCGACAACGAGCACCCTTTTTGCCACGCGGGTCATCCATGAAGTTTCGGCTTTCTCTAGGCGATGGGCGCCGCGGTGACAAATGATGACGCGATGATCGTCGCGTTGCGCGCACTTGCCTGGGTGGTCGGCGACGGCCCGCGGTGCGAACGGCTGCTCGGGACGACCGGACTCGACCCCGCTGCGCTGCGGCGTGGCGCCGACGATCCGGCGGTGCTGGCCGCGCTGCTGGCGTTTCTCGAGGCGCATGAGCCCGATCTGATCGCCTGCGCCGATGCGCTGGACGTGCCGGCAACGGAACTGGTCCGGGCCCATGCGATATTGGAGGCGATTTGAGACCCCTGCTCATCTGCGACTGCGACGAAGTGCTGCTGCATATGGTGCGGCATTTCAGTGTGTGGCTGGACGAAGCGCATGACATCGAATTCTCGCTGGAAGGCGGCGATTTCGCCCGGTCGATGCGCCGCCGGGCCGACGGCAATTTCGTCACCGGCGAAGAAATGCCCGCGATCCTCGACGGATTCTTTCCCGATCAGATGCACCGCCAGACCGCAGTGCCGCATGTCCGCGAGGCGCTGGGCGAACTTTCGCAGCTGGCGGAGATCGTCGTCCTCACCAATTTGCGCGAACATTGCCGCGAACATCGCATCAGCCAGCTCGCCGCACATGGCATCGTCCATCGGGTCGAATGCAATCAGGGCGGCAAGGGCGATCCCGTGGCGCGGCTGGTCGCCGAGCATGGGAATCCGGTAACGGTATTCGTCGACGATCTTGCCGTGCACCATCAATCCGTCGCGAACCATGCGCCGCATGTGCATCGGCTCCACATGATCGCCGAGCCCGCCCTTGCCCCGCATGTGCCGCCCGCACCGGCGGCGCATGCACGGATCGACGACTGGCGCGCGGCGAAGGACTGGATTGCCGCCCGCTTCGCCTCCAGCGAACCCGCGCCGCCGACCAGTGCTTGACCGTCGGCCCGCGACGGAGGCAGAGCGGGAACATGACTGACAGCATCGAAGCGAAGCTGGCCGAATTCGGCCTTACCCTCCCTCAGGCGGCTGCCCCCGTCGCTGCCTATCTTCCGGTGGTCGAAGCGGGAGGGATGCTCCACATCTCCGGTCAGCTTCCCTTCCGTGAAGGCGCAGTGATGACCGGAAGGCTGGGCGAAGACCGCGATCTGGCTTTTGGCGAAGAAGCCGCACGCGCCTGTGCCTTGATGATCGTGGCGCAAGTCAAGCGCGCGCTCGATGGCGATCTTTCCCGCGTCGCACGGATCGTCAAACTCGGCGTGTTCGTGAACAGCGCGCCCGGCTTCACCGACCAGCCGAAGGTGGCCAATGGTGCGTCGCAACTGATGGAAGCATTGTTCGGCGATGCGGGACGCCATGCGCGCAGCGCTGTCGGCGTTGCGGTACTGCCACTCGGCGCAGCGGTGGAAATAGACGCAATCGTGGCGATTGAATAAACGCCCGCCGATTAGTTGCCACAATTATGTTGCTGCAGCGCAACAGTACTGCAGCAATCGCGTTCGCACCTGCAAAGTAAGTTGTGTGTGAGCGCCCCTTTCGGCAATCTTCTGTCGTCAGCCGAGCAATGGCGCGCACCTTTTGGGTAGCAGACGCTGAACAGGCGACGCAGGGCGGAATGTTGCACCGCAAATGAAAGGGTTACGATGCGCACTTCCCATATTCTTATCTCGGCGGCGATGCTGCTTGGAGCCACTCCGGCTTTCGCTCAGGACACCGCGCCTCCCTCGCCGATCGCCGTTTCGGGCGGCGCCGACGTGGTCAGCGACTATCGCTTCCGCGGTTTTTCGCAGACCAATGAAGAAGCCACCGTTCAGGGTTGGTTCCAGGTCGATGCCGAAGGCTTTTACCTCGGCACCTGGGGTTCGGGCATCGGCTTTGCCAACGGCACCGAACTCGACATCTATGGCGGCTATTCGACGAGCGTCGGCGGTGTCGGCGTCGATGTCGGCGCGACTGCCTATCTCTATCCGGGCGCGAGCGACTCCACGATCCTCGAGCCCTATTTCAAGCTGTCGGGCGATCTCGGCCCGGCCTCACTGACTGCCGGCATCGCCTGGGCCCCGTCGGGTCAGGATGCGCTGGGCGACGATAGCGCAGTCTATCTGTCGGCCGATCTGGATGTCGGCGTTCCCACCACGCCGGTCACGGTGTCGGGCCATGTCGGCTATGCCAAGAGCGACAGCTTCCTGGGCGGCTTTGAATCGGATCACGAAGTGTTCGATTATTCGATCGGCGCGTCGGTCAGCTATGGTGCGCTCACCCTGGGCGTCGCGTATGTCGACACTGACGAACCGACCGGTGCCCCGAGCTTCGCTAATGCGGTAGGCTCGGACGCGACTGTCGTCTTCTCGCTCGGCGCAGCTTTCTAAGCAGCGCCACAGGAAGCGCCCCGCGCGATATGGGGGTATCGCGCGGGGCGCTTCACTTCCCGAGCAAGTGCCGCGTTGCCGGATGCCCGGGGGACGCCAGCATCCGGTCGAACGGCCCCTGTTCGACAATCTTCCCCGCTTCCATCACCGCGAGCCGATGGCAAAGGGAACGGGCGACCGCCAGGTCGTGCGTAATCATCAGGATCGCGAGACTTCGGTCTGCTTGCAGCCGCTGCAGCAGGGAAAGAATTCGGCCCGCGACGAGCACGTCCAGTGCCGAAGTCGCTTCATCGAGCAGGATCAACTCGGGTCCGGCGGCCAGCGCGCGCGCGATCGCAACGCGCTGTGCCTGGCCGCCGGATAGTTCCGAAGGACGACGATCCGCGAAACTGCGATCGAGTTCGACTTCCGCAAGCAACGCCGCGACGCGCTCAGCGCGGGCGATTGCATCCAGTTCCGGACAAAGATGCCGCAACGGCTCTTCGATACTTGCCGCGACGGTCCAGTGCGGATCGAGGCTGGCAACCGGATCCTGAAACACCGGCTGGACTGCCTTGCGAAACGCCACAGGCAATCGTGCGCGGTCGGGCACCGGCTCACCGCGCCAGTACAGCGCACCGGCTGTCATCGGCCCGAGCCTTCCGATCGCGCGCGCCAGAGTCGATTTCCCCGAACCCGACCGGCCCGCAAGTGCAAGCGCCTCGCCTTCGGCAATCGTGAAACCAGCGTCCTCCACCAGCGCCACGGCGGGCGCCCGCCAGCTTCTGCCCGGCACTGTCACGCCAACATCGCGTGCCTCCAGCAGCGGCGCTCCTGTCGGCGGCAGAACCGGCGGCGGCGCATCGAGCGTCGGGCTTGCGTGCACCAGCGCACGTGTTTCCGGGGCAGCGGGTCGCTCCAGCACCTGCCGCGCCGCGCCGCTCTCCACCACGCGGCCGGCCTGCAGTACCACCACCCTATCGGCATGCTGCGTCACCAGCGGCAGATCGTGACTCACCAGCAGCACCGCCATGCCATCCTGTCGCAGCCGGTCGATCAGATCGAGGATCGCGTGGCGCAACGGCGCATCGAGCGCGCTGGTCGGCTCATCCGCGACCAGCAATATCGGATCGTGCGCCACCGCCGCCGCAATCATCACGCGCTGCCGCTCGCCGCCTGACAGGCGATGCGGCCAGCTATCCAGCTTCGCATCTGGCTCGGCAATCCCGACCCGGTCGAGCATCGCCGCCAGCGCGCGTCGATCCGGCGGTGGTGCGCCGCCCGCCACCGTTGCTTCGCGCAATTGTCGACCGATCGTCAGATGCGGCGACAGCGCAGTCGCCGGTTGCTGAAACGCGAATCCCGCGCGGGCGCGCACCGGTCGCAATGCCGATTTGGCAAGACCGATCAGTTCGGCACCGTCGAGCCGCGCCGAGCCGGACGCATCCCCCGCCGCCAGCCCGAACGGCGCGAAGCAGCTCATGCTCTTGCCCGATCCCGACGCCCCGACGAGCGCGGTACAGGCGCCACGCCGCACTTCGAATCCGATGTCACACAGAATGTCGGCATCGCCGATCCGCAGCGACAGTCGCTCGACGGCATAGATCGTCATCGCGCCAGCCTCTGCCGCAATGCCTCGCCGATCCGGTTGAGCGCGACCACCAGCACCACCAGCACGGCGCCCGGCACCAACAGCGTCAGCGGCGCCATGTCCATGTCATCCGCGCCGTCATGCACCAGAATGCCGAGCGACGTCAGCGGCTCCTGCACGCCCAGTCCTAGGAAAGAGAGGAAGCTTTCGACCATCACCACCTGCGGGATGGTGAGCATCAGATAGGCAATGGCGACCGGCGCGACATTGGGCAGGATATGCGCGCGCAGGATCGCTCCCGTCGGCGCGCCCGCCGCTTCGCTCGCCAGAATGAAGGGACGGTTGCGCAGCGCCAGTACCTGACCGCGCACCACCCGCGCCATCGTCAGCCATTCGACAGCGCCGATGCCCAGAAATACCAGCAGGATCGATCGCCCGAACACCACCATCAGGACGATCACCACGAACATGAAGGGCAGCGCATAGAGCCCGTCGACGATCCGCATCATCGCTTCGTCGATTCGTCCCCCGAACCAACCGGCAATGGCGCCCCATGCCGTCCCGATCAGCAGCGCGACCAGCGCCGCCGCGCTCGCGACCGCCAGCGTCACGCGCGTGCCTGCCAGTGTCCGCGCAAGCAGATCGCGCCCGACGCTGTCCGTCCCCAACCAGTGCCCAGTGGAAAAGGGGGGAACGCGCACGGCGTCCCAGTCGATATCGGCATAGCCCCACGGCAGAAACGGCGGCAGCAGCAACGCCGCAACCGCGATCGCGGCAACGAGAAGCAGCGCCGCCTTCACCCGCGCGCTCGCGGATCGAGCAGACCATAGAGCAAGTCCGCGATCAGATTGAAGAGCAGGATCAGCGCCGCGTAGAGGATCACCACGCCCATCACGAGCGGGTAATCGCGGTTGAGTGCGCCCTGCACGAAATAGCGGCCGAGCCCCGGCAGGCCGAACACCGTTTCGATCACCACCGCGCCGGTCAGCAGCCCTGCCGCCGCCGGCGCGAGATAGCTTACCACCGGAATGAGCGCTGGGGGCAGCGCATGGCGCCAGAGCACCAGAAAAGGCGAAAGTCCCCGCGCCCGGGCGGTGCGGACATGATCCTGTGCGAGTGTCTCGGCGAGGCCCGTGCGCGTCAGCTTCGCAACGGCCCCCGCCACCGGCAGCGCTAGCGCCACGACCGGCAGGATCAGCGACGCCGGACCGCCGAGCCCGGCGACCGGCAACCAGTTCAGCCACAGCGCAAAGATCAGCGCGAGCACCGGCCCGGTCACGAATCCCGGCAGCGCGACGGCAAGCGATGCGGCGAAATCAATGGCCCGGTCGCACCATCCGCCGGGGCGCAATGCGCCGGCGATGCCGCCGCTCACGCCCGCCACCAGCGCAAGGGCCAGCGCCAGCCCGCCGAGCATCAGCGACACCGGCAGGCCCTGCCCGATCAGCGCAGTGACGGTGAAGTCCTTATAGACCAGCGACGGCCCGAAATCGCCCTGTGCCAGATTGGCGAGATAGCGGCCAAGCTGTTCGAGCAGCGGCCGATCGAGCCCATAAGCGCGATCGAGCGCGGCGCGCGTGGCGGCATCGAGCGGGCGTTCGGCGTCAAAGGGACTGCCGGGCGCCGCCCGCATCAGAAAAAACGAAGCAAGGACGACCGCGAAGAGCGTGGGGATCGCCGTGGCGAGCCTGCGCAGCAGGATCGCCCGCAACTCCCCCGCCCCGCGCCGCGATTACTGCGGCGTCGAGGCCGAAGCGTCGCGCCCGTCGCCTTCGGGCGCGGCGACGATGTCGCGCGTCGTATTGCCCTTGTCGACGACGTTGGTTTCGGTGCTGCCCGCCGCCGAGCGAATGCCCTGCTGGGCAATCCCGCGATCGGCCTGGTCGAGCGTCGCCGATTCCGCTGCGCTGCGCTGCGCAGGGCCGCCGAACAGCGCATCAAGCGCCTGATCGGCGGGGGTTGCACCCTGGGTCGGCGCGGCGCCCGGCTGCGGCGGAACAAGCGAATAATCGGGCGGGACCACCAGCGGCGCCTGACGCGAGACCGCGAATTCGTCGGGCCGGTCGCGATTGAGGCCGGTCCTGCCGCAGCCGGAAACCAGCAGGGCGCCCGTCACGACGGCGGCGATCGGCAGCATCTTACGCATTGACTTCATTCTCCACTTGCGGCCGCTCGACCGTATCCTTGTCGCGCAGGAACAATGCGCGGACCAGCAAAATCACGACTCCGATGGTAATGGCAGCATCGGCGACATTGAAGACCAAAAAAGGGCGCCACGCCCCGAAGTGCAAATCGGCGAAATCGACCACGAAGCCCAGCCGCGTGCGATCGAGGATGTTGCCCAGCGCGCCGCCCAGCACCAGCCCCAGCGCGACGATGTCGCCGGTCTTCTTTTCCCGCCACATCCAGAACCCGACGCCGATCGCGATCGCGGCGGTCAGGGCCACCAGCCCCCAGCGCATCATGTCGCTGGTCGCTTCGAGCAGGCCCAGCGACACGCCGATATTTTCGACATAGCGCAGGTCGAAAAAGGGCAGCAGCTCCATCTGCGCCCCGGGATAGGACAGTCCCAATGTGCCGGTGACGACATATTTGCTGATCTGATCGACCAGAAACACCAGCACGGCCGTCAGCAGGCCGATTCCGCGCGAAATATTCATCCGTTAACCACCTCGGTGCAGCGGTCGCACAAAGCACCGTCCTCGGCAACTTCGGGCAGCAGCCGCCAGCAGCGGCCGCATTTGTGCCAGTCGGTACGCGATACGGTCACGTCCCCATCCGCCTGCGTCACTGACGCAACGATGAACAGCTCGGCCAGCGCATCGGCGGGCAGCGGCAGTTCGGGGACCGTGACGTCGGCTTCCAGGCTCGAACGGATCGTCTTTTCGCGGCGATAGGGTTCGATGGCTTCGGTCACGCGCTCGCGCAGCGCCCGCACCTTTGCCCAGTCGGCGGTCAGTCGGTCGTGCGACAGATCGGGAAGTTCGGGCCATTCGAGGAAATGGACCGACCCGTCCTCGCTAGGGAACCGCGCCTGCCACACTTCTTCGGCCGTAAAGGCGAGAATCGGCGCGGCATAGCGTACGAGCGCGTGGAACAGGATGTCGAGCATCGTGCGATAGGCGCGCCGCCTGGGGTCGTCCGCCGCATCGCAATAGAGGCAATCCTTGCGGATATCGAAGAAGAAGGCCGACAGGTCCTCATTCGCGAAATCGGTCAGCGCGCGGATATAGACGTCGAATTCGTAATTCTCCGCCGCCTTGCGCAGCGTTGCATCGAGCTCGCCGAGCAAGTGGAGCACATAACGCTCCAGCTCGGGCATATCCTTGACGGCCACCTTTTCGGCATCGGTGAAGCCATCGAGCCCGCCGAGCATGTACCGAAAACTGTTGCGCAGCTTGCGATAGGCGTCGGACGTGCCGGCCAGTACCTGCTTGCCGATGCGCACATCCTCGAAATAATCGGTCTGCGCGACCCACATGCGCAGGATGTCGGCGCCCGATTCCTGAATGATCTTCAGCGGATCGACGACATTGCCCAGCGACTTGGACATTTTGCGTCCCTTGTCGTCGAGCGCAAAGCCGTGCGTCAGCACTGCCTTGTACGGCGGCTCGCCGCGCGTGCCGCAGGCTTCCAGCAGCGAGGACTGGAACCAGCCGCGATGCTGGTCCGACCCTTCGAGATAGAGGTCCGCGCGCGTCCCCTCGCCATAGCGTGCTTCGAGCACGAAGGCGTGGGTGCTGCCCGAATCGAACCACACGTCGAGAATGTCGGTGACGACTTCGAATTCCTCGATGTCGTATTTGTCGCCGAGGATCTTCTGATGGTCGGCGGCGAACCATGCGTCGGCGCCGCCATTTTTGAACGCTTCGATGATCGCGGCATTGACCCATTTGTCGCGCAGATATTCGCCGGTTTCCTTGCGAACATAGAGCGGGATCGGAACGCCCCAGGCGCGCTGGCGACTGATCACCCAGTCGGGGCGCCCCTCGACCATCGCGCGGATGCGGTTCTTCGACCGTTCGGGAACCCAGCGCGTCCGCTCGATCCCGTCGAGCGCGATGCCGCGCAGCGTCGGGCCGTTATGCGTCGACATGGGCAATTCGCCGCCGAACGGGCTGGGCACATCGACCGCGACCGGATCGGCGCCCTTGTCCATCGGGATGAACCATTGCGGCGTCGCGCGGAAGATGATCTTCGCCTTGGACCGCCAGCTATGCGGATAGCTGTGAACGAAATCGTCGGATGCGGCGAGCAAGGCGCCCGCTTCGCGCAAATCGCGGCAGATCGGGCCTTCTTCCAGCTTGCCGCCATTGCCGCTCGCCGTGAATTTCGGGTTGATAACCGAACCTTCGCCGCCCAGCCACAGCCAGTCGTCGCGATAGCGCCCGTCGCCTTCGACCGCGAAGACCGGATTGATGCCATGCGCCTTGCACAGCAGGAAATCGTCCTCGCCATGATCGGGCGCCATATGGACAAGGCCCGTACCGGCATCGGTGGTGACAAAATCGCCGGGCAGGAAGGGGCGCGGGGTGGCGAAGAAGCCACCGAGATGGTGCATCGGGTGGCGCACCATCGCATCGGCGAGACTGCTTCCCGGTATCTTGGTGGTCGCATTGCTCAACGGGTCGACATGAACCACCACATTCTCGACGCCGAGATCGCTAAGGTTTGCCTTGTTCGCGGCGCGCTCAAGCCGCTTCGCGAAGGAATCCACCAGATCATTTGCGATCAGGAACTGATTATCCGGGATCGCACCCTTCAAACCAAAGAGCTGATTCAAGCGTTTGAAGGCTTCATCACGGTCGCCGGTATTGACTTCGAAATACACGACGCAAAGCGAGTACTCGATCTCTTCCCCATAGCTCAGCGCCTGGTTCACCGGGATCGTCCACGGGGTTGTCGTCCAGATTACCGCATGCGCGCCGACCAGTTCGGGAGCGTTCGGCGCCTCGACGATCTCGAACGCCACGTCGATCTGAGTCGAGGTGATGTCCTCATATTCGACCTCGGCCTCGGCGAGCGCGGTCTTTTCGACCGGGGACCACATCACCGGCTTGGCGCCGCGATAAAGCTGGCCCGACTCGGCGAATTTCAGAAGCTCGCCCGCGATCGTCGCCTCGGCTTCGAACTTCATGGTGAGATAGGGGTCTTCCCAATCGCCCATCACGCCCAGCCGCTCGAACTGTTCGCGCTGCACCGCCACCCAGCGTTCGGCATAGGCACGGCATTCGGCGCGGAAGGCGACGGGGTCGACTTCGTCCTTGTTCAGCTTCTTCTTGCGATACGCCTCCTCGACCTTCCATTCGATCGGCAGGCCGTGGCAATCCCAGCCGGGAACATAGGGCGCGTCCTTGCCCATCAGCGACTGCGAGCGGACGATGATATCCTTCAGGATCTTGTTCATCGCATGGCCCATGTGAATGTCGCCATTCGCATAGGGCGGGCCGTCGTGCAGGATGAAGCGTTCGCGCCCGGCACGCTGTTCGCGCAGCCGCTCGTAAATGCCGATCCGTTCCCAGCGTTCCAGAATGCCGGGTTCCTTGTTGGCAAGGCCCGCCTTCATGGGGAAATCGGTCTTCGGCAGGAAGACGGTGTCGCGCCAGTCGCGCTGTGTGTCGGTCGTGTCGTTCATGGGAATGCGCCGATTAGAGGAAGCGCGGCCTTCTGCAAAGCATCAGTTGCGTGTTCGGGGGATCATTCCTCCCATCTGCGGGGAGGAATTCCGGTTGATGGTCAGGCGCGCGCCAATGCCGCCCTGGCATCCTCGCAGTCGCGGGCGATCTGGGCCTTCAGCGCTTCCATATCGTCGAACTTCGCTTCGGGCCGCAGATATTCGATCAGTTCGACTTCGATCGTCTTGCCGTACAGGTCGCCTGAAAAATCGAAGAAATGCGGTTCGAGCAGTTCGAGCGGCGGATCGATCATCGGGCGGATGCCCAGATTGGCGACGCCATCGACCATCCGTCCGTCGGGCAGGCGCCCCCGCACGGCATAAATGCCGTAAGCGGGGCGCAGATAGCTGCCGAGCTTCAGATTGGCGGTCGGCCAGCCCAGTTCGCGCCCAAGCTTCGCGCCCGGCTCCACCACGCCTTCGATCGCGAAAGGCCGCGTCAGCAGCGTTGCCGCCTCCCGCGGCTTGCCCGCCTGAAGCAGTGCGCGAATGCGGCTGGAGGAGACCGCCTCGCCTTCCCCGACGATCGGCGCGACGGTTTCGACGCCGAATCCCATCCGCGCGCCCAGATCACGCAGCACGCGCACATTGCCGCCGCGCGCCTTGCCGAACGTGAAGTCGTCGCCCGTCACCACGCCGGCCACACCGATCGCATCGACCAGCCGGTCCTGCGCAAACGCTTCCGCAGTCAGCCCGGCGAGCGCGGCATCGAAATGAAAGACCAGCATCGCATCCGCCCCCGCTTCGGCGAACAGGCGCTGGCGCTGATCGAGCGTCGTCAGGCGAAAGGGCGGCGTATCGGGCCGGAAATGGCGCATCGGATGCGGATCGAATGTGGCGACGATCGCGGGGCCGCCCTGATCCTTCGCCCATTGGATGGCGCGCCGCACCACTGCCTGATGGCCGAGGTGAAATCCGTCGAAATTGCCGAGCGCGACGATGCCGCCGCGAAATTCGGGCGGGCCCGCCGAGCCGCCGTCCAGCCGCTCCATGGCGCGGCCTATAGCGACAGCGCGCGTCCTTTCAAATGGCCCACCGGCTCGGTTCGGGCTCATATCCGGCGCGCGAGCGTGACAAAGGCATAGGCCGGGCGACCATCGGCGGCGGCATGTTCTTCCCGCGCGGTTTCGTGCCAGTGCCGGGGATCGAAGTCCGGCACCACGGCATCGCCATCGGGTTCGGCATGGATTTCGGTAAGCTCGATACGGTCGGCGCGATCGAGAAACAGTGCGAAAACTTCCGCGCCGCCGATCACTGCAATGTCGGGCACGTCACCGGCCAGCGCCAATGCTTGCTCGGGAGAATGCGCGACCTCCGCCCCTTCCGCCTGCCAACTGGCATCGCGCGTCAGCACGATATGGCGACGACCGGGCAGCGGCGCGGGAAAGCTCTGGAACGTCTTGCGCCCCATGATCATCGGCTTGCCCATCGTCTGCGCCTTGAACCGCTTGAGGTCGGCAGGCAGGCGCCAGGGCAGCGCGCCATCGACGCCGATCACGCCGTTATCGGCGCGGGCAAGGTGAAAGCTGATCGTCACGATCAGACCGCCACCGGCGCCTTGATATGCGGCTGCGCGACATAGTCGCGAATCGCGAAATCCTCATATTCATACGCGTCGATCGACGGCGGGCGGCGCAGGATTTCGAGCTGCGGCAGCGGGCCGGGCTCGCGGCGCAGCTGTTCGCGCGCCTGATCGAGGTGATTCGCATAGAGGTGGCAATCGCCGCCGGTCCACACGAAATCGCCCGGCTCCAGATCGCATTGCTGCGCAAGCATGTGCGTCAGCAGCGCATAGCTGGCGATGTTGAACGGCACGCCGAGAAAGATATCCGCCGAACGCTGATAGAGCTGAAGCGACAACCGCCCGTTCGCGACATGACACTGAAACAGACAGTGGCAGGGCGCCAGCGCCATCGCGTGCAACTCGCCCGGATTCCATGCCGACACCACCATGCGGCGCGATCCGGGATTGGTTTTCAGCGTTTCGATCAGTTCGGCGATCTGGTCGATATTGCTGCCGTCCGCCGCCTGCCAGTCGCGCCATTGCTTGCCATATACCGGGCCCAGGTCGCCATTTTCATCGGCCCATTCGTCCCAGATGCTGACCTTGCGATCCTGAAGCCAGCGGACATTGGTGTCGCCGCGCAGGAACCACAGAAGCTCGACGATGATCGATCGCAGATGCAGCTTCTTGGTCGTCAGCAGAGGAAATCCCTGCGACAGATCGAAGCGCATCTGATGCCCGAACACGCTGCGCGTGCCGGTGCCGGTGCGATCCATCACTTCGGCGCCATCGTTGAGCGCGCGTTCCATCAGGTCGAGATATTGACGCATGCGACGGGCTTACCGCCGCAAGGCGCCCGCGCCAAGCAGGTGCGTTCGGTCCATTGCGGAGGAATTTGGGTTCGGAACGGATGCGCCCCCGCTTCGGTTGCGCGGCGCCGACGTGCAAGCTGGCGGCATGACGTCACTGGCGCTCGAAGCGGAAACCGCGGCCGGAGCACGGCTTTTGTCCGATGGGGGTGCCGCGCGCCGGTTGTTCCGCCCGATCGCGGACGCATGCGAAGAGCTGGCGGTGTTTGCCTATCTCGACACGGATGGGATTTTGCTGGGCATGCGCCATACGCTCGGCGAAAGCCGCGACAGCTGTGCGATTCCCGTGCGCGATGTTGCCGCTGACGCGCTGGCATTCGGCGCACGGGCGGTGGTGATGGCGCATAATCATCCGAGCGGCGATCCCACGCCCAGCCGCGCGGATCGCGAAGCGACCAACGGGCTCGCGCGAGCGCTGGGGCCGCTCGACATCCGCCTGGTCGACCATCTGGTGCTGGCGCGTGGTGACGCCGTCAGCTTCCGCGTGCTTGGTTGGCTCTAGGCTCTAGGCTCTAGGCGCTGGGAGTCGGAACAGGCGAAGAGCCCGGATTCGAACAGGGCTGAATATCCTCCGGATCGGGACGCGGTCCGGCGGGCTGGAACACCGCCAGATACCCCCCCGCCGACGGCATCGATTCGATCCGCAGCATGCGATAGCCGACCGCAGCGAATTCACATTGCAGCAGCGACGGCGGCGTCCCGTGCTGCGAAATCGGGCGATCGGCGTCGACCACCACAACCTCGCCATCGGGGCGCATCGACGGACGCATGTTCCAAAGGAACCGGTACGGCTTTTCGATCTCGTGATACATGTGCACCATCAGCACGCGATCGAAGCTGTTGGGCGGCAGCTTGGGATCATCCGGATCGCCCAGACGCACACTGACATTGTCGAGCCGCTCGCGCGCCACGCGCGCCGCCAGCGCATCGCGCACGGCGGGAACGATATCCTCCGCCAGCACGCGCCCGTCGGCACCCACACGCTGCGCCAGTCGGATGGTGTAATAACCTTCGCCCGCACCGATATCGGCGATCGTCATCCCCTTCTGGATGCCGGTGCGGTTCATCACTTCGCCTGCTTCATTCAGCCGATCGCGCGCTTCCTCGCTCGACCAGCGGCTGGAAACGATCGTCGCGGCGGGGCGATCGGGCATGGGGAAACCGTCAGCGTCGCGCTGAATCTGATCGCCGTCGCTTCCCGAACATGCCGCCAGCAAGAGCGCCGCAGCGACGCCGCCCCAGTTTCTCAATCGACGTCCTCCACCTCGACCGCCTCGCCGGTAACGCGCTGCGACAGGGCAGCAGCCATAAAGGGATCGAGGTCGCCGTCCAATACATCCGATGGCGCAGTGGAGGTAACGCCGGTGCGCAGATCCTTCACCATCTGATAGGGCTGAAGGACATAGGAGCGGATCTGATGCCCCCAGCCGATATCGGTCTTGGTGGCGTTTTCCGCATTGGCCGCCGCTTCGCGCTCCTGCAGCTCGCGCTCATAGAGGCGCGCGCGCAGCTGGTTATAGGCTTCGGCCTTGTTCTTGTGCTGCGAACGCTGATTCTGGCACTGCACGACGATGCCGGTCGGCAAGTGGGTGATACGCACCGCCGAATCGGTGGTGTTGATGTGCTGACCCCCCGCGCCCGACGCGCGATAGGTGTCGATGCGCAGCTCGCTCTCGTTGATCTCGATATCGATATCGTCGTCGATTACCGGATAGACCCAGATCGACGAGAAGCTGGTATGGCGCCGCGCCGAGCTGTCATAGGGCGAAATGCGGACCAGGCGGTGCACGCCGCTTTCGGTCTTGGCATAGCCATAGGCGTTCTCGCCCTTGATCAGCAGGGTCGCCGACTTGATGCCCGCCTGCTCGCCGGCATGATAATCGACCAGTTCGACCTTGTAGCCGTGGCGTTCCGCCCAGCGCGTGTACATGCGCTGGAGCATTTCGGCCCAGTCGTTCGATTCGGTGCCGCCCGCGCCCGAATTGATTTCGAGATAGGTGTCGTTGGCGTCGGCCTCACCCGAAAGCAGCGCCTGCACCTTGTCGCGATCGGCGCGTTCGGCGAGCGCGGCCAGCGCTTCGGTGCCTTCCCTGGCCATTTCCTCATCGCCTTCGGCCTCGGCCATTTCGATGAGTTCGGCGGTGTCGTTCAGCTCGCGCTCGATCTCGCGCGTCGCGGTAATCGATTCGTCGAGCCGGCGCCGTTCGCGCATCACTTCCTGCGCTTCCTTGGGATTGTCCCAAAGGCTCTGGTCCTCGACCCGCGCATTGAGTTCATCGAGGCGGCGAAGCGCGCGATCCCAGTCGAGGAACCGCCGCAACAGCGCCAGTGCCTCGTTGATCTTGTCCACATGAGCCTGCGCTTCGGCGCGCATTCGTCTTCACTCCACCAACAGAAACAGGGGCATCCGAGCGACTGCCGTCGCCGCGTGCCAGGCGGTATATAGGCGTTCCCGGCGCAAAATCCCGACAAAGCGCCGGGAAGGATCGGCTGGTCGCCCTAGTAGATACCGCCCTCTCTTTGCAAGAATTCGCTGTCGCGCGCGCTGTCGTCCTGACGCGGAGCGGCGCGTTCGCGGGGCGCCTCGCGCTGCTCTTCCTCATCCTCGCGATTCTGACGGCGCGGCTCGCTTTCGGGCTTGAACGCTTCCCATATCACGCTGGCATAGGGATCGTTCGTCGGCCAGCTGCCGAACACCGGCTTGCCGCTGCCGCGATCGATGCGAACCATGCGGACGCCCGGCGGCGCGCGGAAGGTTTCGACCGGCAGCCCTTCGAATGCCTTTTGCGCGAATGCCTTGAAAATCGGCGCGGCGACAGTGCCGCCCTGCGCATAGCCGCCCAGCCGCGTCGGATTATCATAGCCGATATAAAGGCCGCCGATCATCTGCGGAATGCCGCCCATGAACCACACATCGGTGGGTCCGGTGGTCGTCCCGGTCTTGCCCATCATCGGGCGGTCGAGATCGCGCAGCACCGTCGCGGTACCGCGCTGGACCACGCCTTCGGTGATATGCACCATCTGATAGGCAGTGATCGGATCGAGCACCTGACGACCGCGCACCTGCGGCCGCGGCATCGGCTTGCCGTCCCAGTCGGGCGCGTTGCACCCTTCGCACGGACGCCAGTTTTCGGGCAGGATCACCTTGCCGTGGCGATCCTGGACATAGTCGATCAGCGTCGGCGTCAGCGCGCGGCCATGGTTCACCAGGATCGAATAGGCGTTGACCATCCGCATCACCGTCGTCTCGCCAGCGCCGAGCGCATAGGAGAGATAGGGTGGGAATTTCTGGCGGCTGACGCCGATCCGCTGGATCAGGTCGACGACGTGATCCATGCCGACATCATTGGCGATATGGACCGTCATCAGGTTGCGCGACTGTTCGATGCCCCAGCGCAATGTTTTCGGCCCCGCGCCGCGCGCATTGCCGAAGTTGCGGAAGCATTTTTCGCCAAGATCGGCGCCCTGCCAGACGCAAAGCGGCTCGTCATTGACGATCGACGCCGGCGTCATGCCCTGTTCCAGCGCGGCGGCATAGACGATCGGCTTGATCGTCGAACCCGGCTGGCGCTGCGCCTGGTTGGCGCGGTTGAACGACTGGATCCGGCTGTCGAAGCCGCCCTGCATCGCCATCACCCGGCCACTGCGCGGATCCTCCACCACCATACCGCCGGAAATGCGCGGGATACTGCGCAGGGCATAGCCCGATCCTTCGGGCGCGACGGCGATGATGTCGCCGGGCTTGAGCGCGTCGAACGCTTTCCCGCCCTTGCCGCGCACCGCCATCGACGCCGCCGAAGCCGGCAATGCAACGGATTTGCCGTCATCGAACCCGATCTGGCAGCTAGTGCCTTGCTTCGAAATCACGATGGCGGCGCGCCAATCGTCATAATCGAGGCCGATATTGGTGTTGAGCAGCGCCTGGAGCCAGTTGTCGCCGCTGATCTCGACCGTGCGGATCGGGCCGCTCCAGCCGCGTCCGCGGTCGAAGCGCACCAGTCCGTCGCGCAGCGCCTGCTGGGCATATTCCTGCAGATCGGGACGCAGCGACGTGCGCACCCATAAACCGCCCGAATAGACGCTATGGGGCCCGTCCTCGTCGGTCTCGCCGAACTTGTCGATCAGCTGGCGGCGCACTTCCTCGACGAAATAGCCGCCCACCCGCTCGAATTTGGGTGTCTGGCGCGGCACCGTTCCCAACGGCTGGGCGACCGCCGTCTGATATTGTTCCTCGCTGATGAAACGATTGCGCAGCATTTCGCTGAGCACCCAGTTGCGCCGCTCCAGCGCGCGATCGGCGTGGCGCTCGGGATCGTAATTGGCCGGGCCCTTGGGCAGAATGGCGAGATAGGCCATTTGCGAGAGCGAAAGCTCGTCGAGCTCCTTGCCGAAATAGGCATGGCTCGCCGCCTCGACGCCGCCCGCGTTGCGGCCGAGTTCGATCGAATTGAGGTAGAGTTCGAGAATCTGTTCCTTGGTGAGCGTGTCTTCCATGCGCCAGGCAAGGATCGCTTCCTTGAGCTTGCGCATGTAGCTGCTCTCGTTGCCGACGAGCAGATTCTTGGCGACCTGTTGCGTGATCGTCGACGTGCCGCGCGGGGTTTCGCCCCGCACCAGCCCCTGAAACGCCGCCCGGGCAAGGCCGGGATAATCGAGCCCGTGGTGCTGGAAAAAGCTGCGATCCTCGGCAGAGAGATAGGCTTTGACCAGAAGATCGGGATATTCGTTGAAACTCAGCTGAACCCGGCGTTCGCGGGCATAGCTGTGGATCGGCTCGCCGCTATAGTCGCGGACATAGGTCGGCAGCGGCGGTTCATACGTGCGCAGCGTATCGACCGAAGGCAGATTGCGCGCGACCAACAGCCAGAGCAGGAACGCACCGATACCGGCAAGCAATGCCAGCCAGGCGAGGACGCGAAACCACCAGCGGCGGCGGATCTTGCCGAACGCCCCGCCAATTCCGCCAATTTCGCGCTTCAGGCGCAGCTTGATACTGGAGAGTTCGACATCGACCATATGCGCGGCGGTTTAGCAAGAATCCCGGGGGATGCCAGCCTGCACAACGCCGGTGCGGGCAGACGCGCCTGCGCGCCTGCCCGCCGCCGCATTCGCAAACCGCTATCGCGAGGCCATCTGGGTTGCGAAATGCACCTCGACGGCATGGCGCACGGTCTGGGCGACCCGCTGTTGTCCCTCGCGCGAGGCAAGGAACTGCGCATCGGTCGCGTTGGAGATATAGCCGGTTTCGAACAATACCGAGGGCATGTCCGGCGCCTTGAGCACCAGCAGCGACGCCATGCGATGGAAATTGGTCTTCACCGGAATGCGCGGTGCAGCCTCGCGTCCGAGCAGCCGGGCAAAGCGCGCCGACACATTCATCGTCTCGCGCTGAGTCAGATCGATCAGCAGCGAGGAAACGTCCGGGCTGGCTTCACCCAGGTCGACACCGGCGATGATGTCCGCCTTGTTCTCGCGCGCGGCGAGCCGGGCGGCTTCGCGGTCGGACGCCACTTCGGACAAGGTATAGACGGTTGCGCCCGTCGCCGTGGGATTGCCGGCGCTGTCGCAATGGATCGAAATGAACAGGCTCGCACCCAGCCGCCGCGCGATTTCGAATCGCTCGCGATGGACCAGATAGCGGTCGTCCTCGCGAGTCAGCGCGACGCGAACCCGGCCCGAAGCGACCAGCGCATCGCGGATCGCCAGCGCGACCTTGAGCGTTATATCCTTTTCATAGAGGCGCCCGTCGGCGGAAATCGCACCGGGATCATGGCCGCCATGGCCCGCATCGATCACCACCAGCGGGCGGGAATCGTCGCTGCCATAGACACGCGGCAAGGAAACGGGGGCGGCACGCGCGGGGACGGAAATCGTCTCGGTATAGCGCGGGCGCGGCTCGCTCGCGGCATAGCTGAACGGGGGAAGGAACGTCATCCGCCCCTCCGCCGCGGCGCGGGCGAAACGCGCATCGTCGACGGTGCGCAGCTCGAGCGTCAGCGTGCGGCCGTCACCGCCGAAGCTGCCTTCGGTAAGGATCGCCGGTCGGGCGAGGTCCAGAACGACGCGGGCGCCATCGGAATGGGCACCCTGGCGGATGCCGGCGACCGGCCCTCCGGCGCTGATCCGGCCACCGGGTCGCGCGCCCTGGATATCCAGTGCGATACGCCGTGGCCCGGCCAGCAGGAAGGCACTAGCCTGCCCGGTGGGGGCGTCGAAACGAACGACCACGCGGTCGCCCTGTACGCGGATATCCTCGACGGATTGTGCCCAGCTCGGAACGCCGGATAACCAGCCGACGAGAAGGGCGATCAATGTAAACACCCGAGCGATATGCCGCGTCAGGCTGTGGGGGGTCCAGCCTAAATGCATAATAGGGGATACTCTTGTTACTCGATACGCTTTCGATCCCTGACCTTCGATGGATTAGCCCAACGCCCCTCAAATCACTGTCAACAGGGGCAGTTAACGCCTTGGTCACCATGAAATGCCCATTGTCTCCAATGCATGGAGCAGTTGCCGCGTTCCCCCGGCGGTGCTAGGCATCGGTGGTTAGTGGTTTCGCATCTTGCGAATTCCATCGGTCGCAGCCGGCTCCTCCGGCGCGACAAATCAGGTTGACGCTGCATGAGGCAATTTCCCCCGAGTCACGAACGCATTGCCGCCACGGCATTGCGCGTGGGCGAGGCGGAGCATCCGGGCCGCAGGTCCGGACGTGCCGATGCTGCAGACACGTTTCAGAAAACCAGCATCGCCGGCATCTGGCCGGCGAGCCCCGTACCCCGCGCGCCGAATTTGCCGAAAGGCCGGCGCGCCCGGAGAATAATAAATGACAATGCGTATGCTGATCGACGCGCGCCACCGGGAAGAAACCCGCGTGGCCGTCGTCAAGGGACACCGGATCGAGGAGTTTGATTTCGAGAGTGCCGAGCGCAAGCAGCTCAAGGGCAACATCTATCTGGCCAAGGTAACCCGCGTCGAACCGTCGCTTCAGGCGGCGTTCGTCGATTATGGCGGCAATCGCCACGGCTTCCTGGCCTTCAGCGAAATCCATCCCGACTATTACCAGATCCCCAAGGAAGACCGCGACGCGCTGCTCGCCGAAGAGGCAGAGCATGCCGCGCAGGAAGCGGCGCTGCGCGCCGAAGAGGATGTCGACGACGAAGACGGCGCCGAAGGCGAAGTCGAGGTTCTCGAACGCCCGTCCGACGAGGATGAGGAAGCCGCCGAGGACGACGGCGAAGAAGGCGAGGCCGAAGAAGCGTCGGGCGACAAGCGCCGCCGCGGGCGCAAGAAGGACAGCGCTGCCGACGAACTGCGCAAGCGCCGCATGGACCTGCGCCGTCGTTACAAGATTCAGGACGTCATCCGCCGCCGCCAGGTGCTGCTGGTTCAGGTCGTCAAGGAAGAGCGCGGCAACAAGGGCGCGGCGCTGACCACCTATCTCAGCCTCGCCGGCCGCTATTGCGTGCTGATGCCGAACACCGCGCATGGCGGCGGGATTTCGCGCAAGATTTCCAACGCAGGCGACCGCAAGCGCCTCAAGTCGATCATGGCGGACCTGAAGCTGCCACCAACGATGGGCTGCATCGTCCGCACCGCCGGGCTTCAGCGCACCAAGACCGAAATCAAGCGCGATTTCGATTATCTGGCGCGGCTGTGGGACGAGATTCGCGACAATACGCTGAAATCAAGCGCACCTGCCCTCGTCTATGGCGACAGCGATCTGATCAAGCGCGCGATCCGCGACATCTATAATCGCGATATCGAGGAAGTGATCGTCGAGGGCGAAGAAGGCTATCGCCAGGCGAAGGACTTCATGAAGCTGCTGATGCCCAGCCATGCGCGCCGGGTGAAGCAATATGCCGATGCCGTGCCGCTGTTCCAGCGCAGCCATGTCGAGGACCAGCTGTCGGCGATGTACCACCCGGTGGTGCAGCTGAAATCGGGTGGCTATCTGGTCATCAACCCGACCGAGGCACTGGTGTCGATCGACATCAACTCGGGCCGGTCGACCCGCGAGCATAATATCGAGCAGACCGCGACGGCGACCAATCTGGAAGCTGCGCAGGAAATCGCCCGCCAGCTGCGCCTGCGCGACATGGCCGGGCTGGTCGTCATCGACTTTATCGACATGGATCATTCGTCCAATGTCCGGAAAGTCGAAAAGGCGATGAAGGAGGCGCTGAAGAACGATCGCGCGCGCATTCAGGTGGGACGCATTTCGGCGTTCGGCCTGATGGAAATGAGCCGCCAGCGGCTGCGCACCGGCGTTCTGGAAGCATCGACTGTCACCTGCCCGCATTGCGAAGGCACCGGACTGGTCCGCACCGCATCCTCCGCAGGCCTGTCGGCACTGCGCATGATCGAGGACGAAGCTGCACGCGGCCGTGGATCGCAGATCACGCTGCGCTGCAGCCAGGAAGCGGCTTTCTATGTCCTCAACAAGAAGCGCGCCGACATCGCCGAGATCGAGGATCGTTATGGCGTAAGCATCGAGATCAGTTCGGATGGCGAACTCGAAGGGGCACGCATGTCGGTCGAGGCTTCCGGCCCGCCCCCGGCACATGCTCCGCGCTTTGAAAAGCTGGTCGAAGAGCCCGAAGAAGACATCGTCGAGATCGACGAGGAGGAATTCGACGAGGAAGAACAGCAAAGTTCGGACGAGGGATCGCGCAAGCGTCGCCGCCGCCGCCGTGGCCGTCGCGGTCGTGGCCGTCCGGACGAGCAGGAAGGCTCTGAATCCGCGAATGACGGCGAGGAAGTAGCTGCCGACGATACCGAATCCGAGGAAGCGGAAGCTCCCGAAAGCAGCGACGAAGAGACCGGCACGCGCAAGCGTCGTCGCCGGGGTCGCCGGGGCGGTCGCCGCAATGGCGGTGGCGGCGAAACGTCCGAGGAAGCGGTTTCCGAACCCACTGACGCCGTCGATGCCGACGCCTCGGCAGCCGAAACGCCTGCCGCCGAACCGGCTGAAGCGACGGAGGCAAAAGCCGCGCCCGCAGCAGACGAAAAGCCCAAGCGTCGTCGTCGCCCGCGCGCTCGCGCAGCCGAGGCAGAAGCGACCGAGGCCGCTCCGGCAGAGGCAAGCGCCGAGCCGGTGACCGAAGCGCCGACGCCCGAAGCCGCCGAGGAAGCGCCGGCCAAGCCGAAGCGCACGCGCCGCAAAAAGGCTGAAACCGTCGAACCGGCAGCACAGCCCGAAGCACCTGCTGAAGCTGCTGGCGAAACCGAAGCCCCGGCTCCGGCCAAGCCCAAGCGGACCCGGCGCAAAAAGGCCGATCCCGCGCCGGAAGCGCCGCAGGCTGCCGAAGAAAGCGCCCCTGCCCCTGCTGCCGAACCGGAAGCGGTTCAGGAAGTCGCTCCGGAACCGGCGCCTGAGCCCGTGGCCGAACCGACGCCCGAACCGGTTGCCGCCGAAGCGGACAGCACGGCATCCGATGAAACCGGCGACGAAACGCCGCGCCGCGGATGGTGGCAACGCACCTTCGGCAACTGATCGCTCGTCGTCGAAACTACTGAAGCGGGGCCGTGCGTCGGCCTCGCTTCAGCGGCGGTTCAGCGCGATATCGTAGGAGCGGCGTGCACGGGGCCGTTGCCGTCGGGCGCGAGGGGAGCGATACTATGCCCATGAAACGCTTTGCCATGCTGCTGGCCAGTCTGTGCCTGTTCGGCCTCGCGATCCGGCCTGCCGCCGCCCAAACGGTGCTGCGCGACGCCGAAACCGAAGCGCTGCTGGCGGATATTTCGCGACCCATCATCGAAGCGGCGGGGCTTTCGCCTGCCAATGTCCATGTCGTTCTGTTGCAGGATGATTCGATCAACGCCTTCGTCGCCGGCGGACAGACCGTCTATATTCATTCCGGCCTGATCGACGCCGCAGACAATCTGAACGAGGTTCAGGGCGTCATCGCGCACGAACTGGGCCATGTTGTCGGCGGCCATGTGCCGCTCGCCAGTTCGGGCGGCGCGGGCACCATTTCGATCCTCAGCCTGGTGCTCGGCGCCGCAGCGGTCGCCGCCGGATCGCCCGAAGCAGGCAC
Source organism: Sphingomonas sp. (assembly GCA_002707985.1). GTDB lineage: Bacteria > Pseudomonadota > Alphaproteobacteria > Sphingomonadales > Sphingomonadaceae > Sphingomonas. Next base: position 47,926 of record PAOI01000021.1, on the reverse strand, counting down.
CGGCATCCTGATGGCGGGCCAGCGCGCCGCGCTCGGCAAATATCTCGCTTTCTCCCGCAATCAGGAATCGCAGGCGGATGCCGCCGGTGCGCGCTTCCTCAACACTGCCGGAATCAACGGCGCGGGGATGATCGATTTCTTCAAGAAGCTGCAGAACATGGAATATCGCCTGGCGATTCCGCAGGACAACAGCTTCAACCGCACTCACCCGCTGAGCGGCGAGCGCATCGCGCATCTGGAGGATGTGCTCCATCACGGATCGGGATGGGAAAAGCCGACCGATCCCGAACTCGAACAGCGATTCCGCCGCGTACAGGCCAAATTGCGCGGCTATGTCGACGATCCGCAACAGACGCTGCGCAAATATCCGGCCAGCGACCAGTCGGTCGAAGCGCATTATGCCCGCGCCTATGCCTATCATCTGTCGGGCTATCCTCAGCAGGCGGCATCGGAAACCGCAGCGCTGGTCGCCGCCGATCCGGATGATCCCTATTTTCTGGAGCTGCAGGGGCAGATCATGCTCGAAGGCGGCGATCCGCTTGGCGCGATCGTGCCGCTCCGCCGCGCAACCGAACTTTCGAACAATCAGCCGCTGATTGCCACCACCTATGGCCATGCGCTGATCGCAACCGACGATCCGCAATACCTCCCCGAAGCCGAAGAAGTGCTGCGGCTGGCGGTCGCGCGCGACAAGGAAAATCCCTTTGCCTGGTATCAGCTCGGCATGGTCTATGAACGCACCGGAGATCAGGCCCGCGCGGCATTGGCGACCGCCGAACGCGCGAGCATGACCGGCGACCCCGGCCTTGCCGCGATGAGCGCGCGCGCCGCCGTCGCCGGGCTGGAAGAGAACACGCCCGAATGGCTGCGCGCGCAGGATATATTGCTGATTTCGCAAAATGCGCTCGAGGATCGCGAGCGTCGAAGGAACTGAAGGCAGAATGATCGAACGCTTGTCACGCAAACCCTGGCTGCTCGCCGTCGGTTTCCTGCTCGCCATGGCGCTGGGCGCGGGGCTCTATGCAACGGCCCGCGCAGTAGCAGGGGATACCGCGACGACGCCCGAACGCGCACAGATCGAGCGCGTGGTGCGCGACTATATCCTCAATCACCCCGAAATCCTGCCGCAGGCGATGGAACGCCTGCAGCAGCGTGAAACCGCCAGGGCGATTTCCGACAACCGGTCGGCGGTATTCGATCCCTTTGCCGGCGCCTGGGCGGGCAATCCCCAGGGCGACGTTACCATCTCCGTCTATATGGATTATGCCTGCGGCTATTGCCGGGCGAGCCTGCCCGCGATCGACAAGCTGCTGAAGACCGATCCCAATGTGCGGATCATCTATCGCGAATTTCCGATCCTGAGCGACGAGAGCGTGACTGCCGCCCGCTGGGCGCTGGCTGCGGCCGAGCAGAACAAGTTCCGTGCGTTCCACGATGCGATGTTCGCCGCCGGACAGCTCAACAGCGGGTCGATCCAGCGCGCGGCGCAGGCCGCAGGGCTCGATCTGGCGCGCGCGCGAACCGCGGTTGCCAGCGACCGGGTGGAGGCGGAACTGCGCAACAACCATGCGCTTGCCCGCTCGCTGGGCATCACCGGCACGCCGGCATGGGTGGTGGGCGACCGCGTCTATTCGGGTGCGCAGGATTATGCCGCTCTGAAACAGGCGGTTTCCGAGGCGCGGCGCGCCGAATAAAATCCACCGCTTGTCGCTGCGCCGCCGCGTACCTACCTGAAGGGCCGGCTGCGCAGGGGCATCATGGACAGCATCTTATCGGTACGCGGGGTCGGCAAGACCTATTCGTCGGGGCATCGTGCGCTCGAATCGGTCGATCTCGACATCGCGCGGGGCGAAATCTTCGCGCTGCTCGGGCCGAACGGCGCGGGCAAGACGACGCTGATCAGCATCATCTGCGGCATCGTCACGCCCAGCACAGGAACGATCCTGGTCGACGGGCATGACGCGCTTCGCGATCCGCGTGAGGCACGCACGCGAATCGGGCTGGTGCCGCAGGAAACCAGCGTCGACATGTTCGAAACGGTCTGGACGACGGTGCGTTTCAGTCGGGGCCTGTTCGGCAAGAAGATGGACAAGGCCTATTGCGAGCAGCTGCTCAAGGACCTGACGCTGTGGGACAAGCGTGATTCGCAGATCCGCGAGCTTTCGGGCGGGATGAAACGCCGCGTGCTGATCGCCAAGGCGCTCGCCCACGAACCCGATATCCTGTTCCTCGACGAACCCACTGCCGGCGTCGATGTGTCGCTGCGCCGCGACATGTGGAAACTGGTCAGCGGCCTGCGTTCGCGCGGCACGACGATCATCCTCACCACCCATTATATCGAGGAGGCCGAGGAAATGGCCGATCGGGTGGGCGTGATCGACAAGGGCCGGCTGCTGCTGGTCGATGAAAAGAACGCGCTGATGAAAAAGCTGGGCAAGCGCGAAATGACGCTGACGCTGCAGGAACCGATCGCAACGCTGCCGGACGAGCTTGCCGAATGGAATCTCGCGCTGGAGGATGAGGGGCATCGCATCCGCTACACCTTCGATGCGCAGGCCGAACATACCGGCATCCCGTCGCTGCTGCGCAAGCTTGGCGACCTCAATATCGGCTTCAAGGATCTCGAGACCGAAAAGTCGAGCCTCGAGGATATCTTTGTCGATCTGGTGGAGAACGACCGGTGAAGGGTTTCAACGCACGCGGCGTCCTTGCCATCTATCGCTTCGAAATGGCGCGCGCGCTGCGCACGCTGTGGCAGAGCCTGGCCGCGCCGGTGATCACTACCTCGCTCTATTTCGTGGTGTTCGGCGGCGCATTGGGCAGCCGCATCCAGAATGTCGACGGCACCGATTACGGGGCGTTCATCGTGCCCGGGCTGATCATGCTCTCGCTGTTGCAGCAGAGCATTTCGAACGGATCGATCGGCATCTACTTCCCCAAATTCACCGGCACGGTGTTCGAGCTCCTCTCCGCGCCGATTTCGTCGATGGAAATGGTGCTCGGCTATGTCGGCGCGGCGGCGACCAAATCGATGGTGATCGGGCTGGTGATCCTCGCCACGGCATCCTTCTTTGTCGACCTCAACATCCACCATCCCTGGGCAGTGGCGCTGTTCCTGTTGCTCACCAGCTTCGCGTTCAGCTTGTTCGGCTTCATCCTCGGCATCTGGGCGAAAAGCTTCGAACAGCTCAATTTCGTGCCGGTACTGGTGGTGACGCCGCTCACCTTTCTGGGGGGCGCCTTCTATTCGATCGACATGCTGCCCCAGCCATGGCGGACGGTCAGCCTGTTCAACCCGGTCGTGTATCTGGTGAGCGGCTTTCGCTGGAGCTTCTTCGACAAGGGCGATGTCGATATCGCGATCAGCCTGGGCTTTACCATGGGCTTCCTCGCGCTCTGCCTGGTCATCGTCGCGGTCATCTTCCGCACCGGCTGGCGGCTCAAAAACTAGCGCGGCGAGGGGGACGATCCGTTAGCGCTGAGCCAGCGGTTGGGAAAACAGCCCCCCGAATCCCACGCACGACAAAGGCGAGCCCGCACGCGGACTCGCCTTTCGTCTGTCGCGCCAGCCGCCTCCCGCACCGGGAAGCGACAGCCGATTACTTGATCTTCGCTTCCTTGAACTCGACGTGCTTGCGCGCGACGGGATCATATTTGCGGAAGCTCAGCTTCTCGGTCTTGGTGCGCGGATTCTTCTTCGTGACGTAGAAGAAGCCCGTACCTTCCGAGCTGACGAGCTTGATCTTCACGGTGGTCGGCTTTGCCATGACCCAAAAACCCCAGAATTCGCTTAAAACAAAAAGCGCGGCCCACACGAGGGTGGCCTCTGCCAGAGGCGGGCGGATGCGCCACCCGGGCGCAAATGTCAAGGCAGAGGCCGTGCTTCACGCGCCCTTAACCGCAAAGAGGCAGGATTTGCGCTTACGGAACCGGTGAGGAAGCCCATGCGCATGCGAATCGAATCGGCGCTTTCGCCGAATCGGCAGGACTGATTCGCAGTGGAGGCACTCGTTCCCGCCTTTATCGCGGCACTGGTCATGCAGATCGGCGACCGATCGGCCTGGCTGACGGCATTGCTCGCCGACCGCTATGGGCGGCCTTTGCAGGTGGCGATCGCGGCGACGATTGCGCATGGCGCGGGCAACGCAATCGCGGCGACCGCTGGGGCGTGGCTGGCGCCGATGCTCACGCCCAATGCCAAATCGCTGTTTCTCGCACTGTCGCTCGTCTTCGGCGGCGCGACGCTGATGTGGCGTGTGCGCGGACCCGACCGGCTGGAAGGCTGGAAACTGGGAGCGTTCGTGACGCCGCTGCTCGGNATCTTCATTCTCGCGCTNGGCGATCCCACNCAATCCTTCACGCTCGCNCTTGCGGCGCGCAGCATGCCGGGCTTTGCCTTTGNCGGNGCGACATTCGGCAGCTTTGTCGTGGCGTTTACCGCNGCGATGCTCGGCGANCNNGCGTGGCGCAGCCTGCCNTTNCGCTGGNTGCGCNCCGNGATCGGGATCGTCGCGCTGATCGGCGGGCTTGTTCTGGGGCTTTCGGCGGTGCGGTTGCTGTAACCGGCGCTTCGCGCAGGATTCGCGCAAATTCAGCATGTCGATTGCACTGATCGGCTTTATCGCAGGTGCAACATGGGAGCCGAATCCCTATTTCGATCGTTCCAGCTACGAACCGAAAAAACACCGGAGGAAATCCATGGCAGACACTTCTGCACTCGACACGCCGACCGATCTCAGCAGCAATGCCGCCAAGACGGTGGCACAGGCGCTGAACGGTATTCTGGCCGACAGCTATGCGCTGTATCTCAAGACCAAGAATTTCCACTGGCATGTCAGCGGCCCGCATTTCCGTGACTATCACCTGATGCTCGACGAACAGGCGAGTGCCATTCTCGCCACCACCGATGTGATCGCCGAGCGCGTGCGCAAGACCGGCAATACGACGCTGCGCTCGATCGGCGACATCGCCCGGCATCAGACGATCCAGGACAATGACGCCGAATTCGTGAAGCCCGAGGATATGCTCAAGGAGCTGCGCGACGATAATCTGAAGCTGGTCGAGGCGCTTCGCGAGGCCAAGGATATCGCCGACGAGGCAAAGGACAACGGCACCAGCGCCGTGATCGACGAATGGACCGATGCCGCCGAGGAACGCGCCTGGTTCCTGTTCGAAACCGCGAACAAGGGCTGATCGCCCGCCACCGGAATCACCCCAGAAAAGGCCGGCCGGGAGCGATGTGCCCGACCGGCCTTTTCGTATCAGGGGTTATTCGATCCCGGCGAGATCGGCATCGACCTTGGCGAGCAGTTCGTCGGTGATCTTGCCCTGCGAATAGGGCGCGAGCTGGCGCAGCGACATCGACTTGAACATGTCATAGCTTGCGTGCGTCGAAAGCCCCGGAACATCGGCATCGAGCACGGCCTTGGCCTGCTCATTCGCGACGAGTTGTTCGATCGGCGTGTCGCTGGAGAATTTAGCGCTCGCTTCGGCGTCCGTTGCCGGCGCGCTTTCGGTCGCAGGCGCGTCAGCAGAAGCATCCTGCGCGGCAGCCACAGGAATTGCCGCAAACGCAGCCAGCAACACCGCGGGCACCATCATCTTCTTCAGCATATTCGTCTCCTGACCCAGTGCGAAATCCGATGCGTGCGGCATTTTGGGAAGTCGCCGATCTCGCACAAATCGCCTCCGGACCGACACGCAATCAGAGCCTAACGGCGAATCATCGCGGATGCGAGCGGAACCGCTTGGGCGCTGGCGCGCTTGACCCCCTGATAAACAGGAGGAATTTTCATGCTTCGCTGGGCACTCATTTTTCTGGTCGTCGGCGCGGTGCTTGCACTGCTCGGCTTCGGCGGCATCGGCGGCGCGTTCGTCGAGATCGCCAAGATTCTCTTCTTCATCGCAATCGCGCTGTTCGTGATCTTCGGCGTGCTGGGCCTGCTGGCCGGGCGCGGAATCAAAAACGCGATAGACTAACGCGAATTGGGAGTATCGCCGCCCGGCCCAAGGCTGATCAGCCACCAGTCGGGCGGCGCTCCGAATCGCAACGGCACCACGCTGGTGCCAAGACCGGCGGTGACGATGATCGTGCGCGCGCCCTCACGCCGGATGCCGCAGGCGAATCGATCGCCATATTTCGAAGGCATCATCGGTGCGCCGATCCCCGGCAACACAATCTGTCCGCAATGCGTATGTCCCGCCAAGATCGTTCGACGCCAGCCTAGCGCGTCCGCCATGCAGTCGCCATCTGATCGTTGATGCGCGGCTTTTCCGATCTTCTCGATTCGCTCGTCTTCACCCGCTCGCGCAATGCGAAGCTGCGGCGGATCGGCACCTATCTGAAGAACACGCCCGATCCCGATCGCGGCTGGGCCATGGCGGCGCTTACCGGCGCGCTCGACCTGCCCGCGATCAAGCCGGCGATGATTCGCGCGCTGGTCAGCGAGCGCGTCGATCCTGTGCTGTTCGCGCTCAGCCGCGATTTCGTGGGGGATACGGCGGAAACGGTCGCCCTGTTATGGCCGGGCGCCAGCCATGGCGAAGCGAGCGGAGAGCCGCTGGCGCTTTCAAAGGTGGTCGAGCAACTGGCGTCGCTCTCGCGCTCCGATGCGCCCGCCGCATTGGCGGCGATGCTCGACCGGCTTGATGCCGATGAGCGCTACGCGCTGCTCAAACTGGCGACCGGCGCGCTGCGCATCGGCGTGTCGGCGCGGCTGGCGAAGACGGCGCTGGCCCAGGCGTTCGACCTCGATGTCGATGCCGTGGAGGAAGTGTGGCACGGGCTGACCCCGCCCTATGCCGAGCTGTTCGACTGGGCCGAAGGGCGCGGCGCTCAGCCGACGGCGGAAAACACACCGGTGTTCCGCCCGTTCATGCTCGCCCATCCGCTCGAGGACGCGGCGGTTGACCTTCGCGACTATGCTGCGGAGTGGAAATGGGATGGAATCCGCGTTCAGATCGTCCATGTCGCCGGCGAAACGCGACTGTTCAGCCGGGCGGGCGACGATATCACCGGCAGCTTCCCGGAAGTCGCAGCGGCCTTCTCGACGCCCGGCGTGCTCGATGGCGAGTTGCTGGTCCGGGGCGATGCGCAGGGCGGTGCCGAGGGGGGCGCCGCCAGCTTCAACGCGTTGCAGCAGCGGCTGGGCCGCAAACAGGTCTCGGCCAGGACCCTGGCGCAATTCCCGGCCTTTGTTCGCCTTTACGACATATTGTTCGACGGCACGCAGGATTTGCGGGACCTGCCCTGGGCGGCGCGCCGTACTCGGCTCGAGCGATTCGTCAGCGAGCTTGAGGCCGATCATTTCGACCTGTCGAACTTGATCGAGGCGGAGGATTTCGCGGCGCTCGCCGCGATTCGCGAAGGCGCGCGCGATGCTGCGATCGAGGGCGTGATGCTGAAACGTCGCGACTCGCCCTATGTCGCCGGGCGTCGCGCCGGATTGTGGTACAAATGGAAGCGCGATCCGCTGACTGCCGATTGCGTGCTGATGTATGCCCAGCGGGGCAGCGGCAAGCGGTCGAGCTTCTATTCCGATTTCACCTTCGGATGCTGGGTGGAGGACGGCACGCTGCTCCCGGTGGGAAAGGCCTATTTCGGATTCACCGACGAAGAACTGAAATGGCTCGACCGATTCGTGCGCAATCACACCGTCAATCGGTTCGGCCCGGTGCGCGAAGTGGAGAAACAACTGGTTCTGGAAGTTGCGTTCGATTCGATCCACGAATCGAAGCGCCACAAATCGGGCCTTGCGATGCGATTTCCCCGGATCAGCCGCATCCGCACCGACAAGCCCGCGCAGGAAGCCGATACGATCGCCGGGCTACGAAGGCTTGTGACCTAGACTCTGTCCTGATTAGGTCGTGAGTAGCCATTGCGCTTGTCGAAATGGCGTATCGAAGGGCCCTTCGATACCGGTCTTCGCCAGGCTCAGCCCTACTCAGGGCAAACGGAAGCGTAATTCCATCTAAATAGGACAGACTCTACGTGACCGCACCTGCGCGCGGGCGCCGGAACCGCGCCGATCTTCTCTGCGATCCGCGCATAGAAAAGGGGCGGCACCCTGCGGCACCGCCCCTGATTCGTTCAGCGTGTCTCCGCCTTATTCCGAAGGCTGAAGGTTCACCGCCGCATATTTGCCGCGACGATCGACTTCCAACTCGAATTCGAGCCGGTCGCCTTCGTTGAGCGTCGGCATGCCCGCGCGTTCGACCGCCGAAATATGCACGAATGCATCCGGCTGGCCATCGTCGCGCTGGATGAAGCCGAAACCCTTCATCGCGTTGAAGAATTTGACCGTGCCGGTCGCCTTCTCACCGGTCAGCTGCCGCTGCGGGCCGCCGCGCGGCGCGCCGCCGGCCGGAGCACCGCCACCGGCTGCGCCGCCAAAGCCGCGCTCTTCCACCGGCATCGGCTCGCCGTCGATCTTGATGTCGGTCGCCGAGATGCGCCCGCCACGATCGACCAGCGTGAAGCCGAGCGGCTGACCTTCGGCCAGACCGGTCAGACCGGCCTGTTCGACTGCGGAAATGTGCACGAACACATCCTCGCCGCCATCATCGCGAACGATGAAGCCGAAACCCTTTTGACCATTGAAGAATTTGACCACACCGGTTGCTTCGCCAACGACCTGCGGGGGCATGCCGCGGCCACCGCCGCCGCCGCCGCCACGGAAGCCACCGCCTCCGCCGCCGAAACCACCGCCGCCACCGCCGCCGCGATAACCACCGCCACCGCCGCCGCCGAAGCCGCCGCGGTCACCAAAACCGCCACCGCCGCCGAAACCGCCGCGATCGCCGAAGCCGCTGCCCCGGTCGCTGAATCCAGAATCAAATCCGCCGAAACTATCGTCGCCGAAACCGTCGCGCTTGTCTCTGCCACGCCCGCCGCGCTCACCGCGGCGTCCTTTATCGAAACCCATGCCCTGTTCGTCTTCCCGGTTCGCCCCAAAATTCAACCACCGAAACCCAAGCGCCGGACGAAAGACGCAGAGTATTCGCGCACAAAAATGCCGTGCAGCAGAATCGTCATACCGCAAAACCGGACAGGGCGCGAACGAAATTCGACATCATTAGGGCGGTTCATCTGAATCCTGAGTGCTTGCGTCGCTTCGAACAGCACGGCAGAGGCTGTTCATATGGAAGCCATATTCGATCTGCTCGCCAGCCCCGCAGCCTGGGCCGCGCTCGTCACGTTGATCGTGATGGAGGTCGTGCTGGGCATCGACAATCTGATCTTTATTTCGATTCTGTCGAACAAATTGCCCGAGGAACAGCGGAAAAAGGCGCGGCGACTGGGCATATTGCTCGCGCTCGGCCTGCGGCTCGGGCTGCTCTCGACCATCGCATGGCTGACACAGATGACGGCGCCGATCTTCGATCTGGGGATCAGCGCAGTCGACGCGACCGGCCATGCGACCTTCGAAACCGCTTTTTCGCTGCGCGACCTGATCCTGATCGCCGGCGGCCTGTTCCTCGTCTGGAAAGCCACGACCGAAATCCACCACAATGTCGATTCGGACGAATCGGGCGAGGCGCTGGACAAAAAGGGCAAGAAGGCCGTCGCTTTCGGTGCGGTGATCACGCAGATCCTGTTGCTCGACATGGTGTTTTCGATCGATTCGATCCTCACCGCCGTGGGGATGACCGACGAACTGCCGATCATGGTCGTCGCAGTGATCTTCGCGGTCGGCGTGATGCTGTTCGCCGCCGATCCGCTGGCAAATTTCATTCACCGCAATCCCACCGTGGTGATGCTGGCGCTCGGTTTCCTGCTGATGATCGGCGCGGTGCTGATCGCCGACGGCTTCGGCGTGCATGTGCCCAAGGGCTATATCTACACCGCCATGGCGTTTTCCGCCGGGGTCGAGGTCCTCAACATATTCGCGCGGCGCGCGCGCGAACGCAAACGCCAGGGCGGCGATTCGGCGGCGCATTAGCGTCGTCGGGCGCCGCCGCTGCGCGCCCGGCCATTGAGCGGCAGCGGAAACGCGCCTATGCGCGCGCTATGAGCGTATTTTTTCACGAAGAAGACCTGCCCGAAGGCGTGTTCGCACCGGGCGCATCGGTTGCCGTCGATACCGAGACGATGGGCCTGATCACGCCGCGCGATCGCCTGTGCCTGGTCCAGATTTCCGATGGCGGCGGCGACGAACATCTCGTCCGCTTCGGCCCCGACAGCGATTATGCCGCGCCCAATCTGCGCGCCGTGCTGGCCGATCCCGATCGTCTGAAGCTCTATCATTTCGCGCGCTTCGACCTGGCGGCGATCGAACATTATCTGGGCGTCACTGCGGCGCCGGTCTATTGCACCAAGATCGCGTCGCGGCTGATCCGTACCTATACCGACCGGCATGGCCTGAAAGAGCTGGTGCGCGAATTGCTGGGCGAGGAGATTTCCAAGCAGCAGCAGTCGTCCGACTGGGGCGCGCCCGAAATCACGGACGCCCAGCGCGACTATGCCGCATCCGATGTTCGCTTCCTGCATGCGATGAAAGTGGAACTCGACAAGCGTCTCGTGCGTGAAGGACGTATGGAACTCGCCCAGTCCTGTTTCGACTTCCTGCCCGCGCGCGCGAAGCTCGACCTTGCCGGCTGGCCCGAGATCGATATTTTCGCCCACGCGTGAAAGGTGGTCGCGTGACACGAACTGCCCATCCCTGCCAAGGCCGGACCGATGTCGCGAGAGGCTAGACGCCTGCGCCGGGAGCGCCGCGCCTGGGCGCATCCCAACAGCAATCACGACCGGCTGGTAAAGGGCGCGCTTACCGTGCTGCCCGTCGGGATCGGCGTGCTGGCGGCGTTTCTGGTGCTGTCGCCGGTGTTTCTGGGCGGCGATGTCAGCTTCGTGCTGGATAAGAATAAGGTCGATGTCGCCGGCGAACGGCTGCGCATCGAACAGGCGACCTATCGCGGCCAGGATTCGAAAGGCCGCTCCTTCACGCTGAAGGCGGGCTCGGCGGTTCAGAAGAGTTCCGCCGAACCGGTGGTCAATCTCAAGGATCTTTCGGCGCAGATAGTGCTCGCGGACGGTCCGGCAGAAATTCGCGCAGATTCGGGCCGGTATCAGATCGATACCCAGCAAGTTGCGATTGATGGCCCGGTGCAGGTGGAAACTGCCGACGGCTATAATCTGTCCACCAGCGACGCCACAGTCGATCTGCGCACGCGACAGCTCGAAAGCGCCGGCGAGGTCACCGGATCGACGCCGTTGGGCAGCTTCAGCGCGGACAAGCTGACTGCCGATCTGGAAGGGCGCACCGTCTCGCTAAGCGGAAATGCCCACTTGCGGATCCAGCCCAACCGCGCAAATAGGCGATGATGAACCGGGTACTCCCCCTCCTTCCGCTGATGATGGCGCTGGCATCGTGCCTGCCGGCAGATGCGCAGACGCGCCATAATTCGGACGCGCCGATCGATTTCGATGCGGGGGATATCCAGCTCGACGATCGCGCCAAGCGCGTGGTCCTGTCGGGCGATGTCCGGATTCGGCAAGCCGAACTGGCGCTCAACGCCGCGCGCGTGACGATCAGCTATACCGGCAATGTGCTCGACGGCGCGCCACAGGCGAATCGTCTCGATGCGTCGGGCGGCGTTACGTTCACGCGTCCCGATCAGAGCGCGCAGTCGCAATATGCCGTTTATGACATCAACCGCCGCACGGTGACGATGATCGGCGGCGTTACGCTGCGCCAGGGCGGCAACGCGATTCAGGGCGGCCGGCTGACCATCGATCTCGACACCGGCCGCGCGACGATCGACGGTTCGGGCGTCGGCGGAAGCAGCGGCAATGTCGAACGCAGCGGCGGTCGCGTGTCCGGAAGCTTCTCTGTTCCCAAGCGCGACGGCGAATAGCATAATTTTTGGCGCAGTTCGTCGCCTGACCCTTTGCGCCTCCGGTCGCGAATGACTATTCATGCATGAAACGAGCCAATCGCCACGGCGCTAAGCCGATGGTAATCCCTGGTTGCGAAAGGGGCCGATGCCCATGAACGATGTTTCGACGCTCGAACAGCCGGTGGCCGATCCCGCGCCCGAACTGGATCGCGGATTGGCGGTGGTTTCGATCGCCAAGGCCTATGACAAGCGCGTCGTGCTGACCGATGTGTCGCTGTCGGTCGCGCGCGGCGAAGTGGTGGGGCTGCTCGGCCCGAACGGCGCGGGCAAAACGACCTGTTTCTATTCGGTGATGGGGCTGGTGAAGCCCGATTCGGGCCGCATCATGCTCGATAATGAGGATATCACGAAGCTGCCCATGTATCGCCGCGCGATTCTGGGGCTTGGATATCTGCCGCAGGAAACGTCGATTTTCCGGGGGCTCTCGGTCGAGGACAATATTCTGGCGGTGCTCGAACTGTCCGAGCCCGACAAGGCGGCGCGCGCCGAGCGGCTGGAAACGCTGCTCGACGAATTCGGCCTCACCCGGTTGCGCGATTCGCCGTCGATGGCGCTTTCGGGCGGTGAACGTCGCCGCGCGGAAATCGCACGCGCACTGGCCGCCAGCCCGTCGATCATGTTGCTCGACGAACCGTTCGCCGGCATCGACCCGATCTCGATCGCCGATATTCGCGATCTGGTGATCGACCTGAAAAGCCGCGACATCGGCGTGTTGATCACCGACCACAACGTCCGCGAAACGCTCGACATCGTCGACCGGGCCTACATCATCTATGACGGCCGCGTGCTGTTTGCCGGATCGCCCAGCGAGCTGGTCGCCGATGCCAATGTCCGCCGCCTCTATCTGGGCGAGGGATTCTCGCTCTGACGATGATGGGAGCGCGCCTTGCCTCCCTGCGGGGACTGCACGCATCATGAGCCTCGCGCCGCGCCTCGACCTGCGCCAGTCGCAATCGCTGGTGATGACGCCGCAGTTGCAGCAGGCGATCAAGCTGCTTGCGCTCTCCAATCTCGAAATCGAAGCCTTCATTGCCGAGGAAATCGAACGCAATCCGCTGCTCGATGCGGGCGGCGGCGAGGGCGGCGATTCGTCCGAACCCGAAACGGCATCGCAGATCGAACGCGACGGGCCCGCCGACAGCGAGGAATTGCTGATGACGGGCGCCGGATCGGGCGAAGCCGCGCTCGATGTCGATTTCGCGACGGAGAGCTTTCATCACGACAGCGCTGCCGACGGGATCGGCGGGCTCGACGGCGGCCTCGGCGCGGGCGGGACGACACCCGGCGCAGGCCTGCCCGAGGACGGACCCGATTTCGAAAATGTCGCGGCGGGCGATATCGCGCTTGCCGATCACCTGATGGCACAGGCGGGCACCGCGCTGTCCGGCACCGACCTGTTCATTGCGCAGCATCTGATCGATCAGATCGACGAGTGCGGCTATCTCACTGTCCCGCTGCTCGACATCGGCAACCGGCTCGGCGTCCCGCTGGCGCAGGTCGAAGAGGTGCTCGACGTCGTTCAGAGCTTCGATCCCACCGGCGTCGGCGCGCGCGACCTTGCCGAATGCCTCGCGCTGCAGGCGAAGGAAGCCGATCGCTACGATCCGTGCATGGCGCGGTTGATCGACAATCTCGATCTGGTCGCGCGCGGCGATCGCGCCCGGCTGAAGCGGATGTGCGGCGTCGATGACGAGGATCTGTCGGACATGATCCGCGAGCTGCGCAATTACGATCCTAAGCCGGGATGCCGCTATGGCGGAGAGCCCGTACCGGCAGTCACGCCCGACATCTTCATCGCCCGGCGCGGCGATGGCTGGGCGATCGAAATCAATTCGGCGACATTGCCGCGGCTGCTCGTCAACCGCACTTACTATGCCGAACTCGCCGGACCCGCACGACAGGACAAGGCATCGCGCGCCTGGCTTTCCGAATGCCTCGCCAGCGCCAACTGGCTGGTCAAGGCGCTCGATCAGCGGCAGCGGACGATCATCAAGGTCGCAACCGAAATCGTGAAGCAGCAGGAAGCATTTTTCCTGAAGGGCGTCGCGCACCTGAAGCCGATGACGTTGCGCCAGGTGGCCGATGCGATCGAAATGCACGAATCGACGGTCAGCCGCGTCACCAGCAACAAATATCTCAGCTGCGCGCGCGGGCTGTTCGAACTCAAATATTTCTTCACCAGCGCGATCCAGTCGGCCGATGGCGGCGACGCGGTATCGGCCGAAGCCGTGAAAAGCGCGATCAAATCGCTGATCGCGGCGGAGGATCCCAAGAAGATTCTCTCCGACGACACGCTGGTCGACATGTTGCGTGCGCAGGGTTTCGACATCGCCCGCCGGACCGTCGCGAAATATCGCGAATCGCTGGGTATCGGCAGTTCTGTGCAGCGGCGGCGGCAAAAGGCACTCGAAGGCGCCGGCTGAATCCGACGCTGAAGGTTGACCCCGCCGCCGGGGCTCCTATGCCATGCGACAAAATGTCCCTTTCTCCTGACAGAATGCGGCGGCATCTGCGCATCTTGTGGCGCCGACGCGCGCAGCCGGAGGCCGCTGCGCAACTGCGCATGCTGCGCAGGCGAATCGCGACCGTCACCGGCGCGATCCTGCTCGGCATCGTCGCGCTGCTGTTTGCGGAGATCGCCGACAGCGCGCATGAATTGTTCCTGTCGGTCGCGGGCAGCTGGCCATGGCTGCCGGTCCTGCTGACGCCGGCGGTGTTTGCCGGAGTCGTCTATGCCACGCGCCGCTGGGCCGCCGAGGCGTCGGGATCGGGCATTCCCCAGGTGATCGCGGCGGGGCGGACATCGGACCGGCTGCTCGCCGACCGAATGGTATCGCTCTACACGGCCGGCAAGAAGCTGGTGCTGACGGTCGTCATGCTGCTCGCGGGCGGGTCGGTCGGTCGCGAGGGCCCGACGGTGCAGGTGAGCGCCGCGATCATGGTGTGGATCCACAAGCTGCTGCGCGTGCCGATCACCGCCGGCGTGCTGATCGCGGGCGGCGCGGCCGGCGTCGCCGCCGCGTTCAACACGCCACTGGCCGGAGTCGCCTTTGCGATCGAGGAACTCGCCGCCGCCTATGAACAGCGTATCGCGGTGCTGGTGATGGGCGCGGTGATGATCTCCGGTCTCGTCAGCCTCGGCCTTGCGGGCGATTATGTCTATTTCGGCGAAATGGGACAGACGCTGCCGCTGCACACGGTGCTGATGGCGGCGCCCATTGCGGGAATTGTCGGTGGGGCGATGGGCGGGCTGTTCAGTCGGCTGGTGCTACGCTTCAGCCGCGCGACCAGCGGCTTTTTCGGCCTGTCGCGCAAGCGTCCGGTGCTGTTCGCCGCCGCCTGCGGCCTGATCGTCGCGCTGCTCGGCATCGCCACCGCAGGAAGCACCTGGGGCACCGGCTATGCGACGACGCGCGATCTGGTGGAGGGCGGCGATATTTCGCTCTGGTTCGGCCCCGCCAAGATGCTCGCCACGCTGGCGACGACGCTGAGCGGCGCGCCGGGCGGGATTTTCGCGCCCTCGCTCGCGGTCGGGGCGGGCATCGGCAATTTCCTCAAGGAACTGTTCCCCAACGATGCGGCAGGCGCGATCGTGTTGCTGGGGATGGCCGCCTATTTCGTCGGCGTGATCCGCGCACCCTTCACGGCCGTGATCATCCTTTCGGAAACCACGGCGAGCCGTGGCATGATCCTGCCGATGTTCGCGACCGCGCTGATCGCCGACGCCGTCAGCGCACTGGTCTGTCGCGAACGGCTCTATTCGGCGCTCGCACGCGGGTTCCTCGCCCGGTCAGATCCGCCGGTCGACCTCAAACACTGATGCTTGGCGGGCGCGCACGCACCGCTTATCGCTGAAGCAGGGGCAATCGGGGGAGGCGCACATGCAGGGACTGGTGGAATGGTTTTCGGGGCTGAGCGCGCAAAGCTGGGCCAATGTCATTGCCTTCACCGGCTTCGTGCTCGCGCTGTGGAGCTATAACCGCCAGCAGAACAAGGACCGCAAGGTCGAGCGGCAGGAAAATTACCTGCGGCTCGAACTCGAATCGAACGCAGTGTTTCGCTTCGAAGCCGAGCATGGCGACACGCTGCTCGAATATAAGGCGCAGACGCGGCCCAGCTCCTGGGTCCCCGATGCGCAGCGCGACGGCGTCGCCGATCAGTTTTTCCTGCAACAGCTCAACCTGTTCGAAATCGCCACCCGGTCGCGCCGCCGCCATGCGGTGGAGCCACAGATATTCGGCTCGTGGGTGATCTGGTTCGAAGCGGTGATCCACAGCTGGTGGTTCCGCCAGCGCTGGGCCGAGGAATATGCCGATAACTACACGATGGATCTCTATGCGATCTTCACGCCTTCGGTCGCCGAATATGACGAGATGCTGGTCGAAACCGCCGCTGCCGACCCGGAGGAACGCGAAGCCGCAGAAGGGCGTTTCCGTCGCCGTTTCTTCGATCATGTCGCGGCACTGATGCGGTGCGGCGAGATATTGAAATGGCTAGATCGTCCTGCGGAGATGGCAATGCAATCCTATCGAAACCGTCGCCATGACGTCTGACTCAGCGCCCATCTTGGCGTGGGCCGAAAGCGACGCTGACCGACGCGCGGCGGCGCAGTTCTTTGCGCGCGTGGTGCGTGCCGACCCGACCTATATCTCGCATGGCGAAATCCAATGGGCGCTCAGCCCCGATGGCGTGCATTGGGCGCCCGATCTGGAGGCGCGGCTCGAACGCGAATTCGTCGGAGCCGACGCGCCCGCGCTGCTGATCGCGCGGCTGGAGGGCGCGATTGCGGGTGCCGCATCGGTCTCGTGGATCGAAGACGCCCCGACGCCCCATGGCGTGCTCAACGACCTTGCCGTGGCGCCCGAGGCGCGGCGGCACGGCATTGCGCGGATGCTGGTAGCGGCAGTCGAACAGCGCGCGCGTGAACGCGAAATCGGGTGGATGTTCCTCGAAAGCGGGCTGGGTAACGAAGGCGCACATCGTTTCTTCGAGACCGAGGATTATGCCCCGGTCTCGAAAGTCTTCGCAAAACGACTTACGGGCGAGTGAAGATCGCGACCAAACCGGCCTAGTTCGCCTGGGCCTCAAGGATGAGCTGCATGAATTCGGGGTCGGCGACCAGATGGCCGACCAGCCCGCCAACCTGTCGGACCACGGCAGGATTCTGCATCAGGAAACCCGTCGATTGCGCGCCGAAATCGCGAAAGCTCTGGCCGAACCCGTTCGATCCCTCGGTCTTCAGCACGGCCACCGCTTGCGATCGGCAATCGTCCGTTATCAGCCGTTCGAACAGCGCCGCGGCACGCGCAGTCAGTTCGGTACGCTGGGCATCGGAGACATTGGCAAGGTCGGCGACCGCCGGATGCGCCGTGATCGCGCCGAACGTCCAGCGGATCAGGATTGTGCGATCGGCATCGCTGGTATGGCTGACCAGACATTGGGTGAGCGCCTGGCCCGTCGGACCTTCCAAAGGCGCCAGAGGCGACACCACTGCGAGCAGCGCGGCCAGACCTGAAATCAGCATGACGAATCCCCCTCCCGAAAAACGGCGGAACCTTGGCACAACTGCATAGGAACGCCACGAAAATCGGCAGGGTCAGTCGTCTTCGTCCTCATAGCCTGCAAGCTCCAGCGCCCGGCCGCGGATCTGATGCAGGCCGCACCAATGGACCAGCGCATCCTCGCGACCATGCGTCACCCAAACCTCGCGCGGAGCAATTTCGCGGATCGTGTCGGTCAGCTCGTCCCAATCGGCATGATCGGACAGGATGATCGGCAGCTCGACATTGCGTTGCCGCGCCCGCTGGCGCACGCGCATCCACCCCGATGCCATCGCGGTGACCGGATCGGGCAGCCGCCGCGACCAGCGATCGTTGAGCGCAGAAGGCGGCGCGATGATCAGCCGCCCCTGCAGCTCCGCCTTTGCCACGCCGGTGGCGGGGCGCAGCTCGCCCAGATCGACCCCAAGTTCGACATAGAGGTCGCACAGCCGCTGCAGCGCGCCATGGATATAGATCGGATCGTCGAATCCCATCGCGCGCAGTTCAGCAATCACCCGCTGCGCCTTGCCCAGCGCATAGGCACCGAGCAGCATGCACCGTTCCGGTTCGGCGCGCAGCCGCGCAAGCAGCTTGTCCATCTCGTCATGCGTTTCGGGATGGCGGAATACCGGCAGGCCGAAAGTCGCTTCGGTGATGAACACGTCGCACGGTACCACTTCGAACGGAACGCAGGTGGGATCGGGGCGCCGCTTGTAATCGCCCGATACGATCACCCGCTCGCCGCGGTGTTCGAGCAGGATCTGCGCAGAACCCAGAACATGGCCGGCAGGCAGGAATGTCGCATCCACCTCGCCGATGCGCAGCGTTTCACCATAGGCGACGGGAATCCCGCTCTGCGCACCATAGCGCACGCCCATGATCGCCAGCGTTTCGGCAGTGGCATGCACCTCCCCATGCCCGCCGCGCGCATGATCGGCATGGCCATGCGTCACCAGCGCGCGGGGCACGGGACGCGACGGATCGACCCACGAATCGGCGGCGGGGATGTAAATCCCCTCCGGTTTCGGTTCGATCCAGTCTCCCAGCGGCATCAGGGTTAAATGGTTGCGGTGGCGCCGCGTTCCAGCCCCAGCCCTTTGCAACCCCGCGCAGCCGCCTTACCTCGGGCAGCGAATGGATCCGCCGCTCCCCTTGTTCGAAAGCCCCGCCGAAGCGCTCCCCGAGCCGATCGCACGCTGGTTTGCTAGCCGGGGCTGGGCGCCGCGCCGCCATCAGCGCGAAATGCTGGCGGCAGCCCGCGCAGGGCGCCACGCGCTGCTCGTCGCACCGACGGGAGCGGGCAAAACGCTGGCCGGGTTTCTGCCGAGCATTGCCGATCTGGTCGAGCATCCGACCGACCGGCTCCACACGCTCTATATCTCGCCACTGAAAGCGCTCGCCACCGATGTGCAGCGCAATCTGCTTACCCCGATCAGCGAGATGGACCTGCCGATCCGCGTCGAAACGCGCACCGGCGACACCCCGCATGACCGCCGCCAGCGCCAGCGCGCCCGCCCGCCCGAAATATTGCTGACGACGCCCGAGAGCCTCAGCCTGATGCTGTCCTATGAGGATAGTTTCACGCTGTTCGCCGACCTGAAAACCGTGGTGATCGATGAAATCCACGCCTTTGCCACCGGCAAGCGCGGGGATTTGCTCGCGCTGGCGCTGGCACGGCTTCAGGCAATCGCGCCGGGCTTCCGCCGGGTCGGCCTCTCCGCCACGGTTGCCGATCCCGATGGCTATCGCGGCTGGCTTGCCCCGCATGGCGATATCGATAGCGTTACGCTGGTTAGGGGCGACAAGGGCGCCGATCCTGACATCGCGATATTGCTGCCCGACGGGCGCGTGCCGTGGAGCGGCCATTCGGGCCGCTATGCCATCGAACAGGTGATGGCGGAGATCGAAACCCACGGCACCACCATCGTCTTTTGCAACACGCGCGGCCTTGCCGAGCTGATCTTTCAGGATTTGTGGAAAGCCAATGCGATGGGCCTGCCGATCGGCATCCATCACGGCAGCCTTAGCCTCGAGGCGCGGCGCAAGGCCGAAGCGGCGATGGCGGATGGCCGATTGCGGGCGCTGGTCGCGACGGCCAGCCTCGACCTCGGGCTCGACTGGGGAAATGTCGATTGCGTCATCCAGATGGGGGCGCCCAAAGGCTCGTCGCGCCTGCTTCAGCGGATCGGGCGCGCCAATCACCGGCTCGATGAACCGAGCGAGGCGGTGCTCGTCCCCGGCAATCGCTTCGAATATCTTGAGGCGCGCGCCGCGCTCGATGCCGTCGATGACGGCGAGCTGGATCGCGACGATTTCCGCCCCGGCGGGCTCGATGTGCTGGCCCAGCACATCATGGCCTGCGCCTGTGCCGCGCCGTTCGAAGGCGCCGTGATGCTGGAGGAAATTCGCTCCGCCCTCCCCTATTCGGCGCTGACCCAGGAGGAATTCGACCGGGTACTCGGCTTCATCGCCGATGGCGGGTATGCGCTGCGCGCCTATGACAAGTTCAAGCGGCTGACTCATGGGCAGGACGGGCTGTGGCGCCTCTCCCACCCCAAATTCGCCGCGCAGCATCGCCTGAATGCCGGGATCATTGTCGAAGCGCCGATGCTCGACGTCCGCTTCCGCAACGGACGCAAGCTCGGCAAGGTCGAGGAGCTGTTCGCTGCCTCGCTATCGCCGGGCGATACCTTTTTCTTCAGCGGCATCGCGCTCGAAGTCGAAGGGGTGAAGGACACCGATCTGGTCGTCCGCGCCACCAGCCGCCCGGCGCGCGTACCCAGCTATATGGGGCTGCGGCTCGCGATGACGACCAACCTCGCCAATCGCGTGCGCGGGTTTCTGGCCGATGCGTCCCAATGGGCGCGCTTCCCGGACGATGTGCGCGAATGGCTGGAGATGCAGCGCTACCGCTCGGCACTGCCGCAGCCGGGGCAGCTGCTCGTCGAAACCTTCCCGCATGAGGGGCAGCACCACCTCGTCCTCTATAGTTTCGAAGGGTGGAACGCGCATCAGTCGCTGGGCATGCTGATCACCCGGCGGATGGAGGCGCTGGGCCTCAAACCCATCGGGTTCGTCGCCAATGATTATGCGCTCGCCTGTTACGGGCTGGAGCCGATCAGCGATCCGGCGGCATTGCTGTCGCCCGATATTCTCGAGCATGAATTTGTCGACTGGGTGCAGGAATCGGCACTGCTCAAACGTGCCTTTCGCGATGTCGCGGTCATCGGCGGACTGGTCGAGCGCCAGCATCCCGGCAAGCGCAAGACCGGGCGGCAAGTCACCTTCTCGACCGACCTGATCTACGACGTGCTGCGCAAGTACGAGCCCGATCACCTGCTGCTCCGCGCCGCATGGGCGGATGCGCGCGCGCGGATGACCGATGTCGGACGCCTCGGCGACCTGCTCGACCGCGCGCAGGGGACGATGCTCCATGTCGATCTCGATCGCGTGAGCCCGCTCGCAGTGCCGGTATTGATCATGATCGGCCGCGAAAATGTGACTCAGGCAGCCACCGAAGACGCGATGCTGGAGGAAGCCGAAGCGCTCGCGGCGCTCGCGATGGCGCGTTAGAGCGCTTCGGGCCCCATATCGCCCAGCACATGCGTGCAGAGCTGGCGTTCGGGCGTATCGTCTTCGGTCAATGCCGCGACGGTGACCCAGCCCTGCGCACGCAGCGTCTTCGCCGTTTCAGTGTCGGTACCATGCGGCAGGAACAGCCGCTCGCGCTTGCCGATACCGAGCCCGGCATCGAGCACCGGATCGACATAGAGCGAGAAACCAACGGCAGGCTCTTCGCTGCCATCCTCACGCAGCACCATATAGCTGCCGCCGCGCCCGATTTCGTTGCGCACCCCGCCCGCGAACAGCGAGAAGCCGAGCCAGCTCTGATATTCGAACCCATGGCGTTCGGTGGGGTCGAGCGTCAGCGCGGCGTGCGGGCTGACTCCGGCAGCGATTTCGGAAAGCCCGTCGAGACGGCTGGTAAGCAGCCCTTCGCCATCGAATTCGCGAAGCCGGGCCATCGCCGCGTCGAACGGTCCGGCGGCCTCGATCAGCGGCAGATAGCGCGCGTCGATCGCCGCGACCCCGCCCGCATCCTTGGCATCGAGCCGTTCGGCGAGTTCGGCGCGCGCCGCGCCCGACAAGCTGTCACCCGCCAGCACCGAAAGCAGATCGGGCAGCGTGAAATCGATCGCGATCCGCTCGATCCCCGCCGCCTGCAATGCCTCGACTGCCACAGCCGTGACTTCGCGCGCCGCCGCGACACTGTCGAGCCCGATCAGCTCGGCCCCGATCTGACGCATCGCGCGTTCGGGACGCAATTCGCTCGCGCGCAGCTTGAGCACCGGCCCGGCATAGGAAAGCCGCACCGGGCGCGGATGGTGCCCCATGCGCGTGGCCGCGATCCGCCCGACCTGCGCAGTGATGTCGGGACGGATCGCCAGCGTCCGCTGCGACACCGGATCGACGAAGCGCACCGCCTGCTCCATGCGCCCTGCCTTCAGCCGCCCCGCAAGCGAATCGGCGAATTCGGCAAGCGGCGGATCGACCTGCTCATAACCATAGCCGCGGGCAACGCGCAGCACCTCCGCCTCCAGCCGCGCGGCAGCGTCAGCGCTGGGCGGCAGGCGATCGTGAAATCCTTCGGGCAGCAATCCGGTCATTTTCGTTTCTCCCTCTCCCCGCCGGGGAGAGGGCTGGGGTGAGGGGCAGCGCCAAGCGCCTCGCCAATTGCGGCGAGCACTCCTTCCAGATTTTCACCGACGTCGCGATTGGTGAAACGGATCACGCGATACCCCTGCTTTTCCAACCAATTTGAACGCTGGGCATCCCTGCGAACAGCAATGCCATGAGTGTCACCGTCGACCTCGACAACCAGCTTGTGCGAACGCGCAGCGAAATCGACGATATAGTGGCCGATAACAACCTGTCGGGAGAATTTCACGCTTTCAAAGCGGCGACCGCGCAAAGCGCCCCACAGTTTCTGTTCGAATGGCGTCGGCTGTGCGCGCATTCTCTTGGCACGATCGAGCAACAACGGATCGATCTGCGGCACGGCCTCTCTCCCAACCCTCTCCCCAGCGGGGAGAGGGCATAGAGAAGTCAGAACGCCAGCGCCATTGCGGTCTTCACGCCCGGCAACCCGCGGATTTTCTCGACCAGATCGCCCGTAACTTCCTGATCGACCGACAGCAGCAGGATCGCTTCGCCACCCGATTCGCGACGACCGAGGTGGAAGGTGCCGATGTTGATGCCCGCTTCGCCCAGCGTGGTGCCGAGGCGCCCGATAAAGCCCGGTGCGTCCTCATTGACGATATAGAGCATGTCACCCGCCAGATCGGCCTCGACCTTGATGCCGAACAGCTCGACCAGACGCGGCTTGGCATCGCCGAACAACGTGCCCGCGACCGAACGCTCGCCGGCGTCGGTGTTCACCGTCACCCGGACCAAAGTGTGATAATCGGCTTCGCGCTCGTGGCGCACTTCGCGCACGTCCAGCCCGCGTTCCTTGGCAAGGAACGGCGCGTTGACCATGTTCACCGTGTCCGAATAGCGCTTCATCAGCCCGGCCAGCACCGCGCCCGTGATCGGCTTCTGGTTGAGCTCGGCAGCGGCCCCTTCGACTTCGATCGCGATCGACGTGAGCGCGCCATGGGCAAGCTGGCCGACCAGCGAACCCAGTTTTTCGGCAAGCGCCATATAGGGTTTCAGGCGCGGGGCCTCTTCCGCCGACAGGCTCGGCATGTTGAGCGCATTGGTGACGCCGCCCGACAGCAGATAGTCGGAAAGCTGCTCGGCAACCTGAATCGCGACATTCACCTGTGCCTCGTCGGTCGATGCGCCCAGATGCGGCGTGGAGATGAAATTGGGCGTGCCGAACAGCGCATTTTCCTTGGCCGGTTCGGTGGCGAACACGTCGAGCGCCGCGCCCGCGATATGCCCGCTTTCGAGACCCGCCTTCAGCGCCGCTTCGTCGATCAGCCCGCCGCGCGCGCAATTGATGATCCGCACGCCCTTCTTGGTCTTGGCGAGGTTTTCGGCCGACAGGATGTTGCGCGTCTGATCGGTCAGCGGCGTGTGCAGCGTGATGAAATCCGCACGCGCGAGCAGGGTTTCGAGATCGGCCTTTTCGACGCCGATTTCGATCGCGCGTTCGGGCGTGAGGAAGGGGTCATAGGCGACGACCTTCATCCGCAGACCCAATGCGCGGCTGGCGACGATCGAACCGATATTGCCCGCGCCGATCAGGCCGAGCGTCTTGCCGGTCACCTCGACGCCCATGAAACGGTTCTTTTCCCACTTGCCCGCCTGCGTGGAAACGTCCGCTTCCGGGATCTGGCGAGCGAGCGCGAACATCAGGGCAATGGCATGTTCGGCAGTGGTGATCGAATTGCCGAACGGCGTGTTCATCACCACCACGCCCTTGGCCGAAGCAGCGGGAATATCGACATTGTCGACACCGATGCCGGCGCGGCCCACGACTTTCAGGTTGGTCGCGGCTTCGAGGATTTCCTTGGTGACCTTGGTCGAGCTGCGGATGGCAAGGCCGTCATAGTCGCCGATGATCGCTTTCAGCTCATCGGGAGTCTTGCCGGTGATTTCATCGACTTCGATGCCGCGCGCGCGGAAAATCTCGGCGGCCTTGGGGGACATTTTGTCGGAGATAAGGACTTTGGGCATGTTGAAACCTTTCGTCGCCCCTGCGCAGGCAGGGGCCTATCGCTGTTCGATGTGCATGGCCGACTGACACAAAGGCTGTGCGAATTGTGTCAGCGGCCAGCGATGCAATGGAGAGACAGGGGCCCCTGCCTTTGCAGGGGCGACGGAATCAGCCGGCCTTCGCCGCGGCATAGGCCCAGTCGAGCCAAGGGCCGAGCGCTTCGATATCGGCGGTGTCGACGGTTGCGCCGCACCAGATGCGCAGCCCCGGCGGGGCATCGCGATATCCGGCAACATCAAGCGCCGCGCCTTCCTTTTCGAGCAGGCCGGCAAACTTCTTGATGAAGTCATTGTCGGCGCCTTCGACGGTCAGGCAGACGCTGGTCTTCGAACGGATGCCGCTGTCGACGGCGAGATGGCCGAGCCAGTCGCGCTCCGCCACGATCTTGTCGAGCGCATGCGCATTGGCATCCGATCGCGCGATCAGCCCCTTGAGACCGCCGAGCGACTTACCCCATTCGAGCGCGAAGATCGCGTCTTCGACTGCGAGCATCGAGGGGGTGTTGATCGTCTCGCCCTTGAACACGCCTTCGACGAGCTTGCCGCCCTTGGTCAGGCGGAACACCTTGGGAAGCGGCCATGCAGGCGTATATTCCTCGAGCCGCTCGACCGCACGCGGGCCGAGGATCAGAACGCCATGCGCGCCCTCTCCGCCCAGCACTTTCTGCCAGCTGAAGGTGGCGACATCGATCTTGTCCCACGGCAGGTCATAGGCGAACACCGCGCTGGTCGCATCGGCGAAGCTGAGGCCTTCGCGATCGGCGGCAATCCATTCGCCGTCGGGCACGCGCACGCCGCTGGTCGTGCCGTTCCAGGTGAACAGCACGTCATCGGACCAATCGACGGTGTCGAGATCGGGCAGCTGGCCGTAATCGGCGCGCAGCACCGTCGGCTCCAGCTTGAGCTGCTTGACCGCATCGGTGACCCAGCCCTCGCCAAAGCTTTCCCAGGCAAGCGTCGTCACACCGCGCGCACCCAGCATCGTCCACATCGCCATTTCGAAGGCGCCGGTGTCAGAGCCCGGCACGATGCCGATACGGTGCGTGTCGGGCAGGTTCAGCATCTCGCGCATCAGATCGATGCAATATTGGAGACGCGCCTTGCCGATCTTGGAACGGTGCGAGCGGCCGAGCGATTCGGACGCGAGCTTTGCAGCATCCCAGCCCGGAGGCTTGGCGCAGGGTCCCGAAGAGAAAAAGGGGCGTACCGGCTTCGCGGCGGGTTTTGCAGACGCAAGGGTGGCGTCGGCGGCAGTCGTATCAGTCATGTCAGTCTCTCCTTGCAGAGAGCACGCGCGGCGTTGGGACCGCGTGGCCCGTCGGCCGCACTAAAGATGGCGAAGCGGATGTCAATGGGCTGCGGGCGCCGCTTAACCTCTGGGTAACCATGATGTGCGATACGGGTAGAACGATGGCGACCCCCCGCACCCTCGCTTTATTGCTGCCTCTTCTGCTTGCCGGATGCCTGTTCGGCGGCGGCGGCAATGATCGCGTCAGCAGCAATCAGCCGATCCGCCCGCGCGCCAGCGGCCCGATCGAGATGCGCGGCGCCCCAACCACGGAAACCCGGCAATGCGAAGCCGATCTGACGCGCGACAATGTCCGTTTCAGCCCGTTGCCGGATCGCGATTATGGCGGGGGATGCCTGGTCACAGGCGCAGTCGAGCTGCTCGATATCGGTGTGCCGGTAAGCGGTCTCAAATCGATGCGTTGCCCACTTGCCAAGACCTTCACGGCATGGGTTCAGCACGGCGTCTCTCCGGCGGCGCGCGAAATTCTGGGCAGTCCTCTGGTCAAGGTCGAAAGCCTGGGCACCTATGCCTGTCGCGGGATCGTCGGCGCGGGCGCATCTGCCTCGCGGCGGCTTTCGGAACATGCGCTCGGCAATGCCGTCGATATTTCGGCATTCGTTCTGGCCGATGGTCGCCGGATCACGATCGAGCATGACTGGAATTCGAACGATCCGGCGATTCGCCAGTTTCTTCAGATCATCCACCGGTCGGCGTGTCGTCGTTTCCGGACGGTGCTGAGCCCGGATTACAATGCCGCGCATTACAACCATTTCCACATGGATATGAGCCGCGGACCTTTCTGCCGCTGACGCCGCGATGCTTGCGCCGCAGCGTCAATAGAGTATCGCTTGTCCAAATGAACGAAGATGCACGCGTCCCGTCCCGCGTATTCCGACGGGCCGAAGAAGATGCCCAGTCCGCGCGTACCGCCGGCGGAGGCACTCCCCAGACCGAAGACCCCGCATATCGACTCGCGTTCCAGGATCTCGATTTCCTGTTGCGCGAGGATTTGCGCCCGGTGCGCTTTCAGCTCGAATTGCTGAAGCCCACCCTGCTGCTCGACGAAGCAGAGATCGAATCGCTGTTCGTCATCTATGGCTCGGCGCGAATTCCCGAGCCCTACAAGGCGCAATCGCTGCTCGAACTGGCCGATACGCCCGAATCGAAGCGCATCGCCGAGCGGCTGGTCGCCAAGTCGAAATATTACGATGTAGCGCGCGAACTCGGACGGCTCGCCAGCGGTTTCCCGCGCGATGAAAACGGCAAGCGCCACTTCGTCGTCTGTTCGGGCGGCGGTCCTTCGATCATGGAAGCGGCGAATCGCGGCGCATGCGACATGGGCTGCGAAACCGTCGGCCTCAACATCGTGTTGCCGCACGAACAGGCGCCCAACCCCTATGTGACGCCGCACCTCAGCTTCCAGTTCCACTATTTCGCGCTGCGCAAGATGCATTTCCTGCTGCGCGCACGCGCCGTGGCGGTGTTTCCCGGCGGATTCGGGACGTTCGACGAATCATTCGAACTGCTGACCCTGATCCAGACCGGCAAGATCGAGCCGATTCCGGTGCTTTTCTATGGCAAGGAGTTCTGGACCCGCGTCGTCAATTTCGAAGCGCTGGTCGAGGAAGGGGTGATCTCGCCGCGCGACCTCAACCTCTTCCACTTTGTCGAAACCGCCGAAGAAGGCTGGGAGATCGTCCAGAATTTCTGGCGCAACCGGCGCAATTCGCAGCAGGACTAAGCTCCCGCCACACGACAAGAAAAAGGCCGCTCCCCGATTGGGGCAGCGGCCTTTTTCTTGTGTCTTCCAATCGCTTATTCGGCGGCGGGAGCTGCCTCGTTCGATACTGCTTCGTCGCCGGCCGCTTCGCCCGATTCGGCTGCAGGCGCTTCCGCCCCGTCCGCCGGAGCCGCTTCTTCTTCGGCCGGGGCCGGAGGCGGCGGGAAGGGCAGGTTCGAACCCTGAGCGTTGAGATAGGCGATCACGTCGGCGCGATCCTGAGGATCGGGAATACCGGCGAACGTCATCTTGGTGCCCGAAGCATATTTGCGCGGGCTGGTCAGCCATTCGTCGAGCGCTTCGAACGTCCAGTTACCCGGCACGCTCTTCAGCGCGTCGCTATAGGCAAAATTGTCGAGATGGCCGTGTGGCTTGCCGACTACCGCCCAGAGATTCGGGCCCAGACCGTTGGGACCGCCCTGCGTGTCGGTGTGGCAGGCAGTGCACTTGCCCTTGAAGATCGATTCGCCCTTGGCCAGGTCGACCGCGGCAAGGCGCGTGGCGATCGGCGCCACGGCTTCTTCGCCGCCGCCTTCGGTTTCCGCCGCCTCGACCGGATAGCCTTCCTTCTCGGGATGATGGTCGATGAAGATACCACCGCTCACGATCGAAAGGCCAAGCGCAGCGACTGCGCCAGCCAGAGCCCATCCTGCGATCGTATTCGTGCGGTCCTGCATCTTGTCCGGTGCCCCTGGAAGAAAGTGGTGCTCCTTTAGAGCGCCCTTCCTTCCATCGCAAGCCGGGCTTGCAGACAAACGAAAACAGGGGCAATCGCACCGCCCCATGGAAAATTTCGCAGCACCGGCCCGTCCTATCGTCGCCGAAATGATCGCAGCGGCGGCGAAGGAGCCGCATCGGGCCGTCGCCTTTCAGGGCGCGCCGGGCGCCAATTCGCATCTGGCCGCGCTCGAAGCCTTTCCCGATTGCCTGCCGCTGCCCTGTTTCAGTTTCGAGGATGCGATCGACGCCGTGCGCGAAGGGCGCGCCGATTGCGCGCTGATCCCGATCGAAAATTCGCTGCATGGGCGTGTTGCCGACATGCACTTCCTGCTTCCCGAATCGGGACTGGTGATCACCGGCGAGCATTTCCGCCAGATTCGCCATGCGCTGCTCGGCACCGGCGCGATCGAGGATGTCCGCGAGGCGATGAGCCATGTTCAGGCGCTCGGCCAGTGCCGCCACTGGCTGAAGGAGCGCGGGATCAAGCCGGTCGCCTATCCCGACACGGCGGGCGCCGCGGCGGCGATCGCCGAGCTGAACGATCCCGCGATCGCCGCGCTCGCGCCGGCGGGTGCAGCCGAAATCTATGGCCTGCGCATGCTGGCCGATGATCTTGCCGATGCCGACCATAATATGACGCGCTTCGTCGCGCTGGCGCGTGCGGCAGGGCCGCTGGAGGGCGAAGGGCCGTTCATGACGACCTTCATCTTCGAAGTGCGCAACATTCCCGCCGCGCTTTACAAGGCGCTGGGCGGCTTTGCGACCAACGGCGTCAACATGACCAAGCTCGAAAGCTATCAGCGCGGCGCCAGCTTCGCGGCGTCGGAATTTTATGCCGATATCGTCGGCCGCCCCGGCGACCCGGCGGTCGATCGCGCGCTAGAGGAACTGGGCTTCCACACCAAATGGGTGCGGTTGCTCGGCACCTACACTCAGGCGCGCGCGCGGCCCGAATAGCGTTATTCCACTCCCGCCCAGACGCTTAGCAGCGTGTGCGCGATGGCGATCGGCGGCGGCGCACCGAACGGCGCATCCGGATCGCCCGCCAGCGCCGCGCGCACTTCGTCGCGCGTGAACCAGCGTGCGTCCTCGATCTCATTGGGATCGACGGTGATATGGTCGTCCAACGCTTCGCCGACACAGGCGATCATCAGCGACGAGGGAAAGGGCCAGGGCTGGCTTGCGACATAGCGGACGCTGGTAACGCGAACGCCCGATTCCTCGAGCGTTTCGCGGGCAACCGCCTCCTCGATCGATTCGCCCGGCTCCAGAAATCCGGCCAGCGCCGAATAGCGCCCCGGTGCCCAGCTCGCCTGACGCCCGAGTAGCGCGCGCCCGTCATGTTCGGCGATCATGATCACCACCGGATCGGTGCGCGGATAATGTTCGGCGGCGCAATTGCCGCATTTGCGTGCCCAGCCGGCACGGAACGGCGTCGTGGCATGGCCGCATTTCGCGCAGAAGCCATGCCGCTTGTGCCAGTCGGATACGCTGCGCGCGGCAGCATAGAGCGCCGCTTCCCATTCGGGCAGCCGCGTGATCGCATCGAATATCCCGCCATGGCGCGCGCCATCCGAAGGCTGCGGATCGAGCCTGGCGAAATGCGCGACATCGTCGATCAGGCCCAGCAGAATGAGCTCGCCGCCGTCATCGACCGTGTGCAGCGGCGTCCAGCCGAGCCGGTCGTCGACCAGCACCGGATCGAGACCATTGAGATCGAGCAGCTTCGCGCGCGGATCGCGCCGGGCCTTTTCCAGCGCGGCGGCATCGTGGCGCAGCCAGTCGGCGCGATCGACGATCCCCCCGGTAAAGCCCGGCGCCTTCACCGCGCCATGTCCGCATAGACGGCACTGACCGAATCGGCGCGCAGCGGCCATTTGTCGGGCGGCATGAAATTGACCATCACCGTGCCGCGCACGCCGTTGGTGGGATCGACCCAGGCGACGGTTCCCGCCGCACCTCCCCAGCCATAGGTGCCTTTGCCGGCCCCGCCCGGCACACTGGCCAGATAGACCGAACCGCCCGCGCCATAGCCGAGATTTCCGCCGGTCGTGCCGCCGGTAACCCCGCCGATGCCGCCAAACTGCACCCCTTCGGGCAACAGGTTGGACATGGCGAGCTGCACCGTTTCCGGCTTCATCACCCGCACGCCGTCCAGCTCGCCCTGGTTGAGGAGCATGTGGAGGAACCGGTCATAATCGCGCGCCGACATCCCCAGCCCTGCGCCGCCATAGGGAAAGCTCGGCGGTTGAAGGAAAACCGATGCCTCGCGTGGATCGATCGGAATACGGCGCGATCCCAGATAGAAATAATTGGTCGCGAGCCGCCCCGCCGCGCTTTCGGGCACGGTCCAATAACTCGATTTCATGCCGAGCGGATCGAACAGCCGCTGCTGCACGAATGCGTCGAATGGCATCCCACTCGCCACTTCGATCACGCGGCCCATCACGTCGAGGCCGATCGAATAGCTCCATTTGGTGCCCGGATCGGCGATCAGCGGAAGCGTCGCCACGCGATCGGCGAATTCGGCCAGCGTTTCGGGACGCGTCTTCCGGAATTCGGTTTCCTGCTGCACGTTCACCTGGCCGGGGTTGATGCCCAGCCGGTTATATTCGGCCAGCAACGGTCCGGTCGTGATGATCGAATAGCCCAGCCCGGCGGTGTGCGTCAGCAAATGGCGGATCGTGATCGGTCGCGCCGCCGGGCGGCTGTCGAGGCTGTTTTCCGGATCGGTCAGCACACGCATCTCGGCAAAGCCGGGGATGAAATCGGAAACCGGCTGGTCGAGCCCGATCTTGCCTTCCTCGATCAGGATCATCGCCGCCATCGCCGTGATCGGCTTGGGCATCGAATAGACGCGCCACAGCGAATCGGCGTCGGCAGCGGGTGCATCGGCTTCCTCGGCGATCCGGCCCGCGCTGGCGAACACGGGGTCACCGCGCCCGCCATAGGCGATGACGATACCCGGCACCTTGTCCTCGGCGACATAGCGGTCCGCCAACGCCTGCGTTTCGGCGGACGCCGGAACGACGCTGGCCACCGGCGCGGTCCTGACGTCGGACTGGGCAATGCAGGCCGTGGTCGCGAGCAGCGCGGCAGCGATCCCGGCAAGGCCGAAACGGTTCAGATTGAGCATCTTTCTCTCCCGAATGCGCGGGCGGCCTTGGCAAACACCGTCGGCACCCCCGCCGCTTCGATATTCTCCACCGGCCACCATATGCCGCTGTCGATTTCAGGTCGCACGGTTACGCTGGCCTTCGCAAGCGCCACGTCGAGCCGGAAATGGGTGAAGCCATGGCTGACGATCGTTTCGGAAATATGCCAGTCGGCTCGAACCGGCGCACCTTCGGTTCCCGGCGGCGTTTCCTGCCAGGGTCCGGTCGGCAGCGCGCGCATCCCGCCCAGCAGCCCCCTTCCCGGGCGACGCACGAGCAGCACCGCGCCATCCTGTTCGACCCAGAAGAACGTCCCGTGCCGCTGCGGGCGGGCGGCCTTGGGCATCTTGCGGGGATAGGTTTCGGGCGCGCCCTGGGCAAAGGCGTCGCAATCGGACTCCAATGGGCAGAGAAGGCATTTGGGCGCGCGCGCGGTACAGATCATACTGCCCAGATCCATCATCGCCTGCGCGAAATCGCCCGCGCGGCGTTCCGGCGTGATCGTGTCGGCAAGCGCGTGGATATGCGGCTTGGCACCGGGAAGCGGCATTTCGACTGCAAACAGGCGCGAAACGACTCGCTCGACATTGGCATCGACCACCACCGCACGCTCGCCGAACGCAATCGCCACCACCGCCGCCGCCGTATAGCCCCCGATACCGGGCAGAGTGCGCAATTCCGTTTCGGTGCGCGGCAATGCGCCGCCATGTTCGCGCGCCACCGCACGGGCACAGGCGAGCAGATTACGGGCCCGCGCATAATAGCCGAGCCCCGCCCATGCGGCCATCAGATCGGCGTCCTCGGCCGCCGCCAGCGCGGCAAAATCGGGCCATCGCGACAGGAACTTCTCGAAATAGGGCTTCACCGTCGCGACCTGGGTCTGTTGCAGCATCACTTCGGACAGCCAGACGCGATAGGGATCGGCGGGCGGCGCGCCAGGCGGCGCGCGCCAGGGCAAATCGCGGGCATGCGCATCGTACCAGGCGAGAAGATCGCGCGCCGTATCGGACTTTCGGGCGCGAGGAAGATTGTCGGACACACCCCGGCTATGGCATGGGTGGCGGGTAATGAAAAAGCCCGTGTCCAATTCCTCGCGAAAATCGGCTGCCGAGCCGCAGCGCAGCATGCGCCCGCGGCCCGTCGCCGAGCTGTTGCCGGACGTCGGACGCGCCACATTCCGCAAATTCGGATTCGTCCAGCATTCGGTGGTGAGCCGCTGGCGCGAAATCGTCGGCGAACGCTTTGCCGGGGTTTCCGCGCCGGAATCGATTCGTTTCCCGCCGGGCAAACGCGCTGAGGGCGTGCTGACATTGGTGACCGGCGGCGCGCATGCGCCGATGCTCCAGCATCTGGGTCCCGAGATCGTCGAGCGCGTCAATCGCTTCTTCGGCTATCCCGCCATCGCGCGCGTCGCGATTCGCCATGGCGACGTACCGCGCGCGCCACAGCCCCCCGCCCGGCCCGTTCCCGCGCCGATATCGGAAGAGCTGAGCGAAAGCCTGCGCCATATCACCGATCCCGAACTGCGCGCCGTGCTCGAGGCGCTGGCCGCCGGGGTTTCGAAATCGACCAATATTCCCAAGCTGGGCAAGATCAGCTGAGATACTTGCCCCGCCCGTTCGCATAATCGGAGAGAATTGAGATGCGTTCCGTGTTCCGCTTCCTGCCCGTCGCCCTTGCCGCACCCTTGCTGATGCTTGCCGGATGCGGCGGCGGCAACGCCAACACCAGCGAGAGCCTTCAGGGCGACCCGGTCGCCAATGTCGCCGCGGCCGAAGGCACGCCCTGGACCGAAGTCGTCAGCAAGACCGAAGAGGGCGGCTATCGCGTCGGCAATCCCGATGCGCCGATCAAGTTCGTCGAATATGGCTCGCGCAGCTGCCCGGCCTGCGCCGCGTTCGCGACGACCGGCTACAAGCCGCTGATGGAAAATTATGTAGCAACGGGGCGGGTCAGCTATGAATTTCGCGACTTTCTGCTCCATCCGCAGGATCTGGGCGTAGCCCTGCTCGGCCGCTGCGTCGCCAAGGAGCGGTTCTTCCCGATGCTCGATCAGATGTACGTCGCCCAGCCGCAGTTCAACCGCACGGCCCAGGGGCTTTCGCAGCAGACGCTTGCGCAGATTCAGAGCCTGCCGGCGCCGCAGGCCGCGAAGATGTGGGCACAGCAGCTCGGCTATGTCGATTTCGTCAAGCAGCGCGGCGTCCCGCAGGCGCAGGTCGATCAGTGCCTGAGCGATCAGGCCGCAGTGACCGAACTGACCACGATGCTTCGCTATGCTTCAAACGAGCTGGGCGTGAACAGCACGCCGACCTTCTTCATCAATGGTGAGAAGGTGCCCAGCGGCATCGTGTGGTCCGACATCGAACCGCAGATCCGGGCGGCCGGCGCGCGTTAAGGCGCACCGGCAAACGGCGCGGGAGCGGCGATGCAGATCAAGCGCCTGAGGCTCTCCGGCTTCAAGAGCTTCGTCGATCCTGCCGACCTGCGCATCGAACCGGGGCTGACGGGCATCGTCGGCCCCAATGGTTGCGGCAAATCCAATCTGCTCGAAGCGTTGCGATGGGCGATGGGCGAAAACTCGCCTCGTTCGATGCGCGGTTCGGGCATGGAGGATGTTATCTTCGCCGGCACGGCGGCGCGCCCGGCGCGCGATTTCGCCGAAGTCTCGATCCTGACCGACGAAGTCGCAGGCGAGGATGACGGCGAAGTCGAAGTCGTCCGCCGGATCGAGCGCGGGGCGGGTTCGGCCTATCGCATCAACGGGCGCGATGTCCGCGCAAAGGACGTCGCTTTGCTGTTCGCCGACGCGGCGACCGGCGCGCATTCGCCCGCGCTGGTCAGCCAGGGACGGATCAGCGCCGTCATCTCGGCAAAGCCGGTCGAACGCCGTGCGATGCTGGAGGAAGCAGCAGGCATTGCCGGGCTCCATGTCCGCCGCAAGGATGCCGAGCAAAGGCTGCGTGCGACCGAAACCAATCTGACGCGGCTCGACGAAGTCATTTCCGATCAGGAAGCGCGCGCTTCGGCATTGCGGCGGCAGGCGCGACAGGCCGAACGCTATCGCGCGCTGTCGGACGATATCCGGGTTGCAGAGGCGCGGATGATCTATGCGCGCTGGCGCGATGCCGCCGCCGCCGCCGACGCGGCGAAGGCAGAAGCCGCTGCCGCCGACGCACAGGTGGCCCAGCGCGCCGCCGCCCAGGAAGCGGCAGGCGAGGCGCAGCGTATCGCGGCGGAAAAGCTGGGTGCCGCGCGCGCCGCAGCGCTTGCCGTCCGCGACCGGGCAAGCGAGGCGATGCACAGGCTGGCCGGGCTGCGCAGCGACCGCGCAGCAGTCGACCGCCGGCTTCAGGAGCTGGCCGACAGTGAAGTCCGGCTCGCCGCCGACAAGGGGCGCGAGGGCGAGCTGGCGCGCGACGCCGCCGAGGCGCTGTCGCGGCTGGAGGAAGAGGCAAAGGCGCTCGATCTTCGCATCGCCGACGCGGCCACGCGGATGCCGCAGCTCGAAGCCGCGCTGACAGAGGCAGAGCGCGCCGCACGCGACGCCGAAGTAGCGCTGGCGCAGGCGATGGCCGAACAGGCCAGCGAAGCCGCCGAAGCGCGCGTCGCCGAAGCGGCGCTGAGCGCTGCCCGAACCCGCGTCGAACGCGCCGAGCGCGACAAGGCACGCGTCGATGCCGAGCTCCGGTCACTGGCAGACAGCGAACCGCTTCAGGCCGAACGGGCGCGCGCTGCCAGGGCGCGCGAACAGGCGCTGCAACAGGCCGAAACCGGGCGCACGGGTCTTGCCCGCGCCGATGCCGCCGAGCGATCGGCGATCGATGCGCGCGACAAGGCGCAATCGGCCCGCGCGGGCGCCCATGCCGAACTGGCCCAGCTCGACAGCGAGGCCGCGGCGCTGGCCAGGGCGACACGGCCATCGGGTAAGGACCGGCTGCTCGACCGGCTGAAAGTCGATGACGGCTATGAACGCGCGCTCGCCGCCGCGCTTGGCGACGATCTGGAAGCGGGGCTCGATTCGAGCGCCGAGCGGTTTTGGGCGGGCGCCGATCCGCTGCCCGGCGATCCCGGCGCTGCAGGCGATACCACGCCGCTTTCCGCGCATGTCGATGCGCCCGCCGCGCTGGCGCGCAGACTGGCTCAGGTGCTGGTGGCCGACAGCGACAGCGGACAGAAGCTCGCCGTTGGTCAGCGGCTTGTGACGCTCGACGGCAAATTGCGCCGCTGGGACGGCTATATCGCGCGATCGGGCGGCGCAGCGGCCGCGCAGCGGCTCGAAAGCGTCAATCGCCTCCATGCCATCGAAAAGGCGCGGCCCGCGGCATTGCGCGCCGTGGAAGCCGCCGAAGCGCAGCTCGCAAAAATCGAAGAGGATATTGCCGAGGCCCGCCGCGCCGCCGCCGATGCGCGCCGCGTGCTCGAACATGCCGAGGCTGCGGGACGCGAGGCTGCGCGCGCGGAGGATCGCGCCGCGAGCCAGCTCGAACGGATCGAAGCGCAGCGCGCCGACCTCGAATCGCGCGCACGGCGCGTTGCGGGCGAAGTCGAGGAAGCCGAGGAAGAGCGTGCCCGCGTCCAGACCGCGCTATCGGCCTTGCCCGACGGTCAGGCGACACGCGATCGCGTTGCGCGGCTGACCAGCGATACCGAAAACCGGCGTGCCGCCGCTGCAAGCGCGCGTGCCGAACGCGCCGCGCAGGAACAGGAAATCAGCCGCGCGCGCGAACGGCTCGCCGCCGCGCAGGCCGAGCGCAAAAGCTGGCAGGCCCGTGCCGGCGAAGCCGCGCGGCGCAGCGAGGAAATGGAAAAGCGCGCCGTCGCGCTCGCCACCGAAAAGGAGCAGCTCGCCACGCGCCCCGCCGCGCTCGACGCGCAGATCGCGGAAGCGGAAAAATCGAGCGACACCGCCCGCGCCGAATCCGCCGCTGCCCAGGCGGCCGAAGCCGAAGCCGAAGCCGCGCTGCGCGTCACGGAAAACGACGTGCGCATGACCGCCGAACGCCTCGCCGAAGCGCGCGAACTGCGCGCAGGTGCTGCCGCGCGGGCGGAAAATCAGGAGGCCCGGCGCATCGAAATGGGCCGGTTGTCGGGCGAACGGTTCGAATGCCCACCGCCGCTGCTCGGCCAGCGCGTGGGTTTCGATACCGAAAGCGTCGGCGATCCCGGTGCCGAATCGGCAACGCACGACCGGCTGATGGCCGAGCGCGAGCGGATCGGACCGGTCAATCTGGTTGCCGAGACCGAACTGGCTGAACTCAGCGAATCAAGCGCCGCCAATGCGAAGGAACGCGACGAACTGACGCAGGCGGTCAATCAGCTGCGCGGATCGATCGGCACGCTCAATCGCGAGGGGCGGCAGCGGCTGCTTGCGGCATTCGAAGCGGTGAACGCCCATTTCACGCGCCTCTTCACCACATTGTTCAATGGTGGCGCAGCGCATCTCGAACTCATCGATTCGGATGATCCGCTCGAGGCAGGGCTTGAAATCATGGCCCAGCCGCCGGGCAAGAAGCTGCAATCGTTGACGCTGCTTTCGGGCGGCGAACAGGCGCTGACTGCGGTTGCGCTGATCTTTGGCCTGTTCCTCACCAACCCCGCGCCGATCTGCGTCCTGGACGAAGTCGATGCGCCGCTCGACGATGCGAATATCGAGCGTTTCTGCGATTTGCTCGACCGCATGAACCGCGAAACCCGCACCCGCTATCTCATCGTCACGCACAATGCGGCAACGATGGCGCGGATGGATCGCCTGTTCGGCGTGACGATGGTCGAACGCGGTGTCAGCCGGCTCGTCAGCGTCGATCTGGGCGGCGCAGAAAGCCTGCTCGCGGCGGAATAGCCGGACAGCAAAACGGCGCCGGAACATTTCCGGCGCCGATTCTGCCTGTGCCTCGGTAATTATTCGCGCGCGTCGCCGGGCGCTTCTTCCTTGGCGCGATCAAGCTCGCGCGGTTTGCGCGCTTCGAAAATGCGCGCAAGCTCCGCCTCGGTCTTGTCCGACAGCTTCTTCGCTGCCTCGGGGAACATCTCTTCCTCTTCCTCGTCGATATGATGTTCGTAGCGGTGCTTCATTTCCTTGAACTTGGTCAGCCAGCCGCTCGAGCTCATGTCCATTTCGACCAGCTCGCCCAGAAAATCGTCGATTTCCTTGTGCTCCGACACCGAATGGCGCGCATCGTCGCGCAGATCGGGATCGGCAAGCATCGTCGCATAGAGCGATTCCTCTTCCGCCGCGGCGTGCGCCTGAAGCTCGAGCCGCAGCGTTTCGAACAAGCTGCGCCGTTCCTCGCTGTCACCATGCGTTTCGGCCAGCTGGTCGAGCAGCTTGCGCTGGCGGTCATGATCTTCCTTCAGATCGGAAAAAATGCGAACGTCTGCCACCGATTTGTCCTCCTGTTGTGCTTTGCCTGTTCAATCCGCGAACGCGGCAAGCGGTTGCAGATGCGAGTCGCTCGCAAGGCGCGGAAATATGGGGGAATATGATCGCCAGCCGGAATCTTGCGCGCTTTGCCCTGCCCGCTGCGCTCGCAATGACGTGCCTGCTCGGCTGGGTGTTCAAGGCGCATTGCCTGAATCACGGCGGCTGGCCGGGCGCGATCCAATATACCAGCGGCTGTTACAGCGACGCCGTGCCGTTCTGGACTGCGCGGCACATGGACGAAGGCGCCATCCCCTATTTCCAGACGCCGATGGAGTATCCCGTGCTGACCGGCGCGGCGATCTGGATCGAGGCGACGCTGGCACATTGGACCGGCGTGCGGCCGACCGCGTGGAACTTTCTCCTCTGGGTGACTATCGGCAATGCGCTGCTCGCTTTCGCGCTGCTCTGGATGTTCCGGCGCATCGGTATGCCGCCAAGCCGACTATGGTGCTGGGCCGCGGCGCCGCCGCTGATCCTCTATCTGGGACATAATTGGGATCTGATCGCAGTCACCCTGGCGGTCGGTGCGATGCTGATGGCGCGGCGCAACCGCATCGTTGGCGCAGCCGCGCTGGCGGCGCTCGGCACTGCGGCGAAACTGTTTCCGATTCTTCTCCTGCCGCTGCTCGGGCTGCAGGCATTGTTCGGCGCGCCCGAAACCCCCTTTGCCAGGCGCCTCGGAAAGGCCGCGCTGCTGTCTGCCGCAGCGATCGGCGCCTGGGCGCTGGTCAATTTGCCGATGGCGCTTGCAGCGTTCGAAAACTGGTCCGAATTTTACCGGTTTTCCGGCGCCCGGTCCGGAACCTCGGCATCGATCTGGGAGATTTTGAACGCACAGGGCATCTGGCGGACGGGCATCGGCGACCGGAATCTTTGGTCGGCAACTGCCTTTCTGGTCGGGGCCAGCGTGATCGTCGCGATCAGATGGCGCACGCGCCGGACGTTACTCTGGTCGCTGTTCCCGCCTATCCTTTGCTGGTTCCTGCTGACCAACAAGGTTTATTCGCCGCAATTCGATCTGTGGATCTATCCGCTGCTGCTGATCGCCGCGCCACGGCTCTGGCCGGTGGCACTGTTCGTTATCGGCGATATCGCTGCCTATTTCACCGAATTCTGGTCATTCGCGCGGATGGCAGGGGCATGGCCCGCCGCGATGCCGGTCCATATCGCATGGGCGGCGGCGCTGCGCGGCGCGGCAATGCTGTGGCTGATCGCCGACATGCTCCGGCTTCCGCCGCCGGTCTGGCTGACGGCCCCCGAAACCGATCGCTGAACGCGATCAGGGAAGCGGCAAATTGGTGTTCCGCTCGGCGCGCTCGCGTGCTTCGGCAGTTCCCTGACGGATTTCCTGCGCGGCGCATCCGGTCTGGCCACCCTGTCCGACAGTCGAGCAGCTGCCGATGCCGGTCGCACCGACATCGAGTATCCCGTCGACTCGCGTCGCCCAGGCTGCGTTCTGCCGCTCGACCGGCTGATTGTCGCGAATCGTCTTGGGAATGCGATAGCGTTCGGTCTCCGGCGCACGGACGCAGATCTGACCCTGCGGGCAGGGATCATTGCCATAGATGGTGATGGTGCCGTTGATCGGCGCGTCCTGCGCCATCGCAGGCGCGGCAAAGCCGAATCCCGCCGCGGCCACGGCAATTGCGATCACCTTCTTCACGCCAACTCTCCTTCGCAATTCATCAAATGCGGTGCGCCATCATATCCGTTTCGACAGCGCGATGGCAGCCCTGCAACCCAGCCGGATCGCCCCCTCAAGCAACGGATAGGCAGGCGCCTGTTCCGCTCCGGCCTCCAGCGCGGCATCGCGATGCTCGACTTCCTCGGCGCGAAACTCGGCCACCGCGCCCGACAATTCCGGATCGTCATTGCCCAGCGTATCGAGCTGCGCGCCATAATGCGCGTCGATCTCGGTCTCGATCGCCGCCGTGCACGCCATCGCGGCTTCGGGGCCGATCGCCGCCGTCACCGCACCAAGAGCAAAACCCGCAACGTCCCAAAAGGGTTGCAACGCGGTCGGGCGCACGCCGCGCCGCGCAATCATCGCATCGAAAAATGCGCGATGCCGTTCTTCCTGATTGGCCATGCCGGCAATCGCGCGCGCCGCACTGTTACGGTCGCCCAGCACGGCAAGCTGCCCCGCATAGATCCGCGTCGCGCCATATTCACCAGCCTGATCGACGCGCAGCATCGCCGCGCGGCTCTCACGCCGGTCTCCCGGCTTCCAGCGGGGGCCCGCGCCGCTCATACCCGGCGCCTGCGCCCCACCAGCGCGAAAATCACTACGGCGCTGCCCAGCGAAATGATGGCATTCCATCCCGCCAGCGAAATACCGACCAAAGTCCATTGCGCCTCGTCACAGCGGACGATCGGCGCGCTGTTGATCGCATTGAGCAGATCGGCATCGCTCAACTGCATGTTCGCCGATGCCGTGCATCCGGTAATGCCGTGCCACCAGCCATATTCGACGCCCGCATGAAACACGCCAATCGCTCCGCTGAAGGCGATCGAAATCGCCGCCAGACAGATGAGCGTCGCGCGCATGAACGGTTGCTGGACAAAGAATGCCG
The DNA here is from genome assembly GCA_002707985.1 of Sphingomonas sp. GTDB lineage: Bacteria > Pseudomonadota > Alphaproteobacteria > Sphingomonadales > Sphingomonadaceae > Sphingomonas. The sequence continues at coordinate 7,822 of PAOI01000021.1, read as the reverse complement.
CGAGCGCGATCGGAATCGCGACATAATGCGGCCAGCGCTGCCAATGGCACATTTCGCACGGGTGCAGCCCGCCGATCAGCTGCGATCCCCATGCCCCGGCGAGCAGCGCGATAGGGACCAGCAGTGCGATCCAGCGCGCCTTGACGATGCCCGGAGGAGTCATGCCGGCGCTCAATTCGAGGAACGCGGCGAGCCGCCTGCATTTGCCGAACGAGTCTGCCCGCCGCCCAGCCGCGTGATCGTGCCCAACGCATAATGGAGCTGGAAGTCCTTGATCCCCTGCGCCTCAAGCTCTTCGGCAGTGGCAGAGAAGCGGGGATCTTCCTTCGTGTCTTCTTCCATCGCGGCGTCGTCGACATCGATTTCGTTGATCAGGTGGCGCCGCAGGTCGGATTCGCGGAACACCGGACGCGTGCGATAATCGGGATCGGAAAGCTGCGGCACCTTGATATCCGGCGTGATCCCGCCTTCCTGAACCGATCGGCCCGACGGCGTGTAATAGCGCGCCGTGGTGAGCCGCAGCGCGCTTTCGGGGCCAAGCTGCATCAGCGTCTGCACCGATCCCTTGCCGAAGCTGGTGGTGCCCATCACCAGCCCGCGATGATGGTCCTGCAACGCGCCGGCGACGATTTCCGAAGCCGAAGCCGTGCCCGCATCGATCAACACGATGATCGGCAATCCGTGGGTCAGATCGCCCGGCACCACCGATTCGGCATAATAGCGCTCGATATCGGCGCGCGTGCGCCCGCGTTGCGAAACGATTTCGCCGTGATCGAGGAACACGTCGCTGACTTCGATCGCCTGGCTGAGCAGCCCGCCGCCATTGTTGCGCAGGTCGACGATATAGCCGAGCGGCGGATGGCCCAGTTCCTTCTCGATCGCCGCTACCGCCGCGCGGGTATCGGCGCCGGTATTTTGGGAGAAGGTGTTGATGTTGATGATGCCGACGCCGTCGCGCACTTCCCATTTGACCGGCTTCTGCACGATCGTTTCGCGAGTCAGCGTGAAATCGATCGGCTTGTCATGGCCGGGCCGGACGACGGTGAGCGTGATCTTGGTTCCCGGCGGACCGCGCATCACCGTGATCGCCTCATCGAGCGTGCCGCCATAGATCAGCTTGCCGTCGAGATGGGTGATATAATCGCCCGCCTTGATCCCCGCGCGATCGGCAGGGGTATCCTCGGTCGGGGCGACCACCTTTACCGCGCCGTCCTCCATCGTGACGGTCAGGCCGAGGCCGCCATATTCGCCTTCGGTGGCGATGCGCATATTGTCGAAGTCGAGTTCGTCGACATAGCTGGAATGCGGATCGAGCGCGGCGAGCATGCCCTGAATCGCACCCTTGACCAGCGTCTTGTCATCGACCGGATCGACATAGCTCGTCTTCACGCGGTTGAAGATTTCCATGAACAGGTCGAGCTCGCGGTAATTGCCGGCATCGACCGCCGCCATCGCGCTGGTGGCGAGGGGGACGAGCGCCAGGGCGCTGACGGCAGCCGTAACCTGAAAAAGCGAGCGTGGCATCAAGGGACTTTCCAGAAGAAGAACAGACTATTCGCGCGCGACGATAGCGCCAATGCCGGCCCCGCGCAAAGCCGGACAATCACAGAAACGAGACGATTCAGTCGAGCAGCCGGGTGATATCCATCGGCCGATCCTGTCGACGCAGTTCGATCGTGACGCGCGGAGCGTCGCCGCTGCCCGCGCGGCCGATCGCCGCCCCCTGCGCAACGCGATCGCCCGACTTCACGCCAATCGCGTCCAGCCCGGCGATCAGGCTGGTCCAGCCATGCCCGTGATCGACGATCACCACGCCGCCATAGCGGCGGAACGGCCTAGCATAGCGGATCGTGCCGCTCGCCGGGGCGATCACCGATGCACCCGGCGCCGTTGCCAGCGTCAGCCCGCGCGATCGCACGCCGGTCGAGGAAAGTTCGCCCATGCCAGTGACAAGGCTGCCCGTCACCGGCAGGCGATAGGGCGCGGCGCGGCGTGCGGATGCGCGGACAGGCGGCCGCTTTTGCCCTGCCTGTGCGGGACGCGGTAGCGGTCCGGGAAGCGCCGCGAGCTTTTCGCGCACTTCGCCGGCGGCTTCGATCACGCCCATCTGATCGACGATATCGCGCGCCTGTTCGCCCGCTGCGATCGCCCGATCCGATTCGACCAGCGCGCTGCGATCGAGCCGTTCGGAACGCAGCCGGTTCTCCGCTTCCAGATGGACCAGCGCGACGCGTTCGCGCTCCAGCCGCGCGCGCCCTTCGCGCAGATTGGCGACGGCCTGTTCGGCGAGCCGCCGCAGCCCCTGCACCCGCTCCAGTTCGGCACGCACATCGGCGGTGCGTTCGCGCACCACCGGCAGCGTGGTGCCCAGCACCGCGCGAACATGGACGATATCCTCGGTCGAACCGGGCTGAACCAGCCCCAGCGCGGGCGGGCGCCGAACCAGCGACTGAATGGCCGCGATCAGGCGCAGGATGGTCGATTGCCGCTCGGCAAGCCGGGTGCGCTGCACGCGCAGCTGGCGATCGACGATCGCGATCCGCGCCCGCGCCGCATGAATATCGGCGGCCGCCGCTTCGATCCGCTTGGCGGCAGCAGCTTCCTTGGCCTTTGCCTGCTCGGCGGAGCTGCGCGCCTGCGCTGCGGCGCGTTCGAGCTGGTCCGATTTTTCCTGTGCGGCTTTCGACGCCGCCGTCGCGCGGGCGAGCCGCGATTGCTGCTCGGCCATGCTCGGCGTCTGGGCACGAACCAGACTGCCGCTGGCGAGGATCGCCAGCATCGCAGCTCCCGTAACCATCCCCCGCCACATCGCCATGCGGCTATCCTTCGCGGTGATAGGGGTGATTGGCAAGGATGGAGACAGCGCGCCATAATTGCTCGGCCAGCATCGCGCGCGCCAGCATGTGCGGCCAGGTCGCGTTGCCGAACGCAAGCAACAGATCCGCCTCGGCGCGCTGGCCATCGTCGAATCCGTCGGCGGCGCCGATCAGGAAACGGGTTTCGCGAATGCCGTCGTCGCGCCACGCGCCCAGCCGCTGCGCCAACACGCGCGAGGGAATATTCTCGCCGATTTCATCGAGTATGACCGTGCGCATCGGCGTTTCCGCGGCGGGCATCTTGCCGCCGGTTTCGGGGAGTTCGCTTACCCGCGTCGGCCAGTTGATGCGTTTCAGATAGCGCGCAACCAGTTCGGCCTCGGGGCTGCGCCCGATACGGCCACGCGCGACGATATGCAGCAGCACCGGCGCGTCCGGTCAGGCTTCGCCAGCCGTCGCGCCGTCGCCGAACGCCCACATGCGCTCGAGATTNTAGAAGCTGCGCACTTCGGGCCGGAACAGNTGGACGATCACGTCGCCNGCATCGATCAGCACCCAATCGGCCGTCGGCAGGCCTTCGACCCGCGCGGTGCGNCCGAATTCGGCCTTGATCTTNTCGGCAAGCTTGGTCGCCATCGACGCGACCTGCCGGGTCGACTTGCCCGAAGCGACGACCATGTAATCGGCAATGCTGCTCTTGCCGGCGAGCGGGATCGACACGGTTTCGACGGCCTGATCGTCATCAAGCGAATCAAGCACAAGCCGATGCAACGCCGCGACGTCGCTATGGGCGTCGGACGAACTGAGCACAGTAGGCGATGTGGCCAAGGGGACTCCTAGCGTATTCTGCGATTTGTGCCGGGTTCCAGGGACGGCGCATAGCGCCGGTGCCAGGCAGGATCGGTGGCCCGAAGCCGGGTCGCCGAATTTGGGTCGGGGCGAAAGCGCAACAGCACGAGTGCCGGCAATCTCCAACGCGTCCAGTTCTTTGCCTGGCCTGCGGGCCGCACATAGCGCCGCAGCCAACTCATCGCAGGACTTGCGTGAGCATCGCGATTATAGCCTGGACGCGCGATTACGGCAATGGGAACTTGCCGGGCGATCCGGCGCCACCCGCGCCAGCGATCGAACTGGGCCAGATTGTCCGATCCCATCAGCCAGATGAAATCGTGCCGCGGATAGAGCCCGGTCAGCTTGGCCAGCGTATCGACGGTATAACGCGTCTTCAGTCTCTGCTCGATTGCCGTAGGACGAATCGGCGCATGTTTCGCCATCGCGCGCGCCGATGCCAGGCGCGCGGCGAGCGGCGCCATGTCGCTATCGCCGGCCTTGAGCGGATTGCCCGGCGAAACCAGCCACCACACTTCATCGAGATCGAGCGCGCGCAACGCGTGCAGCGAAATATTGCGGTGCCCGCGATGCGCGGGATTGAACGACCCGCCGAGCAGGCCGATGCGCCGGGGGCCGCCCTTTTTCTTTGCCTGCGGCGATTTCGCGCCGATGCGCGACCGGCGGGCCGGTGTCAGGGCCGTGCCTGCCCGGAACCGCGGACCTGCCACTTATAGGTAGTGAGCCCTTCGAGCGCGACGGGACCGCGCGCATGCAGCCGCCCGGTCGAAATGCCGATTTCCGCGCCCAGCCCGAACTCACCGCCATCGGCGAATTGCGTAGAGGCGTTCCACATCACGATCGCGCTGTCGACGGTGTTGAGGAACCGCTCCGCCGTCGCTGCGTCTTCGGTGACGATCGCATCGGTATGGCCCGAACTGTGCCGCGCAATATGCGCCATGCCGCCTTCGACGCCGTCGACCAGCTTCACCGACAGGATCGAATCGAGATATTCGGTGTCCCAATCCTCGTCGCTGACGGGCAATACATGGCTGTCGAGCGCCTGCACGTCGCTTTCGCCGCGCAATTCGCAACCGGCATCGGCCAGCGCCGCCAGAATCGGTTTGGGATCGGCAAACGCCTTGTCGATCAACAGCGTTTCGGTGGCGCCGCAAATGCCCGTCCGCCGCATCTTCGCGTTGACCGCCAGTGCCTTTGCCGTCTCCGGGTCCGCCGCGCCGTCGATATAGGTGTGGCAGATGCCGTCGAGATGCGCGAGCACGGGAACGCGCGCGTCGGACTGAACCCGCGCCACCAGCGATTTGCCGCCGCGCGGCACGATCAGGTCGATGACGCCGTCGGCGGTCAGCATCGCGCCGACTGCGGCACGATCCTGTGTCGGGACAAGCTGCACGGCATCGGCAGGCGCACCCGCGGCCTCCAGACCCGCACGCAATGCCTTCAGGATCGCGCGGTTCGAATATTTCGCTTCCGATCCGCCGCGCAGGATCGCGGCATTGCCCGCCATCACGCACAGCGCGCCGGCATCGGCGGTCACATTGGGGCGGCTTTCGTAGATGATGCCGATCACGCCGATCGGCACGCGCACGCGGCTGAGCTGGAGCCCGTTGGGGCGCTCGCTGCGATCGATCACCTGGCCCACCGGATCGGGCAGGCCGGCAATCGCCTCGACGCCGTCGATCATCCCGGCAAAGCGCTTGGGATCGAGCTTCAGCCGGTCGAGCAATGCGCCGGTCAGGCCCTTTGCCTCGCCTTCGGCCATATCCTTGTCATTGGCCGCAAGAATGTCCGCTTCGGCATCGCGCAATGCCTGCGCGGCGCTGCGCAGCGCCTTTGCCTTTTCCTGCGTGGTCATCTGCGCCAGTTCGCCGGCGGCAGCGCGGGCTCGCGCGCCCATCTCGGCGATCAGGGTTTCGGGTTTGGTTTCAAGCATCGTGTCAGTCATGCCCCCTTACTTGGGGAGAATCGCGTCGCGATCAACCGCCAGCAGCCTGTTCGCGCCGTCTCCCATGTCGCGCAACCTTGTGATAGCAGGCGGTTCATGGGGGAATTCGACGCAGCAGGCGAGATCATCACCGGGGCGCTGATCGGGCGGGCCGTAGAGCCGCGCGCGGGCGAACCGGGCGGCGAAGGCACGATGTGCCTCAATTGCGGAACCGGGCTGATCGGCCAGCATTGCCATCGCTGCGGGCAAGCCGCGCATGTCCACCGTTCGATCGGCGCGATCTGGCACGAAATCCTGCACGGCGTCGTCCATTTCGACGGCAAATTGTGGCGCACGCTGCCGCTGCTCTGCTTCCGCCCCGGCATCCTCACCCGCCGCTATATCGAAGGCGAGCGCGCACGTTTCGTTTCGCCGATGGCGATTTTTCTCTTCTCGCTCTTCACCATGTTCGCGGTGTTTCAGATTGCCGGCATTTCCCCGCCGACTGATCTCAAGGGCAGCGCCGACGTTTCCGAAAGCATCGCCGAATCGCGCCACAAGATCGAAGAATCGCGCAAAAAGGCCGAACAGACCCTTGCCGAAGCGAAGCCGGGATCGCCCGAATATCTCCAGGCGCAGGAGGATATCGAGGAAGCCGAAGCAGGCGACAAGGCGCTCAGTCGCGCGGTGATGATCGCAAATCCCGCGAGCGACGAGAATTCGGAAGTGCACACCGGCTGGGCGCGGCTCGATCACGGGCTGGAGAAATGGAAGAAGAATCCGGGGCTGATGCTCTACAAGCTTCAGTCCAACGGCTATAAATTCTCCTGGCTTCTCATACCGTTATCGCTGCCGTTCGTCTGGCTGATGTTCGCGTGGAAGCGCCGCTTTGGCGGCTACGACCATGCGGTGTTCATCACCTATTCGATCGCTTTCATGTCGATCCTGTTCATCGGCCTGACCATCGCAGGAAGTCTGGGCGTCCCGTTTCAATGGCTCGCGCTGATCGGGGGGCTGGTGCCGATCGTCCACATCTACAAGCACCTCAAGGGCGCCTATCAGCTGCGGCGGTTCTCGGCATTGCTGCGCACGCTGTTGCTGCTGGTACTCATTTCCGCGTTGATCGTCCCGTTGTTCGTCCTGGCGCTGGTGTTTCTCGGGCTGGTGGGCTGAGCGGACCTACTGCGCGCTATTCGCAGCGAAATTGCTGATCGAAAAAGCGATAGCTTATTTCGCGCAGCGATGTGGTTGCGCGTTCGCTCTCGGGAACGGCGCGCAGCAGCGGAAGGAAATCCTCAAGCTTGAAATCATGCGCGCCCGGGGGCGGGAGGCAACTGCGCGGCGTTTCGCCCGCGGCCTTTTGCGCGTCCACCAGCGCGCGATAGTCCTGACCATAATGCTGCTGCGCTGCAAACAGCCGCGCAAGAAACGCTTTCTCTTCGTCGGTAGGCGTATAGCCTTCACCCGTTGGCGCATGCGCGCGCATATCCGCGAACAACGCCTCGATCCCGGCCAGCGCCTCGGCAACCGTCATTTCCGTATCCTGTTGCCGCTGCGTGCCGACAGAGGGCACGCCCGAAACAGCAGGCGATGCAACGGCACAGCAGCATGCCGTTGCCATCAGGACCATTGGCGCTATCCGCATGAAAAATCCCCGCCGAAACTGGTCCGGCGGGGATGCATATGCGTTCATGAACGCAGGCTGAGTGCGATCACGCGCCCTGCGGCGTCGGGTTGCCGAAAGGCCCCTTGGGCCGCCGGATCTTCGGGATCGAGGTTCCGCCCGCCGCGACCGGCTGCGCACTCGCACCCGGATCGTCGCGACCGATATCCTCGCCCGCGATCAGCCGCTTGATTTCCTCGCCGGTCAGCGTCTCATATTCGAGCAGCGCTTGCGCCAGGCTGTGCAGCTGGTCGAGATGTTCGGTCAGCACATTCTTGGCGCGATCGAGCCCGCCTTCGACCAATTGCTTGATCTCGGCATCAATCAGCTGCGCGGTTTCGTTCGACATCTGCGCCGGCCGATTCATCTGATAGCCCAGATAGCTGTCGTCCGATCCACCATATTCGAGCGGCCCGACCTTGTCCGACATGCCCCAGCGCGTGACCATGTCGCGTGCCAGGCTGGTCGCATATTGGATATCGCCCGAAGCGCCCGACGACACCTTGTCATAGCCGAAGATCACTTCCTCGGCGACGCGACCACCCATCGAAACGGCGAGGTTCGCGTACA
>PAOI01000020.1 GCA_002707985.1 Sphingomonas sp. | reverse complement strand
TCGGCAACCGCATCTATGGCTGCGACGATTGCCTGGCGGTTTGCCCGTGGAACAAGTTTGCGCGGCAAACCGCAGCGCATCGCGCCTTTCTGCCGCGCGCGGAACTGGTGGCGCCGTCGCTCGCCGACCTGCTGGCGCTCGACGATGCCAGTTTCCGTCAGGTGTTCGCAGGATCGCCGATCAAGCGGATCGGGCGCGACCGGATGGTCCGCAATTGCCTGATCGCCGCAGGCAATGCCCGCGATCCCGTGCTGGCGGATGAGGTCGCCGCGCTGATCGGCGACGATTCGCCGGTGGTGCGCGGCGCGGCGATATGGGCGCTCGCGCGGATCGACGCTGCGCGATGGCAGGCGATGCGCGATGCCTGCGCGGCGCAGGAAAGCGATCCCGATGTGATTGGCGAGTGGAACTCAGCGCCGGCGTAGCGCGGCGACGCAACTCGACGGATCGATCGGGCTGCCGTCGCGCTGGCGGGTGTCCATATAGGTGACCGTCGGCGAACCCCGGCCGTTCTGCGACGGATAGAGATAGGCGTCGAGCACGCAGGTGCCGTTGGCGAACTGAATCTTGCGCCCGCGTCCTTCGGTAATATCGAGCGAGGGCGATCCGAATTGGGCGAACAGGCTGTTGGCATCCTGTCCCATCACTGCGGTCGTGAGCGGCGTGCCGCCGGGAACGGGAACCTGAGGGGCAGGGCGATCGGACGCGGTGCCGACGATACCGGCGCCTCCGCATGCCGAAACCATAAGGGCGGCCATACTCCCCGCCACGATACGCAGTTTCATTCGATACCCTTTCGATGCAGCATATGTGTTGCCATCGCCGTGCCCAGCACCGGCGCGATCAGATTGAGGCCCGGTATCAGGAACAGGCCGGTCCCGATACCGCCAAGCAGAAAGCGGCGGACCACCGTGCGCGAGCGCCAGCGCGGCAGCTTTTCCTTCGGCATGTGCCGCGCCGCGACCATATCGCCCAGATCGCGACCCAGCAGCCACGCGTTGACGACGAAAAAGGCGACTGCGGTTCCGACACCGGTGACCAGCAGGATCAGATAGATCGGCGAAAGCACCACATTGATCGCAATCGCGCGGAACGCCGATCCCAGCCCCATCCATACCCCGCGCCAGAAGGGCACGTCGCGCGCCACCGCCAGCCGGTCGGGATAATGTTTCTTCTCGACCGCGATCACCACTTCGTCGGCGAAGATGCCGATCACGGCGACGGCGATCACGCGGAACAACAGCCATGAGGCAAGCAGGAACAGCACCAGCGACATGAGGTCCGCCAGCCCCTGATGCGCGCTTGCCGCCTGTGCCCATCCCGTCGCCCAGCCCCACAGCGTTCCCGCCTCGCCGGCAGGTGCGCCGTTTACCATCCGGAACGCCCAGCGCATCGCCCACCATAGCGCCAGGCCGGATACCGCGAAGACGATCACCGTCACCGCCAGCGATTTCAGGAAGACCCGGGCGATCGGCTTGTCGAGCAATTGCCCGAACGAAAGGAAAAAAGCTTGAAACATGCTAATAGCTAGCCCTTTCGAACGCGCTTCGGTTGCACTCTTTCTTGCCGTTGCCTAGGGCCCGGCTGCAACCCCGAAGGAGAAAAGTGTGACCAGCCCTGAATTTGATGTCGTCGCAATCGGTAACGCCATTGTCGACGTGCTCGCGCAGGCGACCGACGAATTCATCGTCGAGCTGGGCGTGGCCAAGGGCTCGATGCAACTGATCTTTTCCCCCGAAGAAGCCGATGCGCTGTATGCCAAAATGGGGCCGGGGCGCGAGGTTTCGGGCGGTTCGGCGGCGAACACGGTCGCGGGCATCGCTTCGCTCGGCGGCAAATGCGGTTTCATCGGCCAGGTTGCCGACGATCAGCTCGGCACCGTGTTCAAGCATGACATTAACGCAGCGGGCGTCCATTTCGATACCGCGCCGCGCGCCGGCGATCCCACCACCGCACGCTGCCTGATCTTCGTGACGCCCGACGGCCAGCGCACGATGAACACCTTTCTCGGCGCCTCGCAGTTCCTGCCCGAAAGCGCGCTCGACCTCGATCTGATCGCGCGCGGTGCGATTCTGTACCTCGAAGGCTATCTCTGGGACCCGGAAGAGCCGCGTCAGGCGATGCGCGCCGCGATCGACGTCGCGCGTTCGAACGGACGCAAGGTCGCCTTCACGCTGTCGGACGTTTTCTGCATCTCGCGCCATGGCGACGATTTCCGCGCGCTGCTCGCCGAAGGGCTGCTCGACATCCTCTTCGCCAACGAAAACGAACTGCTCGCGCTGGCGCAGGTCGAGGATTTCGAGGAGGCGGTCGCAAAGATCGCCCCGCAGGTGCCGGTGCTGGTCGTCACCCGCAGCGAAAAGGGCGCCATAGCGATCACCAATGGCGAACGCGCCGAAGTGTCCGCCGAGCCGATCGCCAAAGTGGTCGATACGACGGGTGCCGGCGACCTGTTCGCCGCTGGCTTCCTGCGCGGTCAGGCGCAGGGCAAGTCGGTCGCCGACTCGCTCCGCATGGGCGCGCTCTGCGCCGCCGAGATCATCAGCCACTATGGCGCGCGCCCCGAAGTGGACCTCAAGGCGCTGGTCGAAAAGAAGCTGGGCTGACCCTTTTCCTCCCCCACGCGGGGAGGAATGCGTTCAAAGTAAAAGGGCCGGGGATCGCTCCCCGGCCCTTTGTTTTTTTGCCGCCACCGGCGTCCGGCTTACTCGCCCGGAGCCGGTGCCTCGTCGAACAATTCGCTCGGCGTTTCGCGGCCATGGTCCTTGCCCGCATTGCGGATGCCCTTGGCCAGTTTGAACACCACCGGCGACAGGATCGCGAGCGCCAGCAGGTTGGGCAGCACCATCGTCGCATTGGAAATGTCGCCGAGCCGCCAGATCAGCTCCAGATCGACGGTCGAGCTGACATAGATCACCACGCACCACAGCAGGCGCCAGATGAAATGCAGCGTCTTTTCGCCCTTCGCCGACGCGCCGGGCAGCTGGTCGTACAGGAAGGTGATCGCGCGTTCGCCATAATAGCTCCAGGTGAGCAAGGTGGTGAACACGAACAGCAGCAGCGCGACCGAAGCGATCAGCGTGCCGATCGGAATACCGGCAATGTCGAGCGGGAATGCTGCGGCAAAGGCGCCCGATGTCATCGAGAAGCCGTTGAGATCGGATTGCCACGCATGCTTCACGGCTTCGCCGCCCGCGCTGAAATTGCCCTCCACGGTCAGGATCACCAGCGCCGTCATGGTGCAGATCAGGATCGTGTCGATGAAGGTCCCCATCATCGCGAACCGGCCCTGCATCGCTGGGTCGCGGGTCTGGGCGACGGCGTGCGCGATCGGAGTGGAGCCCTGGCCCGCTTCGTTCGAAAACAGGCCGCGCGCCGCACCGGCGCGGATCGCGACGATCATGCTCGCGCCCAGAAAGCCGCCCAGCGCCGATTGCGGATTGAACGCGCCGCCGAAGATGCGGGCAAAGGTTTCGGGCAGATCGCCGAAATTGAGCGCCAGCGCGATCAGCGCCATGATGATATAGGCGATCGCCATGGTCGGCACGATCTTTTCGGCGACGGCGCCGATCGATTTGATCCCGCCGATGATGACGACGAACACTGCAACCGCCGCGATCGCACCGCCCACCCATTCGTCGAGTCCGGTCAGTTCGTTCACGGAATCGGCAAAGCTGTTCGCCTGAATGCCGTTGCCGGTGATCAGGCCGGAAAACAGCACCGCGAGACAGAAAAGCACCGCGAGCCATTTCCACCTCGGCCCCATGCCGAACATGATGTAACTCATCGGACCGCCGCGATAATGGCCTTCCGACGTAACTTCGCGATAGCGGATCGCGAGCGCGCCTTCGGCAAAGGCGAGCGACATGCCGAGCAGCGCGGTAACCCACATCCAGAATATCGCACCCGGCCCGCCCAGGGTGATGGCAGTGGCAACGCCGGCAAGGTTGCCCGTGCCGACCTGACCGGAAAGCGCCGTCGAAAGCGCGGCGAAGGGCGAAATCTCACCCGCGCCGTTGCCGCCCGATTTCGTGAACAGCGCCTTGAACGCATTGGGAAGCTGCAGGATCGGATAGAATTTCAGGCCGATCATCAGATACAGGCCGACGCCGAACAGGATCACGACAAGCGGCGGAATCGGCAGCACCTCCGCGCCGTTCCACGTCCCGCCCCAGAGCAGGTCCGACACATTCGTCACATGATCGATCAGGCTCGGTCCGGCCTGATCCGCAGCAGCTGCTGTCACGAAAATCCCCCTTCGGAAACGCAGAAAGACGGGAGGCTAGCGTAAGGGCAGGGGCTAGGGAAGGCTTTGTGACCGATGTTACCCGCGACGGAGCCATCGCGCGATGCGTCCCAGCATGCCGGGGCGTTGCGGCGCGGCTGGAATGATCGACTGCCCTCTGCTGGAAAAATAGCTGCTCTGGCGTTCCTGCCATTGCGGCGCCTGCGTCAGCATTACGATCTCGTTCGGATCGTCCAGCAGTGCGAGCAACGCTCGCTGCGCCTGTTGCGCGCAGGCGACGATCTTCTGCCAGGCTGGGTCCGCGAGGATGCCGGCGGCATCCCATTCGTCGCAAGGCGGCCTGTACGCCACTGCGAGCGCGTGAAATTCCGCGACACTGTTTGCTTCCGCCTGTGTGAGACGCCCCAGTTCGAGGGGCTTTCGATAGCCATCCTCCTCCCAAAGATAGGGAACATTGTTGAAATAGCAGGCCATGCATTCGACGAAGGAAAAATGCGGATTGCGCTGATTGGGATCGAGCCACTGAACCCGCTGTGTCTCGCTGTCGGCAAATGCCTGAAGCGCCGTCAGCCATAGTTGGCGCCAGAAGCGATGAATCTCCGCATCGGTCATTTCGTGCAACGGCATGTTGGCATGCTGCTGCCGCTCTGCCGAACGCGCAACAAAAAAGGGCCGGCATTGCTGCCGGCCCCCTCTTGTCGTTGGCGTCGTCCGCCCGGATCAGGCGTCCTTGCCGCCGGGCGTATGCGCGCTGCCGATCGGCGGAACCGGCTGCGGCGGGGCATCGGGATCGTCCTCATGTACGTCGATGATGCCGCGACCGACATGGCTCTTGCGATAGCCATAGAGGAAATAGACGACCAGGCCGATGCCGCCCCAGACCGGGAGCACCATCTTCGCCTCGAACGGCAGGTTGAAGTACAGGCCCAGCGTCCCGATGATCGCCAGCGGCGCAACCACCCAGACGAGCGGAGTGCGGAACGGACGCGGACGATCCGGCTGGGTACGGCGCAGGATCAGCACCGCAATCGCCACCATGAAGAAGGCGAACAGCGTCCCCGAATTGGAGATGTCGGCCAGCTGACCCACCGGCAGGAACGCGGCAAAGAATGCCACGGCAACGCCGGTGATCATCGTCACGATGTGCGGCGTTTTCCACTTGGGATGGATGCTGGCGAGCTTTTCGGGAAGCAGGCCGTCGCGCGCCATAACGAAGAAGATGCGCGTCTGACCGAACAGCATGATGAGGATGACCGAAGGCAGCGCCAGGAAGGCGGCAACGCCGATCAGATCGCCCAGACGTTCATAACCGATCGTGCGCAGCACATGCGCCAGCGCCTCACGCGAGCAGACCAGCGGTTCGGTGGCCGCTGCGGCGATCGCCTGACAGCGATCGGCAAGTTCGGGCGTACCGGGCGACAGGATCTCGCCGGCAAGGCCGGTAACCGGCTGCGCGCCCATCGAACCGATCGCGCCGGCAGCGACGAGCAGATAGAAGACCGTACAGATCGCGAGCGATCCGATCAGGCCGATCGGCACGTTGCGCTGCGGGTTCTTGGTTTCCTCGGCAGCCGTCGAAACCGCGTCGAAACCGACATAGGCGAAGAAGATCGAAGCGGCGGCGCCGACTGCGCCCAGACCCGCGCCATGCCCGTTGCCGAACCAGCCATTGGGCATGAACGGCTCGAAATTCGCGCCCTTCATTACCGGCAGCGTCAGCGCGATGAACACGGTAAGCGCAGTCACCTTGATCGCCACCAGCACTGCGTTCACGCGCGCGCTTTCGGTAGTGCCGATCATCAGCAGCAGCGTCACGAGCAGCGCGATGACGAGTGCGGGCAGATTGACGATACCGCCCGCATAGGGCCCGACGGCGAGCGCGTGGGGTAACTCCACGCCCCAACTGTTGAGCAGCCCCACGAAATAGCCGGACCAGCCCACCGACACGGCGGACGCGGCGACGGCATATTCGAGGATCAGCGCCCAGCCGACCATCCAGGCGAGCAGTTCGCCCATCACCGCATAGGTATAGGTATAGGCCGAGCCCGAAACCGGCACCATCGATGCGATTTCCGAATAGCAGAGCGCGGCGACGCCGCACACGATGGCGGCAATGACGAACGCCCACATCATGCCGGGACCGGCTTTCTGTGCGGCTTCCGAAGTAAGCACGAAAATGCCCGTGCCGATAATCGCGCCGACGCCAAGCAGCGTCAGTTGCACCGCGCCCAGCGTGCGCGTCAGCGATTTCTTTTCGGCGGTGGCAAGGATGGCGTCGAGTGGCTTGATGCGCCCGAATATCATGGAGGGCCCCCTTGAAGTCCGCGACCGCTCCGTGGCGATCGCGTAGTTACGAAAGTCGCGAACCTAGCGGCGAAAACCATTGGGGCAAGGAGATTTACGTAGGTGCGCCTGCAGAAGCCTCAACTGCCCGCCAGCATCGGCCCCAGCTTGCGCCCGGCAAAGATATGGACGTGGAGATGCGGGACTTCCTGATGCGCGTCCATCCCGACATTGGCGAGCAGCCGGTATCCCGGTTCGACAAACCCGGCCTCGCGCGCGACCTTGCCCACGGCGCGGATGAATCCGGCGATTTCCGCTTCCGGCGCCTTTGCCGAAAAATCGTCCCAGCTGACATAGGCGCCCTTGGGGATCACCAGGATGTGATGCGGCGCCTGCGGATTGATGTCGTGGAACGCCAGCGCGAATTCGTCTTCATAGACGGTCTTGTTCGGAATTTCCCCGCGCAGGATCTTCGCGAAGATATTCTGATCGTCATAGGGCGCGGTGGCGTCGATGGGCATGCGAGTCTCCTCTCGGTTGCCAAGCGCATAGCCATTCTTCGCCGAGACGTGTAGGTCGCGCCGGTCGGCGTGACGGAATTGGTAAACGTATCGCTACAGCGGTCCCGAAAGGGTGCAGGTTCGATCCCTGCCGCCGGCCATTTTCCAAACGCATCGCCAGCCATCCCGTCGCCCCTGCGCAGGCAGGGGCCTATCGCTGTAGCGTGAGGGCGATTGGCTGACACTGGCGCGTCGGATCTGTGACCGGGGGTGCGCGGGACTATCGAGCCATGGGTCCCTGCCTGCGCAGAGACGACGTTTAGTCATCCCCGCGCGGCCTTCTCCGCAATCCCCGACATCCCCTCGCGCCGCGCCAGTTCGGCGCGGACGTCGTCGAGGCTTAGCCCGGCATCGGCCAGCAACACGATCAAGTGGAAGATCAGGTCCGCCGCTTCGCCGGTCAGCGCGGCCTTGTCCTCGGCGACGGCGGCGATGGCGGTTTCGACGCCTTCCTCGCCCAGCTTCTGCGCGATTTTCTTGCGGCCTTTGGCCGTCAGCTTTGCGACATAGCTGGTTTCGGGATCGCCGCTGCGGCGTTCGCGGATCGTGGCTTCCAGCCGGTCGAGGATATCGTCATGGGACATGCCACCCGCCTTGCGCGGCTGCGCTCTGCTGTCAATCTTCTGCAGGTTCGGGCGCGTCCTGTTTGCGCTTGCGGCGGCGCATCGCGTGGCGAACGAACCACAGCGCGCCTGCGGCAAACACCACCAGCGCGATATCCGAAAGCTGCGGCATCGTCCGCGTCCCCGCTTCGCCCGAATGCGGGGCATAGGCGAGTGCCGGCACGGCGATGGTGGCTGGGATCAGGGCGAGCAGGCGATACATCAACATCCCTCGTCATGCTGAACTGGTTTCAGCATCCACCGTGCCGCAAGCCAGGCCTGCGCAAGTGGAGGAGTGAACCCTGAAACAAGTTCAGGGTGACGGCATGGGTTGGCAACCCGTTCCCGACCGCACCGGTTTAGCCGCAATCGGCAACGAAAGCGTTAAGCGGGGAGGCGCTTCAAGAATCCGTTTGTCCTGAGTGGCTGCTTCGACCGGCTAACGTCTGCGTTTGTTACGCGCGAACCGGAATCCCTGCCGCCGCCAGCGCTGCATGCGCCTCTGCAATCGTCGATTCGCCGAAATGGAAGATCGATGCCGCCAGCACGGCGCTGGCATGGCCGTCGCGTATCCCTTCCACCAGATGCTGCAGATTGCCGACGCCGCCAGATGCGACCACCGGCACCGTCACCTCGTCTGCGATGGTGCGGACCAGCTCAAGGTCGAACCCTTCGCGCGTACCGTCGCGGTCCATCGACGTCAGCAGGATTTCGCCCGCGCCCAGCCTTGCGAGCTTCAATGCGTGCTCCACGGCATCGATACCGGTCGGGCGGCGCCCGCCATGAGTGAAGACTTCCCATTTGCCGGGCGCGACACGCCGTGCATCGACCGAGGCGACGACGCACTGGCTCCCCATCTTCTCGGCAATGTCGGAAACGACTTCGGGGCGAGAGACCGCAGCGCTGTTCACCGCCACCTTGTCCGCGCCAGCCAGCAACAGTGCGCGCGCATCCTCGACGCTGCGCACGCCGCCGCCCACGGTCAGCGGCATGAAGCACACTTCGGCGGTGCGGCTGACCACGTCGAGGAACGTCCCGCGCTCCTCATGGCTGGCGGTGATGTCGAGGAAGCAGAGCTCGTCGGCCCCGGCGGCATCATAAGCGCGCGCCTGCTCCACCGGATCGCCGGCATCGCGCAGTTCGACGAAATTGACGCCCTTCACCACGCGGCCCTCCGCCACGTCGAGACAGGGGATGACACGGGCCCGGACGGTCATTTCCGGAATGCTCCATTACCCCAAAATACGCCGTTCGTGTCGAGCGAAGTCGAGACACGCTTGGTTGTCGCGGGGCGCACGTCCCTCGATTGAGCTCGGGACGAACGGGGATGGGAGTGGCCGTAAAACAGGCTCATCCCTTCGCCACCCGGATCGCTTCGGCCAGATCGAGCCGCCCGTCATAGAGCGCACGGCCGGTAATCACGCCTTCCACGCCATCGGCGACATGACCGACCAGCGCCTCGATATCCCCGATCCCCGCAACGCCGCCGCTGGCGATCACCGGAATATCGACCGCGCGTGCCAGCGCCACCGTCGCTTCGACATTGCAGCCTTTGAGCAACCCGTCGCGTCCGACATCGGTGAAGAGCAACGCGGCAACACCTGCATCCTCGAACCGGCGGGCCAGTTCTTCGACCGAAACATTGGTTACGTCCGCCCAGCCATTGGTGGCGACCATGCCGTCGCGTGCATCGACTGCAACGACGATCTGGCCGGGATGGACGCGTGCTGCCTCACGCACCAATGTCGGGTTTTCCATCGCGGCGGTGCCGATCACGATCCGCGCAACGCCGATTTCCAGCCAGCGTTCGATCGTATCGCGGGTGCGGATGCCGCCGCCCAACTGAACCTTGCCGGGAAAGGCGCGGATCGCTTGATCGACTGCTGCGCGATTGACGGTCTTGCCCGCAAAGGCGCCGTCCAGATCGACGACATGCAGATGATCGGCGCCCGCCGCCGCGAATGCTTCGGCCTGTGCGGCGGGGTCTTCGCCATAGACGGTCGCGCGCGCCATATCGCCTTCGGCAAGGCGCACCACCTTGCCGGCCTTCAGGTCGATCGCGGGAAAAACGGTCAGGGTCATGCGAGTTGCTCCCACAGCTTGCTGGGGGAGGGGGACCGCCAGCCAAGGGCCGGGGGTGGAGGGGCAAGTGCGGGACATTTCCCCTCCACCACGCCGCTTCGCGTCGCGGTCCCCCTCCCCGAGACAAGCTCGGGGAGGAATGAAAATGTCACGGACGCCATGCGAGAAACCTTTCGACCAGCGCGATGCCGTAACGCTGGCTTTTTTCGGGGTGGAACTGGACACCGACGATATTGTCGCGCCCGATCGCCGCGGTCACCGGCCCGCCATGATCGGTGACGGCCAGCACGCCGTCCTCGCCTTCGAACGCAAAGCTGTGCAGGAAATAGGCTTCGCCCGCCTCGATCAACGGGTGATCGACCAAAGGCGTGACGTCGTTCCAGCCCATATGCGGCACGCGCACGTCGGTGGCGGGCAGTTCGCGTACCACGCCCGGCATCCAGCCGAGCCCGGCATGGCTGCCCATTTCCTCGCCCGTAGTGGCAAGCAACTGCATCCCTACGCACACGCCCAGAAACGGTACGCCGCCGTGGAGTACGCGGGTTTCCATCGCCTCGACCATGCCGTCGATCCCGCGCAGCCCCGCCGCGCAGGCGCCGAACGCCCCGACGCCCGGCAACACCACGCGATCGGCGCGCAGCACCGCTTCGGGATCGGCAGTCACGGCAATGTCGCGCGCGCCCGCCGCTTTCAGCGCATTATGGACCGAATGGAGATTGCCCGCGCCATAGTCGATCAGCGCGATGCTCATGCCAGCGCATCGCCCAGCGTCGTTGCCGCCAGGCTGGCGTTGAAGGGGATCAGTTCATAGGTCGCCACGCCGCTGGTCACGAACGGGTCGGCCTGCGCCACCGGTTCGACAGCCTCGGCCGTGCCGCGAAACAGGATGACCCCGCCGGATCGCGGCGTGCGACGCCCGGCGACGAGAATTACGCCGGCTTCCAGCCCGGCCTTCAGCCATGCGACATGCGCTTCCAGCTGCGCATCGACCTCTTCGATCGGCGCGACATAGGTCAGCAGCACCACCGTCAGCGGCGCATCGGGGCGCACGAACGCGGCGCTCACAGCGTCCCCTTGGTGCTGGGAATGACGCCTGCCTTGCGCGGATCGATCTCCACCGCCTCGCGCAGCGCGCGGGCGAGGCCCTTGAAACAGCTTTCGGCGATATGGTGGTTATTGTCGCCATACAGCGTCTCGACATGCAGCGTCAGGCCCGCCGTCTGCGAAAAGCTCTGGAACCAATGTTCGAACATCTCGGTGTCCATCCCTCCCAGCCGTTTCTGGCTGAACGCGGTCTTGAACACGCAATAGGGGCGCCCCGAAATGTCGATCGCGACGCGCGTCAGCGTCTCGTCCATCGGCGACAGCGCGTCGGCGTAGCGGCGAATGCCCTTTTTATCGCCCAGTGCCTTCGCAACGGCCTCGCCGATCGCCAGCCCGGTATCCTCGACCGTGTGATGCTGGTCGATATGCAGGTCGCCGACCGTCTTTATGTCCATGTCGATCAGCGAATGCCGCGACAGCTGTTCGAGCATATGGTCGAAAAAGCCGATTCCGGTGGAAATCGCATAGGATCCCGTCCCGTCCAGATTGACGGTGACGTCGACCGATGTCTCGCTGGTCTTGCGGCTGACGGTGGCGGTGCGCATGGCGCCTCCATAGCGTTCCTTTGCGTCCATGCAATTCGGATCGACTTGCCACGGGGCAAGTCTGGCTTGACCGGCGTGGCTCATCCGCTAGCAGTTGGCGCATGAACACTGCCGTACCCGATAGCCTGATTCCCTATGACGAGATCGTGCAGGAGGCCCTGCGCGCCGTGGTCGGCCGGGTGCTGGGGCAGGTCGCCACGACCGGCGGACTGCCCGGATCGCATCATTTCTACATCACCTTCAAGACGCAGGCGCCGGGCGTGGACATTCCCGACCGGCTGATGGAGCGGTTCCCGGACGAAATGACGATCGTCCTCCAGCATCGCTTCTGGGATCTGAAGGTCGATGCGGAGCGATTCTCGGTCGGGCTCAGCTTCAATCAGGTGCCGGCGATGCTGGTCATCCCCTTTGCGGCGATCACCGGCTTTCACGATCCGGCGGTCAATTTCGAACTGCGTTTCCAGGTCAATGACGATCCCGAAAACGATCCCGATTCGTATGAAGAAGCCGAAAATGACGGCGAGGGCGCAGTGGTGACCCAGACCGAAGACGGCTCGAACGTCGTATCGGTGGATTTCAAGCGGAAGAAGTAATTCGTCCGGGGGACGAATTACTCCGCCGGAGGCAGGCGTCGCGGGTGCCGCTTGAACGCCTCCCCCGGAATTGATCCCGGCGCGCCAGCTGCTATCCTCACCGCATGTTCCGCCACAGGATCGATCATCTCGTCGCACTGTTCGAAGAGCAGTTTGCCCCTGACGGCGCGGACTTCATCTATCGCAAGGACCAGAAGGGGCCGGCGTTCCGGGCGGCTGCATCGCGGGGCGCTGCGTCGCGCGGATCGAACGGGCGGTTTTCCGCCCGGTCATGTCCATGCCGCCGAGCTGGTAGGACGAGCCGAAAAATCCACTTGCTTCACGGCGCCCAGGCGTTTCGCGACCTTCGATGATGTGCCCGACCACTAAAGCCGGTCGCCGATGCGGCAGCCCATGGTGCGAACGCATGACGCGGCACCGTATCGGGTGACTGCATCGCTTGAGTTGACTTTCCGATCTGTATTGTATTCATAATACACTCGCGGTACGGCGCCGAGGGCAACGCGGCGGCGGGCGCGAAACAGGGAGGGACGTTTTTTGTCCGATCACGAACCCGCCGAAGCTATCGCGCTCGAATTGCGCGGTATCGGCAAGACCTATGGCCGCGGCGCAGGCGCCAAGCGCGCCGTCGACGATGTCTCGCTCCGCGTGCGTTGCGGCGAAGTTTACGGCTTTCTCGGCCCCAATGGCGCGGGCAAGAGCACGACGATCCGCATGGCATTGAGCCTGATCCGCCCGACGGCGGGCGAAGCGCTGATCTTCGGCCGCCGCCCCACCGAGCGCGAGGCGCTGGCGCGCGTCGGATCGCTGGTCGATGGCGGCACATTTTACGGGTTCCTGTCGGGCCGCGACAATCTCCGCGTGCTCGCACGGACCCAGGGGCATGAAGGCGCGCGGATCGACGAAGTGCTCGAACGTGTCGAACTTTCCCAGGACGCAAAGCGCAAGGTGAAGGGCTATTCGACCGGCATGAAGCAGCGGCTGGGCGTCGCCGCCGCATTGCTCGACGATCCCGATCTGGTCATCCTCGATGAGCCTGCCAACGGCCTCGATGCCGCCGGGATTCAGGACATGCGCGCGCTGATCCGCGGCCTCGCCGCCGAGGGCAAGGCCGTGTTTCTGTCGAGCCATCTGCTCCACGAGGTCGAACAGATTTGCGACCGCGTCGCCGTGGTTCACAAGGGCAAGCTGCTGCGCGAAGCCACCGTCGGCGAACTGCTCGACGTTGGTGACATGCTGCGGATTGAAGCGGAACCGACCGAGGCTGCCATCGCCGCGCTCGGCACCCGCTGGCCCGCCGAAATGACTGAAAAGGGGCTGATCGTACAGGCGAGCCGCGCCGACACGCCCGAAATCGTGCGCCAGTTGACCGCTGCCAACGTCGATATCTTCGCGATCGGTGCCAACGACCACAGCCTGGAAGAAATCTTCCTCACCATGACGAGGGACAGCGATGCTTGATGCCGTTTATGCCGAAGCGCTGAAGCTTCGCCGCCATCGCGCGACCTGGCTGATGGTGTGGATTTTCCCGATTCTCGCTGCGGTCGCGACGATCATCGCGATCCTCCACGGCATGGTCACCCCATCCGATCCGGCGGCCGAGTTGCCGACTGCGGAAAAATGGCTGTCGAGCAGCGCGATCTTCTGGATGCTGCCGACGCAGGCGGGGATCCGCTTTCTGATCGCCGGTTTCGTCGCCTTGGTCTTCGCCGGCGAATATGGCTGGAATACGTGGAAGCTGATCATTCCCGCGCGCGCGCGCTGGCAATTGATTGTCGCCAAATGGATCGTCGCCTTCGGCTTTCTGTTGCTGGCATTTCTGGT
This sequence comes from Sphingomonas sp., assembly GCA_002707985.1. Classification (GTDB taxonomy): domain Bacteria; phylum Pseudomonadota; class Alphaproteobacteria; order Sphingomonadales; family Sphingomonadaceae; genus Sphingomonas. The sequence goes on along the minus strand of PAOI01000020.1, from coordinate 23,751 downwards.
TGCCGATCTGATCCTGCTGCTCGCCGGGGTGCTGGACGGCGGCATTCCCGAAGGCGTCACCTTTGGCGCCGTGCTCGACACGCATCTGCGGGCGGCCGGGCACACGTTGCTGCCGATCGCCTTCACCATCGCCATGGCGGCGCTGTTCGCGGTGCTCACCCAGTCGATCCTCGCCTCGGTGATCCTGTCGATCGCGCTGATGATTATCGAGGGGCTGACTCCGTTGCTCGCGGTCTTCGCCTATCAATATCTGCCGGCGATCACCGAACCGCTGGTCCGGTTCCTGCCCTTTTACCACATGGGCAATGTGCTCGGCTGGGCAAAGGGGGCGGGGATGCAACTGCCGCTCGGCCCCGATACGGTCATCGCCTATAGCTGGGGCGCCTCGCTCGCCATATTGGGTGCGTGGACGGTGGCAATGGGCGCAGCGACGCTGCTCCGTTTCACGCGGCAGGATCTGAACTGAGCGATGTGATCAGGCCGGGTCGATGACCCGGCCCACCCGCACCAGCAATCCGCTGGGATCGCTGAGCGAGAATTCATAGGTGCCCCAGTGGCGCGCCTTTGGCGCATCGGGCTCGATAATCAGCTCGCGCACCTGATCGGCCAATGCATCGACATCGTCGACATAGAGGTAGAGGCCAAAGGGGTTGTCCTCGATATGCCGCGGCCAGCCGGGCATGTGGTTGAGGTGGAGGTGCCATCCCCGGCCATCGGCGAGGATGCGATAATGGCCATAATCGCTCGCCACCTCGAAACCGAGCCGCCGGTAGAATGCCTCGCTGGCATCCAGATCGCTGCTCGGCACGATCGCAACCACATGATGATTCATATCCGGCATCTCCGTTCGCTGTGTCAGCGGCGGGATGACGGAGGGGAGCCCGCCTTGCCAAGGGCGAAACCGCCCGATCCGGGCGTCGGCGGACAAAAGCATGAAAATGTCCGGATGGACTTTGCGAGTCCGGGGCACCAGTCTGCACGGATGCAATCGCCCGCATCCCCCGGTCGCCAGAGCGCAGCGACTCATGCCGCGATCCTGCGCGCCTTCACCACGCTGGCGCTCGAACGGCGCTATGAGGCGATCCGGGTAAGCGACGTCATCCGCGCGGCGAATATCGGCCGGTCGACCTTCTACGAACATTTCACCGGCAAGGATGCGGTGATGCTCGAAGCGATCGCGCCGATCCTGCTGGCACTGGCAACGGCGGCATCGGGCCGCGCCGCGCGCAGCTATGTCCGCAACATGGTTGCGCATCTGTGGGACCGTCGCGCGCTGATCCGCCCGCTGCTCGATTCCGACGCAGCCGGCGCGATCCGCCGAAGCCTTTCCGAAGCGATCCAGCCCCACGCTTTGCGCACCAGTCTAACCGAAGGCGACGCCCAGATCGCCGCGACCGGCGCAGCGGCGGCGCAACTCGCCATGCTCCGCTGCTGGTTGATCGGCGAAGCGCCAAGCAGCATCGATGCGATGACGGAGAGGATGCTAGCCTGTTCGGGGCTGGTTGCCGGAGGCGCCCGACACTGATCAATCCCGTCGCCCCTGCGCAGGCAGGGGCCTATCTCTGACGCGTTGGTGCAGCAGGCGGACACACGAGGGTCGGGAACGTGTCAGTCCACCCCGCGTGACGAAACAGAAATAGGCCCCTGCCTGCGCAGGGGCGACGGATAAAGCCTTGGTTGTTTTACAGTCTTCATTTCCACACGAATGGGCCTAATCGGCGCTGTTCACCACTGCGTCAAATGGTTGCGCGACATTCTGCCGCAGCAGCGCCACAGGCACCCTGTCGCTGCCCATATGCTCGATGAACAACGCTTTCAGACTGTCCAACCAACGCTCAATATCACGTGAGAGATCATTTCCGTCGCCTTCTGCTCGAAGAACCAGTGTCGAAAACGCTTCGGCTGATATCATTCCTGATGCCGGAAGCAGGTCGCAAACGTGCGTCGGTTGATCGTTTACGATCCCTCCGCAAAAACCACGTCTGGCAAGACTGGCTAGCAGCAGATCAAACGGGCCGGGAAAGACGATTTCCGTTTCGCGCACCGCGGCTTCGCACCAGAAAGTGACTAGATGCCTTCCCACCGAGAGGAAGGTGCGATCACACTGGCCGGGACCTATTTCGTAGCGGACGCCGATACGGGCCAGCGGCGGAATCCTGAATTCTTCCTCTTTCGGGCTCAATATGAAGGTGACGTCTTCGTCGCCTTCATTCTCGTAAACGAAAATCGGCATGGCCGCCGCTCTACTGCATCGCCGGGCAGAAGCGAACAGCTTCCTTTTGGGCTTCGCTGTCCTACACGCGCAATTTGTGCCCTAACGGCTGCACGATGCCGGTCCCCGCACGCCCTTCCGCCACGCAACCTGTCCCGCCTCTGCCGGTGCGGAGCGGAAGGGAGGGGGGACGTGGTGTCTCTTTTGTCTCTTTTGGTGGGACCGCTACCGGCGCGGCAGTGCTTGGCATCGCCCCGATTCGCGCGCTAGAGCGCCCGCGACTCCCGTGCAGGGACTGCGCGGGACCGGATGTCAAAAAGGAAACACGCCCGTGACCACCCGCACCGAAACCGATTCGATCGGCGCCATCGAAGTTCCTGCCGACGCCTATTGGGGCGCGCAGACCCAGCGTTCGATACAGAACTTCCCGTTCGGCAGCCAGGAACGCATGCCGATCGGTATCGTCCATGCGCAGGCGATCGTGAAGCAGGCTGCGGCGCGGGTGAACAGGAAGCACGGGCTTGACCCCAAGATCGCCGACGCGATCGAAGCGGCCGCGCAGGAAGTGATCAGCGGCAAGCTCGACGATCAGTTCCCGCTGGTGATCTGGCAGACCGGCAGCGGCACCCAGACCAATATGAACGTCAACGAAGTGATCGCCGGTCGCGCCAATGAAACGCTCAGCGGCACGCGCGGCGGCAAATCGCCGGTGCACCCGAACGATCACGTCAACATGTCGCAATCGTCGAACGACAGCTTCCCCACGGCGCTCCACGTCGCGGCGGCGCTGGCGGCGCGCGATGTGCTCAACCCCGCGCTCGATCGCCTCGAAAGCGCGCTGACCGCCAAGGCAAAGGCATGGGATCACATCGTCAAGATCGGCCGCACCCACACGCAGGACGCAACGCCGCTGACGCTCGGCCAGGAATTTTCGGGCTATGCGGCGCAGCTGATCAGCTGCAAGGCGCGGCTTGAGGGCGCGCGCAACGGCAACCTCAAGAAACTCGCGATCGGCGGCACTGCGGTCGGCACCGGCCTCAATGCTCCGGAAGGTTGGGCCGAGGATATGTGCGCGGCGATCAGCGACATTTCGGGGATGGAATTCGAACCTGCGCCGAACAAGTTCGAACAGCTGGCGGCGAAGGACGGGCTGGTCTTCTTCTCCGGCGGGCTCAACACGCTGGCGGTGGCGCTCAACAAGATCGCCAACGACATCCGTTTCCTGGGTTCCGGCCCGCGTTCGGGTCTGGGCGAATTGTCGCTTCCGGCCAATGAACCGGGCAGCTCGATCATGCCGGGCAAGGTCAATCCCACGCAGTGCGAATCGCTGACGATGGTCGCGGCCCAGGTGATCGGCAATCATCAGGCAGTCACCGTCGGCGGCATGCAGGGCCATTTCGAACTCAATGTGTTCATGCCGCTGATCGGCGCGAACGTGATGCGTTCGATCGATCTGATGGCGGTCGGCATGGTCAATTTCGCCGAACGCTGTGTCGATGGGATCGAGGCCAATGAAAAGCAGATAGCCGATCTGGTCGGCCGCTCGCTGATGCTGGTGACCGCGCTGGCGCCCGCGATCGGCTATGACAATGCCGCCAAGATCGCCAAGAACGCGCATGAAAAGGGACTGACGCTCAAGGAATCGGGCCTTCAGCTCGGCCTGGTCGATGAAGCGACGTTCGACCAATATGTACGCCCGGAAACGATGCTGGGCCGGTAATCGAAGAATGATCCTCCCCCGCAAGGGGGGAACCAGCGAAGCTGGTGGAGGGGGCGGACACGGGGATGGTTGTTGAAGGATCGAAAGCGATCCGCCGTCCCCCTTCCGTCACCTTCGGGAACTTCCTGCGCGCTCCCGCGCTTTCCCTCCGAACTGAAATTCGGGAGGAAAATCATGGGTGCTACGACGACCGGAGCCGTTATCGGCGGTGCAATCGACGCGATGAGCGGTGATGACGGTATCACCGACGGCGCAATGAAGGGCGCGATCATCGCCAATGTCCTCAAATTCACGCTGCCGGTCGTGGTCACCGCTGCGGTGGGATATGCGGCATATCGCGGCGCGAAGTCGCTCTGGTATGATGTCGCGTCCAGCCCGCGCCAGCACGCATGAGCGGGCGCGGTATCAAAAGCGCGGTCGCCGCGCTCGCGTTGCAGCGCGTCCTCCGCTTCGGTCCGATCGGCTGGGCGGCGGCGGGCGGCTATGCGCTCTGGCGCCTGAATCGCGACCGCAAGAAATCCCGCGACGGAATGGCCAAGGGGTGATCTGTTGCGCATTTGCGCACGTGGGTGCTTGACGGGAACCGTTGCGCCGCGCCACTAGCGCGCATGCCCCACAGCCACGAACAGGATCCGCACGGCCTAAAGCGACGCGGCGTATTATTCGTCCTTTCCTCGCCTTCCGGTGCCGGCAAATCGACCATCGCACGCAAATTGCTTGCGAGCGACCCCGATCTGACGATGTCGGTATCCTATACGACGCGTCCGATGCGCCCCGGCGAACAGGAAGGCGTGGATTATCATTTCGTCGATACCGAGACGTTCCGGTCGATGGTGTCCGCCAATGAATTCCTCGAATGGGCGCATGTCTTCGATCATCGCTACGGCACGCCGAAGCAAAGCGTCTTTTCGATGCTGGCGGCCGGGCATGACGTCTTGTTCGACATCGATTGGCAGGGCGCGCAGCAGCTGTTTCAGCTTGCCGGCGGCGACGTGGTTCGCGTCTTCATCCTGCCCCCGTCGATGGAGGAACTGCACAAAAGGCTGATCGCGCGCGCCACTGATTCAGAGGACGTCATCAATCGCCGCATGGCGCGCGCCGCCGGCGAAGTCAGCCATTGGGACGGCTATGACTATGTTCTGGTGAACGACGACGTCGAAAAATGCTATGAGCAGGTCAGGACCATTCTGGCTGCAGAGCGTATCCGGCGTTCGCGACAGACCGGATTGATCGGATTCATCCGGGGGCTGCTCAAATAGCCTCCGTCTAATTAGGGGGGAGGGGCGTCATGCCGAAGCTGTTGGTTGGCGGTGTCGTCGGTGGTGTCGCAATGTGGCTGGTGGGCTTCCTGTTCTGGGGCACGCCGCTCAGTTATCTGGCGTATAAGATCGCGCCCGATGCCGACGGACTGGCGGTTCAGGACGCGCTTGCGCTACATCTGGGGCCGACCGGCACCGGTGCCTATCCGATTCCGTGGCCGGGGACGACGGCGGGGACGTCCGCCTATGGCAATGGCCCCACGGCGATGGTGCTGTTCAACAACAGCGGCTTTCCGGTGGTGGACAGCAGCGCGCTGATCGGCGGGCTGGTACTCGCGATCCTCTGTTCGCTGGTGATTGCCTTTGCCCTGCGCAGCTTCGCGACGGGCGCAAGTTTCGGCACGCGGATGAAGCTGGTGGCGCTTTTTGCCGTCGCGATCACAGTCTATGTCGATCTCGGCCAGCCGGTCTTCAATCACGCGCCCTGGGGCTATTTCACCTATCTCTGGATCAGCGACCTGGTCTCGTTCCTGGTCGCCGGCGCCGTGATCGCGCGCTGGTTCATGCCGAAGCAGTTGCCGGCCGCAAATTAAGCCAGCAGCGCCAGAAACCGGGCGCCGGCGTCGAAATCGACGCGGTGCGCCTCGCGCGTCTTTTGGGCGAGGCTGTCCTCGCCCCATTGTTCGGCCTGCCAGTCTTCATCGACATGCGCGGCGGCCCAGACCGCGTCGCGCGTCGCCGCGCCTTCCAGCATCGCAAGCGCGGCGACCAGCGACCCGCTGATCGTCACCAGCGGCGACAGGCCCGCCAGTTCGAACGGCGATCGTTGCCTGACCGCGTGCGACAGGCACTGGGTCGTGGCCTCGGGCTGGGGACGGTGCATCACCCCGGCAACGGTTTCGAAACGGACATCATAGCGCTGCCCCGCCCAGTCGAGCAGCGGATCCCAATGTGCAGCCTGCCGCGCAACCAGTTCGGCAGGGGCATCTGCGCGATAACAGAGCAAGTCGCTCTCGCCATAAGCGGCAAGCCCGGCGGCAAAATCGTCTGCGGCGGGGCCAATGCGATCGATCGCCGCATTGGCAAGACCGGTCAGCGGCATGGCGCGCGGGTCGATCTGTATGTCCACGGCGCGCCATTCGTCCGCAATGGCCCGAGCAAGCGCCTGAGTCGGCACGGCCAGACGCACCCGGCCCGGCGTGTTCACCGGCCGCCCGTCGAGCGCGATGCCGAAGCCGCTGCCGTCCAGTTCGGCAACGGTCACTTCCGTCCAGAAACGTTTCATTGCGCGGGGGGCGTGCGCCAGCGTCGGGCCATGGCGCGTGGCACCACCGCCATGACATAGAGCCCGCTGAGCAGGATCGCGCCGCCCAGCACCGTAAGCTCCCAGCTCGTCGCGCGTCCGGCCAGAATCAGGCCGAATACGGCGCCAACAACGGCGACGATATTCACGCCCGCCAACATGAAATAGCGATTGCGCGCCAGCTTGTCGGATTCGGTCATGGTGCGATCCTAGTCGATTGCGCGGCCGGCGGGGAAGGGGGCGCGCAAAGACCGTTGAGATGCGCGGGCAGGTGCAGCGCATGATCGGCGACGATCCGCGCGCCCGCGCTCAGCAATTCCGCCGGCGCATGATAGCCCCAGGAAACGCCGACTCCATGCGCGCCTGCCGCAGCAGCCATCGCCATGTCGAAGCTGGTATCGCCGATCACCACCGTCGTTTCGGGTGCGGCGCCGGCTTCCGCCATCGCAGTTTCCACCATCGATGGATGCGGTTTGGAAGGGTGGCGATCGGCTGTCTGCAGCGTTGCGAAACGCCGTTTCAGGCCATGATATTCCAGAATATGATGCAGCCCGCGGTCGGACTTTCCCGTCGCTACGCCGAGCAGCCAGCCATCGTCTTCCAATGCGGCCAGTGTATCGGCAATACCGTCGAACAGCGGTTCTTCGTCGAGCGTACCCGTCCGGCGCATCGCCTGAAACGTCCGCTTATAGTCTTCGGCCATCGTCCGGTGCAGCGCGTCGTCTGCGTCGGGCACCAGCTTCGCAATCGCTTCGACCAGGCTGAGCCCGACAATCTGGCGGATCGCCGCGCGGTCGGGCGGAACAAGACGGGCGATGGAGAAACATTCCTCCATCGCCCGGCAGATATTGGCCTGGCTGTCGACCAGCGTTCCATCGCAGTCGAACAATGCCAGATGATTCACGCAAACTCCGTCGATAGGACGATCAGATCGTCGCCGCGCACTGGCGCAGCTTGCTTTCGATCTCTGCCGATTGTTCGAGCCGCAGGCTGATCAGCAGGTCGCTGCCGATGAAGAAGCCGAGCAGTTCGTTATCGCCGAAATCGTTCAGAAAATCATTGCCGTCAAGGCTGACGCGGAAAGCGTGCTTGCCGCCATCCATTTCCAGGCCATAGGCGGTGATTTCGCCCCAATCGTCGTTCAGGTTGTCGCCCTGAGCGAAGTACATATTATACTTCAGTTCCTGATTGCTCGTCATGGTGAAATCGGGGTCGATCACGACCATGATCACCTTGTCGTCAGCCGGATAAAAGCCGACCGCAAGATGCGTATCGCCGTCGAACGAACCGATAGCGCGGCAGTTATCGGGATTCTTGAAAACGCTCCAGCCGCCGACTTCGGCAAACACGTCCTGTGCCGAAGCAACCGCCGGCGTCATCGCGACAGCCGCGGCGACCGCGGCAATAGCAGCACGAAACTTCATAATCTTCTCCCCAATTCCCAGTCGTTCGACCAGCGTCCCATCGGCCTGATACTCCGATCTCGAGCCGCTATGCCAGCCTCTATCGGATGCTAACTGTGCTTGTAATGAACAGCTTGGCGGCTGGGAATTGATGCAGATCAGCTCTTGCTGCGCTTGCGCCGTTCGCCGCGCCGTTCCTTGCGCACCGTCTTGGCATGGGCGCGGGCCCGGGCCTTTTTCTGCTCGCGGGTCTCGGGCGGGGCGGCATCATCCTGCGGCATCGCGTCGCCTTGCGATTCCTCGAAACCCAGCGTGTCGAGCGATTCGGCAAAATGCGCGGGCAGCGATGCCGTGACGTCCAGCTTGCCGCCATCGGGATGATCGATGCGGATGCGCCGGGCGTGCAGGTGCATCTTGCGGCTGATGCCACCGGTCAGAAAGGCGTCCTGCCCGCCATATTTGCCGTCGCCGACGATCGGATGGCCGATCGCCGCCATGTGCACGCGCAGCTGATGCGTGCGGCCGGTATGCGGTTGCAGCTCCACCCATGCCGCACGATTGCCTGCACGCTCGATCACGCGATAGCGCGAGCGCGAGGGGAGGCCCTCTTCCTCGTCGACATGCATCTTCTCGCCGCCGGTGCCCGGCTGTTTGGCGAGCGGCAGGTCGATCACCCCGTCTTCGATATCGGGAACGCCGATCACCAGCGCCCAATAGACTTTTCGCGCGCTGCGCCCCGAAAAATGCTTGGCGAAATATGCTGCGGCGCGGGCCGTGCGCGCCAGCAGCAATACGCCCGACGTGTCCTTGTCGAGCCGATGGACCAGCTTGGGCCGCGTTTCGAGGTCGAACTGGATGCCGTCGAGCAGCGCGTCGACATGCTCGTGCGTCTTGGTGCCACCCTGCGTCGCCAGCCCCGGCGGCTTGTTGATCACCAGTGCCTGCGCATCGCGATGGATCACCAGCGACTGGATGAATTCGGTTTGCTCGGGCGAGAGCGGCGGGCGGCTCGATTTCTTGCGCGCCGGCTTTTCGGGCTCTGCCGGAGGAACGCGGATGATCTGTCCCGCTTCGATCCGGTCGCCCGGCGCAGCGCGCGCGCCGTCGACTCGCAACTGTCCTGTGCGCGCCCAGCGCGACACCACATTGAACGTCGCTTCGGGCAAATGCCGCTTGAACCAGCGATCGAGGCGGATGCCATCGTCGTCGGCTGCGACAGTGAACTGACGTACTTCGCTCATGCTACTGCCCGTACCAATGCAAGACCCGCTGCGACTGCCGCAATCGCGCCGATTACCGAAATCAGGACATAGCCCAGCATTCCGGCCCAGTCGCCGCGTTCGATCATGTTCATCGCGNCGAGCGAGNANGTGGAGAATGTGGTGAACCCGCCCAGAATACCCGTGCCCAGAAACAGGCGCCATTGCTCGCCGCCGNCGCCCGCGCGCGCCATCGCGCCGACCAGAAGCCCCATCAGCAGCCCCCCGATCAGGTTGGCCGCCAGCGTGCCCCAGGGATAGCCCGGGCCGAACCACAGCAAGCTGAGCTTGCCGACCATGTGCCGGCCGCCCGCTCCGATGGCGCCGCCCAGCATGACGATAAGGAGATGCAGCATGTCCGCGCGTTAGCGCGGTTCGCNGCGAAAGGGAANCCAGCCGTATCGCGCGGTTCAGATTCCGCGGTTGGCGACCAGATCGANGTCGGTGCCGCCGTCGGGACGCGGCGTCATGAACAGNACATAGGCGGCGTCNTCGCGTTCGCGNGTGCCNCCCAGAATATGCTCNTCNCCGTCCACCTGATGCTCGGCGTCATATCCCGCGCGTTTCACGGCGGTATAATACCAGTTGAGCANGTGGCCGATCGGCTGGGGCGCGGANAAGCTGACGACGCGCAGGCTGCAGCTGCCGCCTTCGGTGCCCGCCGCTTCGGTGACNCGTGCCTGCGGATAGAGNGGNATNTCNCGCGGCAGGCGCTGTGCCCAGCTCGCCGAATATTGCAGATTTGCCGCGCACCCGCCCAGATCGCCGTTCGCCTGACGCGCGGCNAGGCCGCCCAGCGTCACCGAATCGCGCGCCGCCTTGCATTCCTGGCANTCGGCGTCCGCCGGCTTGGGATCGGGCACCTGCATCAGATCGCCGCCGACCGCGTTGCCGTTTGCCGCAACCCCGTCCGCCGGCATGGCGCCCGAATAGGGCTGGGCAGGGGGACGGATCGAATCGCGATTGGATTGCTGCGACAAGTTGGGATCGACCATGATCTGATCCTGCAGCGCAGCCGTCAGCGCCGGATCGGCTTCCTGTCCGTTGTCGATCGCGTCCGTGCGCGACTGTCCGTCACCACAGGCGACAAGTGCCAGCGGCATCAGCAGCGCACAAAAAAGGCTCGACTTGCGGACCATATTCCAACTCCGTTTGCCCGCNGTGATGCCGGTTAAGGGTTAAGGTTCGGTTTGGAACGTTGGATTTGGTCNGNGANAGCAGCNAAAATCGATGGTGTTTTACCTTGTCAACACACCGTGGCAGCCCTATCTGTATCGCATGTTGAACCTTCTCTCGCTGCTGGTGGGCGCTGTCGGCCTNCTNATCGCTCTGGTCGGTNTNTTGCCGATCCCGTTGCTTCCGCTCGTCAACTGGTTNGCGTTTCCGATCGCGATCGTNGGNGTNGCGCTNGGCGTGCTTTCNGANNGGAACGAGGGGCGCAACCTCAATCTGCTGGTNGCGGTGCTCAGNGGNGGCCGCCTGTTCCTGACCTGGGGCCTGATCTGACGAAAAAAGGCGGAAGCTGNTGCTNCCGCCNTGAATTTCCGTCGATTTGNCCGGCGTTAGCGGCAGACGACATTGCCGCGATCGATTTCGCGNCCGATCGCCGCGCCTGCGGCTGCGCCAAGCAGCGTGCCAAGCGTCGCCGAACGCCCGTCGGTCAGCGCATTGCCGAGCAACGCGCCTGCCGCACCGCCGACGATCAGGCCAGTGGTGCCGTCCGAGCGACGGCAATAATAGCGCCCGTTCGATCCGCGATAGATCCGGTCGTTGCGCGTCAGCCGGCGCGGCTGATAATAGCGCCCGTCACGATAATAGCGGTCGGCATAATATCCGCGCTGGCCCGATTCGACTCGGTTCCAGTCGTAATTGCGATAGCGACGCCAGTCGCGGTTGTTGCGATTATCCTGATGCGCNCGNCCATGGGCGTCATAATGGACCCGGCCATGGCGATCGCCATGATTTTGCGCGGCAGCCGGCATTGCCGGAAGCGTGAGAGCCGCAGCAGCAGCGGCAAGAAACGTGATACGCATGATACTCTCCCTATGCGATGGGCCCTATGCGATGGGAACGGCATAAAAACGCGCTTTTCCGCNNGCCGGTTGCGTGAACGGATCATTATCTTTCGTTCATCGGAGGGTCAGGAACGGCGCCGTTTCACCGCGAAACGGGAGTCGCATTCGGCTCGTCGCGAAAGATGTTGTTCGTCGCGCCACGGCTCGGCTAAGACGGCGGCCATGCGTATTCCGATGCCCCGCGTGCTGACGCTTCTCACGCTCGCCGCTGTTGCCGTTCCCCTTGCCGGCTGTGCTTCCTCGCGTGGTCGACCCGACACGCCTTATGTCGCGCGCGATGTGAGCACGCTCTATTCGGCTGCGAAGGANCGTCTGGACCGTGGTCGCTACAAGCAGGCGGCGGCGCTGTTCGATGAAGTCGAGCGCCAGCATCCCTATTCGATCTGGGCGCGCCGTGCGCAGCTGATGGGCGCGTTCAGCTATTATATGAACCGCGATTATGCCGAAGCGATTCAGGGCGCGCGCCGCTTCCTGGCGGTGCATCCGGGTAACCGCGATGCGCCCTATGCCTATTATCTGATCGGCCTCAGCTATTACGAGCAGATCAGCGACGTCACCCGCGACCAGAAAGTGTCGCAGGACGCGCTCGATGCGCTTGGAGAGCTTGCGCGCCGCTATCCGCAATCGGCCTATGCTTCCGACGCGCGTCTGAAGATGGACCTGCTGCGCGATCACCTCGCGGGCAAGGAAATGGAAATCGGCCGTTTCTATCAGGAACGCGGCCAGTGGCTCGCGGCCAGCATGCGGTTCCGCAACGTCGTCGAAAATTTCCAGACCACGTCGCACACGCCCGAAGCACTGATGCGGCTGACCGAATCCTATCTGGCGCTCGGTGTGCCCGAAGAAGCGCAAAAGGCAGCAGCAGTGCTCGGCGCCAATTATCCCGGCAGTGACTGGTATGAGCACGCTTACGAGCTGATGCAGAAATATGCGCCCGACCAGGTCGTGGCGAGCGGCAACTGAAATCGACTTTCCGCCTTTCGCGGAAACGACAAGCGGGTAAAAGCAGTCGGCAATGCTGACGGCGCTATCCATTCGAGACGTGGTGCTGATTGAGGCGCTGGACCTGGAGTTCGGCGCCGGCCTTGGCGTGCTCACCGGCGAAACCGGTGCGGGTAAATCGATCCTGCTCGACGCACTGGGGCTGGCGCTCGGGGGGCGTGGCGACAGCGGGCTGGTACGGCAGGGCGCGACACAGGCGGTCGTGACGGCCAGTTTCGAGCTTTCGCCGCGCGCCTCAGGCGTTTCGGCGCTGATGGCCGAAAACGGTCTGGAAATGGAGCCCGACGAACCGCTCATCATCCGGCGCATCGTCAAGGCCGATGGCGGCAGCCGCGCCTTCGTCAACGATCAGCCGGCTTCGGCGGGGTTGCTGCGCGAACTTGCTCCGCATCTCGTCGAAATTCACGGCCAGCATGATGATCGCGGGCTGCTCAATCCGCGCGGGCATCGTGCGCTGCTCGATTCCTATGGCCGCTGCGATACTGCTGCAGTCGCGCGTGCGCATCGCGACTGGCGCGAATCGGAAGCGGCGCTGGCGGTGGCGCGCGACGAACAGGATGCGGCCGAGCGCGATCGCGAATGGCTGGAACATGCCGTTGCGGAACTGCGCGCACTGGCGCCCGAGCCGGGTGAGGAAGAGCAGCTCGCCGAACGGCGCGCGACGATGCAGCGCGGAGAAAAGATCGCGGGCGATCTGCAGTCGGTCGCCGACCTGCTCGACGGATCGGATGGCGCGCTGACGCGACTGCGTCAGGCGGCACGCATCCTCGATCGCATTGCGGAAGACCATGATGCGCTGGCCGAGGCGCTGGCCGCCGTCGATCGCGCGATTATCGAAGCATCCTCGGCGCAGGAGCGCGTTGACGAGGCGGCAGAGGCACTAGCCTTCGATCCCGCAGCGCTGGAAGCCGATGAGGCGCGGCTGTTTGATTTACGCGGACTGGCGCGCAAGCACCGGGTCCAGCCCGACGAACTGGCGGCGCTGACCGGCGAACTGGGCGAACGGCTCGACCGGCTGGAAAGCGGCGGGGCGGGGATCGCCAAGCTGGAAGCGGCGGTGGCAAGCGCGCGTGCGGCTTATGAAAAGGCCGCTGCCAAACTCTCGGGCGAACGCAGCAAGGCTGCCAAACGCCTCGACGCAGCGGTTGCCGCCGAACTGAAACCGCTGAAGCTCGACGCCGCGCGGTTCCGTACCGTTGTCGCGCAGTTGCCCGAGGAGCAATGGGGCGCGGCGGGCATGGATCGGGTGGAGTTCCAGATATCGACAAATCCCGGCGCCGATTTCGCGCCGCTGATCAAGATTGCCTCGGGCGGCGAATTGTCGCGCTTCATCCTGTCGCTCAAGGTTGCGCTTGCCGAAGAGGGCGGGGCGGCGACGCTGATTTTCGACGAAATCGATCGCGGCGTCGGCGGCGCGGTGGCGAGCGCGATCGGCGAGCGGCTGGCGCGGCTCGCGACGGGATCGCAATTGCTGGTGGTGACGCACAGCCCGCAGGTCGCGGCGCGCGGCAACCGGCATCTGCTGATCGCCAAGAGCCATGACGGCACCGTAACCCGTACCGGCGTCACGCCGCTGGACGCCGATCAGCGGCGCGAAGAAATCGCCCGGATGCTTTCGGGCGCCGAAATTACCGAAGAAGCGCGCGCGCAGGCCGAACGGCTGATCGAAACCGCCTGAACCGTCAGGGCGCGATCACCCGGCCCAGCGCCTGGATATAATTGCCGAACGCCTTGCGCCCGCGTGCGCTCAGCCGCGCGCGCGTGACCGGCTTGCGATCGTCGAACCGCTTTTCAAGTGCGATATACCCGGCCTCCTCCAGCTTGCGCAGGTGGATGGACAAATTGCCCTGCGTCGCCTGCATCTCGCGCTTCAGCTCGACGAAATCGGCGCTGCCGGTGTCGACCAGATAGGCCATGATGCCGAGTCGCATCCGCGCGTGGATCACATCGTCCAGAGTGTCGATATCGAAACGCGCCACGCGCCCCTCCGCCAAAACAACAACTGGTTTGTATTATAGACGGGTTGGCGCGCATGCGGCGACTTGCGCGAAAGATCGGCGCGAAGCTGAACGAACCTGACGGCGTTGCGACAGTCTGTGACACATTTGTGCGTTCTCCGGCACAGCTTCGCGACAGGCACGCCCGATAACCCAATTCGTGGCCGCAATGGTGGCCCTGGATTTCAGTTGAAGGAGTGTCACGATGAAAAAGCTTCTCTTCGCCGTCGCCGGGTTCGGCATGATCGCCACCGCCATTCCCGCCACGGCGAGCGCGGCTCCGGCCCCCGAATGCTGGGCCAGCATCAGTCAGCGTCAGGCGGGCATCGAAATGCAGATCAACCGCGGCATGCGTACCGGCGCGCTGACCCGCGCTGAAGCAGCGCAACTGCGCACCAGCTTCCGCAACTTGCAGCAGCTCGAATATCGCTATCGCCAGAGCGGGCGTTCGTTCACGCTTGCCGAGCGTCGCGATCTCGATCGCCGGTTCGACTTGCTGCAGCGTCAGATCCGCGCCGAAAGCAACGATCGCGATCGCGCCGGCCAGCAGGGGCATCACGGCAACGACCGCAACCATAACCGCCGGTAATCTCCGCTGACCGGTGTACAGCACGGGCCTCGTCGGAAACGACGGGGCCCGACGCGTGTTGCGGTTATCGGATCGGCTGGCCGGTGCCTTTCCAGCGATCGAGGATGGTCGATTCGGGCAGGTCCGGCGCTTCGGGTGCCGGTGCGTTGATCTGACGCGCATCGCGCGGCGTTCCGCTGTCGGCATAGCGTGGCCGGATATTCTCGCGCGGCGTGGCGGCCGCGCGCACCGGAGTTGCTTCGACCGTCGGAGTAGGCGTGGGGGCGGGCGGTGCCTTCGCAACGGGTTCCGGCTGTACCGGAGCATGCGGCCCCGGAGCGGGCTCGCCACCGCGATAGCGCTGGCTGAACGCCGCAGCGGTGCCCCACCAACCCTGCCAGCGATGAAAGAAATGCGCGCCGAACACGCCGGTCATCACCAGCTTGCGGTTCCACGACGGCGTCACGGCATAGGTGTGGTAATGGGTCGCAAGGCCGACCGGCGCGAACACATCGCCCTTCAGCGCAGCCGCAGCCACGCGACCAGCGCGATCCCATGCGGCGCTGGCGCGCTGGCGACGCATCGATCCGTCGCAGGCAAAGCTGAACTGGCATCCGGGGCGTTCCGATCCCTGAAATACCACGCCGCAAACCGTGGCGGGAAAGGCGGGGTGCCGCACGCGATTGAGCACTACCTGAGCGACGGCGCGCTGCCCGTTGGTCGGCTCGTTCGCGGCCTCATAATAGATTGCGTCGGTCAGGCACTGCAGCGCGCGGGCATGATCGTTCGCGCTGCCCGCCAATGCGAAGGGGCGGGCGGCAACGATCGTGCCGTCATCGACGCCGGTTTCAGGAACCGGCATGTCGGGAAGCTCGGTCGTACCGGTCGCGCCGCCCATCATCGCCATTTCGCTGTCGTCGATCGCCGTCAGATAGGCCGCGCCGGGAAAATGATCCTCGGCTTCATATCCGGTGGGTGCGGGCTCGCTTTGCGCCGCGCCGGGGCCGGCAGGTGCCAGCGCCTGCGCCGAATATCCCGCGCCGATCAGCGACACGAACAGCGCGGCGGCAATGCCGCGTGCCTGCATTCGCGTGAACCGACGCCAGAACATGTGTGCGCAAAACCCCAGAAACCCGAAACCGAATCCTTCGGCTTCGCGCGATCCGATAGCGCAGAACGAAGCGGCGCGCGCCTGCGGATTTTCCCCTGTCCTGCAGCGAAACACTTGATGGTTAATGTAATTTTCCGCGCGCGATTGGGTCCTGTCAGCTTCGATCGCGGTAATAATCGCGCCGGAAATCCTCCGCGAACGCCGTCAAACGGCCTTCCGAAATGGCCGCGCGCAGGTCCGCCATCAGCGCCTGATAGAAATAGAGGTTATGCTCGGTCATCAGCATCGCCCCCAATATCTCGCCGGCGCGGACGAGATGGTGGAGGTAGGCGCGGCTCCATTTCGCGCAGACCGGGCAGCCGCATTCGGGATCGAGCGGCCCCTGATCCTCGGCAAAGCGCGCATTGCGGATGTTGATCGGCCCGCCGCGCGTAAATGCCTGTCCGGTGCGGCCCGATCGCGTCGGCAGCACGCAATCGAACATGTCGACGCCGCGCTCGACCGCGCCGACGATATCATCGGGCTTGCCGACACCCATCAGGTATCGCGGCTTGCCCGGATCGAGCTGGCCCGGGGCGTAATCCAGTACGCCGAACATTGCTTCCTGCCCCTCGCCAACGGCAAGTCCGCCGATCGCATAGCCGTCAAACCCGATGTCGAGCAGCGCGTCGGCGCTGGCCTTGCGCAAATCCTGATCGAGCGCGCCCTGCTGAATGCCGAACAATGCCGCGCGCTCGGCATGCGCCCCGCCCGAATCGAATCCCTCGCGGCTGCGGCGTGCCCAGCGCATCGAACGCTCCATCGCCGCCGCCTGCACATCGCGCGTGGAGGTGGTCGGCACCAGTTCGTCAAACGCCATGACGATGTCGGAGCCGAGCAACCGCTGAATCTCCATCGATCGTTCGGGGCTGAGCAGGTGTCGCGACCCGTCCAGATGCGATTTGAACGTGATCCCTTCTTCATTGCGCTTGGTCAATTCGGACAGGCTCATCACCTGATATCCCCCCGAATCGGTAAGGATCGGCCGGTTCCAGCCCATGAAGCCGTGCAACCCGCCCAGGCGATCGACGCGCTCGGCGGTGGGGCGCAGCATCAGGTGATAGGTGTTGCCCAGGATGATGTCGGCGCCCGAGGCGCGCACATCCTGCGGCTTCATTGCCTTCACCGTGGCTGCGGTGCCGACCGGCATGAAGGCGGGCGTGCGGATTTCGCCACGCTGCATCGCGATCGTGCCGGTGCGCGCCTTACCGTCGGTGGCGTGGATGGAAAACTGAAAACGCGGTGTCATGCGGGCGCCATACTGCCAGCAGGCTGCGGCGCGATAGGGGGAAAGACGATGCGCGTGCTGATGATCGATGGCCACCCCGATGCGGGACGATTGAGCCAAACCCTGCTCGAATCCTATGCTGCGGGGCTTGGCGCAGATTGTGTCATCACCACAATTGCGGTGCGCGATCTGGAATTTGCCGATGCGAAATGGGGATTTGCGCGGCCGCAGCCGTGGGAACGCGATCTGGTTCGTGTTGCCGAGGCATTGGCCGCCTGCGATCATCTGGTGATTGCATTTCCGATGTGGTGGGGCGCCGAACCGGCAATATTGAAGGCGTTTATCGATCGCCTGCTGATGCCCGGCTTTGCTTTCAACCAGCACAAGGACGACCCGTGGTGGGACGGGCATTTGAAAGGGCGAAGCGCCGATCTGATCGTCACCATGGATACTCCGCGCCTCTTCCTGAAACTTGCTTATGGCAACGCCATCTGGCGCCGCTGGAAGGGGCAGGTGCTCGGTTATTGCGGGATAAGGCCGGTGCGCTTCTTTCCGCTGGGGCCGGTGCGGCAAGGCGGAGTGGAGCGCAATCTCGCCAAATGGCGCCGCACGCTTGTGGCGGCGGCCGGGTCAGCAGCATCGCTGACGCGCGGATCAAAAACCGATATAGCCGACGCATATATCCACAAAATCGCCGGTGAAACGAATAGGGAATGACCGACGCAAACCTGTTTGCTCCGCTGCCCGATGCACGCCGCGACGAAGTCTTCACCCAATTGCTCGCCCGGCCCGGCGTCCGGATCGAACGGATCGTGTCGCAAGGTCAGGCGACGCCTGATGATGCGCCGATGGTACAGGATCAGGACGAATGGGTGGTGCTGCTGACCGGCGCAGCGCGATTGCGGCTGGAGGGAGAAGCGGAACGCCAGCTTGCACCAGGCGACTGGCTATGGATCGCAGGCGGCACGCCGCATTGGGTCACCTGGACCGATCCCGATGCTCCCAGCGTGTGGCTGGCAGTGCATCTCGATTGATCCTTTGCTCGCGCCCTAGTCGCGATTTGCCATGATATAGGCGACGATTTCCTCGGTTTCGCGGAACATCACATCGGGCGCCATGCCGGTCAGCACGGTTTCGCTCGCATAGCCCCACAGCACCGATCCGGCGCGCATGCCGACTTCGCGGGCGGCATCGACGTCGCGCGTCTCGTCACCGACGGCCAGCGCCTGACGTGGCGCGACTCCCGCGCGCTTGAGCACCCGCCGGAATTTGGGCGCCTTGCCGTACAGCGACGATCCGCAGGAGAATATTTCGATCCTCGAGGCATTTTCCTCGCCCAGAATCGCGCGGACATTGGGTTCGGCGTTGGACGTCACCAGTGCGATCCGCACACCGCTGGTCGCCAGTTGGTTCAGCATGTCGCCGACGCCGGGGAACAGGTGAAACTCGTAATGCCGCTTGTACACCAGCTTGCGGACATAGCGCGCGATGAACGGCAGCTTCCAGTTGGGGATGCCCAGATACTGGATCACTTCGCGCGTCGAGCGATGGCGCAGCATTTCGACTTCGTCGTCGGTGACGGTGCGGAATTTGAATCGCTTGGCCAGTTCGTCGACGACCGACAGGAACCATTCGCCGCTGTCCGACAGCGTGCCGTCGAAATCGAAGATCACCAGCTTGATCGGATCGAACTTTGCGCCGTCCCTGTCTTCCGCCGCCTGCGGAGCGCGTGCCGCGTCCAATGTGGTAGCTTCAGACATTATTTTTCCCATGTACCCGGCATTCCGCTCCATTCGCCAGTTCGATCTGCACGGTGGTATGGTCGATACCGAAGTCGTGCGCCAGCTTGTGCTGTAAATCGGCGAGGAATGTGTCGCCCGGATGACCTTCCGGCATGACGAGATGTGCGGTCAGCGCGGTTTCGGTCGTACTCATCGGCCAGATATGCAGATCGTGGATGCGCGCGACGCCCGGCAGCCGCGCCAGCGCCGCCTCGACCTTGTCGATATCGATGCCCGGCGGCACCGCCTGCAGCGCCATTTTCACCGAATCCTGCAACAGGCCCCAGGTGCTCCACAGGATCACGGCCACGATCAGCAGGCTGACGACGGGATCGACCCATTCCGATCCGGTCCACAGGATCACGGCACCGCCGATCACCACGCCCGCCGATACCGCCGCGTCCGCCGCCATATGGAGGAAGGCGCCGCGAATATTCACATCGCCCTTGCGCCCGCGCACGAACAGCAGGGCGGTCGCGGTGTTGATGACGATGCCGATGCCGGCGACGATCATCACCGTGCCGCCCGAAACGGGCGGGGGATCGGCGAAACGCCCGATCGCTTCCCATGCGATCATCCCCACCGCGACGAGCAGCAATACGCCGTTGGAAAGCGCCGCCAGAATCGATGAACCGCGCAGGCCATAGGTGAAGCGCCGCGACGGCGGGCGTTTCGACAATTCCGCGCCGCCCCATGCGATGAGCAGCCCCAGAACGTCCGACAGATTATGCCCCGCATCGGCGAGCAGGGCGACCGAATCGGTCAGGAACCCCGCCGTGCCCTCGATAAGGACAAAGGCGATGTTGAGTGCGGTTCCGATCGCGAAGGCGCGACCGAAATCGGCGGGGGCATGGGCATGGCCCGGGCCGTGATGGTGGTCGTGATTCGCGCCCATTATGTCCGGTTCATAGCGGGCAGCACGCAGGAGATGCTAGCACATCGACACGCCCCGGCGTTCGCCGGGGGCATGCCCTGCCGACCGCCAGTCGCAGCGGCAAAGCGTGCAGGTGCCGGCCGATTCCGCTTACAGACGCAGCACCATATCGTCGACGCGCACGCCGCCGCGATCGATCGTCAGATTCTGATAGTTGCGGATATCGTCCAGAGTCGAAGCGGGCAGCGGGCCCTCTGCGCTGAATTTGAGGCGCAGATACTGGGTCAGTTCGCCCGCCGTCAGGATACGGTCATGATTGCTGTCCGCTTCGCCCGACAGGCCGTTGCGCAGGAAATAGGCGAGGTAGCCGCCCGCCTGATATTTGCTGGCGACAAGGCTGGTCAGATCTTCCTCGGAGCTGAAGATTCCCATCACATTGGGGCGGTTGACCAGATTGTTCATGCCGCCGCTGAAGCAGGAATCGAACACGACCAGCTGCATCCGCGCCCGCACGGTGGACAGCCATTGGGCAAGTTCGGTGTCGCTCGCCTGTCCGTCGTACAGCAGGATGGTTTCGGAACGACCGTCGAGTTCCTCTGCGGAAACGGGTGTCGGCACCTGATTGCCGTGCCCCGAATAGAAGAAGAGGAACAAGTCGTCCGGCCCAGCCTGCGCGGCAACGCTGGCGATCGCGGCGCGCACGCCTTCTCGCGTTGCCCGTGCGTCGACCAGCGTGACGCTGGCGGGGTTGAGCAGGCCGGCACGGCGCAGCGTGTCGCCCAGCTTGATCGCGTCTTCGTCGGTGCTCGACAGGTCATTCACCGTGCCGGGATAATCGGCAATGCCCACCATCACGGCAAAGACGCGCGGTCCCCCGCTGGCGTTGTTGCTGTTGGCGGCGACGTTCGGCGCGCTGTTGTCCGCGTTGAGCGCGACGCGATAGGCGCCGGTCTCGCCCGACTGGTACGACGTGACGTTGACGTAATAGGTGCCGTTTTCCGGCAGCGTCACCACGATCCGGCTGTCATGCGTCGAACGACCATTTTCGCCCACCGCATCGTCATTTTCCTCGCGGAAGTCGCCGGGGCCGGTCAGGATCAGATAGGTGTCGAAATCGCTCGAATTCAGGTCGATCGCGACCTGCTGTCCGCGTGTCCCCTGAAACGAATATCCATCGGCATATTCGCCCGATGTCAGCTGCCGGTCGCCGCTCTGCAGCCGTCCTGTCGCGGTGCGACCCGGGGTCAGCGTGCCGGATGCCGACGCGCTGTTGCTCGCGCTGGCGGGCGCCTGATTTTCGGCCGCAGCGACGCTCAGCGAATAGGCGCCGGTCGATTGCGCCTGATAGCTCGAAACCACCAGATTATAAGTGCCGCTTTCCGGCAGCGTCACGACAAGGCGGCTGTTGAGCGAGTTTTCGACCGAGGAATCATCGTCGTTCGATTCGGAAAAGCCGCCGCTGCCGCGAATTGCCAGCGTCGGATCGAAATCGGTTGAAGCGAGCCGCACTTCGATGCTCTGCCCGGCCTGACCGCGCAGCGTATAGATGTCTTCGAACTTGCCGTCGGTCGCGCCTCGTGCGCCCAGCGTACCGCGCACCGTCTGGCCGATCTGGATCGCGCCCTGGGTGCCCCCGGCCGGTGCGTTGCCGCTTGCGCCGCCGCCGACGCGTTCGGCAACCAGCGTATAGGCACCGGTCTCGCCGGACCGATAGCTGGTGGCGCCGATCGAGACATGACCATCGGACGGCATGGTGAATTCGAGCATCGAATCGCTCGAACCATTGCCGTTGGGATCGTCATCATTGTCGCCGATCCTGCCATCGGCGCCCAGCACGATCAGATAGGTGTCGATATCGCTCGACGAAAGACGCACCGCGATCCGTTCGCCCGGCGTGCCGCGCAGGTCATAGGCATCGACATATTCGCCCGAACGCAGCTCGCTGTCGCCCGATGCCAGCGTCCCGCGCGTCGGCGTGCCGAGCGTCAGCGATCCGCCGCCGCTCTGCGCCTGTTGCGAGCTGCCCGATCCGCTTCCCTGACCGTCGATCCGCGCGCCGCCGATCGACAATTGATAATTGCCCGTCGTCCCTTCGGCATAGCTGGTGACGATGACGCGATATTCGCCGCTGGCAGGGGCGGTGAAATTGACCGCCGCGTTGCGCTCGCCGGGGACGGCGTCGTCATTGTCCTGCGAAAAATCCCCGGGCCCTCGCACCATCAGATAGGTGTCGAAATCGTCCGACAGCGCCGACAGCGCCACTTGCTGTCCGGCGCGGGCGGTGAAGGTATAGGTATCGGTATATTCGCCGCTGCCCAGCCGCGAATCGCTGCGTTCCAGCGCGGCGCTGACCGTCTGGTCATAGACCGACTGATTGAGCGCGACACTTTCGGGATCGAGCGTCACGCCGCTGACGTCGAGCGTATAGGCGCCGGTCTCTCCGGCCTCGTAACTGGTTACGATTGCCCGATAATCACCCGTCGCGGGAGCATCGAATGAGACGCTTGCGTTGTGATCGCTCTCGCTCGCATCGTCATTGTCCTGCGAGAAATTTTCGGGCCCGCGCACCATCAGATAGGTGTCGAAATCGTCCGAAGCGACCGTCAGCGATACACGTTGTCCCGATCGCGCGGAGAAGGTGTAGATGTCACGATATTCGCCGCTTTCCAGCTTGCCGTCGTGCGAATCGAGCCGCGCGGCGATGCCGTTTCCGGATCTGCTGCTCCCGGTGGCCGAGCCGCCCGAATTCGTCGAACCTGCGCCGTCCGCGCCGAATATCGTCAGCCTATAGCTGCCGGTCTCGCCGCCTTCATAGCTGGTGACGGCAATATTATATTCGCCGGTCGCGGGGGCCGTGAACGTGATCGCCGCGTTGGTGGTATCTTCGGTCGCGTCGTCATTTTCCTGCGTGAATTCGTCAGGCCCGACGACAACCAGATAGGGATCGAAATCGGAGGATTCGAGCGACAGAGTGACTTGCTGGCCGGCCGTCAGGTTCAGCGGCACGGCATCGAAATACTCGCCGTCGTTCAGTTGTTCATCGCTTGAGGACAGTGCGCCCGTGATCGTACGGGCGGTCGCGCTCTGGTTCGATGGGGCGGCGGTTTGCGCTGCGCTCTGCCCATCGAACCGGGCGCCGTTCAGCGTCAGCCGATAACTGCCGGTGTCTTCGCCTTCATAGCTGGTGGCGAGGACGCGATACTGGCCGGTGGCGGGAACGGTGAAGCTGACACCGGCATTGGTGCTGTTCTCATCGGCGTCGTCATTGTCTTCGGAGAAATCCCCGGGACCGCGCACGACCAGATAGGCATCGACTTCGGTCGATTCCATCGCGATCGAAATCCGATCGCCCGCGTTCGCGGTGAAGGTGAGCGTATCATAATATTCGCCATCGGACAGTTGCTGATCGCCGGAGGAAAGCTGTCCGTTGATCGTCTGGCTTTGCGCCAAGGCCGGTTGGGCGAATGCCATCGCGCCTGCCATTGCCGCTGCCAGAACTGCAAAGAAACGTCCGCCGCCCATCGAAATCCCCCCGAATCCGATTGCCCGTCTTACCGGTCACTTACGCAACGCTGACCTTGCAGGCTTGAACCTGTCCTGAATGTTGCGCGGGAAATCGCCGCGCCGATACGCATGGACTCATTGGGAAAGGGATACGCCAGCACACGCAACCGTCAAGCCGGACAAAAATTACAAATCCGGTAGCAACAGGCTGGCATCGCCATAGGAATAGAAACGATATTCCTCTGCGATGGCATGGGCATAGGCCGCCTGCATCCGATCGAGCCCCATCAGTGCCGATACCAGCATGAACAGGGTCGAGCGCGGCAGATGGAAATTGGTCATCAGCCCGTCGATCGCGCGAAAGCGATAGCCGGGCGTTATGAAGATCGCCGTGTCGCCTTCGAACGGACGGATGA
>PAOI01000019.1 GCA_002707985.1 Sphingomonas sp. | reverse complement strand
ATGAACGCCGCCCGCCCCATCATCTGAAGCGCGTCGCCGCCATACAGCGTGCCATAGTGATTGGTCTGCGGCGGAAACACCATGTCGACGATACGCAGCGTGTCCGCCTCCACCGGCACGGTCGTTTCGCGCAGCGGCGGCAGCGGTTCGTCGCCATCGGTCGCGACCAGCGTGAACAGGCCGCAGGTGCACAGGCGTCGCTCGCCGGTGATCGGCGCTTCGGCCTCCAGCGACACTTCGACGTCGAGCGATTTGCGCCCGACGCGCACGACCCGCCCCGAAACCTCGACCATATCTCCCAGCAGCGCGGGGGCAGCGAAATCGATCCGGTCCGACGCCGCCGTGACGAAGGTGCGCCGGCCATGGCGCGTCGCCGCCAGAAAGGCGATCTTGTCCATATGGGCAAGCGCGGCGCCGCCGAACAAGGTACCGTGATGATTGGTGTCACCGGGATAGACCATATCGATCAGCCGGACGGCGGCGACCGAAGACGCTTCGTAGATCATCGTGCAACCCTTTATCATTCCGGTCGGGAACAGGGCGGACACACCTGACCGCGGCGCATGCTGGCGCCGCCGAAACGCGGCCCGACCGGACACCCCGCCGGTGGTCGTTATCGCGCCGCAGGCAGGTCTCCTGGCTCGCGGATCATCGACCGGCCACGCCTTCCCGGCTGAACGCCAGTGGCATGCAGTGACCTGGGCCTGCCGCTTACAGTTGCGGGGGCAGCGCCGGATTTGCGAGCGAACCCGCGCACCGGCTTCCCATCTTCGCTTCGGCATGACCGAAGAACCTGTGACGCCCCTGCGTTCGCAGTGGCGAGTACCCCTGTCAAGGAAGATATAAAGAATTCTTTATATCACCCGAAGGCGGAGGGGCGTCCGAAATCGCTGCGTTGCAGGTCGTCGTACGGCTCGCTTCTCAGAAGAAGATATCTCACGCAAAGGCGCAAAGGCACGAAGAAGCAGAATTGAGAAGAATCGCAGCCTCGCTGCAAAATTCCTGTTTTCTTCTCTTCGTGCCTTTGCGCCTTTGCGTGATAAAAAACCTTCTAACTCCGCCCCATCCGGATCGCCGCACCAGCAACGAACGGGCAACCGGCAACGAGCAACAGCGAAACCGCACCAAGCAGTTTGAGCGCGCTCGCCTGCCCGTCGATCGATCCGGCGCCGAAGATCAGCAGCGGCACGGCAAAGGGCAGCATCACCAGCCCTGCCAGCGCCCCGG
Source organism: Sphingomonas sp. (assembly GCA_002707985.1). Lineage (GTDB taxonomy): Bacteria > Pseudomonadota > Alphaproteobacteria > Sphingomonadales > Sphingomonadaceae > Sphingomonas. The sequence goes on along the minus strand of PAOI01000019.1, from coordinate 31,867 downwards.
CACCACGCAGTCCCGCGACCAAAGCCGCGGTCGCCACGCCCAGAGCGGCAAGCCCCGGCGTCCCGATCGCCAGCGCGATAAGCACCTGACCCAGCTGATCCCCCGACAGGTTGAGCAACGCCGCTGCGATCACCGTCGCTGCCAGCAGCGGCGGAGCAAAGCCCAGCCAATGCCCCGCCATCTTCGCCGCAGCGACCATTGCGTCGGTAATCCCGCGCACGGCATATTGATCGAGCACTCCGGCTTCCTGATCGGGTGCGACCAGCCGCTCGACCGGCAACAGTGCCGCGAGCAGCGCCGCCGCCCAGATCACGCCGCCGCCGACCCGCGCCAGCAACTTGCCGTCGGGACCGATCGCAAAGGGAAACAGGATCGCGACCAGCAGAAAAAACGCGACCGGGAACACCAGCCCGCCCGAACTCCACGCGCGCCGCAATTCGCGCCAGGCGATCGCCGTGAAGGCGCTCATGCCTCACCCTTCCCAAAACCCGTTCGGGCTGAGCCTGTCGAAGCCCTGTTCTGCCTCTTCCCCGCGTCGGAAGAAGAGGAAGAGCCGCACTTCGACACGCTCAGTGCGAACGGAAGTGGCCGAGGGAAGTTCATCATCCCAGCTCCAGCGTCTTCGCATCGGGCAGTGCCAGCGGCAGATGCGTCGCAACCAGCGCGATGCCGCCCGCGTCGCGATGCGCGACGATGAGCGCTTCGAGCGCCGCTACCGAAGCGACATCGAGCCCGTTGGCCGGTTCGTCGAGCAGCCAGATCGGCGCGCCGCTCGCCACCACCCTCGCCAGCGCCGCGCGCCGTCTCTGTCCGGTCGACAGCAATCGCACCGGCACCTGCGCCAGTCCGTCCAGCTCCACCGCCGCCAGCGCCGCAGCCACGGCATCGCCGTGGCCGTCGAGCCGCGCCCAATAGCCCAGCGCATCGGCAAGCGCGCGTTCGGAGTCGAGCGCGGCGTTTTCCGCCATCAGCGCGCGCGCGCCGTCGCTGTCCACTTGCCCCGCCGCCGGAGCCAGCAGCCCGGCGACGACGCGGATCAGGCTCGATTTGCCCGCGCCATTGGGCCCGGTGACCAGAGCCGCCTCACCCGGCCCGAGCGCCAGCGAAACGCCGGTGAACAGCATCCGCCCGCCGCGGAAACAGGCCAGGTCGGTCAGCGTCAGGCGCGCCGCCGCACTCAATCCGCCGAATCCTCGAGCAGATGCATGTCGTCGTCGGACAGGCCGAAATGATGTCCCACTTCATGCACCACGACATGATTGACCATCTCCGCCGCCGTCACGCCGTCGCGATCGGCCTCGGCCAGCATCGGCTGGCGGAACAGGCGAATCATGTCGGGCAGCGCGCCCGAATCGAAACTCGATTTCTCGCCGATCGGTCGCCCTTGATAGAGGCCCAGCAGTCCCCAGCGACTTTCGATTTCCATCATGTCGAGCGTTTCGCGATCGGCGAACTCCTCGACAATCAGCACCACATTCCCCAGATGCGATGCGAAGGGTTCGGGTATGCGCGCCAGAGCGGCGCGCGCGAGCCGTTCGATTGTATCGGCATCGGGGTGATGGGGCTGCCCGTTCATGGTCAGCCCATAATCCGCGCGACGAACCAACGGCAAGGAGTGAAAGATGGTTGACCAACTCAGCGACAAGGCGCGGCAGAACGCGCTGGCGGAGCTTGGCCAATGGATTCACGACGCCGAACGCGATGCGATCAGCCGCCGCTTCACCTTCGCCGATTTCTCCGAAGCATTCGCGTTCATGACGCGCGTCGCGCTGCTCGCGGAAAAGGCCGATCACCATCCCGAATGGTCGAACGTCTATAATCGCGTCGATATCGCCCTGACGACGCACGATGCCGCGGGCCTTTCCGAACGCGACGTCGCGATGGCCAAGGCAATCGAGGCGCTGCTGGCCGACCGCTAGGTGCCTAACGGCGCAGCCCCCGGGAGCGTAGCTGTTTGCGAACCCGGTTGGGAAAGAAACGCGCGCCGAATTGCAGCCGCCGTGCCGTCTTGCCGACGATGATGTGCAGCGCATCGCCATGCACTGCCTGCCACACCCTTTCGGCGACATCCTCCACCGGCGTGAATTCCAGCCCCAGCGAGCGCACCTGATCGCGCACCTGGCGGTTCGAACCGGTGATCGTTTCATCGAGCAGCGGCGTATCGATGAAACTGGGCATCAGGCACGCGACGCGGATCCCGTCCTTCGCCCATTCGGCGTCGAGCGATTCGGAGAGCCCGCGCACCCCTGCCTTGGTCGCCGAATAGATTGCCGCGTTCGCCGAGCCCCAGATGCCCGCCGCCGACGCCGTGTTGACCAGGCACGCACCCGGCGTCGCCTTCAGATGGCGATAGCCGACATGTGCGCCATGGACGACGCCCATCAGATTGATCGCGACGATACGCTCCAGCTCTGCCGGGTCAGTCTGCGCGAACGGGCCGGAAACGGCGATCCCGGCATTGTTCATCAACACATCGACTCGCCCGCCGGTGATCGCCGTAAATTCGGCGAGCGTCGCTTCCCACGCCGCGCGGTCGCGCACATCCATCATATGCGTGCTCGCCTTGCCTTCGGGCAGCAGCGCGGCGGTTTCCGTCAGCCCGGCGGCGTTCACATCGGCCAGGCCAATATGCCAGCCTTCGCGCGCGAAACGCTGGGCCACTGCGCGGCCGATCCCGGATCCGCCACCAGTGATGAAGATTGCCTTTGCCTGTTCGTTCACGCTGTCTCTCTCCCCGGATTTTTTGACCTTTGCCCCTTCATCCCCCACAATCGCTCCGGATGCCAGAGCCCGCGCGCAGCCTCGGCCAGTCGGTCGCCTTTGACCGGATCGCGAAAAGCTATCCCGGCGGCACGGTGGCAGTGGACGATGTGTCGCTGGAAATCGCGGCGGGCAGCTTCGTCGCGCTGGTCGGCGCTTCGGGATCGGGCAAGTCGACATTGCTCAAGATGATCAACCGGTTGATCGATCCGAGCGCGGGGAGCATCGCGATCGGCGGATCGCCGGTCGCCGACACGCCACCGCACGCGCTGCGCCGGCGGATCGGATATGTGTTTCAGAATATCGGCCTGTTCCCGCACATGAGCGTCGCCGAAAATGTCGCGATCGGACTGCGCCTGCGCGGCGAAAGCGACACGGCAGCGCGCGTTGCCGAACTGCTCGATCTGGTCGAGCTTCCCGCCGGTTTCGCCGGCCGCATGCCCGAACAATTGTCGGGCGGGCAGCGCCAGCGGGTCGGGGTTGCGCGCGCGCTGGCGACGCGCCCCGGCCTGATGCTGATGGACGAACCGTTCGGCGCGCTCGATCCGGTGACGCGCGACAGCCTGGGCAATGCGATCCGCGCGATTCACGACCGGCTGGGCCTCACCACCATCATGGTGACGCACGACATGGCCGAGGCATTGCTGCTCGCCGATCGCGTGCTGGTGATGTCTGCGGGACGGATCGTCGCCGATGCCACGCCGCCGGAACTGGTGGCGGGCAAGGGCGGCGCGGAGGCCGACGCGCTCGTCGCGATCCCGCGCGAACAGGCGCATCGGCTCGCCGCGCTGGAGGGCAAATGAGCGCCGCCTGGTCGCGCGTGCCGGATCTGCTGGCGCAGCATCTTCTCCTGTCCTTTTCGGCGCTGCTGGTCGGATTGCTGGTCAGCCTTGGCCTGATCATCTGGTCGGCGCGCAGCGCGACAGTGGCACGAATGGCGCTCGGCTTTGCCAGCCTGATCCAGACGATCCCGTCGCTGGCGCTGCTCGCGCTCTTCTATCCGATCCTGTTGTGGATGCGCTCGATCGTCGGCGACGGGCTGCCCGCGCTCGGCTTTCTGCCTTCGCTGCTCGCGCTGTCGCTCTATGCGATCCTGCCGATCCTGCGGAACGGCGTGACCGGGCTTGCCAATCTCGACCCCGCCGTGCGCGAAGCCGCCGATGGTGTCGGCATGACGCCGCGCCAGCGATTGCTGATGGTCGAAGCGCCGCTGGTCGCCCCGGTGCTGATGGCCGGCATCCGCACCTCTGCCGTGTGGGTGATCGGCGCGGCGACGCTCTCCACCACAGTGGGTCAGCCGAGCCTTGGCGACCTCATCTTCACTGGGCTTCAGACTCAGAACTGGACGTTGGTGCTCGCAGGCTGCATCGCCTCGGCGCTGTTCGCGCTGGGCGTCGACGCGCTGCTCGGGCTGGCGGAGCATGGCATCCGCGTGCGCAAGCGCTGGATGGCGTTCGGCAGCCTTGGCGTGTTGCTGGCGGGGGTCGCGGTCGCACTGGTGCCGATGCTCCCCACCGGACAGAAAACCGTCGTGATCGGCGCCAAGGGATTTTCCGAACAGTTCATTCTCGCCCGCATGATCGGGCATCGGCTGGAGGCCGCGGGCTATCGCGTCGAATATCGCGAGGGGCTGGGTTCGGCCGTCGTGTTCGGCGCGCTCACATCCAACGATATCGACGTCTATGTCGACTATTCGGGGACGGTGTGGACCAATTACATGCTCCGCGAAGATGTGCCCTCGCGCGTGCAAATCGTCGAAGGCGTGGGACAATGGGCCGCGCAGCGACATGGCGTAACCATGCTCGGCGCGCTGGGGTTCGAGAACAGCTATGCCTTTGCGATGCGCGGTGACGATGCCGCGCGGCGCGGGATAGCCAGCATCAGCGATTTGCGCGCGGTTGCGCCCGAACTGGCGATGGGCACCGATCTCGAATTTCTGGAGCGCCCCGAATGGGCGGCGGTTCGCCGCGCCTATGGCCTCCAATTTCGTGAGGCGCGCCCGTATAACCCCACGTTCATGTACCGCGCGATCGCCAGCGGAAAGGCCGATGTCATCACGGCCTTTTCCTCCGACGGGCGGATCGCGGCACAGCATCTGAAAGTGCTTGAGGACGATCGCGGCGCCATCCCCGGCTATGACGCGATCCTGCTGATCGCCCCCGGACGCGGCGATGACGCGCAATTCGCCGCCGCGCTGAAGCCGCTGGTCGGCGCGATCCCGGTCGAGGCGATGCGCGAGGCCAATTACATGGTCGATCGCCAAGCGGACAAGAAATCGCCCGAGGCGGCCGCGCGATGGCTGGAGCAACGGCTGGGGCTGGCGCCTTAGCCTCTGTCCTGAGTAGCCATTGCGCTTGTCAAATGGCGTATCGAAGGGCCCTTCGATACGGGACTTCGCCAGGCTCAGCCCTCAGGGCGAACGGAAAAGACATTCCCTCTAAATAGGACAGACTCCAGGCTTCTTCGGTTCCGTTCGTGTCGAGCGAAGTCGAGACACGCGCTCCCGGCGCCCGCCGCACGTCCCTCAACCACGCTCGGGACGAACGGAACGCGGATTAGGAACTATCTCACCCAACCCAGCGCCAGATGCCCGCTGCCCATCCGGACAGCGGCATATGCGCCCATGTTGCCGCCAGCCACAGCACCAGCGCTCCGATCCACACGATCGCGTTCGGCCATGCCGCCGCGCCCTGTGCACGGCCGCTGGCGATGGCGGCAAACGGCACGTAGCTGGTCACGCCCTGCCAGCGCGGCCAGAAATCGGGTTGCAGCCGCCGCTTCTTGGCGTCCTGCAACGCCGCGCCGACCAGCGCGAGGATCAGGATCGCTGCCGTCAGCACCAGATTGGCGGGGATGGGAAAGACCAGCGCATGGACCAGCGCCCATAGCGCAAACGCCCACATCATCGGATGGCGCGTGATCGCGAACACGCCACGCGGGCTGGGCACCGCCTTTGGCTTGCCGGTCGGATCGGGCAGCGCCGGGTTGCCGAACAGCGACCCGATAAACAGGATCGCGGCCAGCAGCATCACGACCGTACCGATGCCCCAGAGCGTGTCGCCGACGGCCCAGAGCGGCGCCTGAGGCGGCATCGCGGCATAGGCATGCGCCATGCCGCCCAGCGTGATCAGGGCAACCAGCGAATAGACGCCCAGAAACCCCTTCTCACCGATCGCACCGACAACCGGTTTTCGCAGCGGATGGGAAAGGAGGAAATGCGTTCCGACAAAAGCGATGCTCATCACGATCAGAAACGTCATTTCCCCCTCCCTTTTGGCTTAGTGGCGCGTCTCACCCGAAGTGTTGACGCCGGCGGCAGCCGGTTCGCCCAGTTCGGGCTCGCCGGCCATCTCGTCATCTTTCAGCGTGTCCAGATGCATCAGCCGCTTCACGAACGGCGACACGACCAGCACGACAACCCCGACACCGACCGCGAACCAGCCGATGCTGTTATAGACGCTGAGCGTCATCTCCCGGGTCATTTCGCCTTCCTCGCCGCCGGTCGCCGCACCGATCATGCCGGCGACATAGTTGCCGCCCGCCGTCGCAAAGAACCAAGCGCCCATGATCAGACCCGCCAGCGCCGCCGGCGCGAGCCGGTTCATCGCCGAAAGGCCGACAGGCGACAGGCAGAGCTCGCCGGTCGTGTGCAGGAAGTAGATCGCGAACACGAGGAACACCGGCACCAGCACGTTCGGACCGACCGAATTGGCGCCCCAGACGAAGATCAGAAAGCCCAGGCCGACCTGAACGATCGCAAGGCCGAACTTGAACGGCGTCGACGGCTCCAGCCCCCGTTTGGCGAGGAACACCCACAACGCCGCGAAAATCGGCCCCAGCGTGATGATGAAGATCGAGTTGATCGACTGGAACAGCGATGCCGGCACGCCGGCCCGATCGACGAAGCGATCAGTGAACAGGTTGAGCGAACCGCCCGCCTGTTCGAACAGGCCCCAGAATACCGGCTGCAGGATCAGCAGGAAGATGATCGCGAAGATCCGGTCGCGGGCATGCGGCTCCAGCTTGAACGCCTCATAGAGGACATAGAGCAGGAGCAGCGCACCGGCGATCAGCATCAGCCAGCCGACGACAGACTGATACTGGATCAGCATCCACATGAATCCGATCGCAGCAAAAGCGATCAGATAGAGCAGCCATTCGAACGGGATACCGACCACCTTCTGCTTGAGCCTGGCAAGGCTCGGCGGTTCGCTCGCGATGCTGAGCAGCGGTTTGCCGAAATAGAAGACGATCAGGCCAAGGAACATGCCGACGCCGGCAGCGCCGAAACCATATTTCCAACCGATCGTCTGGCCCAGATAGCCGGCCAGGATCACGCCGATCGCGGAGCCCAGATTAATGCCGATATAGAAAATCGTATAGGCGCCGTCGCGACGCAAATCGGTCTTGGGATAGAGCTGACCCACCATCACCGAGATATTGGCTTTCAGAAAGCCCGTGCCGACGATGATGAAGCTGAGCGCCAGCCAGAAGATGTTGATCGTCGCATCGTTCTGGCCGCCCGATCCTTCGACCGTCATCAGCGCATGGCCGATGGTGATCAGGACCGCACCGAACATCACAGCCTTGCGATGTCCCAGATAGCGGTCGGCCAGATAGCCGCCGAGCACCGGGGTAATGTACACCAGGCTCACATAGGCGCCGTAGATCAGATTGGAGCGGCTGTCGTTGAACAACCAGTGCTGCGTCAGATAGAAAATCAGCAGCGCGCGCATGCCGTAATAGGAGAAACGCTCCCACATTTCGGCAAAGAACAGGACATAGAGCCCCTTTGGATGTCCGCCGACTTCCGCCCTTGGTCGTGTGACCGCAAAGGCTCCGCCGATCAGGAAGACCGCTAGAACGGTGGCGCCGATCGCGGCGATCCAGTCGCCCTCGGCCCAGAGCGCTATGTCCTTAAACCCCATATATCTGACCCCTTTCGCCCTGCGGGCGACAAAATCAATTTTAGCCGGGCGTTAACCCGGAAATATGTGCAGCCTAACGACCAAATCCGCGCTGTGAAGCCCGGTTGTTGGCACGGCATGCCGCTGATAGGGCATCGAAATGGATTTCAACGATCGTTCCACGCCGCTTTCGCTGCTGCGCACCCGCCGTTCGGGAAAGCCCCGCGACCTCGTCGCACCGGGCCCCTCGCCGGCGCAGCTTCTGGAAATGGCGGCAATCGCCGCACGCACCCCCGATCATGGCAAGCTTGCGCCCTGGCGCTTCGTGATCGTGCCCGACGATGCCCGCTCGGCGCTGGCCGATGCGCTGGTAACCGCGCAGCGCGCCGACAAGGCCGATTGCACGCCGCGCGACGATGAAGCCGCCCGGCAATTCGCGACACAGGCCCCGGCGCTGGTCGTCGTGCTCTTCTCGCCCACGCCCGAGCACAAGATTCCGATGTGGGAGCAGGAACTGTCGGCGGGTGCGGCGTGCATGAATCTGCTCCACGCTGCCCATGCGATGGGATTTGCCGGCGGATGGCTGACCGGATGGGCCAGCTATTCGGATCGGGTGCGCGATCTGTTCGGCTCGGCGCCCGAGCGGATTGCGGGATTCGTCTTCATCGGCACGCCGGAGCGCGAACTGCAGGAGCGGCCGCGCGGCGTCACGGATCGAACCGTCACCCTCTGGAGTTCTACGGGGCTGGACTAACCCGTCAATTGGTGTATTAAAGCAGCATGACAGCCCTTGAGCACGATGATTCGCCTGTTTACTTGAAACTGCGTGCGATTATTGCGGCAGCGATCCTGCGCGGGCAATTTCGTGCCGGAGACCAGCTTCCGTCGGTGCGCGCGCTGGCCGCCGAACATGGTGCCAACCCGCTGACCGTGGCCAAGGCGTATCAGAGCTTTCAGGACGATGGCTATGTCGAGGTGCGCCGCGGCGTCGGCATGTTCATCCTGCCCGGCGCGGTTGAACGGCTGCGCGTTGCGGAGCGCGAGCGCTTCCTGAACGGCTATTGGCCCAAGGTGCGCGATCATATCGCGCTGCTGGGGCTCGACGCGCGCGAATTGCTCGACAACGAACTGGCCTGAACCCGCGCGCCGCGTGCGTTCGCGGCAGTCGTTTCAATGCAATTGCAGCAGACGCTGATCCCGCTGAGGGTCAGGCCGACTGACGCTGCGCCGGCGTCGGCACCGCCGCCACGTCGTTGCCTGCGCCCAGCGCCCGTTCGGCTTCCGCCATATAATCGCGTGTAATCGGCAGCGCAGTCCGCGANCGNGNGAACTGCAGCTGGTAATTCACCATCCCGCCCTCGGCAAAGCTGACATAGGAGCCGGCGAGGTAGAAGATCCACATGCGATAGAAGCGCTCGTCATACANAGCGACGATGGCGTCCTTCGCCGCGACGCAGCGATCATACCATTGTTTCAGCGTATAGGCNTAGTGGAGGCGCAGCACTTCCAGATCGGTCATGAACATGCGCATCCCCTCATATCCCTGCGCGATTTCGGAAAGCGCGGGGATATAGCCGCCGGGGAAGATATATTTGGCAGTGAAGGCGTCGGTAACGCCGGGCCGCCCCGCCCTGCCGATCGTATGGATCAGCATCACGCCCTCGGGCGTCAGCAGCTCGCGGCATTTGGCGAAGAAGGTGCGATATTGCGGCGTGCCGACATGTTCGAACATGCCGACCGACACGATCCGGTCGAACGGGCCGGTCACNTCNCGATAATCGATCAGTTCGAACCGGACATGATCGGCAACGCCGGCCTCTGCGGCGCGGCGNCGGGCGACCTTCAACTGTTCCTCGGACAGCGTGATGCCGGTNACGTCCGCGCCGGTCTTCTGATGGATATAGAGCGCCATCCCGCCCCAGCCGCAGCCGATATCCAGCACGCGCATCCCCGGCNCGATCGCCAGCTTGGCNACGATATGCGCTTTCTTGTCGANCTGCGCCTGTTCGAGCGTTTCGGTTTCGGGNTCGGTCCAATAGGCGCAGCTATATTGGCGATCGGCGTCGAGAAACAGGTCGTAGAGCCGGTCCGACAGATCGTAATGATGCGCCACATTGCGCTTGGACCGTCGGCGCTGATTCACGCGATCGANGCGATGCGTCACGCCGTGCAATGCGCGNCGGAGCGGTCCGGGCTCAAGGACAGGTCGCCCTTCCTCCCANCGNGTATTGCGCGACACGATCGAAAGCAGGCCGAGGATATCGCCCTGTTCGAAGGTCAGCCCTCCGTTCATGAAGCTTTCNGCGGCGCCCAGACTGGGATCGCGCGCGATCGCTGCGGCAACGCCCTTGCCCATATGGATGGTGACGGGAGGAAGATCGGGATCGGGTGCACCGAATGTCCGCCGACTGCCATCGGCGTGGATCACGGTCAGCTCGCCGTGTTTGATCGTGCGCCCCAGAATACGGTCGATCAGAGCCATGGGATGCAGTTAAGGACAAATACCTAGCCGCGCCATAGCGTTTGCGCGATTTTTTACGATCGATTGAATCGATCAGATGCCGGCATACCAGTCGTAATCCGCGACATCTTCCCAAAAGCCGCCCTTGCCGCGACCGATGTTGGAAAGGGTCGCGACCGCTTCGATGCCCATCACATATTTCGCCTGCTTATATCCCAGCTGCCGCTCGACGCGCAGCCGCACCGGCGCGCCATGGCCGATCGAGAGCAGCCGGTCGTTCATCGCCCAGGCCAGGATGGTCTGCGGATGGAAGGCATCGATCAGGTCGATCGATTCATAATAGGCCGTCGATCCGTGCCGGTCGGCGCAATGAAAGACGATATAGTTCGCATCCTCGCGCAGCCCGGCAAGGTCGAGCAGATGCGACAGGCGCGGCCCNTGCCACTTGCCAATCGCGCTCCATCCCTCGACGCAATCGTGGCGGGTGATCTGCGCGCGCTGCGGCAGCGCGCGCAGCTGCGCCAGGCTGACCGACANNGGGCGACGGACCAGACCGCGCACCTGCAGCCGCCAGTCGCGAAATCCGTCTGCGGCGAGCGTGCGATATTCGTCGGTCCCGGGATTGGTCGCGCCATTGGTGCGAAAGCGCGGGCTCATCTGATCGGGGCGATATTCGGGCGCCAGCGCGTCGCGGCCCTGCAACGTGCGTTGCAGCTTGCGGTGAAAATCCTCGCCCTGAAACAGCAGCGCCTTCGCNGTTTCATTCCGCCCGATCGCGTCGCACCCGGTCAGCANCGCNCCNGCGCCGGTGACNAGCCCCGCCGTCACGGCGCGGCGCGAGATAAGGCGGCTCATTCNNCANCTCCTTCGGGTACGCGCCAGCGACCGGTTATCATCGATCGCACTTCGTTGAACGGCCCGGCCAGGATCACCAGCGTCAGATGGACGATGATGAACAGCGTGATCAGCGTCGCGCAGATGAAATGGATAGAACGCGCCGATTGCCGCCCGCCGAATATATCGAGCAGCCATGGCCANGCCGCATCCATCCCCGGCGACAGCGCCAGCCCGGTGAAGATCATCAGCGGGATCAGNAGAAAGATCACCCCGACATAGCTGAGCTTCTGAAACACATTATAGCGTTCGGGATGCGCCGGATCGTGGAAGCGAAAGGCGAGATGCTCGCGGAAATCNTGCCACAGCGCACGCCAGTGCAGCTCGGGCAGGCGCAGCCGCAGATCGCGTTTGAAATGCCGGTTNATCAGGCTGGCGATCATGAAGCCGAGCAGCCCGAACGCGAAGATCAGCGCGAAAAACAAATGCCAGCGGCGCGCGAGCGCAAGGCTGTAATAGCTGGGGATGGTGATCTGCCAGTCGCCGGTAATCGGCCCGAAATCGACAAAGCGCGGCAGGCTGAGCCAGGGCGTGTCGAAATTGGCGCCGTAATTGCCCCAATAAAGATGCGGGTGCGCGTCCGAAATCACCATGCCGCTGCCGATCAGGATGATGACGGCGACTGCGTTCACCCAATGCCAGATGCGCGTCGCCAGCCGGTGCCGGAAAACGATCTGCGGCGCGGGTTCGTCGGCAATTTTCTCGACCTGCGGTTCTTCGCTCACGCGGCGCCTCCTGTCGTNNGCGGATGATAGACGAACGCCGCGCCCNGGCNTAGGANTTCGGGAAGGCGCGAAGGGGACGGGATCATGGCTTCGGACGGCATCTATCTGGGTTCGGCGGGCGANGACCAAAAGTTACTGATGCTCAAACGCGCCAATCGCCACGGGTTGATCGCGGGCGCCACCGGCACCGGCAAGACCGTGACGCTGCAGGGGATTGCCGAGGGATTTTCCGACGCCGGGGTTCCGGTGTTCGTGTCAGACGTGAAGGGCGACTTGTCGGGGCTCGGCATGGCCGGTTCGCCGATGGCGAAGACGCACGAACCCTTCTCGAAGCGCGCGGCGGAGATCGGCTATGCCGACTGGGCCTATCGCGCGATGCCGGTGCAGTTCTGGGATTTGTTCGGCGAGCAGGGCCATCCGATCCGCGCGACGCTTTCCGAAATGGGGCCGCTGCTGCTGTCGCGGCTGATGGACCTCAACGATGTTCAGGAAGGCGTGTTGACGATCGCCTTCCACCTCGCCGATGAAGAAGGGCTGTTGCTGCTCGACCTCGACGATCTTCAGGCGATGCTCGCCCATTGCGCCGAGCGCGCCGATGAACTCTCGACCCGATATGGCAATGTCAGCAAGGCGAGCGTCGGCGCGATCCAGCGCTCGCTGCTCCAGCTGCGCAGCCAGAGCGGCGAACATTTCTTCGGCGAACCCGCGCTCGATATCGCCGATTTTCTGGGCACCGATGACAGCGGTCGCGGCATCATCAATGTGCTTGCCGCGGACAGGCTGATGGCGAGCCCGCGCCTCTATGGCACCTTCCTGCTCTGGCTGCTCTCCGAACTGTTCGAAACGCTCCCCGAAGTCGGCGACCCGGAAAAGCCCAAACTCGTCTTCTTCTTCGATGAAGCGCATCTGCTGTTCGATGACGCGCCAAAGGCCTTGTCGGAAAAGATCGAACAGGTGGTCCGCCTGATCCGCTCAAAAGGCGTCGGCGTCTATTTCGTCACGCAAAATCCGGTCGACGTGCCCGACGATGTGTCGGGCCAGCTGGGCAATCGCGTCCAGCACGCGCTGCGCGCCTTCACGCCCAAGGAGCAAAAGGCGATCAAGGCTGCAGCCGAAACTTTTCGCGCCAATCCGGGCGTCGACGTTGTTTCCGCGATCACCGAGCTGAAGGTCGGGGAGGCGCTGGTCTCGCTGCTCCAGCCCGATGGCGCGCCCGCCCCGGTCGATCGCACGCTGATCAAGCCGCCGATGAGCCGCGTCGGCCCGGTGAGCCCCGAGGAGCGCAAGGTGCTGATCGAAACCGATGCGGTTGGCGCCAAATACGACACCGCGATCGACCGCGAATCGGCCGAGGAAATCCTTGCCGCCAAGGCACAGGAGGCCGCCGCCGCCGCCGCGCACGAAAAGGCCGAGGACGAAGCGGAAAAAGCCGCCGCCGCAAAAGCAAAGGAAGAAGCGCGCCTTGCCAAGGAAGCCGCCCGCCAGCAGCGCGAGGCGGAGCGCGCCGCCGCCAACTCGCCCTGGGGCAAGATGGCGAACAGCGCCGCGCGCTCCGCATCGACGTCGATCGGGCGGCAGCTCGGCAATGCCGTGGGTGCGGCGATCTTCGGCAAATCGACGCGCCAGTCGCGTGCCACCGGGCAGAAGCTGGTGCGCGGGATTCTGGGCGGACTGTTTCGGGGATAGCGCACGAACCATCCAAAAGCCCGTTTGCACTGAGCTTGTCGAAGTGCGCCTCTTCCAAACACGGCTCGAAGCGACAGAACAGTGCTGCGACAGGCTCAGCACAAGCGGTACGGGATCAAGCCAGGCTCAATTCCTCCCCCGCAAGGGGGAGGTGGCACGCAAAGCGTGACGGAGGGGGAGGAAGCGCATCGCCTCGCGGTAGAGCCGCGTCACCGCCCACCTTCAGCCGGGGGAAAGATGCGCCCCTTGCACCCATGCCCCCGCGACCGCATCTGGCCCGGCATGACCGATTTCCACAGCTACCGTCCCGCCGACGGCCACGGCCTGCCGCACGACCCGCTCAACGCCATCGTCGCGCCGCGACCGATCGGATGGGTCAGCACGCTATCGCCCGAGGGCAAGCGCAACCTCGCGCCCTACAGTTTCTTCAACCTGTTCAACTATCGCCCGCCGATCATCGGCTTCTGCTCGGTCGGGTGGAAGGACAGCCTCGCGAACGCAAAGGCGACCGGAGAATTCGTCTGGAACCTCGCGACCCGAGATCTGGCCGAAGCGATGAACACGACATCGGCGATGACCGATCAGGACGAGTTCGCGCTGGCCGGGCTCGACACCCTGCCTTCCGAAACCGTCACCCCGCCCCGCGTCGCCGCCAGCCCGGTGCAGTTCGAATGCAAGGTGACACAGGTGATTCAACTCACCGCCGCCGACGGCAGCGATATCGACAGCTGGATGGTGCTGGGTCAGGCGATGGCGATCCATATCGACAAGCGCCTGCTGGAAGAGGGCATCTATCAAACCACCCGCGCCCGCCCGATCCTGCGCGGCGGCGGCCCCGCCGATTATTTCGAAGTGGGTGAGAAGTTCCTGATGCACCGGCCGGGGTAGATAGCGTCGTCAAATTCGGCGGGGGTTGGAACGTCCGAGATGGGTGGGAAGCGGACGTTAGCACGTTGCTTCGACCTGCTGAGATAAGAAGCCGACCAAATCAGCAAGCTCTTCGTCTGAATTTCGCGTTCCCACAGCGTGCAGACCAAGCGGCGCGACTAGCAATAGCCCGATTACTCCGACAGCCATCACCTTATCGACACTGGTCATATCAGGATCCCACCCGTCTGCGACAACAATATCTGCGACGCGCGTGAGAAAGAGATACCACAAGAGGTAGAAGGCGTAGACCCAAAGCGGTGCACGATACCGCAATTCCAAACTCGACCCGGTCATCGTATCTTGAACCCGTCCCGAGAGGACAGGCTTTGCGTTATACTCGAATGGCGAGCTTCGATACCGAAGCCGGACGTTACCTGACCAAACCCCTCCGACGACGCCCATCGCAAATGGCCAGAGAATTGAGCCAGCGGCCGCGTTAATGCGCTCCGCCACCGCGTGCCGAGGTAAGGGCGAGCGAAGCTGCAAGCGCTGGCCAGCGAAGTATTCCCTAAGGCGCATTGCAACTTAATGCCGGTGACAGCTTATATCTGCAATGGGTCGGAACCGGGCGTTCAAATTTGCCCACTCCCCTAACCTTGCGTAGGCGCCGCAAAGGCCCAGCGCAGCGTGCCGGCAATCCCGCGCGCGGCGCCGCGAAACGCCGGTTGGGTAAGGCGCGGCACGCGCAGCCCGTGCATGTCTCGCGCCCATCCCGGCAACAGGTCGACTGCCGCCTGCATCACCAAGGTCTGAACCGGGGCGAGCGCCAGTTTCTGCGGTGGCTGGCGCAGCACCAGCCGGGCGACTTCGGCGCTGCGATTGTCGGCGCGGAGTTCGGGACGATAGCTGTCGAGCAGCGCCTCCATTTCCGCCCGCGTCTCAGGCACCGGATCGGCGCCCAGCGCCCGAGCGACATAAGCGGTTTGCGCGAAATAGGCGTCCTGATCGGCGGCGCTGATGCGTGGATCGCCATAGCGTTGCCACGCCTTCAGAAAACTCAGCGATTCGGCCGCGTGAACCCATGCAAGCAAATGCGGATCATCGGCGCGATAGGGCGTGCCATCGGGCAAGTTGCCCTGCACCTGCGCATGGATCGCGCGCACCCGCGCAATCGCCGCTTCGGCACGCGCACGCTCGGCATAGGTGGTTACGGCGATGAACCCTGCGGTGCGTCGCAACCGCCCGTGCATATCCTGCCGAAAGTTGGAAAAGTCCCACACGCCCGCCAGCGCGGCGGGATGGAGCATCTGGAGCAGCAGCGCCGAAACGCCGCCGATCATCATTCCCATCACATCGCCATGCACCCGCCACGCCACGCTATCGCGCGGCAACAGCGCGTCATCGGAACGCATCACCGGGCCATCGCCCTTGGCCGTATCGTGGAAAAACGAACGCACCTCGCCGATCATCATCCGACGTAGTGCGTCCGCGGCGCTCATCCCAGCGCAGCCAGAGCTTCGCGGCTGCATGATGCCCCCGGCATCATGCCTCTTGCCGCTCCGCTTCTTCGGCCAGCCGGTCAAGCTCGGCGCGGATCTTCTTTTCCGAAGCGGTTTTCAGCTGCCCGCACGCGGCATCGATGTCGCGCCCGCGCGGGGTGCGCACCGGGGCGGAAATGCCCGCTTCGAACACGATGTTGCTGAACGAGCGGATCCGGTCGGGGTCCGAACATTCATAGGGCGCGCCGGGCCAGGGGTTGAACGGAATGAGGTTCACCTTGGCAGGCAGCTTGTACTTGCGCAGCAGGCGGACAAGTTCGCGCGCATCCGCGTCGCTGTCATTCTTGTCCTTCAGCATCACATATTCGAACGTGATGCGCCGGGCATTGTTCGCGCCGGGATAATCGGCACATGCCTGAAGCACCTGCTCGATCCCGTATTTCCGGTTGATCGGCACGATTTCGTCGCGCACTTCCTTGGTCACGGCATGGAGCGAAACGGCAAGATTGACGCCGATTTCCTGCCCGCACCGCTCCATCTGCGGCACGACCCCCGAAGTGGAAAGCGTGATCCGGCGCTTCGACAGCGCCAGCCCGTCGCCATCCATGACGAGCTTCAGCGCATCGCGGACATTGTCGAAATTATAGAGCGGCTCGCCCATCCCCATCATCACGATGTTGGTGAGCATCCGCCCCTCGGGCTGGCTCGGCCATTCGCCCAGAGAATCGCGCGCCAGCATCACCTGACCGACGATTTCCCCGGCGGTGAGGTTGCGGACGAGCCGCATCGTGCCGGTGTGGCAGAAGCGGCAATTGAGCGTGCAGCCGACCTGGCTCGACACGCACAAAGTCCCCCGATCCGCATCGGGGATGAACACCATTTCATAATCCTGCGCGTCGGGCGAACGGAGCAGCCATTTGCGCGTGCCGTCGGTCGATACCTGCGCCTCGACCACTTCGGGGCGGCTGACGACGAATCGCTCCTCCAGCCAGGGGTGCTGCGCCTTGGCGATATCGGTCATCGCGGTGAAATCGGTCGCGCCGCGATTATAGATCCAGTGCCACAGCTGTTTCGCGCGCAGCTTTGCCTGTTTGGGCGCCATTCCGGCAGCTTCCAGCGCGGCGCGAATCTCCTCCTTGGGGAGGCCGATCAGATCGACACGACCATCCTCGCGCGGCGCGACATCGCGCGGAACGGGCACGGGATCGATATGGCCGGGCATGGCCATGGAAAGCTGCTCAGTCTGCTGCATGCGCGCGATATATAGCAATTATCCGCGCTTTTCCACTGGCAGACAATCGAGCCCGATCAGCGTATCGCGAACGGCATCGTCGATCGGCGTTCGCGGCTCCTCGCCCAGCATCGCGACCAGCGTGCGATTGTCGAGCCGAAGCGAATGGCGCCAGAAAAGCTTCATCTCGCGCAGCTCGCGCATCGTCGGATGGAACGGCGCGATCAGCGGCAACGTCCACCAGGGAAAAGCGCGCACGTGCCGACCCCCACCGATATCGCGGACGATCCCGGCAAAATCGGTGCCGGTCGCGTCCCAATAGCCGTCGAAATGATAGCGGGCGCATTGCGGCAGATCGGCTTCGCGTTCGATCAGCCGGGCAAAGCTCTCCGCCGCATCGGGCAGATAGGCCCAGGCATGGCCGACCCCGGCAAGCCCCGGATTGATCACATTGCGGACCGGCTTACCCGGCGTGATCATCCCCTGCGACAGCCATGCATTGCCGGGACGCGGCCCAAAAAAATCGCCGAAGCGCACGATCAGCGCGCGCATCCCCCGATCGCAAGCATCGGCAATCCGCTGTTCCAGCTGGACGCGAATGGCGCCCTTGCGCGTGGCGGGTAGTTGCGGCGCATCCGGCGCGACCAGCGCCATCGCCCGGGGATCGTAATTATAGAGCGTGCCCGGCAGCATCAGGCGCGCATCGACGGACTGCGCTGCGGCGATGCTGTTATCGATCGTCGGCAGCACCAGCGTGTCCCAGTCGCGATAGCCCGGCGGATTTACTGCGTGCAGGATCGCGTCCGCGCCCTGCGCCGCCTGGATCACCGCCGCCCGGTCAAGCGCGTCGCCAACGATCCAGTCGAAGCCTTCGCGGGCCTCCGGAATATGCCGCGCCAGCGCGCGCACCCGCCAGCCGCGCCGCGCCATCGCCCGCGCGGTTTCGCCGCCAATCCCGCCCGTCGCGCCGATCACCAATATCGTCTTCATTGCGATTCTCCTTCGCAACTCAGATGGCGCATTGGGCTAGAAAGAAAATTGGCAAGCAGTGACAGGCGGTATATATAATTTTGATGCACCAGGCCGATTCGCCCGAGGATTGGGAGCGGCAACGCGCGTTTCTGGCGGTATTGCGTACCGGCAGCCTGTCTGCCGCCGCACGCGAGCTGGGGCTGGCGCAGCCGACCGTACGGCGCCGAATCGAGGATCTGGAGGCAGTGACTGGCGCCGTCTTGTTCACGCGCTCCCCCAGCGGGCTGCACCCGACCGAGCTTGCCCATGCGTTGCGCGATCATGCCGAAACCATGGCGATGGCCGCCGATGCCTTTGCCCGCGCGGCGTCCGCGCCACCGGGCGAAATCGCAGGCACGGTGCGGATATCGGCAAGCGAAGTGATGGCGATCGAAGTGCTGCCCACGACCCTCGCGCCGCTGCTGGCCCGTCACGACCGGCTGGCAATCGAGCTATCGCCCACCAATCGCCAGGAAGACGTGCTGCGACGAGAAACCGATATCGCCGTGCGGATGGTCCGCCCCGAACAACAGGCGCTCGTCGCACGCCGGATCGGCGCAGTGCCGCTGGGCGTGCATGCCCATCGCGACTATTTGGCGCGGCACGGCATGCCGACCGGTTTCAACAGCGACGGCGGCCATATTCTGATCGGCGTCGAACATGCCCTGCCGATCCTGCGCCGCCTGCGCGAAGAGGGGCTCGACGTCCAGCGCGAACAGGCGCGGTTTCGCTGCGACAATGATCTCGCGCATCTGGCGGCGATCCGTGCGGGACTGGGGCTCGGGATCTGTCAGGTGCCGCTTGCCGCGCGCGATCAGCAGCTTGTACATCTGCTGGGCGATGCCATTCGCTTCGATCTCGACATCTGGCTGGTCTATCATGAGGATCTGCGCCCGCTGGCTCGGGTGCGCGCAGTCTATGACGCATTGGCCGACGGGCTGTCACACTATATCGGCGCCCCGCTGCAGCGGCTGGCGCCCGCTAACTGGCCCGCCGCATCGACCGACGACTGACCGGTCAGCGACAGCCCAGCGCGGCCGCGTCGATTGCCGTCGCCGCGCCGCCCAGCGCATAGACATCGGCAAAGCTCCGCCCGTTGCGCGCAACAGTCTCGACGCTCAGGCTCCGTCCCGACCGGATCGCCGAAACGATCGCGGCATCGGTGGCGGCATCGGGGGCCCAGGCGTCGCGCTCGCCCGCGATCAGTTCGAACCGCCGCTCGCCGATCGCCAGCGTCACCGCGGCATCGGGATGGCGTTCGCGGCTCAGCCGGACATGCAGCTGATCATGGACGCGCTCGCCCGGCCAGTTGGCGATGCTGACGAACGGGAGCGGATCGCGATAGCGCCCGCGCGCAGGCTCGGCGATGGCATAGCAACGATGCGGCGAAGCATCGCGAAACGCGCCCCAGCTTTCGAACACGCCGAGCGATTCGCGCCCTGCTACATTCTGGGCCGCGACCAGCGCCAGCAGCGCGAGCCGGATCATCATGCCGGTGCCGCCGCGCTGGCGCCTGCACGATGCACCAGTGTTTCGATGCCCCGCTCAATCATCACCAGCGATCCCTGCGGCAGATCGGGCGCAATCGGTGCGTCGAATTGCGGCAATATGTCGATCCCCGTCATCACCCCGCGCAGCACCCGGCTGGACATGCCGTGCATCAGCACCAGCCGGTCGCCCGGATCCGCATCGGTATCGTCGAGCCAGCGCGAAACCCGCGCGGCGATGCCGTCATACCATTCGCCGCCCGGTGGGCGCGTCCGGTACAGCCGTTGCTCGGCGTCGAGAAACGCCGGCTGCTCGCGCGCCAGATCGGCATAATAGCGTCCCGACCAGTCGCCCAGACCGATCTCTACCAGCCGGTCGTCATGCCGCGCATCATGCCAGTCGAGCTCGAGATGCTCGGCGATCACCGCCAGCGTTTGCAGCGCGCGCCCTGCCGAGGAGGACCACAGAGTAAGCCTGGGCTTAGCGCCCAATATCTCGCGCAGCGCCGCGCCCATCGCATCGGCCTGCGCAAAGCCCGCGCGCGTCAGCGGCGTATGAACATGATCCCCCTGCATCCGCCGCGCGGCGTTGAATACGGTTTCCCCGTGCCGGGCGATGAAGTCGCGCCCCTTGCGCTGCGTGCGAGCCGTCATCCGCTCTCTTTCGCCCGTGCCACGGAAAGAACGCAATCTTCTTTTTTCCGCCGCCTTTCGTTCATGTGCCCGCAAGGTGACTTATCTCAATAGCACACCCGTGGCGCCGATCGAGACGCCAGCAGAACGATATCCAAGGGAGTGACCAATATGCGTACCATGATTCTTGCCGCGCTGGCCGCCTCGGCGCTTGCCACGCCTGCATTTGCGCAGCGGCAGGATGCGCCGTTCTCCGGTCCGCGCGCCGAAGCGGTGCTCGGCCTCGACATCGTCGTCGATCGCGATGCGGACGAAGGCTATAACGGCCTGCTCTATGGCGGCGCGATCGGCTATGATTACCAGACCAACGGGATGGTGTTCGGTGTTGAAGGCGAAATCACCGGCTCGACGGTCAAGGCGACCGCAACCGACGTGCTGGTTGCCGGGGATACGATGCGCTCGACTCCGGGTCGCGACCTCTATGCCGGTGTCCGCGTCGGCGGGCTCGTGACGCCCAATACGCTCGTCTATGCCAAGGGCGGCTATACCAATGCGCGTATCGATGCCGATTATACCGCTGGTTCGACCACCCTTTCCGACAGCGAGAATCTCGATGGCTATCGCCTCGGCGCGGGCGTCGAGCAGCGCTTGACCGGCAATGTCTATGTGAAGGGCGAATATCGCTTTTCGCACTATGGTTCGGGAAATGATTTCGATGCCAATGTGAACCGCCACCAGATTGTCGGCGGCGTCGGCATCCGCTTCTGACCCGCCCCGTCGCAAGCCATGCGGCGCCGCAGCATCTGTGGCAGAAATGCAACGGTTTTTGTTGTTTATCTGGCGTTCATGAAACGCTGCGGCGCCACAAACGCTTGTGCAGTCCGCCCGCGAGTTGATGCGGGCCAGTAAAGTAACGCTTCAAGGAGTTTCCAATGCGTACCCTCATGATCGCCACTGTTGCTCTTGCCGCCACCACGGCGCTTGCGACCCCCGCTGCGGCCCAGTCTTCGGATCCCACCTTCACCGGTCTGCGCGGCACGATTCTCGGCGGCTACGACGGCATCCGCCCGGGCAGCACCGAGGATTCGGACGTTGATGGCGACAACCAGACGGTTGACGGTTTCACCTATGGTTTCGATGTCGGCTATGACATGAACCTGGGCGGTGTCGTTGTCGGCGCCGAGGCCGAACTCACCGATTCGACCGGCAAGGTCGACGCCAACACCAGCGATCCCAACTATTATGGCTATGGCGAAGTCGGCACGGGCCGCGACATCTATGTCGGCGCGCGCGTCGGCGTTCCGGTCACCCCGCGCACGCTGCTCTATGCAAAGGGCGGCTACACCAATGGTCGTCTGAACGTGCTCGCCACCGACGGCACGACCGAGCTGCGCGATCACTTCGATCTCGACGGCTGGCGCGTCGGCGCCGGTGTCGAACAGGCGATCGGCACCAACAGCTATGTGAAGCTGGAATATCGCTACAGCAACTACACCGATGCCGATTTCACCTTTGACGACGGCACGACGACGAACACGTTCGAAGTCGACACCGATCGCCATCAGGTGATGGCCGGCGTGGGCTTCCGCTTCTGATCGGAAGCGATTTGCACCAATTTGCTGTGCACGAAGGGTCGGAGCCGCTTGCTCCGGCCCTTTTTCGCGTTAGAGAAGATGAACGGCGTGCGGTAACGCGGGCAGCAACCGCGGCCGGAATATTATTGGGCACGATCCCGGGGGTTTGAAGTGATGAAGGCGACGATCGAACGCGCAACGCTGCTCAAGGGGCTGTCCCACGTCCAGTCGGTGGTCGAACGGCGCAATACGATACCGATCCTGTCGAACGTGCTGATCGAAGCGCAGGCTTCGGGCACGATCCGGCTGATGGCGACCGACCTCGATCTTCAGATCGACGAGACCATTCCCGCCGCCGTCGATCAGCCGGGCGCGACCACGGTTTCGGCGCACACGCTGTTCGATATCGCGCGCAAGCTGCCCGAAGGGGCGCAGGTCGAGCTTTCCGCGTCCGAAGGCCGGATTCAGGTGACGGCGGGCCGCGCCAAATTCACGCTGGCGACGCTGCCGCGCGACGATTTCCCGGTAATTGCCGAAGGCGAATTGCCGACGACGTTCGAACTGCCCGCCGAAACGCTGAAGCAGATCATCGACAAGACGCGCTTTGCGATCTCGACCGAAGAGACGCGCTATTATCTGAACGGCATCTTCCTGCACGTCGCCGACGAATCGACGCCGATGCTGCGCGCCGCCGCGACCGACGGCCACCGCCTCGCCCGCGTCACCGTGCCGCGCCCCGACGGCGCCGAATCGATGCCCGACGTGATCGTACCGCGCAAATGCGTCGGCGAACTGCGCAAGCTGCTCGACGAAGTCGATGGTTCGGTCGGCGTATCGCTTTCGGCGAGCAAGATCCGCTTCGATCTTGGGCAGGCGATCCTGACCTCGAAACTGATCGACGGAACCTTCCCCGATTACAGCCGCGTCATCCCGACCGGCAACGACAAGCTGCTCAAGCTCGATCCCAAGAGCCTGATGCAGGGCGTCGATCGCGTGTCGACCATCGCCACCGAAAAGACGCGCGCGGTCAAGATGGCGCTCGAACGCGACAAGGTGATCCTGTCGGTCACCAGCCCCGAAAACGGCGCTGCAGCGGAAGAAGTGCCCGGCGAATATGCCGCGACCGGATTCGAAATCGGCTTCAACAGCAAATATCTGATGGACATTCTCGGCCAGATCGAAGGCGATATGGTCGAAGTGCATCTGGCCGACGCCTCCGCACCGACGCTGATCCGCGAAAACGACAAGTCGCCCGCGCTCTATGTCCTGATGCCGATGCGCGTGTGAATTTGTCTTCTTTTGACGCAAGTCTGGCTTTCACACTCCAAACTCTACCTCGCTGTTGACTTTTTGGATTTCCGCGCAGACCCCTTGACCTATTGGGAGAGGGCGAAGTGTCGGAAACAGGCGAAGCAGGTCAACCAACACTTCGAGCGTCGTTTGATGCGGTAATATTGTCGCGACTGCGCTCGATCAGGTGGGGCAACATTCTCTTCAAGGCGATTTTTTTCGCTCTTGCTGCAGCGATAGCCGGCATTGCTCAATTTGTTACTTGGCCTGAAGGTGCCTCTCCTACCAACGCTCAGGTAGTGGGCATATGCGCTACAATCGGGGTATTTTTGGCCGCGCTTGTCAGTATTGTATCCGAGAAAGACGCGACACGAGAGATAGAAATCGCGCAACGCCTTCACGCCAAGGCAGAGGAGTACCGAGAGCGATACGAAAGCACGGTACGAGATTGGCCTGATATCGAACGCATGATTGCTCTACATCTCGTGACGGTGTTGTTTCGAGATGCATTGGAAGGCGCCTGTTTGGCCATGAGCGGCGACGAAAGGACTCTTATCTCATCAATGACGACATTGGCTGAGCGCTCCTTACCGGCGGCTGCAGGCTTTAGCTATGCAGACGAATGGACAATTTGCGTCTACGCAGCGGAACCGGTCGAAGGAGACTGCAGGTTTCAATTGCGTCTGGTTGAGCATCTTCGAGCGATCAAGTGCGGTAAAGACACCGCAAGGGTCTGGCCCGAGGGGCGGGGCGTTGCCGGGATCGCCTTCTCGAATGCGTCGGAAATCGTTGTAGCAGATCTAACGTCCGAGACAGCTCGTGCGGTTTTCAAGCCTTCGGGATTGGAGCGCGAATATGATGACGACCGCTACCGCTCTATGGTTGCAATTCCCATATTGGTGCAAGGCGCTGAACGCCCATGGGGCATTGTCACTGCAACCTCACGCGCAAACGGACACTTTAACCATGAGCATGAGGAAGGCATAAAGCCGATTGAGGCAATACGTGCTCTTGCGGACTATGCAGCCTTGGCGGTTGCTATGATAGATTCTCGCGATCGCGCAGCGAATTCGCCGCCGATCACGAAATCGCCTTGATACTGGTGAATCAGCATCAGTTCAGATAGGACGGCGTATGGATACAGCGATGACAGTCGAATGCTTCAAAGCTTCCACATTTGATCTCAACCAGCAGATTGAGCTCTTGGTCGCCAAGCAGGTCCGTGGAGAATTGTCTCCAGAAGAAGCGGATGCTCTTGCGAGATTGGTCGCGCGGCGAGGTGGTTCAATGCGGCCCAACCGCCCTAGTCCCGTGCGAAAACTACGTTTCAGTTAGGAAAATTCGGCAAGTAGGCCTTGGCTTTTTGAGAAATCCCAAAGCCAGATGCATCAGCCACCCAACCCCGCCGTTGCGCTGCGCCGCGACTGGCGCACGGCCTTTGCCGCGCTGCGCCGCCTGCTCGCCGACGGGAACGATACGGCGCAGGTGTTCCGCATCATGCGCGCGCTCAACGCCGATGTGTCGCAGCGCAGCTATCGCCGCCTGCTGACGACGGCGGAGGGAGGGCAGCTCGCCTATCGCCGAATCGAACTTTCCGAACGGTTTTCGGATCGTACATGGATCGATTCGCTTGGCCCGGGAACGGTCGGCGCGGCCTATCGCGCGTTTCTCGACAGCACCGGCTATTCGGCGATGGGGCTGGCGGAAGTCAGCCGCAGCGAAGGCGCCTTTCAGGACGGCGATGTCGAACATCCCTATGCCTGGATGGGCCGGCGCGAGCGCGACATTCACGATATCTGGCACATATTGACCGGGTACAAGGCGGACGAGCATCTGGGCGAGCTCTGCCTTGTCGCGTTCAGCTATGCGCAGACGCGCGGGCTCGGCTGGGGCTTCATCGCGCTCGGCGGCGGGCTGAAGAGCATTCGCACCACCGGCAATTTCGCGGTGCTTCGCGCGATCCGCGAAGGCTATCGCCATGGCAAGGCCGCACGCTGGCTCCATGGCGAGGATTATGAGCGGCTGATGGCCGAACCGCTCGACGCCGCGCGCAAGCGGCTGAACATCGCCGATCCGCGCCGCTATCGCGAAGCGCAGGACCGGCTCGCCGCAGCGGGAATTTCGGCGCTCTGACCCCTGCCGGTCAGGGGGTAGCGAGCCCGCGGCGATAGCCAACCACGAACGAGCCGGTCAGATATACCGCCAGCATCGCCTGAACCATCGTCCAGCTGCCGATATCGGGTATCAGCGCGAGCCGCGCCAGCGCCGCCCGCCGCCATGCCCGCGACAAAGCGCAGAACAAAGCGCCGGGCACCTAGAGCTTGGGCTTCTTGACCCGGCGCGGCCGGCATGACTGTTGACTCGACCAACGCAGTATCTCTTCATTGGTGATCGGGGGAATCGCCAGCGCTTTACGCAGAATGGCATCGCGCCCCCAGTCGTCTGTACGCTGGTCAATGGGGGTGCCCATGAGCTCACCATCCTTCAGGTTTGGAGACTTTCCGCCTTCGGAACATCGAAGCATACACGTGATAGCATCAAATTTAGCAGAAATTGATAGATTTCTTGACGACTTTGAGTCCGCCCTCGCGCTATTCGATCATTGTGAGATTTGGATCCCAGGCGCGAAAGACAACGAAATAGCATTCGAGCTCTGCATGTCGTGGCGCACAATTGCTGCGCGGGATGGCGCAATGAGCATCTATCACATGGGCAAGATCATGGACGCGATAAGAGGAGGCTTCAAAGACTGCCCAACGTTCCGCTCCAATGTAGATACGAATGCCTTAAAGGCCGCAATTAAACGAATGGAAGCTGAGTTTCCAATCTATATAAAGATGCGGCATGCTGTAAGCCATAGAGGCGAACTACATTCTACACCCGAAAAACGGCAGATTAATTCTGTTAGTGGATCGGTAAACCTTCCAGGTATTAAAATAAGTCCGGATTCTAGCAATAACACACTCAGAGGTTTGATTAATAGAACCTTATTCGATTCATTTGAAGGAAGTGTTATATCCTATGAAATTAGCCAAGAGGCTTTTCACGAACTGCGTGAGATAAGAAACGAATTCATGCAGGCCTTCTCAAAGGTGCACGAAGGATGGAGGCCGCTACTCCGATCAGGTCGAAGCTACCGTCAATAAGAGCGTCATCAATAGACCCCTGAATCAGGGCGCGAGGGTTGGATTCCTTTAGCCCGGCCAGCAAACGCTCAGCAAACTCGCGTTCTCTCTTTGTGATTTCCCGTGCCGGACGGTCGAGCGACTTGGTATTATGTTTTGGGCGATACGTTAAGTATATAATCTCCAGAGCTCTGGACACATCGCCCCCTCTGTCCCACGCGCGTCGCCTCGGCTAGAGACGCTGCATGGCCCTATCCCGCCTGGTCCTCACTGATTTTCGCAACCATGCCGATGCCGTGCTGTCGCCCGGCCCCGGCTTTGTCGTGCTGACGGGCGAGAATGGCGCGGGGAAGACCAATGTGCTGGAGGCGGTTTCGCTGCTCGCGCCCGGGCGCGGGCTGCGGCGGGCGCCGCTTGCCGATATGGCGCGGCAGGGCGGACCGGGCGGGTTCGGGGTCGCCGCAACGCTGCCAGACGCCGACATCGGCACCGGCACGCAAGCACAGGCGCCCGATCGCCGCATCGTCCGCATCAATGGCGCGGCGGCACCCGCATCGGCGCTGGCCGAGCGGCTCAGCGTCCTGTGGCTCACGCCGGCGATGGATCGTATCTTTGTCGAGGCGGCGGGCGAGCGCCGCCGGTTTCTCGATCGCCTCACCCTCGCGCTCGCGCCCGGCCATGGCACGCATGCCAGCCGGTACGAAGCCGCGATGCGCCAGCGCAACCGCATCCTTGCCGACGAAGCGCGCCCCGATCCGCAATGGCTTGCCGCGCTGGAGGCGCGCATGGCCGAACATGGCGCCGCGCTCGATGCCGCGCGCCGCGATACCGTGACGCAACTGGGCGCGCGGCTCGCCGATCAGCCCGAGGGCGTGTTCGCCCGCGCCGGACTGACGCTGGAGGGATGGGAGGGCGATGCCGCCGCACTGACCCGCGCGCTTGCCGATGGGCGCAGCCGCGATGCCGCCGCCGGGCGCACGCTCACCGGCCCGCATCGCGCGGACCTGATCGTCACGCATCTTGCGAAGGATCAGGCGGCGGGCCTGTGTTCGACCGGCGAGCAAAAGGCGTTGCTGCTCGGCATCGTCCTTGCCCATGCGGAGCTGGTCGCCGATCGCACCGGAAAAGCGCCGATCCTGTTGCTCGACGAAGTTGCCGCGCATCTCGATCCGCTGCGCCGCGCCGCGCTGTTCGAACGACTGGCAGGGCGCGGTCAGGTGTGGATGACCGGCACCGAGGCCGCGCTGTTCGAAGCCGTGCCCGGCGAAGCGACACGCTATCGCGTGGCGGACGGCGCCATCTCCCTGTAACGCCGTCCGCGCGCGCCGGTCACGCCGCGACCGGAACCTCCAGCTCCGCAAGCAGCTGCGCGTGGCTCGCCGGGTCGAGGCAATCGCGCGCCACCACGTCGCGCAGGTGCACAAATGCCTCGGGCGGGGCGGCCTGTCGCAGGAAGCTCAGAAACCCGGCGCGTTCCGCCGGATTCATGCCGGGCAGCATGATGTGGTTATAAGCGAGCATCCGTTCGGGCGGGATCGATCCCACCACCCGGCCTTCCATCGCCATCAGCGCGGCGTCGTCATAGCGCGCGTGCAGCATCGGCTGCGCCACCAGCTCCTCGCGCGCCATATGCGCAAGATCGTCGGCGAAGAAGGCGCTGAACCGCAGATAGAGCGCATGTCCCGCCGCACTGCGCGTATCGGGCAGGTCGGCCGTTTCGACTGCCGCGATCATCGCCTCGAGTTCGCCGAAGCTGACGCCGTGATCGCCATGATCATGGTCGAGCGTGTCGGCCAGCCCGTCGTCGCACAGGCGCAGCGCCGGATGAAACTCGGCCTCCTCATGTGCCAGATGCTCGCGCCCCAGCGACAGGTGCAGCCGCAGTGCGGCCAGCGTATCGGCGCTGGCGGTGCGATCGCGCCAGTCGGTGCTGCCCAGCAGGATCAGCATCCGCGCGCCGCTCAGGCGCAATCCCTTGTGAATCGGTCCATAAATATCGTGACGCATGTCTTTCTCCCTTGGCGCGATCCGCGACAGGCGGCATCGGCCGTCCGCCGGCATCCCTGCCGACGGGTTCTTCTGGTTGTGGAAATCCAGTGCGGACTGCCTGGCGCCCCGAACAGGTGGAGCCCGCAACTAGGTGTGTTGCTATAGTCGCACACTAAAACACTTGGCAAGTGTTATTATCGACCGCGCGATACTTGCCCTGTTCGTGGCGGCACTGCGCCGCTAGAGCGCGGGGCATCACCATTCCCGAAAGGTTGAAGACCATGGCAGGCGGGCATCAGCCCTATCGGCCGCTCAACGTGCCCAAACCGGTCGCCGACGATATCTGGATCGTCGACGGGCCGTCGATCGGCTTCAACATGATGGGGCTCAGCATCCCCTTTCCCACGCGGATGACAGTGGTGCGGCTGCCCGATGGCGGGTTGTGGCTGCATTCGCCGGTCGCATGGCACGACGGCCTCGCCGCGCGGCTCGCCGATATCGGGCCGGTGCGCCATATCGTCGCGCCCAACACGATCCATTACTGGTATGTCCCCGACTGGGCGAAGCGCTTTCCCGACGCGCAGCTGCACCTCGTCCCCGGCCTTCCCGAAAAGGCCAGGCGCCCGCTGCCCGACGGGGAAAGGCTGACCGGGCAGGCACCCGAGGCATGGCGCGGCACGATCGATCAACTGCTGGTGTGCGGCAGCATCCTCAACGAAGCCGATTTCTTCCACCGCCCCAGCCGCACATTGATCCTCACCGACCTCATTGAGAATTTCGAGCCGCAGCGCGTGCGCCCCTGGCTGCTGCGCAAGCTGATCCAATGGGCCGGCGCGGCGGCGCCAAAAGGCTCCGCCCCGATCGACATGCGCCTCAGCTTCTGGCGCCACCGCAAGGCAGTACGCGCCGCGGCACAGCAGATGCTGGCCTGGGAACCGGAACGCGTGATTCTGGCGCACGGCGCCTGGCATGCCGAGGGCGGCGTTGAGGCTGTGCGAAAGGG
This sequence comes from Sphingomonas sp., assembly GCA_002707985.1. Taxonomy (GTDB): domain Bacteria; phylum Pseudomonadota; class Alphaproteobacteria; order Sphingomonadales; family Sphingomonadaceae; genus Sphingomonas. The sequence continues at coordinate 2,722 of PAOI01000019.1, read as the reverse complement.
GTTTCGCTGGGTTCTCTAAGAGAAAGAGCAGTAAACGGCATCCAGTTCCATAACCATCGTTTGACTACAACTTGGCAGTAGGCCAAGCTAAATACTATGGATGAGAAGCCCAAGCACGAGTTCGGAGGCCCTTGGACAGAAATCAAGCTCGACGCGATTTCTGAATATCTTCATTTCTATCAGAATGCGCTGAAAAACCGTGGTTTCGAGACTTGGTATGTGGACGCATTCGCTGGAACGGGAGAGCGCCATACGAAAGTGGTCAAGGGAGGTATCTTCGACGACGGCCCAGTCGAAGAGATCGAAGCGGTATTAGCCGGGAGCGCCAAGCGAGCGCTGGACGTTCGCCCGCCATTTGAACACTACTGGTTTTCCGAACAGCGTCCCACCCGGGTTAAGGTATTGGAGTCTCTGCGAGACGACTATGGTTCCGATATCGTTGTGCGGCAAGGCGATGCCAATGAGCAATTGCGATTGCTCTTCTCATCTCCTCCATGGACAAATCACCGCCATAGCTGGAAGCAGCGAGCAGTTGTTTTTCTTGATCCATACGGGATGAGCGTTGGCTTTGAAACGCTTGGAATGCTTGCCGCGACGAAACGCACCGATGTTTGGTACCTCTTTCCCCGCAAGGCAGTAATCCAACAATTGGCTAATAAGGCAAGCGGCATAGACGATGGCAAGCGCGCCAGCTTAACACGCATTTTTGGCTGTGACGATTGGGAGGAGAGATTCTATAAGGCTCAGCCCGCGCAACATTCACTTTTCAACGAACCCGTTACTTCAGAGCAAATCCGGATGGCCACAGGGGACGAAATCGCTGCGTTTGCGCGGGAGCGGTTCGGCGGCATCTTTGCCTATGTTTCGAGCCCGATACCGCTACTTATAAACGGCCGAGAGTTCTTCGAATTATACTGCTTCTCAAACAATCCGCCTGCAATTGACCTAATTAAGCGGGGCGTCGACCACGTGGTCAAGAAATATACTCCGGCATCTCATCGTAGGTCCGCCCTCTGAGAAGCCGACCGGTCTTCTTCTTGTTTACACCGCCCCACTGCTTGAAAAAAAAGGCGGTGCCGGCGTCAAGGCAGCGATCTAGAATGCTCTCTACCCACTCCTCGTCCATCGGGCGCGAATGTGGACCACTTTCTCCACCCACAATTGCCCAATGTATGTCGGTCAAATCGACTTGACCGACATCACCGATTAGCGGTTCAAATGAAATGAAACGGACGCTGGCAGGCACTTCGCGAAGCCGGTCCACACGCTCGACGACTCGGCTATCTTCTACGCTCGTTCCAAGCCACACATTCTGCAAGGGGTCTGGGGCTATCTTGTGCAGCTCATCGGCCATGCGCTCAGGTCGTTTCGTCAGGATTTGATAGTGGTGCTGCGGCGTACGCTCCATCACCCGCCAAATCCGGCCTATGAATTCGCTGGGAACCTCGGGATGAAACAGGTCCGACATCGAGTTGACGAACACCCGGCGCGGCTTCTTCCAGGAAAGCGGAATTTCCACTGACTCTTCATGGCAACGCACCTTGTCCGTCCACACTGCGCCCCGCTTCGAACGCTTTGTCAGCCCCTCGTATTTGTCGTGACCCATTGCTTGTAAGCGCGCGGCCATTCGCATGGCATAACAGTTCTTGCAGCCAGCGCTCGCAATTGAGCAGCCGACAACCGGATTCCACGTTAGATCCGTCCATTCAATAGATGACTGTTGTGCCAAAACTCGCCTCTTTTGCATCTTGATAACATGCGCAGATTCCGGTGGGAATCTCTTGATTTCAGATATTGTGCCTCATCTCGACCACAAGAATCGAAGCTCTCCCCTTCGGAGGCGCTAACTTTTGATCGCCCCCAAAATCCCCTGTCCTACAACCCCCGATCCGTGCCATCCCGTCACCATGCCCGGCTCGGCTCTCGCCCAGACATGCGCCCGCACGCGCACGGGTTGGTGCGAACCGGTGCGAACTTTGCACGGGGAACTGCGGTTTTTGTGAGGGAACCCAAAAGCGCCTTCGCGGCTTCCTAGGGCACGATCGTTACGCTGAAGGAGCAATATGTCCCGCCGTTCGCCCGCCAAGCTGGAAGTCCGCACCGCCACCACGGCCGACATACCCGGCATCCTGACGCTGATCGGCAGCGTTTATACCGGCGTCGAAAACTATACCGCGGGCATGATCCGGGGCCAGATCAACAATTTTCCCGATGGTCAGTTCGTCGCGCTCTATGAAGGCGAAGTGGTCGGCTATTGCGCGTCGAGCCGGATCGATGAGGAAGTCGCGCTTGCCCCGCATGACTGGGAATCGATTTCGGGCAACGGCTTCGGCAGCCGTCACGATCCGACCGGCGACTGGCTCTACGGCTTTGAAATGGCAGTCGCGACGAAACAGCGCGGCCTGCGCATCGGCAAGCGCCTCTATGAAGCGCGCCGCGCGCTATGCGAACGACTGGAGCTGAAAGGCATCGTCTTTGCCGGGCGGATGCCGAACTATCGGCGCAATCTGCGCAAGGTGCGCGGGCCGGAAGACTATCTGGATCAGGTGGTCGAGGGGAAGCTGCGCGACCCGGTGATCGGGTTTCAGCTGTCCAACGGCTTCACTCCGATCGGCGTGCTCAAGGATTATCTCGACGAGGACAAGCAATCGATGGGCTTTGCCGCGCACATGGTGTGGCGCAATCCCTATGTCGATCCCGACGAACCGCCCGCGCATCGCGT
>PAOI01000018.1 GCA_002707985.1 Sphingomonas sp. | reverse complement strand
TCAGATCACGCCCATTGCGCGCAGGCTGCTATGCCCCTCCCGCCCCAGGATGATATGATCGTGCAAGGCGATGCCCAGCCGCTTGCCCGCTTCGGCCACCGCGCGCGTGATTTCGATATCGGCGCGACTGGGCGATGGATCGCCTGACGGATGATTGTGCACCTATCGGCGTTCTCGGAAATCGACATGATAATCAATATGTTGCAATAAGACACGGTGGGAGTGGAGCCGTTAATAGGGGTATGTAATTCGCCTCGACTAGTCGAAAATTCGGTGTGCCCGTGCCGATCCCGCAAGGGACCGGACCTACACGCTGATGCATGACTTTCATGACTCATCGCCACTGCAACAACAAGGGCTGACCTCCGATGAGCCTGCGGACCGCAGTCGTCAGGTTTCTGAGGCCAGCCCCCATCTCAATTAGTGTCGGCCTCAGATTGATCTGTGGCGGCAGACGCGAACGATACAGGCCGATAGCGCAGACCCGGATGCGATCACGCGCGCCGTGAGCGAGGCCGTCTCGGCGCTCGGTGGTCTTGATATTCTCGTCAATAGCGCGGCGATCGGCCATTCCGGTCTGATCGCCGACCTCGATGTGGCCGAGTATCAGAAGCTGATGGACGTCAACGTGCGAGCACCAGTGCTATTCGCGAAGGCCGCCATTCCGCATCTCTCTGCTGGGGGGCGCATAATCTCGATTGGGTCGGGGCTCGGCGAACGCGTCCCATTTCCGGGCGTAACGGCCTATGCGATGTCCAAGGCCGCGCTTACGTCCTTCACTCGCGGGTTGTCACGTGAACTCGGGCCGCAGGGCATCACCGTGAACCTCGTGCAGCCCGGATCTGTGGATACTGACGCGAACCCCGCAGACGGCCCGGCGGCAGATTTCCAACGGAGTTTGACGTCTCTGGGCCGCTTCGCCAAGCCGAGTGAAATCGCGAATGCGGTCGTGTTTCTATCAAGTCCCGCGGCGAGTGTAATTACAGGCGCCACCTTGACCGCCGACGCGGGCGCGATCGCCTGACAGCGGGCGCTCGGTAGCGGTTGGGCGCGAAATCGGCGTCAGGGGATCAGCACGATACGGCCGAGGACCTTGTTGTCCTCGGCATACCGATGGGCGGCCCCTGCCTCGGCGAGCGGAAACCTTCTGTCGATTGGCACGGTGAGACTGCCTTTCGCAACGTCGGCGAGCATCATGTCGATGGTTTGGCGCACCGCTGCACGTGAGAGGACGGTTCCCATGAATACGCCGATGACCGTTTGATTTCGCTGCACCGCTGGCCAAAAATCCACTGTCAGAGCCCCGCCGCCGGCATTGCCCACGGACACCAAGACTCCTTCGTCGCGGAGCGCGGCGAGGGATGTCGCCAAGGTGGAACCTACCGGATCGACGATGAGGTCAACGCCTCGGCCGCCGGTGAGGTCACGGACCACGTCCACGACCGATTCGACGTTATGGTCGATTACACGCGATGCACCGAGCTCGATGACGCTGCGGACGCGATCCTCACCGCTAGCGACGGCGATTACGGTCGCGCCGGCCTGGCGGGCGAGCTGCACTGCCGCGACCCCGACACCCCCCGCTGCACCTTGGATGAGGACGGAGCTTCCGCTTGAGAGCCGCCCTCTCGCGAACAGGCAATGATGGGCAGTTCCGAAGCCGATCGGGATCGCCGCGGCTTCTGCTACGCCTGCGCCTGCGGGCAGCAGCCAAGTCTGATCTGTCGGAACTGCGCGGAGTTGGGCGTGGGATCCATCCAAGCCCCATGAGGTAACTCGGTCGCCGGGCTTGCGGTCCGTGACCGCGTCACCGATCGCCACCACCGTGCCCGCTGCGGCATAGCCGACGACATATGCGGGGTGCCCCGGCGGCGAACTGCGACGGTTGATCAGGTCTCCGCCCTCAACGGATATCGCCTCGACCTGGATCAGGACATCCCGCGAACGAATTTTGGGGTCGGGCACGTCCGTGTAGCGAAGGACTTCCGGTGGACCGTTATGATCGTAGACAGCCGCTTTCATCGTCGTTCCTTTCCCTGCGCGACGGACCGAGGCAATTGCGTGGGAATTGCTGGGACCGGAACGCAAATTTATCTGCATGTGGCACTGCCGATCACGATCCGGTAGCATCGGCGAACGTACATCTGTGTTGCATAATCAGGAGCGCTGCCGCCGACATCAATCGCCATCGGTGGAGTTAGGTGCTTCCTCAGCGTGCGCAGCTGCTGTCATCAGTGTTCCCCTATCGGCGACGGAGTTTTCAGGACGCGGGACTACCGAGACGGTGTTGGCAACGCCAAATTCCGGAAAAACGCGGTCGTCTGAAGCGTATATCGACATGGGGGGTGATGTTTGCCCAATATGATCCTGGATCTACGAAATCTGCGCTGTGCGATCGCGGCAGCGGAAACTGGCAGTTTTCGACAAGCAGCAGAGATGCTGGCATTGTCCCAATCGTCACTCAGCCGACGCATTCAGCATCTTGAGCACCGATTAGGCGTTCCCCTGTTCAAGCGAAGTCGAATTGGTGTTTCGCCCACAACGGCAGGCGCTGCCTTCTTGGAACGGGCAATGGCCGGCGCCCAGCAATTAGATCTCGCCGCTCGTTACGCAGTTGCTGTCGACAGTGGGGAGGCGGGTCAAGTCCGCGTCGGAGTTGCGTCATCGCGCACTGGCGGGTTGTTTGGCGAGGTATTACGAAAGTTCAAGGCTCTATTTCCATCGGTGAACATCGCGCTCATGGAGGACACGACGAGTAAGACGAGCCATAAGGTGGCGATGGGTACGCTCGATGTTGCCTTCCTGATAGGAACCGACTGCAATCCCGTCTGCGAAACTCGGGTGTTATGGAGAGAAGCCATTTTAGCGGCCTTGGGGAACACTCACCGACTTTTCAATCACCAAGTCCTCACATGGCAAGACACTCGCGATGACACAATTCTATTATCCAAGGCTGAGCAAGGCTCAGAAGTTCAGCACCAGATAATCGCGAAGCTGACGCAGGGCGGGCATAGGCCGAAAATAGATATTCAGGACGTCTCAGAGGCCAGTGTGTTTGATCTCGTTGTCTCGGGATGCGGGATAACATTTGTCGGTGAGTCTGCCGCCCGCCGAGTGGAAGGATTGCGTTTCATTCCGCTCGCTGGCGAATCCGACGCACTGCCAGCGTCGGCGATATGGCGCTCTGACAATGCAAATCCAGCAGTCCTCCGCCTCATAGCAGTTGCGGAAGCGGTAGGGCGTGGCGGCAGTAAGGCGTGAAAACCGACTGCGAATGTCATTGAGGTGAATGGCGGCGCGCCTTTGCAAAGCCGCGGTCGGTGGCAATGAAGCGCTGTACCATGGGCGCTATGAGTTTCGCCGGCTCGGCCACCGGCTGACCAGTCTCGCGGGCTAGGATCTCCGCATAAGCAACGAGATCGCGATGGAGCGGCGCCGGCAGTTCGACTGTGACTTTGACAGGCTTGTCTTCTGCGATCACGCCGAGTTTGAGCTTGGTCATCTCAACCTCCGTAGGGTTCGAGCACCAAGTCGCGCGTAACGATCACGCGCACTGGGAAGCCGGGTCGGATTGTCAGCGTGGGTGCGACGTTGAGCTGGCGGCGGATGATCTGCTGGCCAGCGTCATTGATCGTATCCTGGCCCCCGTTCCGGATCGCCTGGATCAGCCGGTCGTCATCGTTGGTGGCAAGCTCCGCGCCGACGCTGAGCAGCGTCGATAGCCCGGCTGCCTTGGCGAGGTCCCACCAGTGATAATCGACGCCGTCCTGCAGACCGGCGGACCCTTCAACATCGGCCCCAGGCTGCCGCTCAAGGACGATCGAGGGGCCGTTCGGGAAAATCAGCCGAGTCCAAACGAGCAGAACGCGGCTCTGACCGAACTGAACGTTGTTGTCGTATTGGCCGATGACTCGCGTACCTTGTGGCACGAGAAGGATGCGACCCGTCGGGCTGTCGTAGATGTTCTCGGTGACCTGCGCCGTGATTTGGCCTGGCAGGTCGGATCTGATGCCGGTGATAAGCGCGGCCGATATAACCGCGCCGGCCTGGAGGATGTTCGGCGACGCCGGCGCAGCGACACGATCGGCCGCGACGGTGCGGCGATCCGGGGCCGCGTTGAGGAAGGCGTTCTGGCGGTCCTGCGCCGATGGCGTTGCCGGCTGAGGCGCGAGGCCAAGGCTCGCCAGGTCGGGCGTCGGCGGTGCAGCGATGGCCGGCGTTGCGGCTGAGGCTCCGGCGCGAGTCTCGGAGCCCGAGAACAGCCGGCTGGTCCTGGCCGTCTCGATTTCCTGCAATCTGCGCTGCTCTTCCGGACTGATGCCGGGATTGGGGGTGGCGATGCCGGGCGTTGGAACAGGCTGACCCCGCTCCCGTGCGCCGACGATCGGGCGGCCGAGATCGCCCGGCAGGGGCGGTCCAAGGCGAGGCACGCCGCTGTAGTCCCGCGGCAAGCCAGCGAGCCCATCGGCGGTCGAGCGGTTCTCCGTCGAGTAGAGTTCCTCGTTCGGACGGCCGCCATCACGGGTCTGAAGCGCATAGACGAGAGCACCGCCGAGTCCGACGCTGGAGACGAGGCCAATTCCCGCGAGGACCTTGCGCGATAGCCGGGTGACGCGCGGTGGCTCCGCACGCAAACGCATCGGCGCAGGCCCGACCGGCTCGCCGGGCAGCGGCTGCGTATCCTTGTCCGGGACTTCCTCATTCCAGGGCTCGTTCTCGCTCACGACGCCGACCTCCCGTCGGTGCGGGTGATGCGGACGCGCTTCTGACGATCTCCCGAACCAAAGCGCAACTCGGCGGCGGCGAACAGGCGGTCGACGATCATGTGGTGGCCGCGAACCCGGTAGTTCACCAGCTCGGAGGTGTTGCCCTCGGGACCGACAACGAAGAGCGGCGGCATCTCGCCCTGACCAATGCCGCGAGGGAATTCGATGAAGACCTGCCGGCCATCGTCGAAGGCGCGCAGTGGCCGCCAAGGCGCTCGATCGCCCTCGATCGCATAACGGAAGTTGACGTTGGCGAGATCGACACCGCTCGCAACCGGCTGGGCGGCCTGCGCCTCCGCGTTCTGACGGCGCAGCGCGATGAGCTGGTCCTGTGGATACTGCCATGAGACGGACGCCATATAGGTCCGCTCGGTCGAGCGAAGCTCCATGTGATAGGTGCGCATGTTGGTGTTGATGACGAGGTTCGTCATCAGGTCGGCCCGCGTGGGCTTCACGAGGATGTGGATTTGGCGGGTCGCGCCTGAACCACTCTCGGTATCGCCGATGATCCAGCGCACGGTGTCGCCGGCTGCGACAGGCCCTGAGCCGACGAGTTGCTCACCGGGCTGCAACGCGATGTCGGTGATCTGCCCTACGGCGGTGTAAACCTGATAGAGCGCGCCCTGCGTGAAGGGATAGACTTGCATCGAGTTGATGAAGCCATCCCGCACCGGCTGGATACGCGCAGCGGCATTGGCCTGGTTGACCCTGGCGGTGGGGTCGGTGGGCTCTGGCGCGCGGCGCGTCTCCGGCACGCGCTGCAACTGACCAGCCAGCGGTAGCGGCCGGGGCAGTTCGACCACGGTCACCGGCGCTGGCGGGTCGACCGTCTGCACCGCCGGAGCGGCGTTGTCGTAGGAGATCTCCGGGGGTGGAGTGGTGGTGGCGCAGCCGGCGAGCGCGGTTGTGGCCAGCAGGGCCATGGGGAAAGCGGATCTACGGAGAGCCGGAAATACGAGTGTGTGCGAAGCCGGGTTTCCGGCTTTACGGAAATACGGCTTCATTGCCCAAGCTCCCGTGACCAGTTGATGGCGTTGACGTAGATGCCGAGCGGGTTCGCCCTGAGCCGGTCGGCGTTGCGCGGGGTCTGCACGACGATCGTCAGGATCGCCGTCCAGCGCGTGGTCTCGGCGAGCTGGCCGTTCTCATAGCGGCGCTCGACCCAGGCGACGCGGAAGCTGTCGGGCGAAGCACGGATAACGCTGGAGACGTCGACGGCGACTTGCTGGCGGCCGACCCGCGCGAACGGATCGTTGGAACGGGCATAGTCATTCAGCGCCATTGCGCCGCGATCGGTCGTGAAGTCGTAGGCGCGCAGCCAATTCTGCCGCACGATAATCGCGTCGGCAGGGATCGAGCGGACCTGCTCGATGAAGCGCGCCAGGTGAAACGCGATCTGCGGATCAGTCGGACGATAGTCGGCTTCGGCCGGCGCCACGGCCTGAGCCTGACCGAGGCGATCGACCTGCACCACCCATGGCACGATCGTGCCCCGCGCCGATTGCACGACGAGCGCGGTAGCAAAGCCAGCGGACAGGATCAGCGAGCCGAACGCCATCAGTCGCCAATTCTTGGCCTGCACGCGCGAGGTGCCGATGCGTTCATCCCAGACCTGGGCGGCGCGCTGATAGGGCGTCTCGGGCTCGGGGGCTTTGCCGTAGTGGGTGGTTGGTCGTTTGAACATCAGCGATCGCCTTCGGAAAGATTGACGGAAGAGCCGCCGCCATGGGCGTCGCCTGAGCGGACGGCATGGGCCGTGGCCTGGACGGCATGGGTCATGTGCTGCGAGCGCCGCATCCGCTGCGCCCAGGCCGGCGGACCGCCGGCGTTTGCGGAACCGGCGGCAGCGGCGCTGTCACCGGCAGCGTCACCGCCCATCGAGCCCGCGGTGGACGTACCACCCGTCACCTCGAAGGCGGCCTTGCCGCCCGCGTTAAAGCTGGAACGCATGCTTTCGGCGGCACGCGAAGCGGCGCGTCGCAGTGGTGAGACGGCGGCGCTACCGCCGGCACGGGCAACGCCCCCGAGCCCGGAAGCGACTCCGGCCGCGCCGGATTGACCGGCAGCGCCGAGGCTGTAGGCGGTGGATGCACCGCCAGCTATTGCCGCGCCGCCACGGGCGGCTGCGGCAGCGCCACCGGCCAGCGCGGCGCCACCCGACGCTGCGGCGCCAACGGCGCCAGCGCCGAGCGCGACCATGCCGCCTGCGGCCAAGCCCGTGCCGACCGCTGCGCCGGCGCTGAGTTGCGGGCCGCCGGAGACGAGGCCGCTCGCGATGCCCGGACCGAAGATGCCGAGGCCGAGCAGCGACAGCGCGGCGAGCACGATCGCCATCGCTTCGTCGATGGTGGGGGTTGCGCCGCCGAAGCCGGACGTGAACTCGGAGAAGAGGGTCGAGCCGATGCCGATGATGACGGCCAGCACCAGGACCTTGATGCCGGAGGAGATGACGTTGCCGAGCACGCGCTCGGCCATGAAGGCCGACTTGCCGAACAGGCCGAACGGGATCAGCACGAAGCCCGCCAGCGTCGTCAGCTTGAACTCGATAAGTGTGACGAAGAGCTGGATGGCGAGAATGAAGAAGGCCAGCAGCACCAGCGCCCAGGCGAGGAACATGCAGGCGATCTGGATGAAATTCTCGAAGAACGACCAATAGCCCATCAGGCTGGAAATCGAGTCGAGCAGCGGCCGTCCGGCGTCGAGCCCGGTCTGCGCGACCTTGCCGGGACGCATGAGGTCTGCGGTCGAGAAGCTGGTGCCGCTGGCCTTTAGGCCGAGGCCGGCGAAGCTTTCGAAGACGATCCGGGCGAGGTTGTTCCAGTTGCCGATGATGTAGGCGAAGACGCCGACGAACAGGGTCTTCTTGACCAGCCGCGCCATGATGTCGTCGTCGGCACCCCAGCTCCAGAACAGCGCCGCAAGCGTTACATCGATGACGATCAGCGTTGTGGCGATGAAGGCGACCTCGCCGCTGAGCAGACCGAAACCGCTGTCGATGTAGCGAGTGAAGACCTCGAGGAAGTGGTCGATGACGCCGGTGCCGCCCATAATGCTATCTCGCCTCGTCTAGCTGCGGCGGCGCGATCGGCGCGGCCGGCTCCAAGGCCGGCTGATCAGTGCTGCCCGGTTGGGGCGTGGTGTCGTTTTGCGGCGCTGGGGGCATATCCGGCAGTCGCTCGGCAGGTCGCGCGCCGGGCGCGAGGAAGCGGTTGCGGTTTTCGGCCCAGGCTCGCAGGCAAGCCGAATCGCGGGGACCCGCTTCGCCGAGCGCCTGGCAGCGGATCAGTTCGTCCCGCAACGGGTCGGCCGCAGTCACGGCCCCGCGGCCCGACGGCCACGCCTCGGGCGCTTCCTCCTTCCGGCTCATCTCGATGGCGGTCGCAGTGATCGCGACCGCAACGAACACGACGGCGCCTAGCCGGGCGAGCATCTTGCCGTCCATGGCCGCGCCCTCAGTTGCCGTTCGGGAACATGCGGGCATTGCCCGGCTGGTAGCCGCTGCCCGGCGTCAGGAAGCGACGACGCTGCTCGCGGCCTTGCTCGGCTGCGGCGGCGCGTTCGGCCTCGGAGAGGCTCTGCGCGCGCCCGTTGGCGGCGACGACGGCTGTAAGGTCGGCGAGCTGCTGGGCCTGGAGGGCGAGAAGCTGATTGCCGGCCTGCGTCGCCTGCAGCGCGCCGGTGGCGCCCTGGCTCTGGCCGACCAGCGCCGACATTTCATTACGGTTGGTGTCGATATTGCCGACGACGCCGGCCTGCACGCGCATGGCGTCCTGCAAACCGCCGACCGTATTCTGCCAGCGCTCGCGTGCCTGCGCGACGAGCGCCTGATCGGACGTGGACATCGAGGCGTTACCGTAGGTGGTCTGGAACGCGCGGTCGATCTGCTGGACATTGAGAGCGATGCCCTGTGCCTCTTGCAGAAGCTGCTGCGTGCGCTGGACCGATTGCTGGAGCTGCTGGAGCGACGAGTAAGGCAAGCTCGCGAGATTGCGCGCCTGGTTGATCAGCATCGTCGCTTCGTTCTGAAGCTGCGTGATCTGCTGATTGACCTGCTGGAGCGTGCGCGCCGCCGTCAGCACGTTCTGTGCGTAGTTAGTTGGATCGTAGACGATCCATTGCGCCGCGGCGGGGGTGCTGAGGATCGGTGACAGTGCGAGCGGCGCCGCAAGGATTGCGGTCGCCATGCGCAGGGCGCGCGTGCGGGCGCGAACGGGACGGGTCATGGGAGTGCCTCCTGATCTGCGTGGGGGATGACATTGGTGAGGCCGGTGATGAGGTCGGCGGCCCAATCGAGCCGGTTCGCGGCCAGCCATTCGGCGAGAAATCCGTCCGTGCCGCTGCGGGCATGAACGTCGGCGATCATCGCCTGGTGCTGCTTGGATGAGGCGGCGCAGAGGGCCAGCGCGACTTCCGATAGGCCCAGCTCGAACAGGCGATTGCCGCGCCGGGATTGGCAGTAATAGTCGCGCTTCGGCATCGCCCGCGCGAGGATCTCGATCTGGCGATCGTTGAGGCCGAAGCGCCGATAGATGGCGGTGATCTGCGGCTCGATCGCCCGCTCGTTCGGCAGCAGGATGCGCGTCTGGCAGCTCTCGATGATGGCCGGCGCGATCGCCGAGCCGTCGATGTCGGAGAGCGACTGGGTGGCGAAGATGACGCTGGCGTTTTTCTTTCGCAGCGTCTTCAGCCACTCGCGGAGCTGGCCAGCAAAGCCCTCATCATCAAGAGCGAGCCAGCCTTCGTCGACGATGAGCAGGGTCGGTCGCCCGTCGAGGCGGTCCTCGATGCGATGAAAGAGATAGGCTAGAACGGCTGCCGCTGCGCCGGTGCCGATCAGACCTTCGGTCTCGAAAGCCTGGACGTTCGCCTCGCCAAGATGCTCGGACTCGGCATCAAGGAGACGGCCATATGGGCCGCCGACACAGTAAGGCCGCAGCGCCTGCTTGAGGTCGTTGGACTGGAGCAGGACGGACAGGCCCGTCAACGTGCGCTCGGCGACTGGAGCTGACGCGAGCGACGACAGCGCCGACCACAGATGCTCCTTGATCTCGGGGGTGATCTGCACGCTTTCGCGGCCCAGGATCGCGACCAGCCAGTCGGCAGCCCAGGCGCGCTCGGCGACGTCGTCGATCCGGGCCAGCGGCTGGAGCGAAACGCTGTCGGCGGCACCTTCGGTCAGGCCGCCGCCGAGATCGTGCCAGTCCCCTCGCATGGCGAGCGCGGCAGCGCGGATCGATCCCCCGAAGTCGAAGGCGAAGACCTGGGATTGTGGATAGCGCCGGAACTGAAGCGCCATGAGAGCCAGCAGAACCGATTTGCCAGCGCCGGTCGGGCCGACGATCAGCGTGTGACCGACGTCGCCGACATGGATGGAAAGCCGGAACGGGGTCGAGCCCTCCGTTCTGCCGTAAAGCAGTGGGGGTGCATCGAAGTGCTCGTCCCGTTCCGGNCCCGCCCACACCGCCGACAGCGGGATCATGTGNGCGAGATTCAANGTGCTGATGGGAGGCTGGCGAACGTTGGCGTAGACATGGCCGGGCAGCGAGCCAAGCCAGGCGTCCACGGCGTTGATCGTCTCGGGCATCGCGGTGAAGTCGCGGCCCTGGATCACCTTCTCGACCAGCCGCAGTTTCTCGGCGGCGATGCGCGGATCGTCGTCCCAGACGGTGATCGTCGCCGTCACATAGGCCTGGCCGGCATAGTCGGCGCCAAGCTCCTGCAGCGCCATGTCGGCGTCGGCCGCCTTGTTCGCCGCATCGGTGTCGACCAGGGCCGAAGCCTCGTTGGTCATCACCTCCTTGAGGATGGCGGCGATCGACTTTCGCTTGGCGAACCACTGCCGCCGGATCTTTGTCAGCAGCTTGGTCGCGTCGGTCTTGTCGAGCAGGATTGCCCGCGTCGACCAGCGATACGGAAAGGCGAGCCGGTTCAGCTCGTCGAGGATGCCGGGCGTCGTCGCGGTCGGGAAACCGACGATGGTGAGGATGCGAACATGGGCGTCTCCAAGCCGGGGCTCCAGGCCGCCGGTGAGCGGCTGATCGGCGAGCAGCGCGTCGAGGTACATCGGCGTTTCGGGGACGCGGACGCGATGGCGCTTCGTCGAGACGGTCGAATGGAGATAGGTCAGCGTCTCGGGGTCATCGAGCCAGGCGCATTCGGGCATGAAGGCGTCGATCAGGTTGAGGATGCGATCGGTGCGGTCGACGAAGCCGCGGAGCACTTCCCGCGCGTCGACGCCGGCGTGGTCCCGGCCCTCGTAGAGCCAGGTCTCGGCGCGAGCGGCATCCTCGGCCGGCGGCAGATAGAGGAAGGTGAGGAAGTAGCTGGACTCGAAATGCGCGCCGGCCTCTTCGAAGTCGGCCTTGCGTTCGGCGTCGACGAGCGCGGAGGCGCTGTCGGCGAACATGCTGGCGGGATAAGTCGCGGCGCCGTGGCGCTGCGCCTCGACGAAAATGGCCCAGCCCGAACCGAGGCGGCGGAATGCGTTGTTGAGCCGGCCGGCGACGGCGACCAGCTCGGCCGGTACGGCGCTGTCGAGATCGGGGCCGCGGAACCGGGCGGTGCGCTGCAGGCTACCGTCCTTGTTGAGAACCACGCCTTCGCCGACCAGGGCGGCCCAAGGCAGGAAGTCCGCGAGGCGGGCGTTGCGGTTGCGATATTCGGCAAGGTTGATCATCGGCGTCGCCCTTCAGACCGATAGGTGGCCGGGAATGCGCAGATGCTTGCGCACGACATCGACGAACTGCGGATCGCGTTTGGCCGCCCAGACGGCCGCGAAATGCCCAACGGCCCACAGCGCCAGGCCGACGAGCCAGAGGCGCAGGCCGAGGCCGAGCGCGGCGGCCAGCGTACCGTTGAGGATGGCGAGCGAACGCGGCGCGCCGCCGAGCAGGATGTGCTCGGTCAGCGCCCGATGAACCGGGACCGAAAAGCCCGGCACTTCGCCGCGATGGTCCGCGCCGTCCGCCATCAGACAAGCGCTCCGCCGCCGAACGAGAAGAACGACAGGAAGAAGCTCGACGCGGCGAAGGCGATCGACAGGCCGAAGACGATCTGGATGAGCTTGCGCGCCCCGCCCGACGTGTCGCCGAAGGCGAGCGTCAGGCCGGTGATGATGATGATCATCACGGCGATGATCTTGGCGACCGGCCCCTCGATCGATTCGAGGATCGACTGGAGCGGGGCTTCCCACGGCATCGACGATCCCGACGCATGGGCGGCCGGCGCCATTGCCAACGAGACGAATGTGACGGATGCCGCTGTCGCGATATGGCGGCGGATGCGCAGGGCGTGCTGGATCATGACGGGTCTCCTGTGGGGGGCTGGGTTGCGGGGGTGACGCGGTAGTCGCCGTCGGGGCCGAGGCCCTCGATGCGGGCGAGTTCGGCGAGGCGGCGCGATGCGCCACGGCCGGAGAGCACGGCGACCAGATCGATCGTTTCGGCGATCAGAGCGCGCGGGACGGTGACGACGGCTTCCTGGATGAGCTGCTCCATCCGTCGCAGCGCGCCGATGGCGGTGCCAGCGTGGATCGTGCCGACGCCGCCGGGATGGCCGGTGCCCCAGGCCTTCAGGAGGTCGAGCGCCTCAGCTCCGCGCACCTCGCCGATCGGGATGCGATCGGGACGAAGGCGCAGCGAGGAGCGGACCAGATCGGACAGCGAAGCGACGCCGTCCTTCGTGCGCATGGCGACGAGGTTCGGCGCGGCGCATTGCAGCTCGCGCGTGTCCTCGATCAGGACGACGCGGTCCGAGGTCTTCGACACCTCGGCGAGAAGCGCGTTGGTGAGCGTGGTCTTGCCGGTCGAGGTGCCACCGGCAACGAGGATGTTGCGACGTTCGCCGACCGCGACACGCAATGCCTCGGCCTGGACCGCCTGCATGATGCCGGCGGCGACGTAATCGTCGAGCGTGAACACCGCGACCGCGGGCTTGCGGATCGCAAAGGCCGGCGCGGACACGACGGGCGGCAACAGCCCCTCGAACCGCTCCCCCGTTTCCGGCAGCTCGGCCGAGACGCGCGGAGCCCCGGGATGAACCTCGGCGCCGACATGATGCGCGACCAGGCGAATGATGCGCTCGCCATCGGCCGGCGAGAGGCGTTCACCGGTGTCTGAGAGGCCTTCTGATAGTCGGTCGACCCAGAGCCGCCCATCGGGGTTGAGCATCACCTCGACGATCGCGGGATCTTCCAGAAACGTGGCGATCGCCGGCCCAAGTGCGGTGCGCAGCATCCGCGCACCGCGAAGGATCGCCTCCGATTTCTGGTGAGTGGCTGCCACGTCGTCCCCGTTCTCTTGCGGGACCGCGATAGGCGGCCCTGGATCGGGGATGAGTAGAAGAGGCAGAAATCATGGCCTGACAACAACCATCATGTGGCCGTCGTACTGTGGCGTACAAAGACAGGGAAACGGCGGAATGCCCGAATACTTGTGATGCGGAGATCAGTGATTATTCCGCGTCGCGCGCGGGGATGTCTTCCGCAATTTCCTGCCTGAGCTTCGGTCCCTGCGCGAGTCGTCGGCCAAGGGCCGTGACGAAAGCTTCGTAGCGCTCGGCGGCCTTCGCACGCGCCGCGATCTGCGCCGGCTCTGGCAGTGGCGGGTTGGACGTCAGCCAGAAGCGGATAAACACGGCGAGCGTCTCGACCGATATGCCAAGATCGCGCTCCATCCGCGCCATGCGACGATCGAGCTGGTCGAGCCGCTTGGTGGTGGCCGCCTCTTGCCGTTCGGCGGCATCAGGCGACAGGAAGGAGGCGATGCCGGCTTCCGCGACCAGCGACAGGGACAGGTCTCGCCGCGCGGCGTGAGCGGCGAGCGCCTTCATCACATCGGGATCGAGATAGACCGACAGCCGCTGCTTCTTGGGAGGTTTCGTCACAGCCGCCTCCTACAGTTCGATCCCGTCACCCGGGTCGAGCGAGGCCTGACGGGCAACCTGGCGCATGGTCTGGTTCATGCGGCTAAGGCGCGCGGCATCCTCCTCCACGTCATCGAGAGGATCGATTTCGAACTCGTTTTCGATGACCGCCTTGCGCTCGACGGTTTTCGTTCGGCTGAGTTCGGGCTGATGACGACGCTCGGATTCTGTCGGATCATCGTCCGACGCCTCCTGCGCCGCGATCGATGCGTGGAGAGCGGGCGCCGACGGCAGCGGCAGGGTGCTCCAGTCGTCGGCCTGACCTGTTCGCGGCTTCGTCAGGGTCGGCGGGGTCAGGATCCGCTCCTGAAGCCGTCGATCCTCATAGTATCGTGCCTTCTTCGCCCGGATCGGCGGGATGCCCGCGACCATGACGATCTCATCCGATGGGGGAAGCTGCATGATCTCGCCCGGCGTCAGAAGCTGCCGGGCAGTCTCGGAGCGCGAGACCATCAGATGCCCCAACCACGGCGACAGCCGGTGCCCGGCATAGTTTTTCATCGCCTTCATCTCGGTGGCTGTGCCGAGTGCGTCCGATACCCGCTTGGCGGTGCGTTCGTCGTTGGTGGCAAAGCTCACGCGAACATGGCAGTTGTCGAGAATCGAGTTGTTCGGCCCATAGGCCTTCTCGATCTGGTTCAGCGACTGGGCGATGAGGAAGGCCTTCAGGCCGTAACCCGCCATGAACGCCAGCGCGCTCTCGAAGAAGTCGAGGCGGCCGAGCGCGGGAAATTCGTCGAGCATGAGCAGTAGCCGATGGCGGTTGCCCTTCGCCTGGAGGTCCTCGGTCAAGCGGCGGCCGACCTGATTGAGGATCAGGCGGATGAGCGGCTTGGTGCGGTTGATGTCCGACGGCGGCACCACGAGGTAGAGCGTGGTCGGGTGCTTGCTGCCGACAATGTCCACGATGCGCCAATCGCAGCGGCGGGTGACCTCGGCCACGACGGGATCGCGATACAGGCCGAGGAACGACATCGCCGTCGACAGCACGCCGGACCGCTCGTTGTCGGATTTGTTGAGGAGTTCGCGGGCGGCGCTGGCGATCACCGGGTGCGGGCCGGCCTCGCCAAGGTGGGCCGTCTTCATCATCGCCGCGAGGGTCGACTCGATCGGCCGTTTCGGATCGGAGAGAAAGGCGGCGACGCCGGCCAGAGTCTTGTCCCCCTCGGCGTAGAGGACGTGCAGGATCGCGCCAACCAAGAGCGCGTGCGACGTCTTCTCCCAGTGATTTCGCTTCTCGAGTGATCCTTCCGGGTCGACGAGAATGTCGGCGATGTTCTGCACGTCGCGGACTTCCCACTCGCCGCGCCGCACTTCGAGCAGCGGGTTGTAGGCCGCTGACTTCGCATTCGTCGGATCGAACAGCAGCACGCGGCCGTGGCGGGATCGAAAGCCAGCCGTCAGCGTCCAGTTCTCCCCCTTGATGTCGTGGACGATGGCCGAGCCCGGCCAGGTGAGCAGCGACGGCACGACGAGGCCGACACCTTTGCCGGATCGCGTCGGGGCGAAGCACAGCACATGCTCCGGGCCATCGTGACGGAGATAGTCTCTTTCATGCTTGCCGAGCACGACGCCGTCGGGTCCCAACAGCCCCGCTGCCTTCACCTCCTCAGGGCGCGCCCACCGAGCCGAGCCGTAGGTCTCGACATTCTTCGCCTCGCGCGCTCGCCAGACCGACATGCCGATCGCGACCGCGATGGCGATGAAGCCACCAGAGGCGGCGATGTAAGCGCCCTCGACGAAGATCGGCGGGGCATAGGCATCATAGAAGTACCACCACCAGAAGAAGGCCGGGGGATAGTAGATCGGCCAGCCAGCCAGCTCGAACCACGGCTGCCCAAGCTGCGGCTGGAAGCCGAGCCGGTAGGCCGTCCATTGCGTCGCGCCCCAGGTCGTCATCAGCACGATAAGGCAGACGGTGATAAGCTGGCCCCACAGAATCTTGGTCGCCGACATGGCGGGTACTCCTTTCTTGATTGGGCTACATGCCGAGACCGCGTTTGCGGCCGAAGCTCCAGTCGACCCCGCCGGCGCCGCGCGAGACGCCGGAGACGTGCTGGCCAAGCTGGCGTTCGAGGGATGGTGTCCAGGGCACGAGCTGGAACCCGAGCCCGTCGTCGATCATGGCGAAGCGGCCGGACGCGAGTGCGAAGCGCTGCCGATAGGTGCCCGCCACATATTCCCCGGTTCCGGCTTTCGTGAACGGGCGGACGGTCTCGGCCGTGAGCTTCTCGCCGAGAGCCTCCACCTCCCGCTGGCGCAGCGTGTCGATCAGTCCGGGCGAGAAGCTGACGCCGCGCGTCTGTCGTTCGGCGAGTCCTTGGTTGATGAGATGGTCGGCTCGCCGATCCATCGCCTGGCGCACCTCGGCACCGAAGCCGCCACCGCCGAGTGCAACGGGCTCGCGGGCAATGGCCTGCCGGTCGAGCCAGGTCGCGCCGGTGGCGTTGACTTGGGCGGAGATATCGAGATCCGAGCGCACGGCGAGCGCGACCCGCCTGCGTCCCTGCGCATCATCGAATTTCCGTAGTTCGACGATCGAGCCCGGCGCGCTGTCACCGGCCGCGTCGAGATCGGGCAGCTTGATGTGATGGGTACGGCCGTCCGTGCCGTCGACGACGGCGTAGGCCGTGCCCTTCAGCTCGTCGTCGAGGCCGCGGTCGACCAGCCGACCGATGACGGGATCGTCGAGGCTTTCGCCGGCGAGCACATAGCTGGCAGCGCCGCGCTCGATGCCGCGCTCTGTCAGTCCGCGATGGATGCGCTTGATGATATCGCCGCGCTCCCCCAGCTCACGCAGCGTTGCCTCGGCATTCTCCGATACGACCCACTGACCGGGGCCGACCTGATCGGCGAGCCCGAGTGTCTCCAGCTTGCGCAGCCGGCCGACTTTCATCGCGTGGAATTCGTCGGGCTGACGATCGGCGTGAGGGGCGAGATCGACGACACCCATGCGATAGCTGTCGCGGGCAAGCTGGCGGTCGAGGTTGGTCCAGCGTTCGGCATTGATCTGCCGTTCCAGATTGCGGTGGATCTCGTGATCGGTGCGCGGCCCCAGCTCCTGCGTGACGAGATCCTGCGCGCGGGCGCGCATGCCTTCCTTGATGTAGTCGCGGGAGATAACGAGGTCCTGGCCGTCGTCCGTGCGCCCGCGCAGGATGATGTGGACGTGCGGATTGTCCGTGTTCCAGTGATCGACACCGACCCAATCGAGCTTGGTGCCGAGGTCGTTTTCCATCTGCCCCATCAGGTCGCGGGCGTAGGTCTTGAGGTCGGACATCTCGGTCGCGTCCTCGGGGGAGACGATGAACCGGAAATGATGCCGGTCGTCCTGGGTCCGCTCGGCGAAGGCCTTGGGATCGGCGTCTTCGGTCTCAGGACCGAACAGCCGGGCCTTCTCCCCATCCCGGGTAACGCCCTCGCGCCGGAGATAGCTGAGGTGCGCGCTGAGCGGCGCGGCGCGAGCGCCATGACGGACGACGCGCGTCTTGATGACAACGTTGCGCGATCGGCTGGTGAGCAATCGGTTCGCCTGCACGGTCGCGCGCTGACCGCGGCCGAACCGGGAGCGATTGCCGGTGCTGATCTGGCCGGAGCGCGAGACGCGGCCCCCGGCGCGCTGGGCGGCGGCGAGCGCCTGGGCGATGAAGGGCCGTGCCTGCTGTGCGCGGGTCGAGCGGATGCGGCCAGGCCGGATGCGGAAATCGTCCTCGCCGCTCATCGCCGAGACCCCGCACCTCGCGCAAACGCGCGGTAATCCCTGGCGAAATGGCAAGTGCGCAGGCTGCGCCGATCAGGCGCACCTCGCGCAGATGCGCCATAAGCCCCTGAAAACACACGACCGCACCAAGCCGCACATCGCCGGCTTTTATCTCGCCATCGTGCGGTTGTGCTGTCGTCTCCCCCTCTGCGGACCGCCTTCCGTCCGCCAGAGCACGCCATGGCCCGATCGCGTGCGAACGCGGTCATCGCGGACCACCGGAGACGCTGCGTGCAACGAAAAGGCCATCGGGGCGCGATGCCGCCGTGCCTTGGTCGCGCTCCGGGGCGGCGGTAGTGGCGGCCGCTGGCTCGCCGTCGGACTGCACCGGCGCGGCGGGTACACTACCAGCCGACTGCACGACAAAGAGCGGCGCGCGGGTCCAGGCGAGCGGATCGGCGGCGGCCACCAAGACGGGGCCGGTGAGGTCGCCGCCGCCGACAATGGGGGCGAGCGTCGCGACATAGGCGCGCGTTTCGGTCGGCAACGGGCGACCAGCGAGATACTCTTCGTAGCGGCCCGGGCCGGCATTGTAGGCCGCCAGGAAGCCGGGCGAGCCGTAGCGATCGTGCATTTCGCGCAGATACGCAGCGCCCGCGAGGATATTGTCGCGCGGGTCGTAGGGATTGCCGCCGAGCCGATGTCGGACGCGCAAGTCGGCCCATGTGGCGGGCATGACCTGCATCAGGCCCATCGCGCCGGCCGAAGAGATGGCGCGTCCATCGCCGGAGCTTTCGACGCACATGACGGCCCGAATCCACGCTTCGGGAACGCCGAACCGCTGCGCCGCCTCGGCGATGTAAGCGCCATAGGGATCGCGGGATGACGGCCGCTCGACCGGCGCCTGCTGCGCGTGGGCAGGGCCTGCGCCCGGCGCGAGAAGGATCAGGCCGGAAAGGAGAAGGAAGGCTGCGCGCCGGAGGGTGATCCTCCCTCCGGCGGCAGGCAGGCTGCGGGCGATGGGCATCGCTCAGTCCCGCTCGCTGCGCTTGGGCGGGCGGTTCCAGTGCAGGCCCCAGGCGGCCTTGTCGTCGGCGGACTGGAAGAGATTGGCGCGGATCGGGTGCGCGAACGTCGGGTCGTCGAGCTGCAGCGAGACGTAGTCGCCCGCCTTCTCGCCGGTGCGTTTCCAGCCGGCGCCGATCTCCGCGCCGGTTTCGTTGCTCATCGTATCGAGGACATGGACGCGAAAGTCGGGCGCGTTCTCTGCATCAGATGGTTCGGCCGGAACGATGATGATGTCCTGGTGCAGGGACAGCGTCGTCAGGTGGCCGATAAAGCCATCGTTCTCGCGCATGAATTGACCGATCACGGACATTGGAGGTCTCCTTCAGAGTGCGGTGAAGAGGGTCATGGGAGCGCCGTCACCGCGTCGGCGCGCGCCAGACGAAGCGGCCATCGCCGTCCTCATCGGTGTAGAGAGGGATGGCCCGGCCGATCACGGCGGAGGCCGGAAGCGGGCCGAAGTAGCGGCCGTCGAGGCTGCCACGGACCTGCCAGTTCATCAGGAACAGCTCGCCGTCAGCGACGACGCGGCAGCCCTGCCAGACGGGTAAGGGGCGCCCGCTGCTGTCGCGGTCGAGGGCGTCGCCCATCGGCAATCCGTCGACGGTGATGGCGAGCCCGGTCCGGCAGACCCGCTGTCCCGGGAGCGCGGCGACGCGCTTCAACAGCGGCACGCCGCGCGGCAGGTAGCCGCCTTCGGACAGGAAGGTCGCGAGTGGTTCAGGTGCATCCACCGCGACCAGATCGGTCACGGCGACCGGGCCGGGTTCGTCGATCGTGTAGAAGCCGACCGGCGTGCTGGCGGAGGCGTTCCAGATCAGGCGTGGCGCGAACGAACCGATCGAGGCGACGCCGAGAAGCGACACGGCCACGGTCGTGACGATGGCGTAGGAGAGCCGGGTCATGCGCCGATCTCCTGACGAAGCAGGAAGGCGCGGTGTTGGCGCGCATCGTAAGCGCGCGGCGTTTCGCCGACGGTCATCCGGTTATGGACGTGGCGCCAATGGTCGGGCGACACCTCGATCGGGTCGATGCCGCGCGCCTCGATGGCGTCGATGAGCTGGAGCACGCGCTCCACCTTCGGCCAGCCATCGACATGCAGCAGAACCTCTGCGCCGGGCGTGACCGTCGGAACGGTCTGGCACGCTGCGCCGCGCTCGACCGTGCGCAGGATGTCGAGCCGCGAGAGAACGGTGCCGTGCTCGTTCGCCGCCCAGCGCACCAGCGCGAGGACGCTGCCGGGAGGGAAGAAGAGGATGCGACGGCGGCGGTCGAGTATCTGCTCGCGCCGCTCGCGGCCGAAGCTGACCCAGTGCTCCATCTGCTTCTCGATCCAGACGAGTTCGACCTGGGTGAACGCTTCGGGCGGCAGCTCGGCGGCAGCACGGCCGACGCGCACTGGCGCGGCGACAAGACCGGTCATTGTCCTTCTCCTGACGGGGATGGGAATTCGCGCTCGAACAGCGCGCGCAGCATGTCGGCGACGGTCTGGCCACGCTGAAAGGCGGCAATCTTGATGCGGCCGCGCATGTTGGCGGTGACGTCGATCGTCAGCCGGGCCGAAAAGTCCTCGGCAGGCTGGCTACGGGAGGCCTGACGTTCGGGCGCCTTGATCCAGTCTTCGAGGTCGGCTGGACGCGCTGCAAAGTTGCGCTTCGGGGACCGCTCGCTCATGCGCCGATCCTCGCGACTTCCACCGCGAGCGCGGCGATCTCGCGCGCGCCGGGGCAATCCTCGTCTTGTTCGGCGGCGAGCCGGCCGGTCTGCACGACATCGGCGAAGACGATGCGCTGGCCGATGGTGGTCGAGAGCAAGGGCGGGTCGTGATCCACCAGTGTCTCGGCGGTCTCGCGCGCCAGAATCGTGCGGGCCGCGCAGCGGTTCAGTACGAAGCGCGCGGCGAGCTGCGGACGATAGATGCGCGCCTCGCCGAGCAACGCGAGCATCTCGGCCGACGCCCAGCCATCGAGCGGCGACGGCTGCACCGGGATCAGCACGAGATCGGCCGCGAGCAGCGCCGATCGCATCAGTCCGGCGACGCGTGGCGGGCCGTCGATGACGACATGGTCGGCGTCGCGGGCCAGCTCCGGCGCTTCACGGTGGAGCGTGTCGCGGGCCAGGCCGACGACACCGAACAGCCGCTCCAGCCCCTCCCGGCTGCGTTGCTGGGACCAGTCGAGCGCCGAGCCCTGCGGATCGGCGTCGATCAGCGTGA